>JBBRWY010000046.1:0-29296 GCA_038248875.1 Treponematales bacterium
ATATCGAGCACGGCCTTGAAGCCGGATTTTTCCGTTATCTGACAAAACCGATAAAGGTGAAGGAGTTTATGGATATACTGGATCTTGCACTGAAAGTCGCAAAGGAAAAAATATAATTAAGAACAATTTTAAGAGCAGTTTATATGCACCAACGCACCATCGAGCGCGTCCATGAATTCGTCGATTTTGATCGGCTTGGTCAAGTAGCGGAAGAACCCGGCCTTTAACCCCTCCTTTATGTCATGAGGCATAGCATTGGCCGACAGAGCAATAACCGTAATGTGAGCCGTTGCAGGGTCTTCACGCAGAAGTTTCAAGGCTTCAAAACCGTTGATGCCGCGCATGCAAATGTCCATCAGGATCAAGTCGGGCTGCAAGGCGCGCGCCATCTCAATACCCAGATAACCATTGATGGCCGACAATAATTTCAAATCACTGCGCCGCGTAATCAATTCCTCGACCAGCAGCAAATTGGCCGGTTCGTCTTCAATATATAGTAAGGTGCGCGGCCCCTTCTCCCCCACCAGAGTAGGCTCCACGTTCCTGCCTTCCATCAAACCCGGCATCAATAATTCCGGCTCAGGTTCGGCTTCCAGTTCGAACCAAAATACACTTCCGACACCAATACTACTTTCCACACCGACGGTGCCGCCCATCATCACGACCAGTTGTTTGGTGACGAACAAGCCGATCCCGGTACCTTCCTCGATACTTGCCTCCCGCCCCAGTCGGTTGAACGGCTGGAATAGTTGCGTCAACTGTACCGGTGTCAGGCCATGCCCGGTATCCGTAACGCTGACGCGCACCCGATTTTCGTCGTTCTTAACACACTGGACAATGACCGCGCCGTCGTCGCGATTATATTTAATCGCATTCGACAGCAGGTTGACTATCACCTGCCTGAGCCGGATCATATCCGCACGCACGTAGCAGTGCTGCTCTAGTTGTGGGAATGTCATGACTATCCCGCGTTTTTGCGCCTGCATCTCTATCATTGTCTGACAATCCCGCAGCACGATACTAAGCGAAACCGGTTCTATCGAGATCGACACTTTACCCGATTCAATAACCGCCAGATCGAGGATTTCATTTACCAGAGCCAGCAGATGCCAGCCGGCTTTTAGAATCTGGTCGATAGACTTTTTCTGCGCCGGCGATGGCGGCAACTTCCCGGTTTCCAACAACTGAGCGAAGCCCAGGATAGCATTGAGGGGAGTACGCAACTCGTGGCTCATGCGGGACAAAAAATCTGATTTCGCCAGATTGGCTTTTTCCGCTACCACTTTTGCGGTTTCCAGTTCGATGTTTTTTTCCAGCATCGCCTGCTCGTATAGCTTGCGCTCGCTAATGTCCCTCAGCACGGCGCGAATGTGTTGCTCAGCGGTGGACAGTGTGGCCTCAATGAACACCGTGCACGACGGCAGACCCACCCGCTCGAGTTCAAATTCACAAGTTGGCCGAGATTGGCCGCTAAACACCTGTTGCAGAAAGACATTGAAGGCGGGGCGCGTCGCGTCGCTTACGAAAGCGCCAAAGCGTCTGCCGATCAGTCGGGCGCGTTCCAGATCGAGCAAAGAGGCCGCCGCCAGGTTGGTCTGGAGGATATGCCCTTGGTTATCCAGTGTGACATAGCCTACCGGGGCGAAATCATAGAGGTCGGTGTAGCGCACCAGCGCTTCTTCCCGTGCGATTTGGGCCTCGCGCAGTTCCACGTTCTGCATCTCCAGCTCAATCTGGTGCACTTGCAATTCGTTGACCAGCTTCTGTGCTTCATACGTCGACAGAGGTGTCTCGCTCTGCGACGACGGGCTTGGCAGACTGTCTTCTACGCGGCGACGAAATTGGATGTCGTCATTCGGTGAGGATTCAGGCGTCATGTTGTCTTTACCCTTTCTTACAAAATGATAGGAGCGATAGAGTTACTTTGTCAATGTTATTTTCCGCTTTGTATCTTAAACAAGAAACTATTTACGTGGCGCTGTCGTAGCTGAGTAAAGAAGCCGCCGCGTCATCAAAGAGCTCCTCCGCCAGGAGCACAAAGTTGCAGGGGCTACGAGAGGATTCGTACTAATTCTTTCCCCCTTTTTCCTTCAACGAGTCTTCCTGGACCTGGCGCAGCTCGATGGTCTGGGCCGCGAGGCGGGCCTCCAGGACGCCCTGCGCCTTCTGCAGGACGTCTTCGAGCGCCAGCGAGGCGTCAAGATCCGCGTTGGTCTTGTCGAAGCGGCTTTGCAGGAGCGAGAGTGCCTCCCGCACCGTCAGTTCGAGGGCTTTGGGCGTGCTTATGTCGATAAAGGTGATCACTAGCCCGTCGATGCGGTTGTCTCCGGTGCGGTAGGGCATGATCCGGACCGAAAGCCAGCGGCCGTCGCTCACCGCGATCTGGCGTTCGCAATAGACCAGTGTCTCCAGCACCTTCCGCGCGTCATCCTCCATTTCCACATAATCCATTGTAGTGACGAGGTCGGTGATGGACCGACCGATATCCACAGGGATGAGTTTGATGATGCCCGCAGCCTGTTTGGTGAAACGCCGCACACGGAGGTCACTGTCCAGGAAGAGGGTGGCGATGTTGGTACTGTTGAGAAGGTTCTTCATGTCGTCGCTGGACCTGAGGAGTTCGTCAACCTTCGATAGGAGCTCATTGTTGACCGAATGCAACTCTTCGTTCATTGATTGCATCTCTTCTTTAGAGGTGGTCAACTCCTCGTTGGTGCTTTGTAATTCCTCGTTGGTGGACTGAAACTCCTCGTTGATGGACTTGAGTTCCTCCTCGGAGGTCTGCATCTCCTCGCGGGTTGCCTGCAGCTCGGCGCGGCTACGCTTGAGCTCCTCCTCGAGGTCATAGGTGCGCGGGTCAAGGGGACCGCCCAAGTCCTTCGGGATGGGTGACGCGGCCACGTCCGAAAACACGACGAGCATCATTCCCTGAAGATTGGCAGGCTCTGCAAGGCGCATGACGGTGACATCCACCACTTGGATTCCGTCATTGGTCCCCACATGCAGGCCGGGGATGGTCACCTCGCTTTCCTTGAGGCTGGCCGTCGCGAATGCCTTTTCCAGAGCTCCACCCAAACCCTCACGGGCCATCGCGAAAACGTTCATGTTGGCCTTGCCGGCCGCGGGCTCGAGGTATTTCCCTGTCTTGCCACTGACGTAGGTGATGTCTCCCCGTTCGGTGCACAGGACGGCCGCTGGAGAGAACCGCAGGAAAAGGAGCGCCTCGATAATCGCCTGGACATTGGGCAGGACTGGCGGAACCTCATGCCACGGGGGTAAGGTTGCGGCCAGGTTTGAGCGGACGCGGGAGAATGAGCTGGGGAACACTACCGGTTCCGAGTATACAGACTCCCTGCGGTTGAAAAGCCTGGTCTTGCCGAGCAGGGGGAAAAACAAGTTGGTGGACGTCCCGACGGACTCCGAGCTCCCCAGCACAAGACAACCCCCGGGGTTGAGGCTGTAGTGGAAGAGGGGAAGGATTCGCTTCTGGAGCTCTACATCGAGGTAGATGAGAAGGTTTCGGCAGGTCAGGAGGTCGAGCTTTGTGAAAGGCGCGTCCATCACGAGGTTCTGTGGCGCGAAGATCACCATCTCGCGGATCTCCTTTCGCACCCGATATCCCTGCTCGTCCTCCATGAAATAGCGGTTGAGCCGCGAGAGGCTTACGTCCGCCACGATGTTGGCGGAATAGAGGCCGGCGCGGGCCTTGTCGATGGCGTCATAGTCCAGGTCGGTCGCGAAAATCTGCAAGGAATAGTGAACATCCGGGTTAACCCGCTCAAGGGCTTCGCGAAACACGATAGCCAGCGAATAGGCCTCCTCCCCGGTGGAACATCCCACCGTCCAGGCCCGCATTATACCACCAGAGGGCCGGGCGGATAGCAAGACGGGGATTACCTCGGCCTTAAGCTGCTCCCAGACCTCGGGGTCGCGGAAAAAACTCGTCACACCAATGAGGAGCTCCTTGAACAGGAGCTCCGCCTCCTTGGAGTTTTCCCGCAAATACTTGACGTAGTCGGCGATCTTGCCAAGTTGATGGAGGCCCATGCGGCGCTCGATGCGGCGATAGAGCGTGTTCTTTTTGTACAAGGAGAAGTCGTGCCCCGTCTGCGCCCGAAGTATGAGCATCACCTTTTCGAGGCCGCTCTGGTCCGCGTCTGCCAAGTCGACCGCCGTCCTCTCAATAAGGAACGGCACGTGTTGGATGTAGTCCAGTATTAACCTCGGGAGCGCCTCCGCGCTCGCCACGACATCGGCCAGACCCGCACCGATGGCACTCTGGGGCATGTCGTCGAACTTGGCCGAGGCCGGGTCCTGGATGAAGACCGAGCCCGACTTCTCTTTGATGGCCCGGAGCCCCAGCGTGCCATCCGAACCCATACCGGAAAGAATGACTCCCACGGCGAGCTCCTCTTGGTCGTCAGCAAGGGAGCGCAGGAAAGAATCGATAGGCAGGCGGATCCCGTGGTGGGCGGTAGGCTCCAGAAGATGGAGACGGCCCTTCAGGATGGACAGGTCGTAGTTGGGCGGAATGACGTGGACACGACCGGGCTCCACGGGCATCCGGTCCGTGATCTGCACTACTTGCATGTCGGTGACGTGTTGGAGAATCCCTGCCAAGAGGCTCTTTTGGTCCGGATCTAGGTGATGCACGACCACGAAGCCGAGGCCACAGTCGGGCGGCACGTTCTTGAGGAAGAGCTCCAGGGCCTCGAGACCTCCAGCCGAAGCCCCAATACCGACAATAGAAAAGCTCTTCGAAGCGGGAGAAGATTTGGTCTCCGCATCATGGCCGGGCTCGCTGCCCGTTGGAGTCCCGGTGTCGGGAGTGGATAATGGCTGGATTCTTGGAACTTTCTTACCCATACTGCCCTCTTCTTACTTGATTCATGCTTGGCGGTTCATGTCGTCCTGCATATAATCTAATATTTATGTAAAACAACATAGCCCGTAATATCTGTTTCCCGGCATTTATTTGAATAGCATGTGCCTGTACATCGCCTTCTGATCGTGATAGCCCCCTATAATTGTGCAGTTTCACGTCAGAAACTTTTAGCACTAACGACTTCTTAAAATTCGGCGATCACCAGATGCCTTTCCATCCGATGTGTATTCCGGACAAGGTCTGCCATTTTTGTATCGAAGGTAACGAGACGTCCTTTTCGTGCCTTGGCCAGACCCAAGAGGAGCGCGTCAGTAACTTGCCGATACCCGCTTACTGGTATTCCGTGGGTAAGCGAGAGAAAATCCACTTCCATGGGCCAAAAGACGTGTTTGGGATGGTTTCTCAGTTGTTCCAGTACCGCACACGCCCCGGCAAACGCAACAGTTTCCCCTACGACTTGTGGATTCATGGACAATCGAATGAGTCCGTTTTCTGTCAGGTGGCAGGTGACAAAAGATTCCGTTTTATGCGCCGATAGCCAGGCTCTTGCAGCACCGTGTTGCACATGATTTTTCCATAGTAAGGCAATCAGAAAATTGACGTCCAGCAAGTTACCGCTCACCATTCTTCCTCGGCACGTGCCACCTCTTCGGGACCGAAACTCGGTGTATCCTCCGAAACCATAAAGCCGGGCAGTCCCATATCATCCAGCTTTTCAGACCCCCGGGAAAGTCCCTTCCGTACTAGCCGGGAAAGCACCGTCCCCAGGGAAGTGCGGGTCTGCTCGGAGAGCGCCTGAGCGATTCTATACACATCATCATCCAGTGTCACAGTAGTTCTCATATATACATCATAGCATCACAATGTTGTGATGTCGAGAAAAAACACTTATAGAGGAAAAGCCTGTGCAAAAATCGTCCCGCTCAAGGATAGTATCCACACACAAGATGCAGATGAAAATTCTTTTTTGGGTCTTTGGAAGGAACATGATCAGAGTATAAATATAGACGAATATGTACGAGAAATCAGAAAGGGGCGTCACTTTTGATTATTGATACAGACATTCTTGTTTGGTATCTCCGGGGAAACGAAAAAGCCAAGAATGTGGTCGAGAATGCGGTTCCTTTCTCGATTTCTGTTGTTACCTATATGGAAATAATTCAGGGTATGAAAAACAAGGAAGAATTTAAACTATTCCAAAAACAAATGCGGCGATGGAATACCCGAATTATTCAGATTGATCAAGAAATATCGTCCCGGGCACTGTTTTATGTGCAGGAATATTCTTTGAGTCACTTTATGTTTCTTGCCGATGCCTTAATCGCAGCAACAGCAGTCCAAACCAGTGAACTATTACTTACCGCAAATACCAAGCAGTACAAATATATCCCCAATATTGATTGCAAAAAATTTAGTCCCGAGAAAAAGTAGAAATAATCAGCACCTGAATCGTTCACGCTTCCGGATTTCGCTCTATCCCGGTACAAATATGTGCCGGGGTAGAGCGTCACCGAAGGAACCGCCAAACGCTACCGCAAGAATGGATAGCTAACAGTCTCTACATTATCCCAAATAATCACAAAATCCCAACCGGTAAAGGTCGCAGCTTTTTTCATATTTGTAGTAATTTCGGGAGCGCCTTTGCCTGTGTCAGATTGCCCACTCGTCGTCAGATCATAGAAACCACCAGTAACAGTACCACCCAGTTTAGTACCTACCAATCCCCCGGTAATTGTTCCACTAACCAGTCCTGTCGAGTAACAATTATCTATATTTCCAGAGGAATTCATCCCGACCAAGCCACCGACATTATTTAAGCCTGCAACAGAACCCGTGGCGTAACAATCACTGAGCGGTACGGAATTGAAACCGACCAACCCTCCAACTGTATCCCTTGCCGGCGTGTTGATGGGACCAAGAGCATAACTTTTGGATACCGATCCGCCACCGCCCGAAGTCCAACCTATAAGGCCTCCGAGTCCGCCAAGCGACGTCGAAGAAATAGCGACATTGGCCCAACTTTTTAAGACCGACGTGGAACCGTCACTCCATCCAATCAAGCCGCCGGTTTTTTCATACGCGCTGATTGTACCAGAGGCAGAACAACTGGTAACCTGCGTTGATCCAAGACTGTGTCCAATGAGTCCGCCTGCGTTGCCGAAAGTCAAAATAAAGTTAATCCCGGTAAGAGTGACGTTCTTGATGATCGCATTGTTTGTTACCCCGAAAAGTCCGCGATCTTGTATTGACTGATTGATGGTGAGATTGGTGATAGTAAACACATCGCCGTCGAATTCGCCGGTAAAATTTGTGGTGGAATCACCGATGGGTGTCCAGTTGAGTTCGGAAATAAGATCGATATTCGCAGTAAGCTTGAAAACACTGCTACGGAAGTTGTTCATGTTCTTGAGCTGGGCAATATTCGAAACCAGATAAGGGTCTCCGATCATTCCAGTGCCGCCCGCAAAATCTGGGATAAAATTCGCCATAGCCATTGAATTGACTGCATTAACCGTCAGGGTTGCAGATGGTAGATTGTTAGGCGCGACAGTAGCAGTTCCGGTCCAGGTGTCGAAGCGGTAACCAGGCACAGGTGTTGCTACGAGAGGGACCAGGGCACCGGGGATCCGTTCCTGCGCACCGTCCGGCAAAACAGTTCCGTTCGCACCAGAGTTTATGGTAACGAGAACCGTTTTATTTACTGTAACGGAGTAGGTTTTGATCGTTACCAAATCCGGAGCGGTTACTTCGATATCAATCACGTTCGTTCCGACAGGAGAATCCAGAATAAGCGTACCGGAAGCCGTTCCGGAAATAACCGCCGAATATCCTCCAGAATTGATGCGTACCCTGATTGTAGCAGCGGGATCCACAACTGTCGGAGTCACCGAGACAGTCAGGAAACTGTTTGATGCAGATGCTGTATACAAAAGTGTCGCAGGCGTGAATGTCGGTACTAGGGGAAGACTGTTTACCACGAGAGCACTCAAATTCGCATCAGCTGAAAGCGAAATCCAGTGGGCATATACAGTTAAATTTGTGCTTACCGGTGTTGCTCCTGCAAAAGAAGTTCCACCGCCGCTCGGGGCGGTGAACCAGCCGTTGAAGGTATACCCGGAACGGAGTGGAGCTGTCGGAAGGGTAACGACTGTGGTTGCAGGAAAGGTTACCGTTTTTACAAGCGGTGCCGGCGGGGTGGTAGCTCCCTGACTATCAAAGTTGACCGTATACACTATCGGGATTTCCACCATATCGAATGCTACATTGATGGCGGCCGCAGCTTGATACTCGATATAAAAATAGAAATAATCACCGGTGGTGTAGGGTGTAGAAGAAACCTGTGGGGCGACTATTGGATTGGTAACTGGAGCGGGAAAGGCTTGAAGCAGCTTTCCCAGGCTGTTGTAAAAGGCGGTGACACCGAGGGTTGTTCCTGGGGGAATGCTCGAATTTACTTCGCTGAGTTGGTTTCCCACCGTGGGGATGACATTGGCGACTTTGATGAATTTACGTTTCAGGGTCGCAGAGGACGAAAGGTTGATCGTGTTACCGATAATCACCGTAGAGGCAGGGCCGGTTATCGGTGCCAGGGTCAGCTTTAAAGTGTTGGTGGTACCGGACTTGAGCGTTACATTGTTTAACTTGAAGCCCGAGACGTCGCCGTCGAGCATTTCGTTGAACTTGGAAGATTCGCCATCAGAAAAAGTGCCAAAATCGGCGTCGGACATCCGCATGAGGGTGGCGAAGGGAGTATCGACTGTCGGATAGACGATGTGCTTGGATTCGAGTGGTTCGGGTGCATAGAGCACACCGATGCCGTCATAGGTGCCGGGGGGGACATCGGTGGTTTCGAACACAGCGCCGGAAGCGACGCGGTACGGACCATACATTGTCCCATTACCCGAGGGACCACCGATGGTGCGGATATATATAAAGCCGCCGCCCAGAGCGATGGCGCGGGCATAGGAGGAAGAAGAGGGGAGATCGGGGGTCGCGAGCTGAAAAGCGATTGCGGTTGTATCGGTTTTACCCTTCCATGCAGGTTCGAAACCGAGGGCGCATGCGGAAAAAAGGAGGATGCAAGAGGCTGTTATCGCCAGGCCAGAATAAAGCGGGGTCTTCATGGTTCACCTCACTACCCATTTATAATGCATCCAACAGCTAAATAACAGACTTCGAGGCAGAATCAATCGACGAATTTTGTCAAACTGTCGTATATTTTACATTGGGTATGCGCCAGGGATCGAGGCGGTATCCTTTTTTGCATCGGCAAAAAAGATTTAAGCCGAGAGACCGGTCGACTTCAATCCTGTACCCGGGATTGAAGTCGTGGCGCCCCAGCTCCTGCACTTTGATAATCGACAAAAAAGAGCTTTTTGTATAAACTGAAACAATCCACTGTTCCGGAGGTACGACATGCCCGTTAAAATTCCTGCTACCCTGCCCGCCGTCAAGATTCTGACTGAAGAAAACATCTTCGTAATGGACGACAACCGCGCGAAAATGCAGGATATTCGTCCACTCAAAATCGCCATATTGAACCTCATGCCCACGAAAGAAGTGACCGAAACCCAGCTGCTGCGCCTGCTCGGAAACACGCCGTTGCAGATCGAGATAACGCTTTTAACCATGTCGAGTCACGAGTCGACGAATACAAGCCGGGAGTATCTCGATGCGTTTTACCGCACGTTCGACAGTGTGAAAGAAACGAAATTTGACGGACTCATCATCACGGGAGCCCCGGTAGAAAACATGCCGTTTGAAGAAGTCGATTACTGGAAGGAAATGGTGCAAATAATGGACTGGGCGAAAACGCACGTGTTCAGTTCGCTCTATATCTGCTGGGCCTCGCAGGCAGCGCTGCATCACCAATACGGGATCGGTAAGCACAAGTTGGACGAAAAAGTGTTCGGAATTTTCAGACATCGCGTGTTGAACCAGCACCACAAACTGGTGCGCGGTTTTGACGAAACATTTTGTGCACCGCATAGTAGACATACGACGATCCACAAGGAAGACATCAGCGAAATTCCGGAACTCGAAATTCTCGCCGAATCGGAAGAAGCAGGCGTGTTTCTGATTGCAAGCCGTGACGGAAGGTCGATCTACGTGTCGGGCCATGCCGAGTACGACGCGGAAACCTTGTCGCGCGAATACAAACGTGATATTTCGAAGGGACAGAAAATCGATATGCCGAAAAACTATTATCCCGACAACGATCCGTCGCGCCTCCCTCCGATCAGCTGGAGGTCGCACGCGAACCTTTTGTTCGTCAATTGGCTCAACTATTTCGTGTATCAGGAAACGCCGTACGATATCAACAAAATTGGTTGAAGGCGCGCGGTCCTACGCCCGAGTCATTCTGCCCATGCGGTTGATTAGGAGGCGGGCCGAGGTGTTGATAATCAGAATGAAAAATATGAGTACAGTACCCGCGGCAAAGGCACGATCCGAGGAGATGCCTTCGGCAATAATGAGATAGATGTGCACGGCGAGCGTGCGGGTCGAATCGAAGAGGCCTTCGGTCAAGTTATAATTCGATCCCATTGTGTAGATGAGTGCAGCCGTTTCGCCGAGCGCACGGCCTACCGCAAGAATGACGCCCGAGGCGATAGCGGGAAAGGCAGCCGGAAGAACGACCCGGAAAATTGTCTGCACCTTCGTGGCGCCGAGGGCGAGGCTGCCTTCCTGGAGTGCGAGAGGCACCGACTTGAGCGCTTCTTCGGCGGTGCGGACGATGGTCGGAAGAATCATCAAGGTGACTGTGAGCGAACCGGATAAAAGCGAGATGCCCCAGCCGAAGCCCTGGACGAATACAAGCATACCGAATAAACCGAAAATTATTGACGGAATTCCTGCCAGGGTTTCGGTACCAAGCCGTATCCAGCGGACGAGCCGGCCGGCGCGGGCGTACTCGACAAGATATATTGCGGCAAACAACCCCGGCGGAACCGAAAAGAGCAGCGTTAAAAACACCATGAGAAAGGTATTCACGATGATGGTAGAAATACCGCCGATTTTTCCCGAATCCTTGGGGGCGTCGAGGATAAACGAGAGACTGAGGTTGCGCCCCGTTTCCTGCCGTGCAAGCTTGATTACCGAAAGGCCTGCGGTGTCGATGCGGTTGGCAGCGGCGAGTCCGGCGGCGCCCGGAGTTTCGGCAAGAAGGCGGTAATACTGGTCGGAGGAAACTGCGACTTCGAAACGGACGGAGCTTTGCGCCGAATTACGCGCGTCATATCCGGCGGCCCGTACCTGCGCATACAGGGGATCGGACACGGGAGGAATGATGACAACGACCGGAAGATCACTGCCATCAAACTCGCTCCAGTTAAGGACTTCGCCGCGATACAGACGCGCGATAGCATTTTCGTCAATTGTGCCGATGCGGAGGTTGTCCTTGAGTGCGGTAACGCCGGGATTGGCCGCGAGCGCGATGGTGCGTAGATTGATTTTTTTAACGCTGTTCCGGAGGCGGCTCTCGAGCGTATTGAATGCATCGGCGCCGACAAGGGCAACACCGCCCCGCTGGGAAGAGACTGCCGCGACTGCGGCCGTAGCATCGCCGGGATATTCCACCAGAGAACCAAGACTTTTCAGGGCAAGAGCCGACAGGGCACCGGGGGCGGCCTCGTCCGAAATATATGGATACAGGTCGATATCCTGCTCGTCAATCTTTTTCCAGCTGGAGTATTCATCGTTGAACAGATTTTGAACAATAGTAAAAGGCAGTTCCGAAATATGCAATTCCTTGTGTACAACCAGTACCATATCTTCTAAACCGGATGATGTTTGGGAGGTAACCGTGTATTCCCGGCGGTTGCTATAAAAGAACCCGTTCCACATGATGTAACCAAGAATTACCAGAAGCGTAACTATGGTAAAAGCGGCGGAAAACCAGACAAAGCCCACAGAGGTGTATTCGGTAAGTGCGATTTTTCGCTTCATTTTTGCTGCTCCTTGACGGCAGCCCGGAGGGCGAGCTGGATAAACAGGTTGAGTGCGAGTATGAACACAAAGAGGACGATCGCAGTGGCAAAGAGAGCCGTCATATGGACGCCTTCGGCGTAGGACATGTCGGTGATGATGTTCATGGTGAGGGTTCGAACCATGGAAAGGGGACCGGTAGGCATAATCGGCGCGTTTCCGCCGACGAGAAGGACGGCCATGGTTTCACCGAGTGCACGGCCCATGCCAAGCACGACACCGGTAATAATTCCCGATTTAGCGGCGGGAAGCAGGACGCCGGTAATTGTCTGCCATTTTGTCGCGCCAAGCGCGTATGAACCTTCGCGAAGGTCGTTGGCGACCGACCGTAAGGATACTTCTGTCATATTAATTATTGTAGGAAGCGTCATGATTGCGAGGATTATCGATGATGAAAGGACAGAATAGCCGTTGCCTCCGAACAGGTTTCGTACCAGGGGAACGATGAAGGCTATACCGAAAAGGCCGTAGATGACGGAGGGAATGCCGGCGAGCAGTTCGACCGTACTCCGCAAAAAGGAGCCGATTTTCTTTCCCGCCATTTCGGCAAGAAAAATGCCTGATGAAATCCCGATGGGAACCGAGATCATGAGGGCCAGCAGGGTGACGAAAAAGGCACCCACAATAAAGGAAAGGATGCCGTACCCGGGGTTACCCGTGCGAGAAGGATTCCAGTCGGTAGAGAACAGGAAATCGGAGACAGAAATATGGGAAAACAGCGGCATACCCTGCCGGAAAATAAAAACGGTCATCAGAATAACGCTGGTTATCGAGATGAGCGCGCTGACGAGAAAGGCTTTCTCCAAGCCGGATTCGACCATCCGCATCGCTTTTTTCACACAGACTCCTTATACGTACAGGCGGCGGTTCCCATCCCGGAAACCGCCGCCCGTGCTGCTATTCTACCAATCTACTTGAGCGGTACGAAACCGGCTTCCTTGACGATGATCTTTCCACGTGCAGAAAGAAGGTAATCAGTGAAAGCTTTTTCTACAGAACCCGCGACTGCTGCACCCTTCGTGGCGACGTACAAGCTGCGGGATAGACTGTAGGTGCCATCGAGAGTAGTTGCCACCGAGGCCGCGACACCGTCTATGGACAGAGCTTTTCCTCCCGCCTTGGTGATTTCTTCCACGAAGCCGAGGCCGACATACCCGATCGCACCGGGTGTCGACGCGACTTTCGCGGCTACTTCGCCATTTTCCTTGGCAACGATCGCATTCTGGGTATACTTTGCTTTTTTGGGGTCGAGCACGATTTCCTTGAAAGCTCCGTAGGTACCGGAAGTTTCATCGCGGTTAACCACATTGATGGTTTCATCCTTTCCGCCCACTTCTTTCCAGTTGGTAATTGTTCCGGAGTAGATTCCCACAAGCTGGTCCTTGGTGAGGTTGGCAACGGTGATATCTTTGTTGACAACTACGGTGAGGGCGTCGCGGGCGATAACCAGCGGAACGAGGCCGGAATCGAGCTCGCTCTGTTTGAGTTCGCGGGAAGAACCGGCAAGGCTTACAGTTCCTTCACCAAGTTGCTTGAGTCCGGTGCTCGATCCGAGTCCTTCATAGGTAATTTTTACGTTCGGGTTCGCTTTTACGAACTGCTCGATTGCAACATTGGCGATCGGCTGCACTGTGGTTGAACCACCAAAAGTAAACGTGCCGGACAATTTGGATGCCGATACGCTTGTACCGGAATCCTTGTTTCCGGCAGCAAATACAACGGCAGTACCGAGAACCAAGGTTGCAAGAACCACAATAATCTTTTTCATGACAGATTCCTCCTGTAGGATTTGTTATAGGTAACGTAAAGGTGCAAGGTGAGAGTGTAATGATATTTATGTTAAAATCGTGTTAATAGTATTTTTAACGGAGACAAAACAAACATGTTCGAGTAAGGTTCATCCATGAGTAATGAACGGATACTTGCTGTCGACGATGAACTGCCGATTCTCGAACTACTCCGGTACAATCTTGAAAAAGACGGCTACCGGGTAAGTACCGCCTCCTCCGGAGAAGAAGCACTCCGTCTCGTCAAAGCCGGAAAGATAGACCTGATCCTCCTTGACTTGATGCTTCCCGGAATCAGCGGCCTCGATGTGTGCCGACAGCTCAAGGAAGCGAAAACAACTGATACCATTCCGGTCATCATGATCACCGCTAAAACCGAAGACACCGATGTGGTACTCGGCCTGGAGCTGGGTGCCGATGACTACATCACCAAGCCTTTCTCGCCCAAAGTCCTCATGGCGCGTGTGCGGACTGTACTCCGGCGCAAAAACAGGAAGCCGATAGAGCTCGTTGGTGAGAGAACTGATATACACGGAATAAAGATCGACCCGGTCCGCCACGAGATATTTTCGGACTCGGTACCCCTTGCTTTGTCCGTAACCGAATTCCAGATTCTGGAATTCCTCGCACAAAATCCCGGCCGCGTGTATTCGCGCTCACAGATCATCAGTTCGGTAAAAGGAAGTTCGTACCCCGTGACCGAACGTTCTATTGATGTGCAGATTCTGAGCATCCGCAAAAAGCTCGGCGCCAAGGCGGAGATAATAGAAACCGTGCGGGGAATCGGGTACCGAATGAAGGACACCGAGTGATCCCGCGCAAACAGGAAAAACGAACCTGGATGTATCTCTTTACGGCAACGGGCAGCGTGCTCCTTTTGGCTATCGCGGCCTTCATGGTGGTTAGCCTTATCACGCTCCGGCAGACAGCCTACCGCCAGACAGAAAAAAACCTCAAACAATTCAGCTATGCGGTATCCCATTTTTTGACCGCCTATCCCGCGATTATGGAACCTTCCGCCCTACAAAAGTTTGCACACCATTTTGGAGCGGAACCGGAATTCAGGGTTACTATTATTGCAAATGACGGCCGCATTCTCGCCGAGTCTAACGCGGAACCTTCTACACTTGAAAACCATGCAGACCGGCCGGAAGTGGTAGCAGCTCTTGCAGGAGAGGAAAAAGCGGTTGTCCGCTTCAGCGACACGCTCGGTAAACGCCTTGTCTATTACGCAATTCCTTTCCGGACAATGGTTATCCGTCTTGCCCTTCCCGTCGATTATATCGATACAGCTGCAAACCGTATGACTTTGGTTCTTGTCATTTCAGCATTCATCATTTTATTGCTGGCACTCGGTGTTTCCTTTCTCGTGTCCTCTAAAATCGTATCCCCGCTCCAGACCCTCGAGAATGCGGCCCGCTCCTATTCCACAGGAATACTCGATGTTTCATTCGTACACGACCGGATTCCACTCGAACTTGCGGAACTTTCCCTCACATTCTCCTCGATGGCACAAGCTCTGCAGGAAAAAATGCGTGCACTCGACGGACAAAACCGCGAAACGGGAGCGATCCTTTCCGCCATGAACGACGCGCTCATTGTCCTTGACCATGAAAATAAAGTACTGCGCATCAACCGCGCAGCCGAAGACCTTTTTAATATTTCAGCGGAAGATGCAAAAGGCATGCCGCTGCTGCAGGCCGTACGTAACACATCCATCGCAGATTTTGCTCTGAAGGACGCAAATCACGGAGAAGAACAGACAATTGAATTCAGACCTGGACTGACCGTAGGAATCCGGGATCTCCTCGTCAGGTCGAGTTCGATAGAAAACGGAAGCGGGAAGCTTTTGGTTTTCAATGACATCACTCGGCTTAAGCGGCTTGAGCGTATCCGCAAAGATTTTGTCGCGAACGTGTCGCACGAACTGAAAACTCCGGTCACCTCGATAAAGGGTTTTATTGAAACATTGAAGGATGGTGCAATCGACGATCCCGAAGCAGCGCGACGGTTCCTCGATATCATGGACCAGCAGTCTTCGCGCCTCGGGGCCATCATCGACGATCTCTTGACCATTTCGCGGCTCGAACAGAATGGGGATGTTTCAATCTCGAAAGAAGATACACTGCTGCAAGAACTGCTTTCAAGTGTCGAAAATCTCTGCACTGAAGAAGCGCGAAAAAAAAAGACTGTGCTTGAATTCGCGTGTCCACCCGGCCTTACAGCACACATAAATCCCGGCCTCCTCGAGCAGGCGCTCGCGAATCTCGTCTTCAACGCGATCAAGTACAGCCCGGAAAAAGCGAAAGTCTCTGTTGCTCTCAATTTGGAAAACAGGCCGGAAAACGGTGAAAAAGGGCTTGTTTGTGTGGTAACGGATAACGGTCCCGGGATTGCAGAAAAGCACCGCTCACGAATATTCGAGCGGTTCTACCGCGTGGACAATGGCAGGAGCAGGGAACAGGGTGGGACTGGCCTCGGCCTGTCCATCGTGCGACACATCGCTCTCGCGCACGGGGGTACGGTTTCTCTAAAAAGCGCGGAAGGTTCAGGAAGCGCGTTCACCATCAGAGTGCCTCTGTAAGGCAGCAACTTGAGACAAACCGGGCCGGATCTGCTATATTTCTGTATATGAAACAAAATCAGTCATTCACCGTCATCTATCAGGATGAACATATAGTCGTGCTGAACAAAAGCTCGGGTCTCCTGGTCGCCGCAGATCGCTGGGATCCTGACGCACCAAGGCTTGACGTACTGGCCACGCAAGAACTATGCACAGGCGAACAGCGGCTTTTCGCGGTGCACCGCATCGACAAAGATACCTCGGGAATCGTACTGTATGCCAAGACCGAGGAAGCGCATCGCACGATCAGCATGGCTTTCGAAAACCGCCAGGTCGACAAGACCTACCACGCCCTCGTTCATGGAAGGCCCGATTGGGACACACTCGAGGTCGATATTCCGCTCCGCGCGGACGGGGACGCAAAACACCGCACCGTCAAGGACAAAAATAAGGGAAAAGATTCCCGGACGCTTTTTACCTATATGGGTTCGTGCGGACCATTCTGCTGGATTGAATCAAAGCCGATTACCGGGCGGACGCACCAGATCCGGGTGCATCTGGCTCTTTCGGGTCTGACCATCGTGTGTGACCCGCTGTACGGAAATCCCGAGCCACTTATGCTTTCAAAAATAAAACGAAAGTGGCATGGAGACGAATTTGCCGAACGACCGCTGCTCGATCGGCTGGGACTGCACGCCTGGCGAATGCGTATTGCGCACCCGGCGACAGGCGAAACGATGGAATTCGTTGCCCCGTATCCGAAAGATCTCGACACGACCCGCAAGCAGCTGGCCAAGATTTTCAAGACCGATCCGCTCGGGGAGCCGCCTACTTCAGACGAATAATTATTGCATCGGTTTTCCCGTCGATCTCGGGGTGCTTGCGGTCCGGCATAGGTACGCCGACGAGCGAGCCCGAATGGCAGGTCTGCAGGTAATCGGCGGCCTGATAAGTTCCCGTCAGCATGACCATTCCCCGCTCCGAGCAGCCATAACGCCCGGTGTGGTATTCCGGAAGGCGGATCGGATCGGAAGTAACGCGCACTTTGAGGTCGGGAAAGAGTCCCGATATGCGTGAGAGGATTTCTGAAGGGGCTTGCGTTTCTGCGATGGGGGTGCTGGTTTCTGCTGCGCCCGTTCCTGCTTCTTCTTCGATAACCGCTCCAGTCCTTCTCGAATAAATAAACGACAGAGCCGCACGATCTTTCGCGAGACCCGCCTCATCCGACAGCTTGTGCAGCTTTGCCGGAGCATCGGAAGTATCAAACACAAAATGGCACCACTTGCCGTGACGAAGCCCCGGAAAGGGACAAACGCCGTCATGGGGACACGGAGAGACCGGCTTGTACTCAAGACGAATAAGCGAGTCACGGAGGAGCGAAATGAATCTGCCAGCCCGCGGCACACCGGGCTCGATTACGAGAATGGACGAGTCGCTCTGTGCGTAACTTGAAAGTTCTTCGGCATAATGTTTGGCCTGCTGCTCGAGCGGCAAGGGATTTTCCCAGAAAAGTTCGTTGAACATATTCGCACTCGTGACAAGCGCGACGCGGCGGCGGAGGGATACACCGCATTCACCTTTGACGCGCGTTATCTGCCAGGGCTCGTCCCCGGTACGCGCAGCAAGTGACAAAAACAGTTCTTCACCGGCAGCGAGTGCACCTTGTGAAATATCGACGCAGTACCAGGTGATTTTCTTCGCGCGCAGCTCGGGCCGGGTCATCCACAAGGCGATTGGCAGAGTGAGCGGGCCGGAACCGAGGTCGACTGCAGCATCGCCATCTTTCAAATCGATAGGAAGCGAAACAAGCAGCCGGCTGAGGCGCACCAGATTCCACCACATGTAGTAACGTATGTACGCCGACAGGACGGCCGGATCGTTCATATAGCCGACGCGGCGGTCAGCGCGCTCGTCGGTAAGATCGTGAGATAATTCACGTATATCTGCCGGAAGGGACAACATTTTTTTACTATCGAGCGGAAATACCGCATCAACTATCTCCGGAAAAGAATCGAGCAGCTTTCGGACATCTGCAGGAAGTTCCCCGAACACCGGCGCGAAGGAAACGGGGGCTTGAAAAGGTTTGCGGGGAGCGCTAGTCCCCGCACGCGGACGGCTTCCGTCATCGCGAGAGGGGCGGCTATCGCCCCGGGGCGAGTGGGAATCGCTTCGCTGACCGCGGCTGTCACCATGCTGTGGACGTCCTTCGCTGCGTGGTGCACGATTGTCGCCACGCGGCGCATAGCTGTCACTGCGCGGCGCATAGCTGTCACTGCGCGGTGCATAGCTGTCGGATCGTGGTGCACGGCTATCACCGCGGGGTGCGTAGCTGTCACTGCGGGGTGCGTAGCTGTCACTGCGCGGCGCGCGGCTGTGCCCCTGCGGTCCACGGTTGTCACCACGAGGGGCAACTCCGTTTCCGCGCGGCGCACGGCTGTCACTGCGCGGCGCATAGCTGTCACTGCGCGGCGCATAGCTGTCACTGCGCGGTGCATAGCTGTCGGATCGTGGTGCACGGCTATCACCGCGGGGTGCGTAGCTATCACCGCGGGGTGCGTAGCTGTCACTGCGCGGCGCGCGGCTGTGCCCCTGCGGTCCACGGTTGTCACCACGAGGGGCAACTCCGTTTCCGCGCGGCGCACGGCTGTCGCCCCGAGGTGCGGAGCCCCCTGACACAAATCCGCTTTCATTCCGGGCAAAATTCCGCTCGGCTTCGCGAACTGCATCGCTATGGCTTACCGGCCGCGTAAAGCCGGATTCACCTTCACGGGCGGCTTCGTTCTGAGCAAAGGTTCGCTCCTCGTCACTTGCATGGCGAACTTCAGGACGTGGATAACGGCTTTGCGCGGGTCCACGCGGGGCGTAGCTGCCATTTCGGGGGCTGGGGCCGCGGTTTTCTCCGCTGTTTCGCGGGGCGCGAGTGTCACCACGCGGAGCGCGTGTGTCACCACGCGGAGTGCGTGTGTCGCTGCGGGGGGCGCTGCCGTCGGGACGCTGAAAGCGGGTGCTGCTGCCCGGGCGTTCGGTGCGGCTGCGGGGATACGAATCGGTGGGCGCCGAAGGACGTCCTGAATATCCAGGGTGGCCAGCGTTCTCGCTCCCTTCTTTACCTACCTTGGGCGGTTTCGCGGTGCGTTTGTGCTGCGATACGATATTTTCGTAAAATGGCTTTTCCGAGCCTTCTGTTTTTTCGGTCATTTGTAGGATCCCTTCCCCTTCGTTGGGGGTATGGCCTTTGGAACGTATTCCAAGGGTCTATTCTTTCTGCTTTTGTACAATTGAGTACATATTCAATAGTTCTGCGCGCAATGCGTCAAGCGTGCTCTTGACGGCTACAAGCCGTGAATCAGTCAGCTCGGTTACGAGGCGTTCGCCAGCGCCTTCGAGCGTGTACTTTTTTTCCTGAACCAGATATTTGATTCTAGTTATGAGCTCGACATCGCGCTGTCGATAAAACCGGTGTCCCTGGTCATCCTTTCGCGGTCTGACGAACGGGATCACTTCTTCCCAATAACGGAGAACATGTGCCTTGAGCCCGGTGAGCCGTTCAACCTCACCGATCGAAAACTCTGCCATCCAGTCTCCTCTTATCCTTCACGCTGCTCCCATTTTTTCCGGCTTCCCTTGACTTCGAGCACTACCGGAATTTTGTCGAACCCGAGGTCGCTCCTGATCTTGTTGCGTATATACGCCAGATAGGAAGCGGTAACCGATTCGGGCCTGGAGGCAAACACCAAAAACTGAACCGGATTGGTCTGTGTCTGTACCATATACCGAATCTTGAATTTGTTCATCCGTCCCTGAGGAGGCGGAGAGGCGACAACCCAGTCGTTGAGCGCCATGTTAAGCACGGATGTTTCCACCCGCTTCGAAAGTTGGCCGTACAAAGTGATCGCGGTATTAAGCAGCTCGTTAATGCCTACACCTTTGAGGGCCGACAGGGATAACACTGGCGCATATTCCATCTGGCCGAACATGACCTTCATGCTTTTTTCGGCGTCCTTGAACACCTTCTTGTCCTGGGGCATGGTATCCCATTTATTCAAAACAAATACAACCCCAAGTCCATGCTCGGTAGCATGAGCGATGATCTTTTTATCCTGCTCAGCCATGCCTTCCTTCGCGTCCATCATATGAAACACGATATCAGCGTCCTTGATGGTCTTGATTGCACGGTTGACCGAATAGTATTCGATATCTTCCTTGACCCGGGACTTCCGTCTGATACCTGCAGTATCGAGCACCTGAAATTTACGTCCTTTATAGGTGAAGAATCCCTCGACCACATCACGCGTGGTGCCTGCAATATCCGAAACAATGGAGGCGTCAGTTTTTGTCAGACGATTCGAGAGCGTCGACTTGCCGGTGTTGGGTTTCCAAACAATAGCGATGCGGATGCATTTTTCTTCTTCGCCTTCTGCCACTTTCGAGAAATCAAGTTTTTTAGTGATCAACTCGCCAAGCTCTGCCATGTTGTCGCCATGTTCGGCGCTTACGAAGATGACTTCGTTGAACCCATATTTAAAGTAGTTCCATGCTTCGCTCTCACGCCGCCCGCCCTCGGTCTTGTTTACCGCAACGATAAGCTTATTCCAGTATGGACGTAACAGTTCGATAAACTCCTCGTCCTCGGCTGTTGCCGGACCAGCTTCGAGCAAAAGTAGAATTTCGTCAGCTTTTTTGAGTGAAGCGAGCGTTTTTTCGACGACCAGTTCATCCATTATCGATTCTGGCGTTCCCGGATTGCGATCCAGCTTGAAGCCGCCGGTGTCCATGATGCGGACCGGCTTATCGTTTATGAATGCAGTATCCTCGATCGGATCACGGGTTACGCCAGGAGTCGGGTCAGTTATTGCCCGCCGTTTATGGAGTAGGCGGTTGAAGAGTGTCGATTTGCCGACGTTCGGCCTTCCCACAATAACCACCAGGGGCAAGTTGTGGTAAAAATTCCGGTCGTCAAACAAACGTTCGACCGGTGCTGGATTTTCGCCTTCTTCTTGTATGTCAGTGTCATTCATACGCTTTGATTTTTTCCTGTAACAGTTTCCGGATATTGCGAGCCGTGGACAGTTCGAGCACCGACTTCGCAAGGGCTTCTGCGTCCTCGATGGACACTTTCCGGATAAACTCTTTAACCTGTGTTATAAGGGTGGGTGCCATGCTGAAGCTGCGCAAGCCCATTCCCGCCAAAAGAAACACGGCGGCAGGATCTCCTGCCATTTCGCCGCACATGGACACCTCGGTCCGCGATTTTTTTCCCGCTTCGATAGTCTGCGCGATAAGGCGCAGCACGGCCGGGTTATAGCAGTCGTAAAGGTGGGAAACTTTCGGGTTTTCCCGGTCCACCGCCATCGTATACTGGATCAAGTCATTGGTCCCGATCGACATGAAATCAGCCTTCCGCGCGAGTAGGTCGGCACACACCGCGGCCGAGGGTATCTCGACCATGATACCCGCCTTAAGGTCGGTCTTGAACGGAATTCCGTCCCGCAGGCATTCTGCCTTACATTCGTCGAGCACCTCGAGCACGGCGTCCAGTTCTTCGACGTTCGAGATCATCGGAAACATGATCCTGAGATCGCCGAACGCGCTGGCTCGCAACAATGCGCGCAGTTGCGTTTTAAACAGATCGCGCCGGTCAAGACAATAACGTACCGCACGCCAGCCGAGCAACGGATTCTTTTCGGCAAGGTCGAGCTGTTCACCGACCATCTTGTCGGCACCCGCATCGAGTGTCCGTATTATCACCGGCGCGCCTGCCATGTTTTCCACAGCGGTCTGGTAGGCTACAAACTGAGTTTCTTCGTCGGGAAAGCCGTCCGCTCCCAAAAAAAGAAATTCCGAACGGAACAGCCCGATTCCCCCGGCGCCCTCTTCAAGCGAGGAAGCGGCTTCCTCGGCCAGGGCAATGTTCGCGCGCAAAGTCAGGATAGTACCGTCGGTAGTTTCGCACTGCGCCTTTACGAGGGCGGAACGCTCAACCGCATTCTCCGCCTGCTGGCGCATATCGGAACGCAAACGCAAACGGTAAGCGGCAACCGTATCGGAAGAAGCGTCGACGATCACGAGACCGTCTACCGCGTCGAGAATCACTTCCTTGCCGTCGACCAATCCATCGAGCAAACCCCGCACACCCATGACCGCAGGAAGATGCCAGGAACGGGCAAGGATTGCGACATGGCTGGTCGCACCGCCTTCTTCCAGAATGATGCCCACTATACCCGAACCCTTGAGCGCGAGTGTTTCGGACGGTTTCAGATTTCGGGCCGCAAAAATCGCTCCCGGCGGAATAAAACGTGTTTTCTGCCCACTTTTTTTGGTCTTAAGCGACGGCGAAAGCAGGTGATTTATTATCCGGTCAAAGGCATCTTCGATATCTACGGCACGCTCGGCAAGGTATGCATCTCCAGTAGCGCGCAACATTCCGGCAGCCTCGTTCACTTTTTCCTTGAGCACGTATTCAATATTGAATAGCCGCGAAAACAGGGCTTTTTTGATCTGTGGAATGAATTCCGGATCTGAAAGCATCATCAGATGAGCCTCGAGAATAAGAGATTGTTCCTTATTCTGGTCGTCCTTCAACAAAAAGAGCTCTTTCCGGGACAATTCCAGGGCGGTTTCGAAGCGGAGCCAGTGCGTTTCTGCTTCGCTTTCGCTTATCGGGTATCGAGGAATTGATACTGGCGTTTCGTCGGCAAGACAAAAAACCGGTCCGATTGCGATACCGCGGGATGCCGACAACCCTTCGAGTTTTCTCACAATTTTCACTATACCCCAAAAAAACAGCCTTGCATACGGCTTGAAATCATCGTATCATAGCTCATGGCAGACAAAAAAAAGAAAAAACCGGCTTCCCTTGGATGCCTTTTCTGGATAGCTTTTATTCTTCTGGTAATTGTTCTCTTCTTTTTCAACAAAAAAAATATCACCGGCGTTCTCGAGAAAACAGGCGCTGCAGAACTATTTTCGCATATCAAAACAACCACAGAAAAAACAGCAACCGGGATCGAACCCGTCGTTCCGCTAATTAAAACAGCCGACGAACCGCTCGCCGTTTCGACACCTGCATCTGGAGACGGTAGCAAGGAAAAGGAACCTGAAACGGCAGTAAAAGCGCCGGCAGTCAAAACACCAGCAGCCGAAACCGTCAAACCTGCATCGAAAACAGCGACTTCAACGACAACGGCTCCCGCAGTTAAAACACCCGCAGTTAAAACACCCACAGCCGAAACCGTAAAACCTGCTGCCAAGGAGCCTGTTACCGGAGCTGCGACGGAAAAACCCGTACCAACGCGCAAGGCAACTCTCTTTTTCGTGACTATCGACGCGGATGGACGGGTTCTCCGCAAGGAAGTGGTCCGCGACATCACCCAAACCGATTCGCCACTTTCAGAAACGCTTGTAACCTTGTTCAAGGGTACCAATGGTACCGAATCGGGAAAGGGTCTGCGCTCGCTCATCCCGCAAGGCACACGCCTTCTTTCGGCTACCGTCAAGGACGGAGTCGCAATGCTCAACCTGAGCGAGGAATTCCAATTTAACCAGTACGGCATCGAGGGTTACCTCGGACAGCTGTCGCAGATCGTATTCACTGCTACCGCCTTTTCGACGGTCAAATCGGTGCAGTTTCTAATCGACGGACAACGCCGTGAATACCTTGGCGCGGAAGGTGTCTGGATAGGAACACCGCTCTCGCGGGACAAGTTCTAGACAGAAAGGAAAATGAATGAACACTGAACGGACCGCTTCAGTTTCCGCCCTCGCCGCGAATCTCGAGTCGTCAGTATCACTCGCCTTTGTCGGTTCCCCCGAAGCGTTGCGCCTTTCAGTGCTTGCCCTCCTCTCGGGTCTGCATATTCTGATAGAAGATATACCGGGTGTCGGCAAGACCACCCTCGCCCTGGCGCTTTCCCGTGCCGCCGGCATGAGCTTTTCGCGCATCCAGTTCACGCCTGATCTGCTCCCGGGTGATGTGCTCGGTATGAACATCTGGGATCCTCAGCTCCATGAGTTCATCTATCGCCCGGGTCCGATCAATGTCAATTTCATTCTCGCAGATGAACTCAATCGTACATCACCGCGAACCCAGTCTGCCTTTCTTGAGGCAATGCAAGAAGCACAGGTCACGATCGATGGAGTCACCCGCGCGCTGCCGAAGCCATTCTTTCTTGCAGCCACCCAAAACCCGAACAATTTTGCAGGAACCTTTCCACTTCCCGAGGCGGAACTTGATCGTTTCGGTCTTTCGTTTTCCCTCGGCTATCCCACACCGGAAAACGAGTCCGAAATTCTGAGACGCATCAGCATGCCGGGATTCTCTCCGGAAATCGCTCCCGTTTCCAGCCCGGCCGGTATCCTTGCTGCCCGGGAAGCAATCGGTTTAGTACATGTAGCCGATGCCGTACGGGAATACATCGTGCAGATTGTACGCGCAACCCGACACCATGGGGACATCCGTCTTGGCGCAAGTCCGCGAGCGGCATTGTTCCTCCAGCAGGCGGCGCGCGCAAGGGCAGCAATGGAAGGCCGTTCTTTCGTGATGCCCGAAGATGCAGAAATGCTTGCACCGGCGGTTCTTGCCCACCGTATTCAGCTGTCCTCACAGGCGCGTCTCGCACGGACGGATGCATCCCGATGCATCGAGTCCATCTGCACTTCGAGCCCCAAGCCGACCGGGCTCTAGCATGCGCATCCGCGTCAAACCTGTCGCGCTCTTGTCTTTCTGCACCCTCACCGTCATCCTGAATACATTCTCAGGTCTTGCCGGCCCTGTCTCTTCGGTGATTGCTGTACTCCTCCCATCCCTCTTTATCTGCTCGATGGTCCAACTCGCACTCAGCACACATTTCTTCACCTTTCACCAAGTCTTTTCAAATGACCATCCGCTGAAAGGGGAAATTGTCCACTACGAACTGCATACCGCTAATGAGGGATTCCTCCCGCTTGCGCGCGGTGAATGCCGCCTTGCTGCGCAGGGACAGCCGTCAGTCTTGGGTAATTCGGTACCGATCCCGATCGATGGAAATGGCTCGCAGATACACACGGCAGAAATCAGATGTGCATACCGGGGAACCTACATAATCGGATTGACCTTTTTCAGTTTTACCGACGCACTCGGCCTTGTATGTTTGGAAGAAAGGATAGAGCCGCGGCTGTTTTACGTGTATCCCGAAATTGTAAAGCTTGACGCAACCATCGAGCGGTTCGCCCAATCTTCGGGAGCAGATCAGCCGGGCTCGACCGAAAAGGACGAGGACCCGACAATCTTCGAATACCTCCGCCCCCTTCGAGCCGGTGGTTCCGCACGACGGATCGCCTGGAAACGCTGGGCCGCCTCCGGCATCCCGAGCGAAACGGTGAGTGGGCAATCCCGTTCCTCCGCGCTCCGGTTGGTACTCGACCTCTGGCCCGGTCCCGCAGACACTGGTGAAAAACTTGCATCGGAGGACATGGCCATCAGTGCAACATTTTCAATTCTTCACTATCTCTCCGCAGCGCACATCCCGGTTGAACTTGTGCTCGGCTCTATGGCGCAAAGTATGATGATCGATTCAACCGAAGCTTTTATGGAACTGTTCGATCAGTCTACCAATATTCTTTTTTCGGATCCCGTATTCCCTGCAGTGGCATTCTCGATGGGAATAACGACCCTACTCGTCACCACTCGCCCACTAATTGAAACAAAACACGCAGGCGAAAATACAGACCTCTTTACCGCTATCGAAAACGCGCTGCCGCGTGGATGCGAACCACACCTGTTACTCTGTCCGCCACCTTCGACAGCGGACGACGAAAAAAAGAGCCTTGAAACACTCATCGAGCGCCAGACCACACTCGGCGGTACATCACTACTTCGGCTCGCTGATTCGCGGCGAGGAACGGAGGATGCAGCCCATGCACTCTGCAAGTAGGATGCTTCGCGCCGCAGCGCGATCAATTACCGTACATGCCACTGTCTTGTGCGTGACCGTGCTTCCCGTCATTCTTTTTTCTCGTCTTCTCCACGCCGAAGGACCGCTTGCACTTCTATATGCGTGGACAGGCCTTTGTTCATCTTGCATTTTTCTCGCATCCACCCCGCTATCATCCTCGTCTTCTACTATTGGATTGAAACGGCGACTACGTACGGTCACAACCGTATGTGCGGCAGTTTTCAGCCTTGTAGCCGTTTTAGTCGTCCTCGCTCAAGTGAATGTTGCCCGGCGTTCGCTTGCGGAAGCCTGGCTCGAACTTGCCCGACAAGGACGAGCATTCGGTTTCTTTTCGTTTTTTACCACGGAAATATATGCACTCTTCTGTCTCGCGCAAGCCCTGCTCCTCGGTGCGAGAAAATACCTCTCATTCGTAATCTGCGCAACGGTGACTAACTTGTTATGCGCCGGAATAATTCTGAACCGCCCTGTGTTGCTGCTCCTTACCCTCGCAGGAGTGTTCCTGTTCTTTCTGGTATCCACCCCAAAACAATCGGGTGTGCGGATGTCGACTCTGATAAAGTCTGTTTCGTTCCCAGTCGCTTCCGGCCTCGCACTCGCAATCCTCCTTGCATTGTTTTCGATCGGAGAAAACCGCCCCCGACAACTGTTCAAAACACCCGACCTCTCCGCTTTGTTTGTCCGCCTCGCTCCTTCGTTTCCGCTGATGCGCGACGTGCCCGGCTACGGCTTTTCGGCAGGAAGCGCGGACATGCCCGATTCGGTATATCTGTCTCAGCGAATTCTGTTCAATGTACAGGGGGCCCCGTACGCCCTTCACTATCTGGCAGATACGCGGTATCGAACCTGGAATGGCCGTATTTGGACGGAAGATCCCGATGCGGGCGAAACGCTTCCTCTCGTTATTGCAAACGGCACACACCACGGAGGACTTAGACTCACTCTTGTCGACGATTTTCATTCCGCCATTCCGACCGAACAGCACACTACTTCGGCAGCACTTTCCGCCGACGCGCCCGCGAAGGCAACCTTTACACGGAATAAGGGGATTCGTTTCGAGCCGAGCGCCCGGAGGGGTCTCGTGGCATATCTTCTTACCGACAGCGGTTTACACGCTACAGTCCGTCCGGACGATCCGCAATACTTCACGAATCTTGCCGCGTATACTTCAGAAGGTGGCCCGGCATCCAGCCGCCTTGTATCGCTTGCCCGCGAATTACGCCAGCGTTCGAATAATTCCGACCGGGAATACCTCCGCCTCCTGCTCGATCATTTTTCGCAGGGATACCGTTATTCGCTTCAGACAGCACGGCAGAATACTAAAGCCGATACAATTGATGATTTTGTCTTCGATGGGAAACAGGGATTCTGCCTGTACTTTGCAAGCGCCTTCGTCCTCCTCGCCCGCGAAGGAGGCTTGCCCGCGCGGCTTGTAGAAGGATTCCGGGTAGAACTCGACGAACGGGGACTGGGGACTATCAGCGGCAGCAATGCCCATGCCTGGCCCGAGGTATGGATCGACGGCGAGTGGCGCATATTTGAGCCCACCCCTCCGTATACCGCGGACGACCCGTTCGCCTATCTCGGCGACGACGACCAGTCGGCACGGCGCCAGCTCGAAGATCTGTTCGGAAAACCGGATAAAACAACGACACAACGGCCCGCACTGAAGACGGTGCTAATCGCCGCGATGCAGTTTGCCACGGCAGCAGCGCTCGCAGCCACGGCGCTCTATTTTGCAAAGCGAAAAAAAGGAAAGCTGCGCCGAAAGGCCGCACGAATGGTCAGCTATTACCGAAAGCGTGGCGTAAGCGGACCCGAAATCATCGGGTGGATCAAGTGGGCAGAAGAAGTCAATCGGAGAGAAATCAGAAAAAAAAACACCGCCGATCAAGCCGCAGAAGTCGCCGCGGCTATGATCGAAGCGGCGTATGGGGAGGGAAGGAATTAAACAGCGCTTACCATTTTTCGAATAGTTTCCTACTCGCTTTTTCTTTGTTTTAATTGATCAAAAAGAACGGCAAGCAATAAAATAATACCCCTGACCAAATATTGATAAAAAGTAGGCACGTTCATAAGATTAAGGGCATTTTGTACAGTACCCATGATTAGCACACCGACAAGACACCCAAGCATTGATCCAATACCGCCCGTCAATGACACACCAGCCAAGCCGCCCATTAATCCTTGAATAGTAAATATCATGATTTTTATCTTATCGACATTAATACCAGAAAGTTTTGCAGCATCTTTATTACCACCAATAACCAGTGTGTTGCGGCCAAAAGTGGTTTTGTTCAATAAAATGCCAAAAATCATAAAACATATCACGGTTATCCAGATCGGATTGGGAATGCCCAGAATATTTCCGGTTCCTAACCCATAAAATTTATCATTTTGAATCCCAACAGCCGACCCATTTGAGGTAATATAACCCAAACCACGCACTATCTGCATCGTCGATAAAGTCGTAATCAATGCGGTAATATGCAGTTTGGAAATGACAAAACCATTGAAGAACCCTACCAGCCCTCCAACAAGAATTCCACACGCGACACCTATTGCGACACTCCCGGTCCGATTGATCATCACCGCAGTCAAAACTCCTGAAAAAGCAATAACGGCTCCAATTGACAAGTCAAAATCTCCGCTTGCTAGGCAGAACAACATCGTGCATGCCAACATACCAACCATCGAAACCGAAAGAGATAATCCGATTAAATTGGGAATAGAAAAAAAGTTTTCAATAAAAATAGCAAGCAATATGAACAAGAAAATAAACACAACTAAAATACCGGCTTTATCAATCACATTCGCCAATTTTCGTTTTTCTGAAATCGGACTAGTATCAATACATTCATTCATAGGTTTTTCTCCCGTTATTTTTTTGTTCGGAACAAGGCAACGCTAACTTGAGGATCGCCTCTTATTTAGCTTCACTTCTGGGTATTTCGCTAACCAAAACACCCTCTCTCATAACAAGAATACGATCACTTATACCCATAACTTCCGGCAAATCACTTGAAACGACAATGATCGCTACACCATATTCAGATATTTTATACATAAGATTATAAATTTCATTTTTGGCCCCGACATCAATACCTCTCGTAGGCTCATCCATTAAAAGCACCTGGACATC
>JBBRWY010000047.1:0-29096 GCA_038248875.1 Treponematales bacterium
GATTGTGGATCTCGTATCGGGAGCGGTGAAGGAAAAAGGGCAGCCCGGGACAGCATGGACGGCTCGGCATTTGGTGGCGTAAGGGATGAGAGCTGGCTGAAAAAGGATGAAAATACTGGTACCAACAATTTTGATAGCAGTAATTAAGGTATAGTTGGCAACTGCTCCCGGATGTACACGGCCCATGCCTGATCGGCTTTCGCGATATGCGAAAGAAGCCAGTTACCGAGATACCGGTAAAACTGGAAACCCTCGTCGGGTAGTTCGTGGGGCAGGGTGCCGATCTGGCTGTTGATTCGGGTTATAAAAGCGTCATGGGCTTGCTTGTGAACGGCGAAGTCAGGATACCCGTATTTTTCCATAAAGTTCTCTTCTTCGGAAAAATGGTAACTGGTATAATCTGTCAGCCTTTTCAGATTTTTAGACATCTGCAGGGCATATTCCCCGGACGGTGACTGCACGGACGTATACACATCGTCGATAATCTTGATCAGCTTTTTATGCTGTAGATCCACTTCCTCGAAACCGGTTTGCAGGGAATCATCCCAGGTTAGAATATTGATCATGCTGCGAGTATAGGTCAGGTGTGACGGCAGAATCAACCTTTTTGGATATTATTTTGGTTCTTGTCAACGCGGGATTCTGCCTGTATACTTTTTTTGTGAAAATATTCATCAAAGTTGGACTAATAATCACCGGAATCTTGGCAGTACTCTCTTTTCTCATATCGGTTTCGCTTGTACGCGACCTTTTACGAAAGGTTCCTCTCGACAACAGTACAGTAAGTCTCAAATATCATTTTGCCCTGTATTTGCCATCGAACCAGACATATTTTTTTGCCGGCATCAGCGAAGGCGCGCAGAAAGCCGCCAGGGAAAATAACGTCGCCCTTACCGTGCATCCGATCGATTCGCAGGGAACGGAGTTGCGCATGGCCTCCTATACCGGAGTGGATGGCATCGTCGTTTGTCCCAATCTCGATGACGATGTTACCCTGAAAAAACTTGAAAAGCTCCGGCGTGACTCCATCCCCCTCGTCCTTATAAACCACAATATTCCTGCGGACCAACCATGGCCTTTCATCGGGACGAACAACTTCGACTTTGGCAGGAAAGCAGGTGCGCTGGTCAATCTCGGGGGCGTACCTGATGTTCACCTCGCAGTCGTGTACAGCGAAAAAAATCCAGCGATCTTTGCCGAGCGGGAGCTGGTCGAGATGGGTATCAGTGGAGTGCTCGGGCAGAAGCTCGGTGCTCCTATTTCAAGCCAGAAGACTGATATGAACCCCCGCGACGCGGAGAAAATTGTGTACGAGTTGGTGCGAACACAGCCAGCCCTTTCGACCATCGTTTTTACCGATACCAATGATACGCTTGCGGGTACGCAGGCGCTGATCGATCTGAATCTCGTGGGTAGAGTGCAGATAATTGGCTTCGGGGCGGACGAGCAGATCAAGGCATATATCCGGAAAGGTATCATCAGCGCTTCCCTTGTCGTCAATCCGGAGCTGATCGGATACCAGGCGATCAAGTCTCTCGTCGAGCTGTGCAGCTCGGGCTTTACTTCGAATTCCGTCGATACGGGAATCGATATTTTGACCAGGGAGAAACTGTGACATGAAGCGAAACATGTATAATTCCTTCCGTGTACAGATGCTGATCAACATTCTCGGCGTGCTTCTGCTCCTCGTTTTTTCGACGGCCTATATTCTGTTTTCCACGATACGCATGCAGGAAATCGTAAATGCGAGTTTCGAGCAGCAGCGGTACTTAAAGGAAATTCAAAAACAACTCGACGATTTTCAGGTTCCTTTCCTCGAATTCTTGTCAAGCAAGTCTTCGGATGCACTTTCCCAGCTTCTGATTCTTTCACAGCGCATCCATACCATGCTTCCTGAGAATTCGTTGGTTATCCCGGATGCCGCGAGCCTGCAGGAACAGGAAGTCTATTCGCTTGTCGCCTCCTATCTCGATCTATCCGACATTGTAATAGATGAAAAACGCGGCATGGACATTGCCCGCTATACCTCTCTCTACGAAGAAATGCAGGTGCTGCTTGATTATATTGATATACAGATAGAAAAAGTTTCCGGCTCGCGTTTATCGGCACAGCTTGGCGAGTACGAGCTGTTTATTACCAACTCCCGGAACATTCAGTTTTGGAACCTCCTGTTCATCATTTTTATTTCGCTATTTTCTCTGATAATGCTTTTGTATACGGTCGAAAAAATCAACAAGCCGATGGTTAATCTTTCGCTCATGGCAACAGAAATTTCCGCCGGCAATTTCGAGGTGGATGATATCGGGATGACGTCGCTGTATGAAATCGATCATGTCGTCGACGCCTTCAACCGGATGAAAAAAGATATCCACACCTATATCGAAGAACTCAAGTGGCAGCGGAACGTCGAGCAGGAATATCTGCAGGAACGGGTCCGCAATATGAAAATGGAACAGATGCTCAGGCGCATGGAACTGTATACTCTGCAGGCGCAGATGAATCCCCATTTTCTGTTCAATACTCTCAATACTGGTATCCAGCTGGCGATTGTTGAGGGTGCCGAGCGAACGGGTGAATATATGGAACATCTATCGAAACTGTTCCGGCACAACATGCGCGAAAAAAATGTCGTCGTTCCTCTTCGCCACGAGATTGAAGGGCTCGAGTCCTTCTTCTACATCCTGCGCGTACGGTTCCCGAAAAACCTCGATCTTGTGCTCGATTTCCCCGCGGATATTCTAGACGCATTCACCGTGCCCGCTTCAATCCTGCAGCCCCTTGTCGAAAACTGCATCGTTCACGCATTCAAGGGAAAAGAGGAGCGGAATTCTATCATTGTCCGCATATACCAGGAAGGGCGGTTTTTGTTTCTTTCCGTTTCCGATAATGGGGTCGGGATGAGCAAAGCACGGATACAAAGTCTTTTGCAGCCGGTTTCGGTCGACGAGTCGGGTTCCAAGGTGATGGGTCTCGAGAACGTCATCCAGCGACTCTACTTTTTCTTTCCTGAAGACAGCGAAGTAGTCAGTATCCGGTCTGTCGAAGGAAAGGGCACCGAGGTGCTTATCAGAATTGATACGGGGAAAAAAATATGTATACCGTTCTGATCGTCGACGACGAAGAGCCTGTTCTTGAGAGCTACGGCTTTATCCTGGAGACCGGCGCCCCAGGATTTCGTCTTGCCGGAAAAGCACGCTCGGGCTACGAGGCCATAAAGCTCATCTACGAGCTTAAACCCGATATCGTTTTCATGGACATCAACATGCCCGGCATCGACGGCCTCGATACAATTGCCGAGGTGCACGAAAAATTCTCCGATACGGTGTTTGTTCTTTCGACCGCGTACGAACGTTTTGATCTTGCCAAACGAGCGATACCGCTTGGTGTGTTCGCGTATCTCGTGAAGCCCGTATCGAAGAAGCTATTCGTCGATACCCTGCTCGGGATCGGAACCGTTCTCGAAAAGCGCAAGACGGTAAAAATCGACACGGGAACCGATCTGTTTTTGCACCAGTTCATGGACGAACGGATCTGGAAAGAACAAAATTCAGAGCACTGGCAGCAGTGCCGGGAACGGCTGCATCTGGACTCGGACCGCGGTCTTGTGTGCTTCATCGGGCTCGACTCCGACCAGGAAAATCATTTTACCCGCATCAACGGTGTGCTCGAACTGAAGTATCGTTTCTTCTTCACCATCCACCTCAACCTTGGTATGTATTTCTTTCCGGGTGAAAACACTCGCGAGCAACTCGCCCTCGATGTACCGGAAATCATTGCTCCGGCGATTCCAGAAGGTATGCTATGCCTTGCAGGTTTTGGGTCAGTCTGCGATGGCCCTTCGCTCTACCTTTCGTGTACCGAGGCTCTCGAAGAACTCAATCGCAAGAAGGACCGGACCGATGTGCGTCTTCGCGAGCGGCTGCGGGTCATCGAGCTCCGGCGCAAGATGGGCCTGTCGGACTGCGAAGAACTACGCACCCTTTTTAACGCATTTTGGGAAGAAGTGTTTGCCACGTACGAATTCGGCCTCGCCAAAGCAAAGATGGTTTCTCTGTTCTCGCTGCTTGTCGACGACTGTACCGGATGCTATCAGTCTCATACCGACGAACTGCCGCCCTTTGTGCCGGCCGAGGAAATCTATCCTCTCGTAACCCTGTCGCTGTGGAAAGACTGGGCTCTTTCTGCCTTTAACCGCGTCTATCTTCTGTCCCGGCAGAAACGCACCGGAAAATTTCCGGTACCCCTTGTCAAGGCCCTCTCCTTCATCGATGCGAACTATACCCGGCAGATCCAGCTTCCCGATGCGGCGGAAGCTGCGAGCGTTTCGGCGGCATACCTCAGCCGGCTGTTCGGCGAGCATATGAATTCCGCCTTCATTGATTACCTCACCGTAATGCGGGTCGAGCAAGCGGAAAAGCTGATCCGTGAAAACTGTATGAACATCAAGGACGTGGCCTTTGCCGTGGGCTATCAGGATCCGAATTATTTCAGCAAAATTTTCAGGAAATTTGTCGGCGTTTCGCCAAGCATGTATGCGGAAAGGAGTCGGTATGAAAAAAAGTAGGGTCCTGTGCCTCGTTACGCTGGTATTGGCAGCAATGGCGATATTTTCGTCCTGCCAACGGGTCAAGTCAGGCAAGGCCGATAAAGTGATCATCGGTTTTTCGATTGCAACCAATACCTTCATCATCGAACGGTGGAACAAGGATCTCAAGATTTTTACCGGCGCGGCGCGCGATAACGGCGCAGAGGTCCTTGTGCAGCTTTCGGCAGGCGGAACCAAAGAACAAATTGACCAGATTAATTTTCTTTTGAAACAGGACATCGACGTATTGGTAATAATCGCCCATGAAACAGATATGCTTTCGGGCGTAGTCAAAAAAGCAAAAGATTTGAAGATTCCGGTAATCGCCTATGATCGCCTGATAATGGGTGTGCCCATAGATGCATATATTTCTTTCAATAATCGTGAAGTCGGTCGTCTGTTCGGTCAAGCGCTGGCGAAGGCCGTTCCCCGGGGCAAGTATCTTATTGTGAACGGCTCGGTGAGCGACAATAACAGCTACGAGGTGAACGCCGGCCTCCACGAGATTATCGACCCACTGGTTCGGGAAAATGGTATCAGAGTACTTGACGAGATTTGGCTAGATGAATGGAGTTCTGACGAAGCCCGGGTCAAAATCGGGAAAGTTCTCGAGCAGAATCGCGATATCGATGCGATTTCCTGTGCCAATGACCAGATAGCGGGAGCCGCGATCCAGCTATTGGCTGAATATCAGCTTGCCGGAAAGGTGTTTGTCGTCGGGCAGGATGCGGATATCGGTGCATGTCAAAAAATCGTGGACGGAACCCAGTTGATGACCGTATACAAACCGATCGTCAAGCTGGCAACACGGGCCGCGGAACTTGCCGTTTCCATCGCGAAAGGGGTCAAGGTCGATCCCGATTTTACTGTAGGAAACAGGAGCGGGATGCCTATTCCATTTTATATGGAAGAACCTACCCCCGTCTTTCTCGATAACATGGACAGCACGATCATTCGGGATGGTTTTCATTCTTTTGAAGACGTGTACCGGAATGTACGCGAACCGGTAAAAAAGTAGTGTCAAAATAATACTATGTTCACCGTTCGTTTCTGCTTCCGGCCATAATATTCCTTGTTAATGTAAAAACATTACGATTTCGGATGCTGGAGAACCGGTACATAATACAACATATCATTTTGATAATTTGTATTGATTCAGTAAGAGTCAAACAAAAGGAGAAGTTTATGAAAAAAATCACAGGAGTACTTCTAGTACTCGCCATGGTGGCATCCGCAGCATTCGCTGGTGGTGGAAAAGACGGAGCTACAGGTGCCAAGATTGGCGTTTCGATGCCGACTCAGAGTCTTCAGCGCTGGAATCAGGACGGAGCCAACATGAAGGCCCAGCTTGAGAAAGCCGGATACAAAGTTGACCTGCAGTATGCAGGCGATAACGACATTCCTACCCAGGTAGCCCAGATCGAAAACATGATCGTCGGTGGTTGCAAGGTATTGGTTATTGCTGCTATTGACGGTTCTTCCCTGACCGAAGTTCTTAAAGATGCAAAAGCGAAGAAAATCCCCGTTATTGCCTATGATCGCCTGATCATGAACAGCAACGCCGTGTCCTATTATGCCTCCTTTGACAACTTCAAAGTTGGTGTTATCCAGGGTGAATACCTTCGCGACAAGCTGAACCTCAAGACCGCTTCCGGCCCCTTCAACATGGAACTGATCACCGGTGATCCCGGCGACAACAATGCCGGATTCTTCTTCAACGGTGCACTTTCCATCCTGAAACCCTACATTGACAGCGGCAAGATCGTTATCAAGTCCGGTCAGACCACCTTCGCCCAGGTTGCTACTCCTTCCTGGTCAACCGAAGAAGCCCAGAAACGCATTGAAAACATCGTGACCTCCGTCGGTTATGGCCCCAAAGGCGTAAAACTTGACGCGGTTATGGCTTCGAATGACTCTACCGCCCAGGGTGTTACCAATGCTCTCGTTGGCGCCGGCTACACCAAAGCGAACTTCCCGCTCGTAACCGGACAGGACTGCGACAAGGCATCGGTAAAAAACATGCTTCTGGGCCTCCAGAGCATGAGTATCTTCAAGGATACCCGCACTCTCGCTGCACAGGTTGTCCAGATGACCGATGCTATCATTAAAGGTACCACTGTACCGGTTAACGATACCAAGACATACAACAATGGAACCGGAATCATTCCTTCATTCCTTTGCGAGCCTGTTTTCGGTACTGTTGACAATTACAAGAAGCTGCTCATTGACAGCGGTTATTACAAAGAATCTGACGTAGCTATCTAATCGGATCGATTTTTACTACGGAAGCAGACAGGCGGTAATACTGCCTGTCTGCCTTTTTATTGTATCCTCGGAGGAAAAATTGGCTGACACTCTTCTTGAGATGAGAAATATTACCAAAACATTTCCCGGTGTTGTAGCTCTTGATTCCGTTAATCTGGAAATTACAGAAGGCGAAATACATGCGCTCGTCGGTGAAAATGGTGCCGGCAAATCAACTTTGATGAATGTACTGAGTGGAATTTACCCCTTTGGCGAGTATACCGGGGAAATTTTGTTTAATGGTGCTCTGTGTAAATTTAATACAATTAAAGACAGCGAAAACAAGGGAATAGTTATAATTCATCAGGAACTCGCATTGGTTCCCTTTCTCACGATCGGCGAAAATATGTTCCTGGGCAATGAGCGCGGTTCTTATTTTAATCTAAGTTGGGATGAAACTTTTTCGAAGGCAGATTCGTTGCTTAAAATGGTCGGTCTCCATGATTCATCCCGCATATTGATCAAGGATATTGGTATCGGAAAACAGCAATTGGTGGAAATTGCCAAAGCTCTTGCAAAAAACGTAAAACTGTTAATTCTCGATGAGCCTACTGCATCGCTTAATGAGGCTGATTCCAAAAAACTGTTGGACTTGCTCCTCGAGTTTAAAAAGCAGGGAATGACCTCGATATTGATTTCGCATAAAATCAATGAAGTTTCCGCTATTTCGGACCGGATAACCATCATCCGCGATGGTGCGGTCATCAAGACCCTGGATAAAAAAACGCATCCTTTCACGGAAGACGAAATTATAAGCGGCATGGTCGGCCGGAGTCTCTTGAATCGTTTCCCGAAACGGGAACACAACATCGGCGAGAAAACATTTGAAGTAAAGAATTGGACTGTGTACCATCCCCTGTATGAAGGGCGGAAGGTATGCGATAACGTAAATATCAATTTGCGCAAGGGCGAGGTTGTGGGCATCAGCGGCCTGATGGGTGCGGGTCGAACCGAGCTGGCAATGAGTTTATTCGGCAAAAGTTATGGTGTCGATATTACCGGAGAAATATCCGTCAACGGTAAAGTCGTCCATTTACACAATGTCAAGGATGCCATCGCAAAAAAAATCGCTTATGTCACGGAAGATCGCAAAGGTAACGGCCTTATTTTGGCGACGCCTATCTGCGAAAACACGACAATGGCAATGATGAGCAAGATCAGCAAGTTTAATATTATTGACCGGGATCTGGAGATACAATACGCGAACGATTTTAAGCAAAAACTGAGAACCAAGTGCACGTCTGTCCTTCAGAATACGGGCACACTTTCCGGCGGAAATCAACAAAAAGTCCTGCTTTCAAAATGGATGTTTGCCGATCCTGATATTCTGATTTTGGACGAGCCTACCCGGGGTATTGATATCGGCGCCAAATTCGAGATTTATTCCATCATCAACCAGCTGGTGGAAGACGGAAAAACCGTTCTGTTTATTTCTTCGGAGATGCCCGAGATTCTTGGTATGTGCGATCGCATATATGTTATGAACGAGGGTAAGATTGTCGGTGAATTCGATCAAAAAGACGCTACGCAGGAAGTGATCATGTCCTGTATTCTTCAGTTTGGAAAAGGAGTTGAATAAATGACGCACAGTATAGGTATAAGAAACATCTTGAAAAAGAACACGATGCTTATTGCGCTGATCGTTGTCATGATGTTATTTCAAGTGATGATCGTTGTTGCGGACAAGGGCTCTTTGTTCAATCCCGCGAATATTTCCAATCTTATCAGCCAAAATGCGTATGTCGTTATCATCGCTTCCGGCATGCTTTTGTGCATCCTGACCGGTGGTAATATCGACCTTTCCGTCGGTTCGATCGTTGCTCTTGTCGGTGCTGTTGCCGGAACGCTTATTGTCAACATGAACGTAAATATTTATGTCGCCATGGTTCTGAGTTTACTGGTAGGACTGGCAATAGGCGCATGGCAGGGCTACTGGATTGCCTATGTCAGAATACCACCCTTTATAGTAACACTTGCAGGAATGCTTTTGTGGCGCGGCGTAGCAATGATCATTCTCAACGGACTGACGATATCTCCGTTCCCTGCAGAGTATCTTAAATATTTTAACAGTTTCTTACCCGGCAGCAAGGATCCTGGTTCCATATTTGCAGTTACAATGATGGTTGCATTTGTGTCCTGTGTGATATATATCGGTTCTCAAATAATCGACAGACTGAAAAAAAAGCATAAAGGATATGATCTCGAGTCGTTTAGTATGATGTTAATTAAGCTGGTGCTTGTCAGTGGCGCAGTTATGCTCGTCGCATGGTATCTTGGCCAACATAAAGGTATTCCGGTCGTACTGATTCTTCTTGCGGTAATCGTTATTGCCTACGGATACTTTACAACCAAAACGGTTCCCGGACGGCATTTATACGCACTTGGTGGCAATGAAAAGGCCGCTAAACTTTCCGGCATCGATACAAACAAGGTTCTGTTCTTTGCCTACGCCAACATGGGTTTTCTTTCCGCAGTGGCGGCCCTTGTGTGCGTTGCGCGGTTCAATTCCGCATTCCCTGCCGCCGGCACAAACTATGAGCTGGACGCGATCGGTTCCTGCTTTATCGGCGGTGCTTCCGCGTACGGCGGAATTGGTACAGTCGGTGGTGCGATCATCGGTGCCATTTTTATGGGCGTACTGAATAATGGTATGTCGATATTGGGCATAGATGCAAACTGGCAAAAAGCGGTAAAAGGTATTGTTTTGTTGGCCGCCGTTGTTTTTGATATACTATCGCAAAAACGGGCAAAGTCACGATAATATCCTGAACGGCCTGCCAGAACGGAACACGAGTTTCGGCCTTGGCAGGCTTTTTTTTATCCGCATCTGTTTCTATTGACAGAAGCGCTTTGTTTTTGTATGCTTTCCTTGTTACTACAAATAGTAACGCATTCGAACGAGTGCAGGAGAGATGAGCATGAGAATAAAACGAAGTGACGCCATAGCAGCATCGATACCCGGCGAACGGTATACGCCCTTCGCCCTTGCGCGGAAATTGGGCGCGCTAGCCATCCTCGAATCGGCTTCTTTTACTCACGGTCGGGACCGGTATTCAATCATCCTGGCCCGTGAAGCTTTCCGTATCAGGCAGATTGGGGAGCGGGTTTCGTTCACCATCGAGGGACACGACATTCCCTTCAATGGGGGAGATATTCTGGACGCGCAGATGGAAGTTGCATCCCAGAATGTGCTGCCGGCCGACGGAATCCCTCTGCCCGGCGCAGGCATCGGCTTTCTCGGTTACGAGTTCTGCCAGCGCTGCGATACCATTCGCATGACGGCCCAGACCGATACGATCGGGGTCCCCGAGTCAGAATTCATCGTTGGTCATGTCTACCTCGTCTTTGATCATTTTACCGATACTATTCATATTTTTGCTCTCAACTACGAACAACATGAGATAGACCTCGAAGAAGCGGTGGTCGACATCAAGACCCGGCTCGGTGATCTCGATTTTTCGTACCTTGCGCCACCCTCGGAATCTGCACCCTGCACGCTCGTTTCGGATGAAGGGGTGTCGCATGATACTTTTGTAGCCGGGGTGGAGGCCGTTAAGACACACATCGTTGCAGGCAATCTTCTGCAGGCGGTGGTTTCCCGTCGCCTCGTTCTCGAATCGGCGGAATCGGCTCTTGAAGTATACCGCCGGCTCCGCTCCAAAAGTCCATCCCCCTATCTCTTTTATCTCGATTTCGGCGGGTACCAGTTGATCGGAGCCTCTCCCGAAAGTCTCGTGCGTGTGCGCGATTCTGTTGCCTCCATCCGCCCGATAGCCGGGACCCGGCGCCGTGGTACAAACGGACAAGAGGATGAATCTCTTAAAAAGGAACTGCTTGCAGATCCCAAGGAACGGGCCGAGCACCTGATGCTCGTCGACCTCGCCCGGAACGACCTCGGGCGTGTAAGTCTTCCCGGATCGGTCCGCCTGACGCGAAACATGGAAGTGGAACTTTTCAGCCACGTAATGCATATAGTTTCGGACGTGGTCAGTCAGATTGGGGGGAACGGATCGCCGGTTCACGGCATCGACGTACTCCGCTCGGCCTTTCCCGCCGGAACTGTGTCGGGTGCCCCGAAAATCAGGGCGATCGAGATACTCTCAAGCCTCGAGAAAGAAAGGCGTACATTTTATGCGGGCGCGGTCGGTTATGTCGAACCGGACGGAGATCTCGATTTCTGCATCGCAATCCGCTGCGCTCTCAAGAAAGGCAAAAAGTGGGTACTGCAGGCAGGGGCTGGAATAGTGCATGCCTCGGAGCCGGAACGGGAATGGGAAGAAACGAACGAAAAGCTTATGGCCATGCGTTCCGTTCTTGAGGGAGGCTCCAAATGATTATTCTAATCGACAATTATGATTCGTTTACATACAACGTCTACCAGTATCTCGCCCGCTTGTCGCAAGAAGAAGTCCGTGTTGTGCGAAACAACGAAATATCTATCGAGAACATTGCCGCCCTCAATCCTTCGCGGCTCGTCATTTCCCCGGGGCCAGGTCGGCCGGAGAACGCAGGTATCAGTGTGGAAGCAATCAGATATTTTGCCGGCAAGATTCCGATACTTGGAATCTGTCTCGGGCATCAGGCGATCGGGTATGCATTCGGCGGCAATATCATCGGCGCCAAATTCATCAAGCATGGCATCGCCGAAGAAATGACCCTTGACGGAAAGGGCCTCTTTCGTACGATCGGCACTAAAGGAACTTTTACCCGGTACCACAGCCTTGTCGTCGAGGATGCCTCTTTGCCGACGGACTTCGAAGTCAGCGCCCGTTCCGCGGACGGTGACATTATGGGCATCCGTCACAAGGTACTTCCCATCGAGGGTGTACAGTTCCATCCGGAATCCATCGCGTCAGTTCAGGGCGAGGCGCTTTTAAAAGCCTTCCTTTTGTATCGACGTGACGGGCTTCCGTTCAGCAAGGTACTGTCGTCCTTGATGCAAGGCGAGAACATGAGCCGAGAAACAGCGGAATTGTTCATGGAAGATCTTACGGAGGGTTCACTCGACGAACGTCAGACTTCTGCCATTCTCACCGCAATCTCCGCAAAAGGACCCGCAGCCGAAGAGATAGCCGGCTGTGCGTCCGTTCTGTGCCGCAAGAAAAAAACGGTACCGATACAACGATCCCTCACCGATATTGTCGGCACGGGAGGCGACGGAATGGGCAGCTTCAATATCAGCTCGATGGCCGCTCTCGTGGCGGCGGCGTGCGGCGTGACCATCGCCAAGCACGGAAATCGTGCAGTTTCGAGCAAGTCGGGATCGGCTGATTTTTATGAGGCCTTCGGATTTAAAATCGACATACCGGCTGAAAAAAGTGCTGCGATCATCAACGCAACCAATTTCGGCTTTCTCTTTGCGCCGGTGTACCACAGTGCCATGCGCTTCGCCGCTCCGGTGCGGAAACTTCTCGGCGTCAAGACCATAATGAATCTAGTCGGCCCACTATCGAATCCGGCGAACGCCGAAAACCAGATGCTCGGCGTGTACTCCAAGACGCTGCTCGTGCCGGTCGCCGAGGCGTCGAAGATGCTCGGTTCCAAGCGGGTGATGGTCGTCTGGAGCCATGACGGTTTCGACGAAATTTCACCCTGCGCACCTACCGAAATTGTCGAGATCGACGAAGATGGAAAGCGGCGCGAATATGTGATCCGTCCTGCTGATTTCGGCATCGGAGCGTGCGACGTGAACGAACTTGCAGGCGGGGATGCGAACGAAAACGTGCGTCTTGCCCGTGAAATGCTCGAAGGGAAGGGCCGTCCCGCAATTGTTGCCGCAGTAGCACTTAATGCTGGCGCCACCGTCTACATAGCCGGCAAAGCTGCAACCATAGTCGAGGGCTATCGCATCGCTCTGGCAGCGATTGCAGACGGATCAGTTGCACGGAAAATCGAAGAAGTACGGGAGGCTACCGGTGCCTGACATTCTGGATACTATCGTTGCGAAACGGCGCGAAGACTATGCACGCCTGGGACCGACTTTCGCAGTAGATCTTCCTGCACACCGTATGCGAGCGGTGGTTCCCTTCCTCGCGGAAGCAGGCACTATACTCGAAATCAAGCGCGCATCCCCTTCAAAAGGTGACATTGCAATCGATCTTGAACCGATCACCCTTTCACGGCAGTACGAAAAAGCTGGCACTAAAAATATATCGGTTTTGACCGAGCAGCGGTTTTTTAAGGGCTCTCTTGCAGATCTTTTCGCGGTGAGTTCTTCGAGCGGGACCCTGTCCTTTTTGCGGAAAGACTTTATTCTGTACGAAGACGAAATAGAAGTGTCCTATCGGGCCGGTGCAGATGCGGTGCTTCTTATTGCGCGCATTCTCGAAGAGTCTCTGCTTTTAAAACTTGCTGCAAAATGCCGGAGTTTCGGCATGACACCCTTCATCGAGGTACGTGAAAAATCCGATATTGCCAAGCTCGCGGTGGCAGTAAAGGCCGGTCCTGTAGTGGCCGGGGTAAATACACGCGATCTTGCTACCTTTCGTATCGATCCTCTTGTACCGGCAACGCTCCGCACGAGCCTGCCCTGCCGGACTGTATTCGAGTCCGGTGCTTCGACGCCCGGAGCCTGTCGATTTGCGCGGCAACTCGGTTTTGACGGCATCCTCATCGGCGAGGCTGCAGCAAAGAATCCTGAAGGTGCTGGTATTCTCGTGTCGGCCTTCCTTTCGGCGAAACCCGACTGGGTTGGCCACTTTTGGAGAGATGTCGGACGCCGGAATGCCGAGCGACTTGCTTCTGGCGGTCCCCAGGCGCTGCCGCTCGTCAAGATTTGCGGGCTGACCAATGCCGAAGACGCCCTCCTGGCCGCCGACCTAGGTGCCGACTTTCTCGGTTTCATCTTCGCCCCGAGCCCGCGGCAGGCTACTGTTTTCGCCGTGCGCGAGATCTCGAGCCGGCTTTCGGACCGCACCCGCTCGACCGGTGCTGCACGCCCTCTGTTGATCGGCGTGGTAGTTGATCCGGAAAGCGCAGAGGGCAGGATTGCGTGCTCCCTCGCCTGCGAAGGAGTGCTTGACGCCATTCAGTATCACGGCGAGCACGATGAAACCGACCTCCCTAAAATTGACCGCGCAGGCGGGAGTTATGGTATAGGTCGATATTCAGTGGTCCGGCTTGGCTCGGAAATCGACCTCGAGACGATAAAAAAACTCGTTAAAAACGGTGAACCGCGCGTATTGGTAGATGCCCGTGTCGAAGGTATCGCGGGAGGAACAGGTAAAACCATCCCGAAAAGTCTTGTGCGCCGTGCGGCAGAACGGGGCGGCCTCTGGCTTGCGGGCGGAATCAATCCAGCCAATGTACGGGCCCTCATAGACGAATTCGCGCCAGAACTGGTCGATGCTTCCAGTGGTTTAGAATCTTCACCGGGTAAAAAAGATCATGCGTTGCTTACATCATTTTTTAGGGAGATAAACCGATGAATGGATATTTTGATCGATTTGGCGGCCGGTATGTGGCGGAAGTGCTTCGGCGCCCGCTCGAGGAACTCGAGGTTTCGTTCGCCGATGCCATGACCGATCCTGCTTTTCTTGCGGAACTCGAAGGACTCCGGCGCGATTTTATCGGGAGGCCAACTCCGCTTCTCTTTGCCGAAAACGCTACGCGTATCGTCGGGGGAGCACAGATTTACATAAAAATGGAAGGGCTCGCTCATACCGGGGCCCACAAAATAAACAATGCTCTCGCGCAGGTATTGCTTGCACGCCGCATGGGGAAAAAGCGGATCATTGCCGAAACTGGCGCAGGACAACACGGGCTTGCGACCGCATCCGCTTGTGCGAAACTCGGTCTTGAATGTGCCGTGTATATGGGCGAGGTGGATGTTCGCCGCCAGCAACCGAATGTCGCTGCGATGGAACTCTATGGTGCAAAAGTCGTCTCCGTCACTTCCGGGTCACGCACCCTCAAGGACGCAATTAACGAGGCGATGCGCGACTGGGCCGCGACCTTCGACACTACCCATTATGTAATCGGTTCGGCGCTTGGTCCTTCTCCGTTCCCGGACATGGTTCGTACCTTCCAGTCGGTGATCGGGAACGAAACGCTTGTCCAGCTGACCGAACGAAATCTCGACGTAGAAGCGCTCGTCGCCTGTGTTGGCGGCGGATCAAATGCAATAGGTTTTTTCTCGCCTTTTTTGGCCAAGGAACGGCCCCGGCTCGTCGGTGCGGAGGCGGGGGGCATCGGGCCAGCAGTGGGCGAAAACGCCGTACGCATGACGGGTAGCGCGGCGAGCGACGGCATCATTCACGGCTACAAGAGTCGCTTCCTCGTCGACGGCGACGGTCAGGTTGCGGAAACTCGATCCATATCTGCCGGGCTTGACTATCCAGGCATCGGGCCGGAGCTGGCGGCCCTCGGTGAATCGGGACGCATCGAGTTTACCTCGGTGACCGACGACGAAGCCCTGGAAGCGGTCGCCTTCTTTGCACGGAACGAAGGTGTTATATTCGCTCTGGAAAGCGCACACGGCGGAGCCGCGGCGATGAAGATCGCCCGGAATGGGCCGAAGCACAAGGCGGTCATCGTCAACATGTCGGGGAGAGGAGACAAAGATATTTTCATCACCTCACCTGTATTCAGGCCCGTCGAATGGAAGGAATTCCTTAAGGCAGAGCTTGCACGGCTCGAGTCCGGCAAGGACATACACGTTTTCGGAGGCGGTAAATGAACGCAAGAAAAGCACCGGTTCGCATAATGGCCCATCTGGTCGCCGGTTATCCGACGACGTATCTTGCTCGTGCGGCGGCGCGCGGACTTGCCGAGGGTGGGGTTTCGTACTTCGAGGTGCAGTTTCCGTTCAGTGATCCAAGTGCTGACGGCAAGGCTATTCAGACCGCCTGTTCCGAGGTTCTCACGCGGGGATACCGGGTGAGTGAAGGTTTTGCCTTCGCGGCCGAACTGCACGCAACGTACCCTGATATTCCGGTATTCATCATGACCTACGGAAATCTTGCCTATAAAATTGGTGTTGAAGAGTTCGCGTCCCGCGCAGCCCGGGCCGGTGCCTCGGGACTTATCGTTCCCGATTTCCCGTTCGACACCGACGAGGGGCTCGACGCGGCCTGCCGGAGGTACGGTCTTGTTTCTGTCCCTGTTGCGGCTCCCTCCATGACAGCGGAACGAATCGCCGAACTTGCCACTCTTGGACGACCCTATGTGTACGCCGCGCTCAGGGCGGGAATCACCGGAACGACGACTACTATTGATGATGGAACCATTGCATTCATCCGTTCCATTTCGCTCTTTCCGGAGCTCGATCGCACCATGGTTCTCGGTGGTTTCGGCATACGAAACAGCGAACAGGCGCGTTGTCTTGCTCCTCATGTCCACGCGATTGTCGCCGGATCCGTCTTTGTCGACCTGATCCGCGAAAACGCAACGCTCGGGGAGGATGCGGTCCGCAAAGCAGTCGCTGCAAAAGCAGCTGAATTATCGGCGCTGGATTCATTTGCATAATCCTCGTCGCTGCGTTTATACTGTACAAATGAGCAAAATATATACGGCGATACTCATAGGCCTTGCCTTACTCATGGGCATATTCATCCTTTTCGGTATTGTCTATATCGGTTTTTATCCCGCTGAGACCTTTTTCGGCAGTCTTTTTCCGGCCCGTGGACAGATTATTTTCATGCATTCGCTCGGTTTTATTTCGCTTTGCCTGGTCCTGATCTGCCTATTGTATATTTCGATCAAGAAACTGAACCGGAACGAGCGAATCTATAATGGCATGTATCGGCTGTATCAATCCGTCTATGCCCGGCTTGATACAGGCCTTTTGGTGCTGGACGCCGAAAAGTGCGTTAAATACAGCAATCCGGCCTGCTTGAAACTTTTGGGACGTACGGGACAGGATGGGACGCTCGACGGGCTTCCCTATTTTGATCTGGTACATCCGGTGCTCTCCCCGATTGCCGAAAAACTGTCCGCTGCCATCGATTCGGGCGAGAACTTTTCCCGGGAATTCAGGGTTTTTTTGCTGGAAGGTATTCGCTGCCTGCAGTGCGACCTCAATACCTTCGTCGATGAAGAATTTGGTAGAATTCATGTACTGACTCTTACCGACAAGACTGGCGAGGATGAAATCAAGAGGCAGCTATCCGGTCAGCTCGAGGAAACCCACCGATACGTCGTTTCCAAAGACAACTTTTTCGCAAACATGAGCCACGAAATTCGCACTCCGATCAACGCAATCCTCGGGATGACCTATTTCGTGAAAAACCTGACTACCGATTCGCGAGGCCTCGATTACATCCAGAAGATCGAAAATGCCTCGGAGCTGCTGCTCAGCGTCGTAAACGACATCCTCGATTTTTCCAAGATGCAGGAGCACAAATTCACCCTAAAACCGGAAATATTCAATCTGACGGACCTGAGAAAAATTCTTTTTGACCTGTTCAGTCTAAAAGCCGAACAAAAAGGTCTCATTCTGGCCATCGAGTTCGACTGTCCCGACAACTTCCGGGTCATGGGCGACCAGTTCCGTCTGACCCAGATTTTCATGAACCTCGTCAGCAACGCGGTCAAATTTACCGATTCTGGCTTCGTTTCAGTGTTTCTGAACCACGAGATCATCGGAAACGAAGTAATTCTCCGTTGCACCGTGAGAGATACCGGCTGCGGTCTGAGCGAGGAGGATGGTTTCAAGCTGTTCACCGATTTTGCTCAATTCGGCAAGGTGCTTGTAAAGAGCCACGAAGGCACGGGCCTTGGCCTTGCGATCTGCAAACGGCTTGTCGAATTAATGGATGGGGTAATCTGGGTCGACAGCACCCCCGGCGCAGGTTCCTCGTTCCATTTTGTTGTCGTGCTCAAAAAGGGCAATAGGGTTTTCCCCGGGGTGTTTTCCGAGTCGCTTCCGCTCATTCTGGTCAATTCGGCTCGGGTACTGGTTGTCGAGGACAACGAGATCAATGCAGAAATCGCCGGGGTTCTGCTTGCAGAGGTTGGTTGCACGGCAGAATATGCCTTCGACGGACGTGAAGCTGTTGAAAACTGCAGTTCCCACCCCGCTGATTACTATGATTTGATCCTGATGGATATTCACATGCCGCGCCTGAACGGCTATGATGCAGCGAGAATCCTGAAACAGGATCTTGCTCTCGCCTGTCCGGTAATTGCCGTTACTGCGACGAGCGAAACCACCGATCAGCTCGAGGCGAACCGGGACATTATTGCGGGCTACATTTTAAAGCCCTATAACCCCGCCGTTTTCAAGAATCTATTCGGTATAGACGAACAAGGATGAAAATATGGACACGTATACACTGGTGCGAACCGAGCACCTCAATCACCACAGCAAGTTGTTCGGCGGGCAGCTGCTCAAGTGGGTTGACGAATGTGCTTGGCTTGCTGCGTCGCGAGACTTTTGCGGCTCGGTACTGGTCACCCGCGCGATGGACAACAGCGAATTCAAGTACAGCGTACCGAACGGTTCAATCCTTCGCTTTCATATCGAACAACAGCATGCCGGAACCACCTCGGTACTCTATTCGGTCGACGTATTCGCCGACATGCCGGGACACCGTGACGAGAAACTCATTTTTTCGAACCGTGTCACCTTTGTAGCGGTCGACGGGGACGGTAATAAAACAGCCCTGAACACCATGTCATATTGCCCCGCAGGGAGAATCAAATGAAAGTACTGTCCAAAAAACAGCAGCTTGCGGGTTCAATCACCGTTCCCGGCTCGAAAAGCCATACCATCCGCGCGGGGATTTTTGCCGCTCTCGCTACCGGTACATCGATTATCCGGAATCCCCTGCCCAGCGCCGACTGCTTGTCCTGTCTGGACGTGATCCGTGCCTTCGGGGCAGAAGTCTGCATCGAGCCGGGCCTGTGGACGGTTACTGCACCTGCGAATGGAATACGTCTTCCTTCTCAAGTGGTTGACGTTGGCGATTCGGGTTCCGTGCTTTACTTCATGACGCCCGTTGCGGCAACCCTTCCCGGGTGGACCGTTCTCACGGGAGACGCCTCTATCTGTACCCGGCCAATTCGCGCACTGCTGGAGGCGCTCAAGACGCTCGGTGCCGAAGGTTTTACTACCCGTCCTGATGTGGACGCGCCTCCTGTCGTGATTAAGGGGCCGTTCCGTGCCGGACGAGTTGAGCTCGAGGGAAATCTTTCCCAGTATGTCAGCGGTATTCTTATGGCCGCCGCGCGCGTGGAAGGAAAGACGGTCATATCGTTAACAAATCCAAAGGAAAAACCTTTCCTCAAGATGACCTGCAACTGGCTCGATTCGGTCGGTATCACGGTCGTCCGCGACGACAGCCAGCTTGACCATTTCGAGATTACTGGGCCCCAGACATACAATTTATTCGACCGTACCATCCCTTCCGACTGGGAAGGAGTTGCCTTTCCTCTCATTGCAGCAGTTATTACCGGATCGAAAATTGAAATAGACGCAGTGGACTGTACCGGAAGTCAGGGGGATGAGGCTATCGTTGACATCCTGCGGGAAATGGGCGCAGATATTGTCCTTGACCGCAAGCGCGAAGTTCTGACGGTGAACGGCTCTCTTTTTGGCTCTGCGCCCGGTTATGCTCCCGGACCCGTGACTCTCCGGGGCGGCACGTTCAATTGCGCAGGCTTTCCGGATGCAGTTCCATCCTTGGCCGTCGTAGCTTGCTTCGCTGAAGGGGATACGGTCCTCACCGATATTGGTGTGTGCCGCTTGAAAGAAACGGACCGCATAACACTCATGCGCGAGGAACTCGCCAAGCTCGGGGCTTCACTCGAAGAAGGTCCTGATTTTCTCGTGATACATGGAACGGGAGGGAAGGGCATGCATGGCGGCGAAGTGGAAAGTCATGATGACCACCGCATCGCGATGGCTCTTACCGTGGCGGGGCTGGCGATTCCCGGCGCGGGGGTTACGGTGCACGAGGCCGAATGCTGCGCTGTTTCTTTTCCGGGGTTCTACGATACTATGAACAGCATCGGTGCTGGTTTTCTTTGCTTTGGCTGACAAGGTATAGTATGTTTGATTGCGAGATCCGTTCCGACAAAGGAGTATACGACCTATGAAAATGAAAAGTGTGGTCATTCGCACCAACGACATCCAGAAGTCCATCGAGTTTTACGAAAAAGTGCTCGGGTTTTCCTTCGATTCCATGATTTCCGCAGCCCCTGGCAAGCAGATTGCGTTTCTCTCCGACAAGGAAAGCTGCAGCCAAATCGAGCTTCTGCACAACGACAAGGTCAACAACCATGTTGCGGGGAGCACTTCCCTGACCTTTGTAGTGGACCAGATAGCCGAGGCGGAAAAGTACCTTCTTTCCAAAAACGTGCGCATTATTTCTCCTCCCAAGACGATCAAGGACGGGAAGAAGATCCTGACCGCCGTCGATCCTAATGGTGTGGAACTCGACTTTATAGAAGAATGACTGTGGCAAAACCTGACTTACCTTGTTTTTAATGGTGTATCGGGATATACTTTTATATACTATCAGGAGGATTTGAAATGAAAAATAGATTTTTACCCATCAGTACCATTCTCGCGGTCGCTTTACTTATCGCCGGCTGCTCTTCCACTCCACAGGTTACTCGTGTCTCCGCGGATACACAGATCGATTTGAGCGGCTATTGGAACGATACCGATGTTCGCATCGTGGGTGAATCCCTCATCAAAGAAAGCCTTGCCTCGCCCCGGGTAGCCCAGTTCCAGAAAACCAAGGGAAAGCTGCCTGTCATCATCGTCGGTACCTTCAAGAACGACAGCGACGAGCATATCGATACTTCCATCATAACGAAGAAAATGGAAACTGCTATCCTGAATAGCGGAAAAGCAGATTTCGTGGCCAGCAAAGCCGAGCGTTCCGAAGTCCGCGACGAGCGCACTGAACAGCAGTCCTGGTCCAGTGAGGAAACCGCCAAGGCAATCGCCAACGAGACCGGCGCAGACTTTATGATGATCGGATCGGTAAAGACCATCGTAGACAAGGCTGGAAAGACTGCCACCCGCACCTATTTCGTGTATGCCGAACTGATCGATGTCGAAACCAACCGCAAGATCTGGATTGGCGAAAACAGCGAAATCAAGAAGGTCATAAAGACTCCTGGCGCTAAATTCTGATATCGTTTACAGTAACAGGGGCTTAACATGTCAGTGATCAAAAATATCATCGTGTCCATCTGCCTGACCCTGCTTTTTTTGTCCTGCGCATCGGTGTCCCATTATGAACAGATCGACGCTTCGGTCGCCCAAGGAGATTTCCGGGGCGGCCTGGCGCTCGTGAATGCCGCAAAAGACACAAAGTACCGCGAAAAGGACAAGATTCTCTATTATCTGGACGCAGGAATGCTTGCGCACTATGCCCGCGAGTATGACGAGGCAGCAAAATTGCTTACCGAAGCCGAGCGCGGCATCGAAGTAGCATTCACCAAGAGCGTCTCTCAGGAACTCGCCTCGTATCTCGTGAATGACACTACCAAGGAATACCCTGGCGAAGATTACGAAGATATCTACATCAATGTATTCAACGCGCTTAACTACTATTACAAGGGCTCGGTCGAAGGCGCGCTCGTCGAGATTCGCCGGATCGACAATAAGCTCAAATTCATCTCCACCAAATATGGAACAGCAATAACTAACGCGCAAAAATCTATCACGGACAAATCTTCGGAAATTCCCTACGATCCCGATGCTACCTTAGTCAAGTTTTCGAATTCAGCCCTTGCCCGGTATCTGGGCATGCTCTTTTATCGTGGTGAGGGAAAACGCGATGATGCCCGCATCGACCGCGATCAGGTTAAACTCGCCTTCGCGAACCAGCCGGCAGTGTATAACTTCCAGCTGCCATCCTCCCTGGAAAGCGAACTCGACGTCCCGCGGGGAAAGTCGCGGCTCAATGTGGTCAGCTTCAACGGCCTGTCTCCCATCAAGACCGAAAACACTACGCGCATTAATCTGACAGGCACGAATTGGATCAAGATAGCCCTTCCCGTGATCACCAGCCGGCCATCGGTAATTGCACGTACCGAAGTAGCCATGGAAAGTGGCGAAACTTTCAATCTTGAACTTATAGAAAACATGGGTGTTGTCGCTGCCGAAACATTCAGACAAAAAGCCGGCCTCATATATCTCAAGAGCGTGCTGCGGTCGATCACCAAGACCAGCTCGTCGATACTACTTAATGATCAGTCAAACAAGGCGGGAGACGCCCAGACGGCTCTGCTCCTGAGCGTCCTCAGCCTCAGCACCCAGATTTACGCCGAGGCGAGCGAGCAGGCCGATCTTCGCTTGTCCCGCTATTTTCCGTCTTCAGCTCTCGTCGGAGGTATTACACTCGAACCAGGGGTCTATTCATACACGGTTCGGTACTACAATTCTGCTAATCAGCTCGTCAGCGAAATCCCGTTTCGGGATGTCAAAGTACGTGCCAACGCTCTTAATCTCTCGGAGGCAATATGCATAAAATAATCTGTATCATCGCAGCTATTCTTTTGACAAGCTGCGCGAGCGTCCCAACATCCGGTGGCGGAAAAACAACAGCGGCTACAGGAAAAGAACCCGCCTGGGTTTCGAATCCCCGCTCGGTATATGCAGAAAACCAGTTCGTTTCTGCGGTAGGATACGGTACAGACCGTGAAGCCGCCGAAAAGAACGCACTCGGTGCACTCATCGCCGTATTCGGTCAGTCGGTCAAGGGCGAAACGACCGTGAGTTCCCGGTACAGCGAAGCTGTGCGCAGTGGCGCCGTCGCGATCACCGAAGATTCCGATATTGACCGCGCTGTTAAGACTTCGTTCGACCTGGAAACTGTTGTCGGTGCCGAGGTAAAAGATATCTGGTTCGACGGAAACAAAACCACGTATGCAGTCGCTGTCATGGACAAGATGAAGGCGGCTCTGCTGTATTCCAACCTGCTTGAATCAAACGAAGAAACCATAACCAAACTGACAAAAATACCGGCGGATGAAAAAAATACGCTGGATGCTTATGCCCGCTACGATCTCGCCGCGGCAATCGGCGATACTAATGGTCGTTTTTTGAATGTGCTTTCGGTCTTGAATCCCGCAGCCGCCGCGGCAAAACGGGGTTCTGTTACAAACGGTGATTCTTTGCGGCTCGAGGGTCTGCGTATCGCGCAGACCATACCGATCGGGATCAAGGTTGAAAACGACCGGGACGGCCGCATCAAAGCAGCCTTTTCTTCGGTTATTACTGGTTCCGGATTCAAGGCTGGAGGCACTGACTCCCGCTATCAGCTCGATTCTTCTTTCGCGCTTTCCGACGCCGCTCTTCCGAACAATCCAAACAAGTTTGTGCGCTATCTGGTTGATGCCCGGCTTACCGATACCCAGCGCGGTACGGTTCTTCTGCCGTACAGCGTGACCGGCCGCGAAGGCCATGCCTCGGTAACCGAAGCCGAAAATCGAGCGATTCGCGCTGCGGAAGCCAAGATTCGGGAAGACTATGCAAAAGAATTTTCACGCTATCTCGTCCAGCTGACCACGAAATAAATCGCCTGCCGCCAGAGGATTACCGGATCTTGAAGAGTAGTCCGACGACGGCAAGGGTGATAAGCATCTGCAAGATCATGAACTTGAGCAACACTTGCGTCGGCGACCACGAGCGGCTTTTACGCATGTGGTCGTGCAGTGGAAAGCGGATATTGTGCAGAATCTTGATCTTGAAAAATCGCAACAGCGCTACCTTCAATAACCCTGTGCCCCCGTTGATGAGGATCATGCCGCTCGTCATGAGTAGCAAAAAGGGATTCCCCGAGAGTATCACGCAGATACCGATGAAGAAGCCGAGTGCACGCGAACCTGCGTCGCCCATCATCACCTTGCTTGGAAAGGCGTTGTGCCACAGGTATCCCATCAATACTCCCGAAAGCGCGAAAATCATGACCGCCCACTGAGCGCCATCCTTGAGGTGGGGAACCAGGAGGTAAGCCGAGATTTTCGCATGGCCGAGCACAAAATAAAAAATAATACCGAGTGTGAACAGGGCCAGAAGTACGAGTGTGCCCGAAAGTCCGTCGACTCCGTCGGTGCAGTTTGTCGTGTTGATAGAAACCCACAGCACGAGTGTCGAGATGGTCATGAATATCGCGGGATGCACACCAACCTCTGCCGTGATAAAGGGAAGCCAGTAGTGAGCGTCTCCGCGAAAATAAAGCCAGAAAATGACGGCAGAAGCCGCGACCGAGAGCAAGAGATCCATGGCGCCTTTGATGTACTCGCCCCATGAATTGGGGGATCGGTCGTCCAGATAGCCTGAAAGCATCACGAGCCAGGTGAATACGAGCATTGTAATCCGCGTGGGATCGAGCGGTACGAGCAGAAAGGCGACAAGCACAAAAATCGATATAAATACGACGCCTGCCCCTGTTGGTTTACCCATGGCTGCATCTGGATTTATAGAAAATTCCCGGCCTCTGTCCTTCGGAAGAAAATGATATGCTTTGGGAAGCAGCAAAACAGACAAGAAAAATCCTGCATATAATGCAATGATTATCAGCACGGCATAGGATTGCAACAGGCGAAATGGTCCAAAATACTGTTGGAGCACCGAGGCAAGGTAGTACAGCATGAAAATATAGTATCGCTAAAATACCGCTTTTACAATCCCTGAAAGGTAAACCAGCGCGCAAGAAATCCTGCCACGGGGCGGAGGAATGCCGGTCCTGTTTGTGTGTATTCTTCGAGTGCATAGCCTGATTTGAGAAAGAACACGGTGATGCCTGAAAGACTGCCGGTTATCATGGTGATACCAAACAAGAGAAGCAGAATGCCGGACACAATGCGTATCGCTTTCATGTGGCGCTTGAACCATCCCAAAACGGGTAAGAGCCGGTCGAAGAAAAGCCCGGCGAGTATGAACGGAAGTCCGAGTCCGGCCGAGTAGAAGCCGAGGAGGAGCGCTGCGTGCGGGATGTTTCCGGTCTGGCCTGCGAAAAGTAAAATCGAGGCAAGGATTGGCCCGATGCAGGGAGACCAGCCAGCGGCGAAAGCCATGCCGAGAATGAAAGCTTTCGTTCCCTCGGGTGCCGGGTGTGCCCTTGCTTCACGTCGAAGCAAGGGGATGAAATCGAAAAGGGTATTGAGCCCTAAAATGACCACGAGCACGCCTGCCGAGCGGGTGATGATATTTTTAGCCGAGCTGCCGATGAAGCGCATCCCTCCGCCGAAAATGACCGCGAGCAGCACGAAGACAACGGTAAATCCGCCGACGAAGAAAAGTGAGCGTACCAGCACCGGAAAGCGGCGTGCCTTCCCGCTCCGGAGGTCAGCGGCCGATTCGCCGGTGATAAACGAAACATACACCGGTATGAGCGGAAGGACGCAGGGACTGAGGAACGAAAGAAGTCCCGCCGCCAGAGCAGCTAGTAGTCCGGGTGTCCCGGTGTTCAATCCGTCGAGCGGAATCATTTTGCAGCCAATCCTTTCAGTAGTGCTACAAGAGCGGGCTCGTCATAATCTCGAGAACCGACGATGCCGGCGATTATCTTTCCATCCTTGTTGAGTATGTAGGTTGTCGGAATACCTTGGGACGCGTATGAGTCACCAAGGTTGCCGTTTTCATCAAGATAGATGGGGAATGCGTATTTGTTCTGTTTGATGAAAGATTCGACCGTTTCTCTCTTTTCGCCGGTACTGATAGCAACGATGCGAAAAGCAGTGCCTTTCATCAGTTCCGCGAGACGCTGTATAGATGGCATTTCTTTTTTGCACGGGGGACACCAGGTGGCCCAAAAATTGAGCATCGTTATTGTACCGGAAAGCTCGGTGGTTTTAAGCGCCGTTCCGGTGAGAGCAGGAACGGTAAAAACGGGAAGATCCACCGGCTGGGGAAATACATGGAAACCGAAGGTTGCAAGATCCGCAGCGGATACGTCAACGGCGGCCGGTTCTGCTTTGACTTCCGGAGTGGAAGGTGCTGCCGCCGCCGGTTTTGGATTGCAGGCGGTAAGCGTGACGAGTGCGAAGGCAAAAAAAACAGTTAAAACTGCATGTATTGATGTTTTCATATATAGATAATACTGCTATTTTTAGCATTCGTAAGTGATTTTGTCACTAGACAACGGTTTTGCAATCCTGCAAAACCGTTGTCATCGGTGAAAATCGGAATACGATTTTCGCCGGGTGGCTTTTGGCTGCCATCCATGGCAGCCAGCGTGGTCGAGGGTTAGTGTTGTAAGGGGCTGGACAACGGTTTTGCGATCCTGCAAAACCGTTGTCATCGGTGAAAATCGGAATACGATTTTCGCCGGGTGGCTTTTGGCTGCCATCCATGGCAGCCAGATGTTAGTAATTAGTGTTTAAAATGTCTTATGCCGGTGAAGACCATGGATAGGCCTAGTCGGTTGGCGGCGTCGATGGATTCTTGGTCGCGGAGGGAGCCGCCGGGTTGGACGATGGCTTTGATGCCGAATTTGGCGGCCAGTTCGACGCAGTCGGCGAAGGGGAAGAACGCGTCCGAGATCATTACTTCGGCGCCATCGGTCGAAACCGTGCCGTCGAGGCCGGGGATTCCAGCATCGGTGAGTGTCTTGGCGCGGGAGAGAGCCTGCTCGGTCGGCCAGATGCGGTTTACCTGTCCACCTGCGATACCAACGGCGATGCGGTCCTTCACGACGAGAATGGCGTTTGATTTGACGAAGAGGGCTATGGTCATGCCGAACGCCATTTCCGCTGCCTGCACCGGGGTCGGTGCTTTCTGTGTGACGACTTTCCATTCGCTGAAAAGCGTATTGTCGCGTTCCTGTATAAGCACGCCGCCGTCCACGCTGAGCATTTCAGTCAGGTTTGTCGGCTGTACTTCGGCTTTGACGAGGCGAAGATTTTTCTTCGTAGCGAAGACGGTGAGGGCATCAGCGTCGAAATCGGGAGCGACTACTACTTCGAGGAAGGTCTTGACCATCTCTTCTGCAGCTTTCTTGTCGATTTTTACATTACAGCCGATGATACCGCCAAAGATCGAGACCGGGTCGACCATAAAAGTCTTTTTGTATGCGTCGAGGATGGTTGTACCGAGCGCTGCACCGCAGGGTGTATTGTGTTTGAGAGCGACACAGACCACCAAGTTGCTAAAGGCAGCTAGGGAGTTTCCGGGCGTAACCGGAAACTCCACGGGCTGAGCATCCCGCGGCTTATCAACTCCCGCCGCAGCCGTCGGAAACTCTGCCGGTAAATTAGCCATGAACTGGTCGTAGGTGCAGGCGACTTTCCAGGCTATATCGAGGTCGCGCATGTTGTTGTATGAAAGTTCCTTTCCCTGGAGCTGCTTCATGCCGCCAAAAGCACCTTTGGAGTCAGCGGTCAGATATAGTGCAGCCTGTTGGTGGCCATTTTCTCCGTAGCGGAGGCTTTGTGCTTTCTTGTAAGGGACCGTGAGATATTCTGGCCACAAGGGTGACTTCTCCGAAACAGGCCGTGCTGCTTCGCCGAGCATAAACCGGGCGACGGCTGAGTCGTAGGCACTTGTCAGGTTGAAGACTTTTCCTGCAAGGCGACGTTTCAAATCCAACGGAATTGCGGCTGTTTTCTGGTTTGCAGAATCGAGTGCCGCGATGACTTCGGGATAATCAGCAGCCTCGGTGAGGACGAGCACGTCGGCGTGGTTTTTGGCTGCCGAGCGCAGCATGGTCGGGCCGCCGATATCGATAAACTCGACTGTCTCGTCAAAGGTGAGTCCTGCCTGCACTTTTTCGAAAAAGGGATAGAGGTTAACGCAGACAAGGTCAATCGGATCGACTCCGAGATCGGCGATGGTTTTCATGTGTTCAGGGTTTTCGCGGATCGCGAGGAGCCCCGCGTGTACTTTCGGATGAAGGGTTTTTACGCGTCCGTCGAGGCATTCGGGAAAACCGGTAACCGAGCTGACGTCCGTGACGGGCACTCCTGCTTCGGCAAGGTGTTTTTTGGTTCCGCCGGTCGAAAGAATCTCCCAGCCCTTGCTTATCAGATACTGTGCAAGTTCCAGCACGCCATCCTTGTAGAATACGCTGATCAGCGCCCGTTGTTTCATGCGTTGCCCCTTCGCTATGGTAAAAGATTCCAGATTTTAGCAGAAAACGGTGTTTTTTTCAATGCTGGTGGTGTGGCGAAATACGGGCGCGTCCGCCGGAATACCAGCGGACCGGGCTTTTCGCTTGTAGTCCTCGGTCGGCAATTCCATTGCCTCCTTCCGGGCTACCGCTTCAATTCCTCGCGCGAAGATGCTTGTTCAGTGAACCTTTGTGTTATTGATGGAGCTTTCGGCTGGTATTACCGATATACGAACAATCCGGGGAGATCCTGCTCCGACACTATCAGTAATTGAGGGAAACGGACTCTATCTGCGCGGGGCGGGTTTTAGTATGCTTGACCAATGCATATGAGAGCAGCATACTTATATGCATGAGAACATGTTGCACGGAACCGACTGTCAGTTGAACAGGACCCATGGGCATTGAATCAGATTCGTTTTGCCTTTCTATAAGAATAGCATGTGTTGGATGAGGTAGCAAGAAGATAAAACCGAAAAAACATGTTGTGGTTGCATGAAAAGGAACAAATTACATTTACAAAATATACTAAATTTAATAAAAATCGAAAGCAGAAAAAATTACATAACCAGCACAGATTTTTGGCGCTTCTCCTTTTTAAGGGACGAAAAGAACAGAAAAATCAGGTTTTTTGGGTTTTCGGAGCCTGATATGACGAACCGAAAAACTCTTCAAGATTTACCATTAATACCGGTGGCTCTGGAAGCCTACAAGTCAGTATCTTGAGATCCATGTGATCAATATCATGATATCCATAACCCTGACCTTGAATCTTGCGTATTCGACTATTCAGTCCTTCTACAAAACCAAGGGGAACTTTATTTTCTTCCTTGCACCATGATACAATTTCTTCCCAATGACGCTCAACCATACCGACAATTTTTTGAAATGGTTCGAGGCGTTTCCATTTGAGACTTTCCTTCCACGCCGTCCAGAACTTGAGCATCCAGGTCGGAGATTTGTACGATCAGAGACGATCGAAATCTTCCTTAAGCAGATACGCCGTATACAGTCGTTTATTTGCGCTGAACATCTGATTTAATTCTTCACGTCCGGTGTAGCCGCCCGAATTAATCTTGCGGGAATCAGGAAATATTCCGACATTAAAATATAGGCTCGAAAAAAAAGGAAGAAAGGAATCCGGGATTATTTTTCAACGATGCCCCCGGATTCCAACAACAAAACACCGTATTATA
>JBBRWY010000048.1:0-27709 GCA_038248875.1 Treponematales bacterium
ACGTTCGCGCTCGGCGCGGGCAAGAGATGCAAGGGATGAAATTTTAGCGGAAAGCTCATCAGCGTTGAATGGCTTTAAAATATAATCGACGGCGCCGGAAGCAAGACCGGTTTTCCTGACCGCGGCATCGGCCATGGCCGACAAAAACAGAAACGGTACAGAAGCGCAGGCGTCCATCGCGGAAAGTCGTTCCCGCAATGCAAAACCGTCCATCAGAGGCATCATCACATCGGATACAATCACCCGCGGATGGAAACCACCTTCGACAAGAGAAACAGCAGCAGCTCCCGAAATAACGGTATGCACATCGAAAGAACGAGAAAGAACTTCATCGAGAAATGCAAGAATATCGGGATCATCATCTACAACAAGAATTGGAACCAGATCAGGATTGGCTGGCTTCTGTATGGGAGGCAACCAGGTTGAAATACTCCGGGTCGGGAAGGACTCCGCATTTTCTACCTCACCGGAATAGAACGGAAAAGACACCGTGAAAACTGATCCTTCTCCCAACTTACTTGAAACAACAAGCGTGCCGGCCAGCGTTTTAACGATCTCGGCAGAAAGGGGCAACCCGATGCCAAAACCTGAATAATCCGTACCGCCTACCGCAGAAGCAGCCGAAAAGCGTTCGAACAGATGGGGCAGCCGCTCTACAGAAATACCGGGGCCGGTATCTGCTACCGAGAAAAAAGAATCCTTTCCTTTACGACCTGAGGTGAGTGTTATAGTGCCACCCTCGCCTGTATGCTTGAGCGCATTCGAAAACAGATTGTAGACTACCGTCTCGAGAAGAACCGGATCTACTCGGGCGACAGCTGCACCTTTGAGTGATGTTTCAAGAACAATACCGCGTCGCGCCGCATCCGGCGAAAAAAGCGAGACATATTTGTCAAGCCATGAGGAAAGATCAACCGAGCGGAATACCGGTTGCACTGCGCCTGAATCGAAGCGAAGAAAGTCAAGAAGTTCATCCGCAACATGCATAAGCCGGTCACAATTGCGCTTGACGAGGGCGAATACCGGTGCGTTCCTGCTGATAGTTTCTCCGTAACTCCCGTTCAGTATAGCCTCGACAGGAGAAGTGATAAGTGTTACCGGAGTACGCAACTCGTGAGAGCTTGCCGTAAAAAAACGCGTCTTCGCATCGTCAAGTTCCCGAAGATGGGTATTAAGGTCCGCCATATTTTTGGAATCCCTATATTCACGTGCAAACCTTCGGGACAAGGCGAGAGATTGAAAAAATATAAAAACAGCCTGCCCGAGCGTTACTACCGATTTCGTCGGCAGATACAACCGGGTGAGAAGAATATCATTTATCCCTGCAGCAATCAAAATGGTAAAACTGAAAAGAAAAATCCAGGCATCTTGCTTCCCTTCCCGAGCAGCCTGCAGCAACAGCACAAACGTAACAATAAAAAGAAGAATCCAATAGAGCTGCACAGGAACAAGAGTTGAGATAAACCAGGGAACCGGCAGGAGCACAACAAAAAGGCTCGTTACGATTCCGATTGCAACAAAAATTTTTCTGAAAATTTGCAATGTCTTACCCGGAAACAATGAACCGAAAAAAGAAATATATAACGGAGCAAGCCCATAGAGACTGAGATATTCAATACGAACTAGAACTCGCCAAGGAATTGTCGGCAAGAGATAAAGAAGTATTTTTTCGCCCGTGGTAATCTGGCGCAGAAAAAAGGAGGCACAGATAAGCGCAAAAAGAATAGAAGTGCGGTCGCTTCGGCGATACAAAAAAAGGACAAGATAGTACAGGGACACGATAAAAAAAAGACCTGCCATGAACGAGTCCTGAATCATGGCTGCGTTCTGTATCTGTTCTATCTGTGCAGTCGTTCCAATCAAAATTTGACCCCAGATGCCGCCGCCATTCGTATCATCAAAGTTAGAAACACGTATCGAAATATCGATCGGCTTGGAACCAGTTGGAAGGGGAATGTACATAATGCGGACATCGGGTCTAGTTTCCTGTGCCGTTATTCCAGGATACCCCGTACGCTTCGCTTCTATTCCGTTGATGAACACCATACCTGCAGTCCCGAGCTCTCCGATTTTCAGCATATGAGACTCATCCGTAATTGGAGGAAGGATGGTAATAGAATATTCCGCATAGCCGAATGCGCCGGCCTTTCCCTCCGTGGTTGCCATCCCTTTCCAGTTCGAAGGAATGTGTACTGCCGTTTCTTCCGTATTCTCGTACCGAAATTTCCAGCTTCCCTTGAGTATCGCAGGTCCGCTCTCGCTGAAGGAGTGGGATGAAAGATCAACGAACCTGTCAGGACCGACAACCGGAGAAATGGGCAGACAAGAAATGAAAACGAAAGAAATCAGAAAAAGAGTACAGAGAAAAAAAATTGATTTTATTCCGGAGCGGAGGGAGTAACGCATGAAGTAAAACCTCTTGCTTCTATAATGCAGCAATTTCTGCCTCTTTGCAACGAATATCTGGAGGCAATTGTCAAGAATACCGTTCTGTTTCATACTGGCACAACTTTTGTAACGGCAGAGGAGCGATCATGACACATCCCCGAATCCAGGGTTTTCTTGAATATTCGTGTGGCGATATAATCAGCCGCATCACCTTTGGTCAGAATTCCACAGAGAACGGTCCAGAAACAGTGCTGCAATCATCTCTGGCACCGATCGGAAGCGGCCTCGTATTCTCTCTCGACATCGATACTGCACAAGAAATTGTCATCCGCGACCTTCACTTCACCACCGATCTTGTCAACTCCCGGGATAATCATATATTACTCAACGGCTACCAGTCCTGGACTGATACGAAGGAGTTTTCCCGTAAAGACCGGATGCGTCCACCGTCAAAACTCTTTGGACCGCTTATCAAAAAACACCGGGTCACCCGATACGCGGACTACGAGTTCCAACCCTATTCACACAAGAAAGGCGAACTCCACGGGGCCTCATACGGCTACATACGAGACAATTCAAACCACGTCCGCTTTTTCGGTTCCCTTGACGAAAAGTCCGGCTTCACTTTTTTTCATGTAAGTTTGAACAAAAAAACGATGACCGTCAGAAAGGACTGTGCTGATCTCCACATTAGTGGAACGTACAAAGCATTCCGTATCCTCTTCTCGGAAGGCAGCATCGACGAAGTCATGGACGGCTGGTTCGCCGACATGGGAATTACAGCGCTCCCCGCCCTCCCCTGTACCGGCTGGACCAGCTGGTACAATTATTATCAGAATATCAGCGAAACTATCATACTTGAAAACCTTGCCGCTTTCCGTGATCAAAAAGTGCCAATTACTATTTTCCAGATCGATGATGGATACCAGAGCGCAGTTGGCGACTGGCTTTCTGTAAACGATCGATTCCCCAACGGTATGCGACCGATTGCGCAACAGATTCTCGACTCCGGCTTCACCCCGGGAATTTGGCTCGCACCGTTTGCCGGGGAACACACCTCGGCGCTATTCAAAAACCATCCAGACTGGTTCATCGCAGACGCCGACGGCATTCCGTTTCATACCGGAGGTAACTGGTCAGGGTTCTATTCACTCGACTTATACAATGATGATGTCCGAACCTATTTAAGGCATGTGTTTGACGTTGTAGTACATGAGTGGGGATTTAAAGTGCTCAAGCTCGACTTTCTGTATGGTGTGTGCATCAAGCCCCGCGCAGATAAAACCCGCGGACAGATCATGTGCGAAGCCATGGAATTCTTACGTGACTGTGCGTCAGGTGCCCACATTATTGGCTGCGGCGTTCCCCTGTGGCCGGCATTCGGAAAAGTCGAGTACTGCCGTATCGGAACCGATGTCGATTTGCAGTGGCACAACAGCCTCTACGGCAGAATCATACACCGCGAGTTTCCTTCCACCAAATTAGCTCTGCAGAATTCCATTTACCGCCAGCATCTCGATGGTCGGGCCTTTATTAACGATCCGGACGTCTTTCTCCTCAGACATACCAATATCAATTTAACAGACGATCAAAAACGTACCGTATTTTATGTCAACAATATTTTCGGGAATTTGCTTTTCACCTCCGACGATATACGGGAATATACCGATGAGGAACAAAGGCTATACTATTCATCCTTTCCCCTCGTCCCGAAAAATATTCACGACGTCGAATGTGATGACGGACTGTACACGGCACATTTCTCGGCAGGAAATCTTGAATACTTTTTTGTGTCGAATCAGGGAACAGAAACGCGCAGCGCGCGCCTCCCCGATCGACTACAGTTCCGCGCTGGCAGTGACAAGGGCTGGGTCGCTCCTGCCTCCCAGATATCGCTCCCTCCGTTTACTTCAGAATGTTATCTCCAGTGTATGCCGGACATTCCATGGTCAATCGCGGGATCAACGGCAAGCGCTTTTCCTGGCTCGGAGATTCGGACACTCTCATTCGAAGGAAACAAGATCGAACTTGCACTGCTTGACCCGGTTCCCGCAGAAGTCGTATTGTATATCTGTGTACCGAAAGATGTATGCGTTCTCCGGTATGCCGGATCCGAATTTCCGGTGCAAAGAATGCTACTCGGTAGCACTGAACTTCGGTATGCAGAACTCGTCTACCAACGCCCTTATTAAAGGATGGCCTCATGTTGAATGTATTTTTTTCTATACTTATACCGCACAGAAATGATGCGGACGTAAGTTATCGGCTTAAAAAACAGTTGCCGTATATTGCTCTTACCACTATCTTCATGCTGTTGGCATTTACGCTCATTATTCCGGTCGGTCTCATCGGTTCCAGCGGTAAGCTCAACTGGTTTCTGGTCATTATACTGCTTCTTGTTCTCGCTCTCGCCTTCGCCCTTTTTCTTCTCAGGAATAAAAAGTACCTCACCGCCGCGCGTCTTGTAAGCAGCATTCTTTTCGTCAGCTCCATGGGAACGCTCTTCCTGATGCCGTATACAGGCGTGCCGTCCGAAGCCTACCGCCCCTTCGCTTTCATGACCGTTATGGCCACTTGCAACGTGCTCATTTCCCTTGAACTGAAGCAGATTCTCCTTTTTTATGCGGGTATTATCACCGGCTGGATTATTGCTTTCAACACGATTTTTACCGATTTATGGTCGGTAAACCGGAGCCTGACACTTGCCATTTTCCTTGTCGGAATTCTCGGTGTTTCTATTGCCAACTTGGTACTTGTATTTGTCAAAAAGCTGTCCGACGAACTGATCGAAACAGCCCGGAAGGAAACAGAAATAGCCCAAACCGCTCTCGCCAAGGTGACCAAAATCCTCGTGGATGCCCGTGACGGAATGGCGATCGGCGAACAGATCCTTTCCGCCTCAACCAGGGTGCAAGAGTCGCTTGGCGAAATGGAACAACTGCAGAACTACCTATCGGAGGGATCCCGGCAGCTTGTTTCAGAGTCTGACGGTTTTACGGAATCGAGCAAGGAAGTCCTTACCAGCACGAAACAAATGAAGGAAAACCTGCAGGAACAGAATACTGCGCTGACCCAAACCTCGGCGGCTATTACCGAAATATCGGCAAATCTCGAAAATATCAGCGGTATAGCTGTCAAGCGGCGAGAAATGCTTACTGACATTTCTAAAGCTGGTCTTTCCCAGAAAGACTTGGTAAAAAAACTCCTTACTGCAGTCAACACGGTACAGAAGTCGTCCGAAGGCATCGTTGTCTTCGTGCATACCGTGCAGGATGTCGCAAGCAGGACGGGACTCCTGTCCATGAACGCATCCATAGAAGCCGCACGGGCCGGTTCTTACGGCAAGGGCTTTGCAGTCATTGCGCAGGAAATTCGTTCACTATCTGAAGAGACCCAGAGCAACGCGGGAACCATCAAGACGCTGCTCGACGAGAATCAGCATACGGTGCAAGAGACACAAATGATGATGCAGAATTTTTCGGTGTTCATAGAAAAAAGCGTGAACGATACGAAAACGCTCATCGACGCCATTGACGAAATTTTGCAAGGCATCACCGAAATGGATACAGGCACGAGGGAAGTAATGCAGGCCGCGCAGGATATCGTGACAGCGGCTCAGGAATCAGGCGAGATGGTAAACGCAGTTGTTTCGCAGATCGACCGGCAAAAAGAAAGTTTTGACCATATTTCCGGGTTCTCCGGCGAACTCCACAACCGTATTATTTTGCTCGAGCGCTCGGTAAAGGAAATACGCGAAGCCTCCAATTTGGTTGCAGAAGCAGGACGACTCAATACCGCCCAGGTCAAAAAGCTCCAGATGAACATTTAAATTCTGGAAAGGAAGCGGTCGATCGTTTTCTCGTACAGCTTGCGGTCGGTCACGATGCTCGCACCGTGACCTGCGCCTTCCACGACACAAAAATCAGTTATTCCTTTTTTAACTTCGAACATGCCGCGGGACATATCCGACAATATATAGGTATCACTGCCGCCGTGCATGAACAGCACGGGAACGGATGCAAGGCCGTCGCGGGCGATAATGTCACGCAGGGGGGAAACCTGCCCGTATAAAAAGCCGGCACGCAGCCAGGTTATCAGGCTGGCAAGCGCAATAAACGGAAATGGCGGCAGGTGGTTTTCAATTTTCAGGCGGTACGAAAGCTCGTCTCGCAAATCTGCATACGGACAATCGGCAATGACAAAGTCCGGGGGATTGGACATCGCGGCCTGGAGAAGGACGGTCGCACCACCCATCGATTCACCGTGAGTGCCAATAAGGGCCTCGGGTCCGTACTCGACACGTAGCTGGTCAAGCAGAACCGAAAGATCATCCTTTTCGAAATGACCCATGGATACATGTGTTCCGCTCGAACGGCCGGAAGCACGATTGTCATACAGAACCGCGTCGTAGCCAAGGGCAAGAAAATGATCCAGATATTTAATGCTGCCAACAAAACAGTAACCGTGTCCATGGCAAAAGACAATGACCCGGGACAACCTCTTTCCGTCAGACGAAAAGGCAGGCGTCGGGGTATACACCCGAAAACCTTCGAGCCGGTAGCCATGCCGGGAATCAAAACTGAATTTTTCCTTCTTCAAATTGTTCCAAGCCTCGAGACTGATATACCCCTTTTCGGCTTCCTCTAACAGCGCCTTTTCAACGTCAATGCGCGGCCGGTCCGAAACCTTGAGTGATAAAAGAGCGGAGGTTCCGAGCATGAGTAGAAGAACAATACCGGCAATCGAGGCAGCAATATACATCATTTTTTTCTCCCCTGCTTCGAGGATAGCGCACCCGATCTTTCAATACAAGCCTTTTGATCGCAGAATTATTTGACAGGGCGCTCATAAGCGCATATTATGAATCGATGACGTTCAACACCGAACCCTACTCATCCCGGGGATTCCTGTACAAACTCATTCCGTCTCTCTTCGTCGCACTGCTCATGGGCACAGCACTGTGTACATTCGCGTTCATGTTTGGTTCAGAACAGACTGGCGAAAGATTTACTTCGGGCCTTTCGTCGCTCCTCGCCAGCAGTTTTTATCTGACCTTCTGCCTGTTCTTCGCTCTCGCCTGGATATGCCTGCAAATTGCCTGTCTTTCGAACGACTCTCTGGTTAACACCGTTTTCGTTTGCATTTCTCTCGCCTTCTATCTTCTGGCAGTCTATTCCATACCCGGAGTATTCACGCTCAAGCTGTGCATGGCGGAAGCGATTCTTCTGACGGCAGGTTTGCGGATACAGCCACCTGTCAACGGAATTGTTTCCACGGTCCTTTATTTCGCACTGCTCCGTTCCCTGCTTTCCACCGCATGGCTCGGCGAATCTCTCTTGCGACTCCCCTCGGCAGCCCTGAGCTCCGGAGAAAAATACAGCTTCGCGGTCATCCTTTTCATCAGTGCTACGAGCGCCATCTCGATCAGGTTTTTCGCGGAAAGCAGCTTGCATAACCGCAATATCATTACCCATCTGGACCAGAGCATTTCCCGCATTTCACTGATCAACCAGGAACTGCAAGATGTGGCTCGCAAGGCCGGCGAAGAAGCTGCACACGTCGAACGACACCGCATAAGCAGAGATATCCATGATATCTCGGGATACATCTTTACAAACATTATCTCACTTATGGACGCGGGAATGAGCGCTGGAAGATGCAGCCAGGAAAAGGTCGAAGAAATTTTTCAGACGACAAGGACACAGGCTCGCGAAGGCCTGCAGGAAACGAGACGAGCATTGCAGACACTGCGGGGCGGCGGATATTCGGGACCCCGGGGCCTCGAGGCCATTTACCGGATCAAGCAGGTGTTCCAGAATATCACCGGAGTCGAAGTCTCTATTGACGCAGGAAACATTCCGGCACACTTTGGCGACGACATTGACCGCATGATATACCGAACCGTGCAGGAAGCCCTGACGAACGCCATGCGGCACGGACGGGCCACCAAGGTGCGCATATCGCTGTGGCTGGAAACAGACACCTTGTTGCTGACCGTCACCGATAACGGTATCGGCGCCAAGCAAATCGTCAAGGGGATTGGACTCGCGGGAATGGAGGAACGGCTGGCGCCTTACGGCGGTACGCTAGAAACCTCGAATCCCGTCGAGGGCGGTTTCAGGATAAGCATCAGGCTACCGATACCAAAGGTACTAGCAGGAGAAAACGGAAATGGAAGCACCTCATAAAATCAGGGTACTGCTTGTCGATGACCAGCAGCTTTTTGCCGAAAGCCTCAAGACTTTTCTGTCAAACTATGCAGATGATATCGAGGTCTTGGGCATAGCCTGCAACGGCAAAGAAGCAACTGAACGGGCCATTGCCGAAAACCCGGACATCATCCTCATGGACATACACATGCCGGTCATGAACGGTGTCGAGGCAGTCGCAGCGATCAAGGCAGTTAAGCCAACGATAAAAATTCTTGTGCTTTCGACCTACGATGAAGACGAATACGTGCGTGCCGCTCTCTCGAACGGTGCTTCAGGATATCTGCTCAAGGACATTTCTCCGACAGAACTCATCGCATCCGTGCGTGCGCTTTCAAGCGGCGTGCTGCAGATATCGCCGCAAATAGCTCAAAAACTGATCAGCCGTCTCTACACCACCGAGGAAGAAAAACCCGCGGGTGAAAGTTTTGCATGGTATAAAACGTTATCAAAACGCGAACGGGAAATTTTCGCACTGATCGCAACGGGATACGACAATGACGAGATTGCAGAAAAGCTATTTCTTGCAGAACAGACTGTCCGAAACCATGTAAGCCTCATCTATTCCAAACTACAGGTGAAAGACCGTTTCGAGATAATTCGGCTGGCCAACAAAATTCAGATCTGAATTTCGTGACATTTGTCCCTATCCGTTTTTTTGCACCAGCCTTACCCTGTAATACTGATGGGTATATGCGTATACCTGTCGGTACAAAATGTAAACGGAGGAAGACTATGAAAAGAACAGTTTCAATCCTTATGGTGCTGGCCGCAATTGCGGGCATCGCTTTTACCGGCTGCGCGAAAAGCAAAGACCTGGTAATCAATTCCTACATGTCGGACCAGGCGCCGAAAGATGTATTCCAGACCCTTGTCGACGAATTCAATAAACAGAATCCCGAAATAAAGGTGACGGTGAACACAATCGCCCATGAACAGTACAAGACCCTCTTGCCAAGCTGGCTCACCTCGAAACAGGCTCCGGATGTTGTCACCTGGTTTGCTGGTTATCGCATGCAGGCTTTCGCCGAAAAAGGACTTCTTGAGCCGATCAACGATGTATTCCCCTCGGGCGCATTCGAAAAAGAATTCCCGTCCTCCTTCAAATCAGCATCAAGCTACAAGGACAACATTTATTTCATGCCCCAGAGCTGGTACTGGTGGGCTATGTACTACAACAAAGACGTATTCGCAAAATACAATCTCGCCCCCCCTTCAACCTGGGAGGAATTCCTTGTTGTATGCGAAACACTCCGCAAAAACGGCGTAGCACCGGTTTCGATGGGAGCAAAAGATACCTGGACTGCCGGCGGATGGTTTGACTACATGGACAGTGCAGTGAACGGCGGAGATTTCCACGTCCAGCTTACGAAGGGTGACATTCCCTACACCGATCCCCGTGTCGCAAAGACCTTCTCGTACCTGACCAACCTCTCCGAAAAGAAATACATTCAGGACAACGCGACCTCCTACTCATGGCAGGAAGCGGCCACTCTCCTCATCGATGGAAAAGCGGGCATGTACCTAATGGGACAATTCCTTATGGATGTTGTACCGGCAGACAAGAAAAACAGCATCGGCTGGTTCCGTTTCCCCACAGTCGGCTCGATCACCGACTATTCAGTAGACACTCCTACCGACGGATACATGATCCCGAAAAATGCAAAGAACAAAGAAAACGCCAAAAAATTCTTGGCCTTCCTCGCAACTGCAGAAGCGCAGGAAATGTTCAGCAAACCTCTGGGACGCCTTGCCGCAAACGTGAAAGTTGCACCCCCGAGCGAAGACGCAAAGAACGGACTCGCCATGGTGATGGGCGCAAAGAGCGCAATGCAGTTTTATGACCGGGATGCTCCGGAAGAAATGGCCGCTAAGGGCATGAACGCCATCGTCGACGCTATGGCCGATCCAGCCAAACTAACTGATATCTTATCGAATCTCGACAAGGAACGCGTGCGGATCTACGAGAAATAAGCTACCCGGATTTTATATCCCCGTGAGTACTTGTGTATTCACGGGGATTCTTGGTGTCCGCGGGTAGACCCTGTTACAAGAGGCTGCATACATGAACAAAGTCAAATCGTCACTTATGCCCTGGTTTTTTTTGGCTCTTCCTCTGACCCTTTATTTTGTTTGGGTCATTTTCCCTGTGTTCCAGAGCCTGATGTTCAGTCTTACGCACAAAGATACTATCATGTACGGACAAAAATATATTGGCCTCGCCAACTTCATTCGTCTGTTTCAGGATCCCCAGTTCCTCCTCGCACTCAAGAACAATCTGGTGTGGCTTTCCTGTTTTGTGCTAATACCGATACCGCTCGGTCTGGCAATAGCCATGCTTTTCAATATGGATTACAAGGGAAACAACGTTATGAAAACGCTGTTCTATATTCCGATGACCCTTTCCTTTGCAGTAATCGGCACCATCTGGGCCTGGATATATCAGCCCGATTTTGGTGTACTCAATACGTTTCTCCGGATGTCCGGAATGGGCGATGCTGCACGCCAATGGCTCGGTGACAAGCGATACATGACCGGTGCTCTGGTTGCAGTCGGCGTGTGGCGTCAGGTTCCCTACGTCATGATTCTCTACCTTGCCGGACTTAAGAACGTACCGGAAGAACTTGTTGAAGCATCTATGATCGACGGTGCAAACTGGGGACAGCGATTCCGGAACGTGGTACTTCCGATGCTCGCACCTGCGACCGTCATGGCCGTCACCATATCGATAATCGACTCGCTGCGAGCCTTCGACGTCGTCTATGTCATGACGAATACGAAAGCTCGTGCCGCAGAAGTGCTTGCGAGCTATATGTACACATCCTCATTCCAATACCAGGATTATGGATACGGTTCCGCGATAGCGGTAATTCAGTTCGCCATCACGTTCCTGTTCATCATCGTGTATGTCAACAACAGTCTCAAAAATGAAATCCAGAACTGAGGAGCGATCGGTATGACACTTACATCAACGTCGACTATACGAAAAACTGTCTTTTATATTTTCGGCATCGGCATTATCAGCTTTTGGCTCCTGCCCATTGCCATAGCTTTTTTTACTGCAGTCAAATCGATGGACGAAATTATGAGCAATCCGAAAATGTGGGAATTGCCACGCAAATGGGTGTGGGGCAATTTTGTCGAAGTATGGCAGAAAGTTGGAATGGCCCGATATGTGCGAAACACCTTTATAATCACGATTCCATCTGTAACGGGAACGTTGATCGTCTCAAGCCTCGGCGCGTTTGCACTCGCTTTCTACAGCTTCAAACTGAACCGCGCAGTTCTTATCCTTTTTATTTCCGGAATGCTCATTCCGTTCCAGATGCTCCTCATTCCCGTTTATCGATTTTCGGATGCTCTGGCTCTTACAAACACTTTCCAAGGCGTCATCCTTTTTCATGTCGCCTTCCAGCTCGGGTTTTGTACCTTCTTTCTCCGCAATTTTATGAAGCAGATTCCGATGAGTCTTATTGAAGCTCCCCGAATAGACGGAGCCACCGACTTCATGATCTACCGCACAGTGGTCCTCCCCCTTTCAATTTCCTCGCTTGCAGCGCTCAGCGTCCTCGAGTTCACCTGGATATGGAACGATCTGTTGTGGTCGCTCATCCTGTTGCAATCTGACAACCTCAAGCCCGTTACGCTCGGCCTTGCGAACATGCAGGGGGAATTCGTCACCAATTACAACATGGTTGCCTCCGGTTCCATCATCGCGGCGATTGCCCCCCTTGCTGTATTCCTCATGTTTCAGCGTTTCTTCATTTCCGGCCTTACCGTCGGCGCAGTGAAGGGTTAAACCCTTTTTTTTATTTTAAGTTTGTTGTAAAATCGGAAACATATTATGCCAATAACAGCTGACCACAGTGCGGGTGTCTTCCGGATAGACACTCCCGATTCAAGCCTTTTTTTCGTAGCCCGCGATGGCTATCTTTTCCAGCCCTGGTGGGGAGAGCGCTGTGGCGACGGCATTCTTGCAAACTATGCCTCCCTTGTATCGCTCGTACCCCGCGCCTCGTTCAGTCCACCTGCCCCGGGCAGGGAATGGAGCCCTGATGCTGCGCCGCTCGCCTATCCAGTTTCGGGATCGGGCGACAGCCGTCATCCGGCACTGCACATACGCTACGCTGACGGTACCACGGCATCGCGCCTCGAATTCGAGAACGCAACACTATCGGAAGGATTGCACATTCCAGCGAATATGCCCCATCTGTCTGCCCTCGCCGGTGAAAAATCGAGCACACTCACCTTGCATCTCGTGGATCGATTCCGGCACGTCGACCTTGAGCTTTTTTGCTCGGTCATCGAAGGCCATAACGCCATCATCACCTCTGCCCGTGTCACGAACAACGGAACAGAAGCTTGCTCGATACGCACTGTAGCCTCGACCTGTATGAATCTTCCGGCAAACATCCGTGAGCAGATCACTCTGCCCGGCTCGTGGGCCCGGGAACGGCAGATCGAACGGCAACCGGTGATGCACGGAGAGCGCTCGATCGGCAGTTCCCGCGGTATTTCAGGCCACGTGTTCAATCCATTCACCGCGTTGCTTGAAAAAGGCACTACCGAAAACTCTGGTATAGCCTACGGTTTTTCCCTTGTATATTCTGGAGACTTCACCATCACCACAGAACTTGACCAGTTCGAGACCCTTCGGGTTTCCGCTTCTTGCGGTAGCCGCGACTTTGCCTGGAATCTCGAAAGTGGCGAATCGTTTGAAACGCCGCAGGCAGTTCTTGTATTTTCACGATCCGGCATCGGCGGCATGTCACGCACATATCATCGGCTGTACCGCGAAAACCTCTGCATCAGCGCATGGAAAAACAAGGCCCGTCCGGTTCTCGTCAACAACTGGGAAGCGACCTATTTTTCCTTCACTCGCGACAAGCTCGAAACGCTCGCCTCTGCCTCGGCAGAACTCGGCATAGAACTCTTTGTCCTCGACGACGGTTGGTTCGGAAAACGCGACAGCGACAGCTCTTCTCTTGGCGATTGGGTGCCCCACAAACGCAAACTACCCGGCGGTATTTCGGAACTGGCCACAGCGGTCACTACAAAGGGAATGCAGTTCGGTCTCTGGTTCGAGCCGGAAATGATATCAGCTGACAGCGATCTTTATCGCGCACATCCCGACTGGTGCGTCCACATACCGGGTCTCGCCAGTCAGGAAAGCCGAAACCAGCTGGTTCTCGATCTTGCCCGGAAAGAAGTCTGCGATCATATTATTGACACGGTAGCAACAATTCTTTCATCAGCCGATATCGCCTACGTCAAATGGGATTTTAACCGCGTACTCACCGACATGGGCACTACGTCCTTGCCACCAGATCGCCAGGGCGAGTTTTCCCACCGCTTTACGCTCGGTTCTGCTTCGATCATGCGAGAGCTGGTAACCCGCTTTCCGGACATCCTTTTCGAAGGCTGCGCAGGTGGCGGTGGCCGTTTTGATCCGGGAGTGCTTCACTTCATGAGCCAGATATGGACGAGCGACGATACCGATGCCCGCGAGCGGCTCGGCATCCAGTACGGCACCTCCCTCGTCTATCCTTTTTCTGCAATGGCAGCGCACGTATCGGCAGTCCCAAACCACCAGTGCGGCCGCGTTACACCCTTCGCCTTCCGCGCTGCAGTAGCGATGACCGGGGCTACCGGTTACGAGCTCGATATCACCTTGCTGTCAGAAAATGAGAAAAAAGAAATTACCCGACAGATTCAAAACTGGAAAAAATTCGAACACGTCATCCGCACCGGCGATCTCTACCGCTTGCGGAGTCCCTTTGAAGGTGATGACACTGCTTGGGCTTTCGTCTCATCGTGCAAGGATGAAGTTCTCGTATGTTATTATCTTGAACGAAGTCGTCCCAATCCGGCGCTAACCCGACTCTCAATCGATGGGCTCGATCCCAAGCGGTTGTATGCTCTGAAAAATTTTGACCTGTCACCGGAAAGCTATCCGGTTGCAGGATTCCCCGCAATCGGGCTCGAGTTCTACGGAGCAGACCTTGCAGGCCCCGGCATTCCCTTACCAGTCGCCCGGGGCGACTATAGTTACCTTATCGCGCATTTTAGAAGCCGATAAAAAAAAGCCCCCGGAACACATTGTTCCGGGGGCTTTTTTTAGATACGCTCTAGTTACGCGTCGCGGCGGCTTGCGGCCCTTCGATCAAGATAGGTCAAAATAGTTTTTCTCAGGCGAACTGATTTTGGTGTTACCTCGACCATCTCATCTTCCTGAAGCAGGAGGATGGCGCGTTCGAGGGTCATCGGCTGGATCGGGGTGAGCGTAAGAGCTTCGTCCTTACCGGTCGACCGCATGTTGGAAAGCTTTTTTTCCTTGCAGGGATTAACCACGAGCTCGAGGTCGAGGTTGTGCTCGCCGACGACCATGCCCTCGTACACCGGATCTCCGGCAACGACGAAGAGGCGTCCGCGCGGCTCGAGATGGAAAAGACCGTACGTAACGCAGGCACCGCTTCGGTCGGAAACAATGGAACCAGTAAATCGGTCCTTGATATCTCCACGATATTCTTCGTATCCAGCAAAAAGCGAGTTCATGATACCGGTACCTTTTGTGTCGGTCAAAAAGAGATCCCGATACCCGATAAGGGCTCGCGAGGGAACAGAGAATTCAAGATGCACGCGTCCACCGTCATGGGATGTATAGGTCAGCATGCGGCCCTTACGGCCCGAAAGTTTTTCGGTCACGACGCCTGCAAACGCTTCGTTGCAGTCAACGAATAGATGCTCTATCGGTTCCATTTTCACCCCGTTCTGGTGCTTGAAAATAACTTCGGGGCGGCTCACGCAGATTTCAAAACCTTCACGGCGGAGCATTTCAATAAGGATAACCATCTGGAATTCGCCGCGGCCCCGGACGACAAAACCGCCACCAACTTTTGCTTCTTCAACCTGAATCGAAACATTGTTCAGCGTTTCCTTTCGAAGTCGTTCGAAAAGCTTCATCGAGGTTACGTTCTTTCCTTCCTGTCCGGATAGGGGTGATGTATTTACAAAAAATCGCATGGAAACGGTCGGTTCATCGATAACAATGCGCTTTAAGGCCTTCGGTGCATCGCGGGTACAGATGGTGTCTCCGATATGCACATTTTCGATGCCGGATAAAACAACAATATCGCCGGGTTCAGCACTCTCTGTTTCGACGAGCTTAACCCCGAGATAGGTATGAAGTTTGGAAACATTGAGCGACTCGCGCACGTCGCCGTCGCCGATACACACAAGGGGATCCTTTGAATGAGCGCGGCCGTTTACAATTTTACCGATAGCCTGACGTCCGAAATAATCCGAATAGGACAGATCGGAAACAAGCATCTGAAACGGCTCACTTGCGGTATAGGAAGGGGGCGGAAGATCACGAATGATGGCATCCAAGAGCGGATTAAGGTTTTCACTTGTCCCGTCGAGAGTTTCCTGAGCTATGCCCAACTTTCCGATTGCGTATAACAGCGGAAATTCGAGTTGTTCATCGTTAGCGCCGAGGTCGATAAATAGATCATATACCTCGGTCAATACTTCGGCTGGGCGTGCATCGGGTCGATCTATCTTGTTGATAACCACGATTACCGAAAGTCCACCTTCGAGCGCTTTATTCAAAACAAACCGGGTTTGCGGCAACGGTCCTTCCGAAGCGTCAACAAGCAGAATGACGCCGTCTACCATCGAAAGGGCGCGTTCAACCTCGCCCCCGAAGTCGGCATGGCCGGGGGTATCAAGAATATTTATCTTAACGCCTTTCCAGACAACAGAACAATTTTTTGCGGCAATGGTAATGCCACGTTCGCGCTCGAGGTCCATGCTATCCATGAGGCGTTCTTGCGTTTCCTGGCCTTCTCGGAATACACCGGACTGCTTGAACATAGCGTCAACAAGGGTTGTTTTACCATGATCGACATGCGCGATAATGGCAATATTTCGAATTAACGGGTTGGAAACGTCTTTATGGGTCAATTGAATATCCTGAATGTGCTTTTTAAGGCGGGAGATACTTCTATATTAGCGGTATTCTCCTTTTTAGTATAGGGCGATATGCACCGACCACTCGTACCCGTTTTCCGCCGAAAGGATGAATTCCGGCAGCGTCTGGGCACCCCAGCTGTTGTCTCCACCGACGCCCATCTGGGCCATACCGATACGAAGCACCGATTTGGTCCTGAGGGCACCGAGTTCATAGGGGTGACGGGCCTTTTCAAGCTCGTCTCGTGTCCAGGGAAGCACGCTAAATTCGAAAATGCCCTCGGTGCCGTAGACCGGTCGGTCGCTCGAGCGGCACTGATCAAAGGAAAGTTTTCCGGCAGTTCCTGCATTGAGCTCGAGTGTCCTGACTCCGGTGCGATTTCCGCATTCTTGTGGCTTGAGATACGGCACAAACGAAGCGTCGGGTGTAGAACGGTAGAGGCCCTTAAGTGCGCTCCGCCGCCTGTCCATGCCGTTTTCGTGCGGTCCGCAGCCGTACCATTCGAAGGATTCAACCTGCCCGGACAACACCGCCTCAAGGCCGATAAACGGAATCTCGGGAAGACTTCGGCCTGTACCGGGAACGAGTATCTGCTTCAGTATGACGGCTCCATCCGGGGAGATTTCCCAGCGAAGTTCGCAAGTGGCGGCCAGAATCGGGGGAAGATTGTACGTCACCGAAATGGTCACAACGCCCTTTACCTCGGTGATTACGGGCGCCCGCGGAACAAGCCAAACCCAGTAAGAAGCGAGTTTCCAAAGCCCGAGGCGTTCAACGAAGGCATTACCCCGATCGTTATCGGTCATAGCCCGCCAAAAATCAGGCCGGAAAGACGCAAAGGGCAGTGCTTTACTGCCATTTTTGAATGAAATCAATTCGCCCATAGGTGAAAAACCAAGCGATACCATCGCCGCATGAACGATAAAACTGCCATCTGCATTTTTTTCAACACGCGCTCCGGCGGGTTCCGCTGCAGAACCGGCTGCGCTACCGCTTCCGGCAGGGGAATGCGATGCAGCACTCTCATTCACTGTAAGGGCGAACTGATCTGCAGCTACCGACGTTCCGGTCGGTGCCCAGGGGCTCGCTGCATCGGTGACAAGGTCTACCTGCAACAGAAGCTCGGCTACATTCTGCGGGTTTGACGCTAAAATGGTCACGACATCGCTTTTTCCATTCGAACCGGCACAGGTCCACAAGCCGTCAGGAGCGCGTGCTCCCTTTCCCGATGCGAGAACTTTGCCGTCGGCGAGGATTTTCCATACCAGGTGCAATCCCTCAAATCCGGTAAAAAGAGTCCGATCGATGATGCGGACTGTACCGGAAGCGCGGTCGGCAAATTCAAAATCGTATTGACTATAGCAGGCACGGGTCTCGGCCATTTTCGGGGTTTCGGTACGATCGGCAAACAGAAGACCGTTGCCCGAAAAATTACCATCGTTCGGCACATCGCCGAAGTCGCCGCCGTATGCAAGATATTCAACTCCGGACACGGTCTTTGTCAAAATTGCCTGATCGATCCAGTCCCAGATAAAGCCGCCCTGCAGGCAGTCATATTTCTTGAAGAGATCGGTATACAAATGCAGTCCACCACAGGAATTGCCCATTGCATGGGAATATTCGCACAGCACAAACGGTTTACGGAATTCGCCCTTCGCGCGGGCCGCCTCGGCTTCTTTCGCATACGAGTCGAGACCGGAGGCCGGCGTGTACATCTGGCTTTCTATGTCGGACGCGCGTTCAGCTTTCCGGTAATGGAAAATACCTTCATAATGGACAATGCGGTCAGGATCGACCGACCGGAAATAGTCATGCATCTTCTCGTGATTAGTTCCGCCGTAAGATTCATTGCCGAGCGACCAAATAAGGATTGAGGAATGGTTCCGATCGCGATGAAACATGGATTTCGCGCGGTCAAGCACGCAGGCAGTCCATTCGCTTCGATCACCCGGAAGGGCGGTTTCGCTCAGTTCGAGCATCCCGTACTGCCAGGTGCCGTGGGTCTCGAGATTTGTCTCGTCAATCATATAGAGACCGTACCAGTCGCACAGGTCGTACCACAACAGGGCATTCGGATAGTGAGAGGTTCGAACGGAGTTTATATTGTTCCGCTTCATCGCCATCGCGTCTGTTACCATGTCGGCAGCTCCCACACAGCGGCCGGTTTTCATGCTGAACTCGTGACGATTCACTCCATAAAACACAATGCGCTTTCCATTCAGGAACATGATCCCGTCGCGGAGCTCGAATTTCCGGAAGCCGGTACGGAACGCGGTTGATTCGACGATGCGATTTTGCTCATCCTTCAGCACGACCAAAACCCGGTACAATTCGGGTTTCTCCGCAGACCAGAGGCGGATGTCCGATACGGGAACTATAACTGAAACAGGAACTGTACCAGCTGAAGTTACCTCAAAACGTGTTTCCACCGAAGCGGCTGCAGGTTTTCCGTCGGCACCGTACACCGTCACTTCGAGCGAATAGGTGGCAGCGTTATTCTGCAGCGCGCGGATATCGAAGGCGACATCAAGCGTGCCATTTTTGAAAGAGGCGTCCGGAAGGCTCCGCGCATGAAAATCGTATATATGGATTGACGGCCGAGCAAACAAGAATACATCGCGGAAAATGCCCGAAAGGCGCCAGAAATCCTGATCTTCAAGCCAGCTGGCATCGCACCAGCGATATACCTCCACCGCAAGGAGGTTTTCACCAGCCTTCAGGTACGGGGTAAGATCGAATTCAGCTGGCGTAAAACTATCCTCGCTGTAGCCGACAAATTCGCCGTTCAGCCAGATATAAAAAGCCGATTCGACACCCTGAAAACTGATGACCGTTTCCATGTCTTTCCATGCGTGCGGAACAGTGAAGGAACGCAGGTACGAGCCTACCGGATTGAACTTTTGCGGAGCAAAGGGCGGCACAAGCGGCTCGCTTTTTTCCCAGGGGTAGCGGACGTTGGTATATTGCGGATAATCGTATCCTTCAAGCTGCCAATGAGCGGGAACGGTTATTTCGTTCCAGGACGAGGCATCGAAGCCCGGCTTGAAAAAGTCCACCGGACGCGATGCAGGTGTATCGACATGATGGAACTTCCACTTTCCGTTGAGTGAAAGGAAGCGCGGCGAGGATGCGACAGAAGAGGGCAGCGTAACACCGTCAGCTCCCGGAACCAGATTCGCCGCAGCAAGAGCCTTGGCGGGGTCGTCAAAACCGCAAAAAATAGACCGCGCAGGGAGGCGGTGTATCTCGAATGTTTCGGGGTTGTTGTTCCATGCAGGAAAGCCGTTTTTTTCTTTCATACCGTACATAATAGACGGGAGTGGGCTTCAGGGGCAAGGTATATTTGTACTTTTTCACTTTCCGATATATACGCGTTCGAGGTTCGGAATAACAAGCCCAGGATCCAGGTCCTCTGCACACACGGCTATCTCGGGGGAAATTTCGAGTACCTTGACAGCGGCCGGCACCATTATTCCCCGTTCAGCGCACCAAGCACGGAAAAGTTCGTCCATCAGTTTTTGGGAAGTCTCGACCGAATCGATCCCGGATGCATTCTTAACCGGTGCAAATTCCTCTTCGCGGATAGTTTCGATAATGCAGCTTGCCGAAGCTAACGGGATAGCATCAAATACAAATTTTTCAAACTTATAGCCGTCGATTTCTGCAGTTCCATCCCCCGTGTACTGTTTGATCTTTTTGGACGCGACGTGAAATGGTAGGGACAGGGAACCACCAGAGGTAATCCGCTCCACGAAAGACCTATCAAACAAGTGAATAGCAATACTTCCGGCCGCATACCGAAGGGATCCATCTGCGTTGGTCTCGATAGCTTTTTCCTTGGGTAAATCGGAATACTCGATGACTGTTTCATGGCCGTCAGGATACCGAACGAAGTTTCCTACTTTTTCTTCCGCGTAGGCTTTCAAAAGGGCCTTACTCGAAACTTCGGAGTGTGCACCAACATGAAAGCCGATAAAATACGGATCGATGATATTGACCGTCGGATTATCAATCTGAAAATAAGATATTGTTTCGATACCGCGTTTTCTCATCTCGTCCAAGGCTCCCGAAGTCCGAAGTGCTGTCAGAGATCCGCCGTGACCGTCGGGATTCTTAAAAATACCGCATTTCGACGAAAGGATCAATTTTCCCTTTGTATCCATCGAAGGAATCATATTTTGAGGAAAGAAAAATACATCTTTTTTATCAAGTCCGAAGTACGCGTTGTCCTCGAAAAGGGCAACGGTAGCTTTGTGGTTCAAACCCGAAGTCATGATGAAAAAAGGCACCGGATACCCATATTTTCGCGAATAGGTATAAATTTTTTCGGCATGAATTTGGAAGAGGGGCTTGTTTTTGACCGGACTCATGCAGAAAGCACCTTTGGGGCCTTCAAAACCAAGCCGAGAACCTTGACCACCGGCAACCACAAAAGCGGCGACCTTTCCGCCACGGAGATATGCTTCGCCGTCTTTTTTAGCTTTTTCCCAGCGCTCTTTTTGTGTCTCGTCTTTCGGTCGCGAAATAAAAGGTGCAGGCCCAAAATTCATGTCGAAGGGGACTGTCTGTTGCGCCGAAGAATATAGGGACGACAGGTCGGCGAAATCGACGGTGGTAAGTTCGTCGAGCAGCGTCTTTTTGTCCTGATCCGAACACTCGTTCCAGTACGCGAACACCTGTTCTTGCGCATAGTCATATACCGACTTGATCGTTTTTTCATACCCGGGAAAATTAACCATACAAAACCTCTTATTGAAAAAGTATTGCACGCAAAAGCGGACGACGTCAAGAATCCGATTTTTCTTGAACTCTGGTACACGTATATGTATTTTCTCGGTATGACAAATATACTTTCTGTCGAGAACATTGTTAAAAATTTTGGAGCCGTACACGCGGTTAACGGCGTGTCGTTCGATATTCCGGAGGGAATATGCTTTGGCCTCCTGGGACCGAATGGAGCGGGCAAGACGACAACCATAGAAATAATGGAAGGAATTACCGAACCCACCTCGGGACGGGTTCTTTTCCGTGGAAAACCACTCGATAAAGACTTCAAAAAGAAGGTCGGTATCCAGTTTCAGTCCACCGCGCTACCCGAGTTTATCACGGTGCGCGAGACCATTGAGCTTTTTTCATCCTTTTATCCCGAACCGCGGCCAATAGATCAAGTAATCTCGCTATGCTCTCTCGAAGATATTCTCGGTCGCGACAACCGCAAACTCTCGGGCGGACAACGTCAGCGCATGCTCCTCGCACTCGCAATAATCCCGCGCCCGGAAATTGTTTTTCTTGACGAGCCAACCACTGGTCTCGATCCGCAAGCCCGTCGCAATTTTTGGGATCTGATCAGGATGATCAAGGCCGAAAAAACGACCGTGCTTCTCACCACTCATTATATGGACGAAGCAGAGCTTTTGTGCGACCGGATTGCCATAATGGATCAAGGAAAGATACTCGAAATCGATACGCCAGACACCCTGCTCGCAAAACATTTCGACGGAGTTCTTATCACCCTTCCCTGCCGTGATTGCAAACCCGGCGAACGGGGCATCCCCGGAAGCGCCGAAGTCTGTGGCGACCAGCTGGAACTGCAAACAAATACCCTGGACAAAAGCATCAAGGAACTGCTCGACGCGCAGATCAGTCTGGAAGGCCTTTCGATACACAAACCGAATCTGGAAGACCTGTTCATCAAGCTCACCGGATCTTCGCTCCGGGTTTAAAGGAAACTACACATGCCGATGCTCTTACGCCAATTTTTCGCGATGTTCAAAGCCCGTACAATGGAATTCGTTCGGGATCGCGGCTCCTTTTATTGGGCGCTTTTTTTTCCCGTTGTTCTCGTACTCGGTTTCGCTTTTGCGTTTTCCGGTTCCGGAGATCCGCTGTTCAAGGCAGGCGTCATCGGGCCAAGCGATACGAGTCTTGCGTTCATGCACACCACTCAAATTCAGTTTATTGCCTATGACGCATCCGATGCCGGTAAAGCCCGCGATCTTTTATCTCGGCACCAACTCGACATGGTTATTGACAACACGCAAAAAATAGCTGTTTTCAATACATTGTCGGATAAAAGCCTCTTGCTTCGTCAGCTGTTCACTCCGCAGTCCACCGGGTATGCCCTGGATACAGTAACTGGTGAGGGAATCAGGTATGTCGACTGGCTGGTTCCCGGCGTAATTGGCATGAACATGATGTTCAGTTGTCTTTTCGGCGTGGGCTTCGTCATCGTCCGGTACCGGAAAAACGGAGTGCTGAAGCGTCTGAAGGCGACACCAATCGGTGCCTTTAATTTCATACTCGCACAGGCTGCAAGCCGCCTGTCTATAGTGCTATTCACTTCTATTTTTGTGTTTACCGGCACGAACATCATCCTGCATTTTCTGATGCTCGGCAGCTATCTCAATTTACTCTTACTGGTAGTTCTCGGGAGCCTTTGCATGATCTCGCTGGGCCTCGTTTTCGCTTCCCGCATCCGGAACGAAGAACTGGCCGGAGGGATTCTTAACCTGATAACCTTTCCGATGCTTGCCTTCTCCGGAGTTTTCTATTCACTCGAGGGAAGTCCCGCGATTCTGCGGACTTTCGGTAAGATTTTCCCGCTCACCCACTTTATCACCGCGGCACGAAAAATCATGCTCGACGGCGCAAACCTTGCCGGTATTATGAACGAAGTCCTGATTCTCGGTGGAATGACTGCGGTGTTTCTGGTAATAGCGTCACTACTGTTCAGGTGGGAGTAGATTGCAAAGCTTAGCGCGTCGGTTTATAGTGGCATAATATGCAAACTATAATTAACCTTTCACTTTTTTTTATCGCGGTCATAAATCCGGTTAGCAAGATCGCCGTCATTTCGGTGCTGCCGGAAACCGCCACCATGAAAGATATCAAGCAAATTTCGATTCGCTCCACCTTGGCCGCTTTCATTATGCTTCTGGTATTTGCCCTCAGCGGCAGTTTCATCCTGAGCACCATTTTTAACGTGCAGCTCTATGCCTTTCAGATGGTCGGCGGCATCGTAGTTTTCTACTACGGCTTTGCAGCGCTCCGGAATGGCGTATTTTTCGAAATGGATGCAAGTAAAAAGCTTTCTGATCTTTCAATCGTGCCAATCGCGAGCCCGCTCATCGCAGGGCCAGCGACAATCACCGCGGTAATAAGCATGACAGCCGAGCACACAGCCTTTCCGGTCATCATCGCGATCACCGTCGCACTGTTTTTTAACATGCTGGTAATGATTGCCTCGCGTTTTATCTCGAAGCCGCTCATCAAATTCAACCTGCTCGGGGTCCTTATCCGCATTATGGGTTTGTTTGTTGCATCCATTGGGATGAATATGGTTCTTTCGGGAATCAAGTCGTTTGTGGCATTCCTGTAACTGTTTGTACGCTTTCTATTCGAATCGCTTCACGAGATATGCATAGCGCGCCTTGAGAATACCATTTTTGTGTACCGTGTACGGTTTATATTTGATGGGCGAGGAGAGAAGTGTCACGAGCCGCACCGCTTCGTCGACCGAAAGTTTCGAGATACTCCTTCCATAATGATACAGTGAAGCAGCCTGAATCCCGAACACGCCTTTCCCCCACTCCGCGTTATTGAGGTACAGCTCGAAAATGCGGTCCTTACCAAGTATCTGCTCCATCTCGAGTGCCAGAATCATTTCGAGGTATTTCCGCACGTAACTTTTTTCAGGTACCAAAAAAAGAGTCCGTGCAGTCTGCATGGTAATGGTGCTTCCGCCATATACCGGTTTGCCAAGGCCCTGGTTGATGGTCCAGGCATTTTTGAGCGCAGCAAGAATTACCCCATGATGTTCGTAAAACGAGCCATCTTCAACCTTGATAATCATCGATCGTGTTTTATAGGGAATGCTCTTGATGGGTACATATCGTCTCTTTTCGAGCGGCCACCGGTAAAATACAGAGCGGTAAGCCATGATGCCGGTAACCGGAGGATTGACGTAACGGTACAGAAAAATGACGGGAATCGTCAGTTGAATGAAGGCCAGATGCATATAGAGAACGAAAAGCGGCGCAAGTACGACTGCCTTCCTGAAGGATTTGAATTGCATATCTGGTGCGACTATAAGCGAATACGAAAAAAACTGCTAGTAGTAGCCCACTTTAAGTGGAAATACCGGCAAAAGAGCCATATACTTATTTAAAGGAGAAACTGCGCATGAAAAAAATAGTTGCATCTGTTTTATTGCTTTCCGTGTTTGCGGTAACAATTGCAGCACAGGATTTGAATGGTTTTGCAAACGATTTCGAAGCCCTGATGGTCGGGGTTACGCGCGACGCGGCTCCGAATCTCCAAATGTCCGCTCTTTCGGGGAATATCATCGGTGATGCCGATCTTGACCGGTTTACCTTCTTTTTGCCCTCTCTTGGTATAACCATAACTGATGGCGTTGCTAGCATACTCGAAACGGGTGCGTATCCTTGGGAATTTCTTGTACCACTTCCGGGCATCGTTAACACGGTAGTCGGCTCTGACACCGACAAACTGGATACTATCCATGCCCTTGAAAGCCGATTTTTCCCGCTTATGTCGATGAAAATTGGCTTCGGTATGCCCTTGCCTTCCGACATGGATTTGATCGTCTCGGGTATGTACATTCCGCCCGTTCTGACCGAAGCACTTCTCAAGCAAGCCGGTGAAGATATTGCATCGCAGGGCATTGGTTTCAGCACGCTCAACTTCGGCGTCGAAGTGCGTAAAACACTTCTAAAAGACGGAAAACGCAGTCCGGCCCTCTCGATCGGCGGACTCTACAATTACGGTAATTTCAATCTTGAAGTAAGCGATTTGTCACTCGCAAAGTTGACAAATGGCGGGGTTGATGTGAGCGGGGACAAACTTGATCTGACCGGTTCCTTGGAATACAAGACCTCGATCCACAATATCGGTTTTGATTTACACGTTTCCAAGCATCTAGCTTTTTTCACACCCTATGCCAAGTTTTCCGGAGTATATCAGTATGCGAAAGTAATGGGAGATACCGATCTGACGGCGAAATTGCAGACTGCCGGAACCACGGTAAACGTCAAAACAAGTCCCGTTGTTATCATTTCCAATTTTTCGACCCTAGCCACCCTCGGCTACGAACTAAAAGTCGCAGCATTCGTCTTCAACTCGAATGCCATGTTCGATCTGGCTCGCTTCAATCTTGATGTTTCCGACTTCTCCCTGACCGGCATCACCGGCCGCGGTTTATCCCTCAATATGGGCGTCCGCTGGCAGTTCTGAACACTCCTTCCCGATTGGAACCAGTGAAGGTTCCTTTCGGGTCGTAAGTTATTGAAAACTTGGCAATACAATACATACCATGATCATTAAAGTATGAAACAATACTCGTAGCTGTTATGTAAAAAATTGATGGGCAGGGTATTCAAGCGATTTGTAAATGCAAAGTACTTTTGTTTAATTCTTTTCTATTTTCTGTCCGGTTTCTCGCTGATCCAGTTCATTATTATTAATTTTGAAAAGTATCCGCTACTGAGTAATATTCATTCAGTTTTCCCAGCACCTTCTCGTGTCACACGTTGAAGCTGTTAGAAGTCTTTTTCTAAATTTATTTCTTAAAAATATCACTATGTGTTCCAGTATCAATCAAGGTCAATATTAAAACATCCTCATCCTTGAAATATAAGAGTAACCAATCTGGTTTTATATGACATTCCCAAACCCCTTTGAAAATACCGGAAAGTTCATGATTATGGTTTTTCTGTTCAAGAGGCTTATCCATCCGTAATTTTTCAACAACATCTTCCAATAAAAAAACATCCAAACCTCTTTTTTTTGCTAATTTAAGGCTTGCCTTAAATTGTGATGTTTTCTTTAACTCATAAACCATCAGTCGCAATCCTCAAGCAGTTCTTTGGCACTTGAATATGATTTTACAGCCGGATCCCTACTGATTTTTTTCGCTTCTTCTATTGCCGCAAGTGTCTGACCTGAAATATTCATTTGTGGAAGTACAATTTCAAAAGGTATTTTTTGTTGATTTATTGATTGCTTAAGAAATAATCTTATTGCTGTTGTTGTATCCAGTCCAAGAGAATCAAAAAGTTCATCAGCTTTTTTCTTTGTATCAATATCAACTCTTGTCTGTAAAACCGCAGTTGTCATATATTACCCCCTCAAAACACTCTATTTACAATACAAATATAATACATTTGAAATGCATCTGCAAGTAAATCGATGTAAAATAATATCAATAATTTTCTCAGTTTTTTGTTGAATTTGATAAAATTGTGCGTTTCCTTCTCAAAAGAGCTCAATGGTATCTTTCTATATCCCCTATTTTTGGTGTATCGATTCTGCCCTTTTCCATATATTTTCCGCTCTATGAAAATCAATAATTGATACAGCATACAGTTCATTATTTTTGATTTTGAACTATATCCACCACTGATTAAGAATCCTTCAAGTAAAAAAAAAAACCGGCCCGAAAGGAACTGGTGAAAGTCCCGATCGGGCCGGCTGGTTTTTAATGCTCGTAAATTATTGTCCTGAAAAACTACCTATAGTCGTATCATAGTCAATCGAGCCATTTGTTCCGGATAGAATGAGGTGAATAGAAGAGCTATTGCTATTATCATAAAACATTGGTTTAGATTGAAATGGATTACCGACCGCAGCAGGTAATGTTTCAATTAGCATGTTATTTTTAATAATAAAAACTGAATTGTCGCTGGTCACTGCTGCTGTTAGAACTGAATTTCCTGGAATTTCTATAGACTCAAGCGCGATTAACCTTTTTCCTTCAGTACCAAGAATTAGAGTGAGACCAGTTGTGGGAACTCCCAGTGAGATATTGGTATCGACTATATCAGTGTACAGTCCGTAGTTTGAAGCGGCATACACACGATTACCCGCAGTCGATACTACCTGTATCGGTGTAGTTCCTCCAGGAATCTGAAGCCAATGTGTTCCCCCAGTATCGAGCAAATCAGAAATATTGTTTATTGTCGCACTTCCAATCGCTGTCCCCAGGGGAGTAGCTACATAGAAAAAAGAATTACTTACATTTATACCTATACTCCTTATCACATCTTGTTTGATTTCCGGAATAAAATCGGCAATTGCAGGATAATCAGCAATTGTTTGCCAGGCACTGGTAAAATCTAGAAGA
>JBBRWY010000049.1:0-26485 GCA_038248875.1 Treponematales bacterium
GTGGATTGAGTTGCGAGCGCAAAGCCCGATATCGGTACAGGTCGCGCGCCGAATGTTCCCGGCGGATACCCTCGATCAACGCTTGCATGTTTTCTTGCAGCCGGGTGAACGAGCGGTTTAGGTTACCTATCTCGTCTGCCCGCTGGAGGTCCATAGGCTTGGCGTTCCCGGAAGTTTCGGGGTTCCATTTTTCCATCACGCGGCTGAGCGAAACGATCGGATTGACAACCTTGCGGGACACAAAAAAGACGGTGATAAGAACAAGAAGAAAGAGCACTAAAAAGGTAGGAATGAAGGATGACCGGATGTTGTTGAAGCGCCGGGACACGTTTCCGTATGAATAGAGCACGTTGATTGACCAGTCCTGTGCCAAAAGATCTGGAGGCAAGCCGTCGAGCTTCCGCCCGGCAACGAGATAGTCGCCGATCCGGATGCCGGAAGACGAACGTGTCCCAGGTGGCGAGGCAGCGAGTTGCGCGGTCTTTTCGAGGATGGTATGCGGCAGAGAATGGTCACCAGCTTCCATATAGATTTCACCCGCTCCCGAAACCAGAAGCGTGGTATAGCTCGAACCGGGCCGTTTATCCATCAGATACCGTCTGAAAGAATCCTTGCCTGCTGACAGAATGATGACACTCGAGCCGAACGCACGTCCGAGGGAAACAAAATGTAGAAAATGCTGTTCCTCCAGCACGAAAGAGGGCGCAAAGCCTTCCCACACAACATGCCCCGAGGCGACCTGCGCCTTGCGCACCACGGGAAAATCCGAAAGAAATGAATAATCGTTAAAATTACGGGACCAGCTCGAAAAAAGACCTTTCGGGGTGATCAAGGTGTACTGGATGGTATCGTTTCCGGGAAGAGGCGTCAAAAGACCTGCGATAGCCCGGTCGATGACGCGGGTTCGCTCTACATCTTCCATGGGCTCGTCGATTGCACGGCGAATCATCGGGTCATTGGTGATCACCCCAGATACCGCCACAAGGTTGGCCAAAAACGAGGTAACATCCCGCTCCGAGCCGTCGAGAGCTGTGGAAAGCTCGGTATTGAGAGCTTCGCGCACTGCTTTCTCGAAAAAAGCAACAGAGCCCACGAATAGGATAGTTGAGGGAACGAGGACCATAAGGGTTATGATCAAAAAGATCCGGACATTAACATTAGAACGGACCAAACGCAAGCAGAAACGGAAAAATACGATCATCATTTTTAGTATGCACGGAGTATTCAGGATTTACAAGCAATACTTTCTCTTAAAACCCCTGCCTAAACTTGCATAATACGCTCCAGTGCACGATGGTATTATACATGGACCTTACGTCACCCGAGACGGATATATCCGATCAGACAACCCTCATCCAGCTACGGTTATGGACCATTCCTGTCCTGGTGGTTCTGATCGTTCTAGCTGTTGGTATGACGGTTCTTTGCCTGAACTTTAGTTATTACATTGTGTTTCAGAATCTGTACTATCTGCCCATAATACTGGTCTGCATCAATTATCCAAAGCGGGGGATCCTGTTCACCACCGGTATTTCACTCGTGTATGTAATTCTTATGATAGCCATCCCCCGGAATCCCTCGTTGCTGGTTCCAGTCCTGATCAGGTTTGTGTTTTTCGAATTGGTAGCAGCCGTGATCGTGCGTCTGTGTATAAAAAAGACAGAGAGCGAAACAGCCTTTCAGCTCGAGCGGGATGCCCTTGCGGTTACACTGGCAGCGCAAAAAGACTTCATTGAGTCGGAACTGGAAAAAAACCGGCGGCTCGTGCATACCTTCCAGGAGACCGACAAACACGATCAACATCTGTTCAACCAGCTGCAGGTGCCCCTACTGGTTCTCAATAAAGATCTCTACATCCTCCGCGTGAACAATGCATTCAGTACGCTTGTCGGTCGGCAGCAGGAAGACCTGACCGGCAGAAATCTTTCCACGATCCCCCTGCTTGAAGCAGCGGCCAGAAAGCCGTATGGTAAAGCCATGGAACTTGCACTTCCCGATTCGGATGGAATTTTTCATCCTTCACTTTGGAGCTTTTCTGCAGTATATTCACTTGGTGATCCTGTTCCGGCGGCCATTGTCGCTGTCGGACAGTTATTGACGGAACAGCAATAAAGGAATGAATACATGGGTGAAACCGGAGCCGGTAAAAAAGTTTTTTTTCTGTATCCCCCAAGCGTGATCAAGGATACCCTCATCGCACGCTTGATCGAGCAGGAATTCGAGGTCTACACAATTACGGATCACATAATGGCAGACCGACTGATCCACCTCTGGCCGGATTCGATCATCTATATCAACATAGACGCAGGACTCGAAGAGCCTGAATGGAAGACCTGGATCAAAAAAACGATGGATGATCCGGTGACAGCCGGGGTCGGGATCGGTATAGTTTCGTACAATTCGGATGAAAACCTGCAGCGCAAATATCTGATGGACATAGGAATCCAGTGCGGGTTCATCAAGCTGAAGCTCGGTATCGACGAAAGCACAAAAATCCTTCTCGCGACGCTCAAGGCTACCGAAGCAAAGGGGCGACGGAAATATGTGCGGGCGTCATGCGCGAGTGATACCCTCTCTTCGGTCAATCTCATTACCAACAATACCCGAATTGTCGGTAACTTGAGTGATATCAGTGTTGTCGGGTTTTCGTGCTCATTCACTCCAGACCCGAAACTCACCAAAAACACCATTATCAAGGGTATCCAGCTAAAACTTCGCGGCAGCCTTCTCATGGTCGAAGCCATGGTGTTCGGTACCCGTACCGACGAGGAAACGAGTACCTACGTACTTCTTTTCGCTCCGCCGCTCGACCAGAACGCCCGTCTCAAAGTGAGAGCGTACATCCAGACAGCCCTACAGACCGATATCGAAGCACAGGCTCTAGCCGAGCCAAAAGAATAGCCGGGTACCGCGTTTTATTTTTTCTGTTCGACTTTGAAAGTCAGATCAAGCCGGGGCGACATGCAGAACAGAGCCCCGTCAGGTAGAGCGTATGACTTTTGACTGCAAAACCATGGAACTCTTCATAGCCTTGCACCAACGTGTCGAGCGTGCAGTCGCCGAGATCAGTGAACGAGTGGCACTGTTCACAGTGAAACCAGTGCCGATGTCCACGGCGCATACCTGATGCGTCCATGACAACAGTGTAATAGCGCTCGGTGCCGTGCGACGAGCAGTGCAGGATGAAGGATTCCGCAAATCCGTTTTCCTCGAGGTAATGCAGCGTCCGGTATACCGTTGCCTGATCGACACTGTCCGTCATATGGGCGAACACATCAGAAGCGGATTGCGGCTCCTTTCGGGCAAGTAAAATAGCCAGAACAGACTGTCGGGAACGCGTCATTGTACGCTTCTTCCTGACAGGTGCCGACCGCGGACCAGACGGCGGAGCAGGAGCTGGACTGCAGCGGATACAAGAAATACCGCGCCAGCGATCACCACTACCATCGCACCAGCGGGTGCATCAAGGGACCAGCTCGCCGCGAGCCCCACCACCGTGAACAACGCTGAAAAAAGACAGGCAAAACCCATCATCCCGGCAAGATTCCGTGCGATGTAGCCGGCGGTCCCCGCAGGAAGAGTGAGCATCGCAATGACCATGACGATACCAACAAAAGTCTGCAGGAGTACTACCGCGATTGCGGTCACCGCAAGAATAACGAGAAACACAGCATTGGTCCGTACACCGCGTACACGGGCAAATTCCTCGTCGAATGATGAAGCTTCGAGCTGCGGATAAAAGCGCCAGGCGAGAAAAACAACAATGATATCGAGCACTGCAAGGAGATATAAATCCCTCGGAGCAATGAGCAAAATATTTCCGAAGAGGTAGCTCGTCGGATCGGTATAGCCGGGAGTCTTCGCCATGAACAGAACGCCGATGCTCATACCGATAGCCCAGATCGCATTGATAACGGTATCCTCGCGCTGTTTCGCGCGGAGAGATACGACACCGATGATACCAGCGGCGAGGACGGCGAAAATGATTGCGCCCATCACCGGGGAAAGCCAGGGAACGAGGCCGGTCGCCGAAAAATACAGAGCCATACCGATACCGCCGAGAACCGCGTGCTAGATGGCACCGGCCAAACCGGCTATACGTTTAACGGTGACAACGGCGCCGAGCACCCCGAAGAGGACTGACGACAGAATCCCCGCGACTAGTGCATTGCGCAAAAAAGAAAACGAGGGATTGAATAGAGCCCCGAAAAATCCGTTCATGAATGACTCTCCTCGCCACAGCAAAAGCTGTCCGGCAAATCCTCGTCGTGCCTTACCTTGACAGCATGCCCCCCGTAGAGATCGGGCGGCGCGTTCTCTGCAGGCTCGGTCCGATGACGTACGACGGTGCGGGCCTTCCCGTCCGCGGTGCGGTCGCCGACACAAAACACAATATCGGTAAGCGATGAAACAAAACCGACATCGTGCGTGACGATCAGGATAGTCGTGCTTCCCTTAAGAAGGCCGAGCGTCCTGAAAAGACGCTCCTCGCTTTCCGCGTCCATGTTTGCCGTTGGTTCGTCAAGGACTAAAAGTAGCGGGCGGGACGCGAGAGCACGAGCGACTAGCACCCGACGTCGTTGTCCACCGGAAAGAGCAGAATACGGGCGGGCAGCAAGGTCAGCTATTTCGGCACGAGCCATTGCCTCGACGACGGCAGCCTCGTCCTCAGCATCATACGTGCGGGATCCTGACTTGAGCCGCCCCATACGAACAACTTCTTTTACAGAAATCGGGAAGGTCGGATCGTAACTTGCATGTTGCGGTACATATCCTATACGGTCTCTGCCCGCACCGTCCATTTCCGGGAAAACGTCAATAGTGCCTCTGTACGGTCGCTCGAGCCCAAGCAGCAGCTTGAGTACCGTCGTCTTGCCCGAACCGTTTGGCCCAACAAGTGCGACGAATTCACCCTGGTGTACATGAAAATTGACGGCATCCAGAACGGGAACCGAATCATACGAAAAAGAAACATTTTCGAACCGTATTGCCACTGGTCCGCTGCGGATTTTATCGGTCACACCGGACTCCCGGCGAAGGAGAAAGGGGAAACATAATTACTCATTCCATCGACCACTGAAAGATGGGCGATTTCAAAAAGAAAGCTGATTCGTGTTTTCATCATTTTCTCCCGAACAGTACTGCAGCAAATATACTGTCCTGCGTTCACATTTGCAAGCGATTTGCAAAGTTAAAAACTTGCTATTACGTTAGTTCACTAGTAACTTGTATACAAGTTACTGTTAAGGAGATATGTATGGATCGGACGGTTTTTGACCTGAAAGCTACGGACAACAAAGGCAAAGAGGTTTCATTTGCAGAATATCGAGGAAAGGTGCTCCTTGTTATCAACACGGCAAGTAAATGCGGCTTTACCCCCCAATATAAAGGGCTTGAAGAACTGTACAAAAAATACAAAGCGGACGGACTCATCATCCTCGGTTTTCCCTGCGATCAATTCGCGCACCAGGAACCCGGCACGGACGCCGAGATTGCCAGTTTTTGTGAAATTAACTTCGGAGTCACTTTTCCGCTTATGGCAAAGGTGAACGTCAACGGCAAGGATATACATCCGGTTTTCGAACTTTTGAAAAAACAGGCTCCTGGTTTGATCGGTACATCAATCAAATGGAACTTCACCAAGTTCCTCGTCTCCCGCGATGGAAAAAACGTTAAGCGCTTCGCTCCCGATACCGCTCCCGAAAAAATGGAAGCAGATATCCGGAAAGCGCTGGGTCTATAAATTCGCTCGCATAGTGGTAGGCTCGCACACCGGGCGATAGCGTTTACAGGTCGTCTACGAGAGCACTGGACTTTGCATAGGCAGTGGACTTGGCTTCGAAAAAATCGGTCTTGATGAGGTTGGCGTTGCTGTACTGACTAATCCAGGACATCGACGCGGGCTCACTTTCATACCCGTCATAGAGCGGCTCGAAACCGAGACTCGTACAGCGAAGGTTGCCGAGATACCGGATGTAATCGGTTATCATCGCGCGGTTCAGTCCCTGAATCGAGTCTCCGATCACGTAGAGACCCCACCGTATTTCCTCTTCGACGCCTTCGCGCATCATGGCGCGATAGGTTTCAACATGAGCGGGAGTAAAAAGTTCCGGCTGCTCTTTTTTAAGTTCGAGCAATATGGAACGAAAAAGCCAGAGATGCGTGTTTTCGTCGCGATTAATGTAGCGGATTTCCTGCACGGAACCGCTCATCTTGCCATTGCGCCCGAGGTTGTAAAAAAACATAAAGCCTGAATAAAAATAAATACCCTCGAGAATATAGTTGGCGATCATTGTGCGCACCAGCGTCTCCGAGTCCTTGTGGTTCTGGAATTCGTTGTACAGATCGCCGATGAACTTGTTACGCGCAAGAAGTTTTTCGTCATTCTTCCATTGATACAGGATATCGGTTCGCTCTTCGGGAGAGCAGATGGTGTCGAGCATATACCCATAGCTCTGTGAATGGACCGCTTCCTGGAATGCCTGAATCGTCAGGCACAGATTCACCTCATTCGCGGTGATGTACTCGCCGAGAGACGGCAGGTTGGCCGTTTGGATGCTATCGAGAAAAACCAAAAAAGACAGAATCTTGTCGAAAGCAGAGCGTTCAGCCGGCAAGAGCTTTCGGTAGTCGAGCACGTCTGTCTGAAGATTGATTTCTTCGGGAATCCAAAAATTGTTCATAGCTTGCCGGTACCAGTCGCTCGCCCAAGTATACTTGAGGTTATTGAAATCGTTGAGGTTGGTCGTGTTGCCACCGATGATCCGGCGCTTCAGGACCTCGCTATCGCCATGCTCGTTAAAAAGCGGTTTTCGTTTCAGTTCATCAGACATGATTGCTCCTTTACAAAAAAATCGGCAGGCCCGCTGCAGTGCCCCCTACGACGAGCACACCGTACATTCCTCGACTTCGAGAGCCTGCGAGCGCACGTAATAGAGAGTCTTTACCTTCGCTTCCCAGGCCTGAATATAGAGATCGAGCACTTGCCGGAGCGAAAAACTGTTCGTAATGTAGAGATTTACCGACTGGGCCTGATCGATGTGCCGCTGTCGCACGCCGGCTGCCCGGATAACCCAGGACTGGTCGATGTGGTGGGCGCTCTTGTAGAACCACATGGTTTCGAGCGACAGATCAGGAGCCACACGCGGCACGATGCTCCCCTTTTTTTCCTCAAGGAAATATCGGCTCATGACGGGATCGGTACCCGCCGTAGTACCTGCAATAATCGAAGTAGAACTGGTCGGCGCGATCGCGACGAGATAGGCATTCCGCATACCGTCCACAGCAACCGATGATCGCAGCGTCTTCCATTCATCCGATACATATCCCCGCTTATCAAAGTAAGCGCCCGTCTGCCAGTCGGATCCCTCGAAATAGGCATAGCTCCCTTTTTCCTTCGCGAGAGCAGAACTCGCGCTGATCGCAGCCCGGTTAATGTTTTCGAACAACTCATCCGCGAAGGCGAGGTGCCCGTCGCTTTCCCACTTAATGCCTTTCTTGGCAAGCAGGTGGTGGTAGCCACTGGTACCGAGCCCGATCGAACGGTAATTACCGTTCGTAATCTGCGCGTAGAGCAATGGGTAGAAATTGAGGTCGATGACGTTGTCGAGGGCGCGAATGGCTACAGCGACAATACGCGAAAGCTCGGTCGTGTTGTCAACATCGATATTGCCGAGTACAAGAGACGCAAGATTACACACAACGAAATCACCGGGCTTGGTGGTCTCGACAACGACGGTGTCCCCGTCAACGGTTTCGACACTTTTACTCACGAGTTCGATCTCACTCATGTTCTGGGCAATTTCGGTACAGAGATTCGAGCAGTAGATGATACCCTTATGTGAATTCGGGTTCATCCGGTTGACGTGATCCCGATTAAAGGCGAACGGCGTACCGGTCTCGACGGCAGACTTCAGGATAAGCCTGACGAGTTCCTTGATAGGTATTTCGCGCTTGGAGATACGGGCATCGGCAACGCAGTCCCGGTATTTTTTCTCCCACTCGTCCCCGTACGAATCCTCGAGGGCATAACCTTTTACGGTCAGAATTTCGTGCGGACATATGAGGTGCCACATCGCATTCATATCATCACGTACAGTTTTCCAAAAGAGATCCGGATAACAGACTGCAGGAAACACGTCGTGCGCCTTCATGCGGTCGTCGCCGTTGTTGGTACGAAGCTGAAGAAATTCGGGCAGATCCTTATGCCAGGCATCGAGGTAGACAGCAACCGAGCCTTGCCGGACACCCAACTGGTCGACGGCGACAGCGGTGTCGTTCGCAAGTTTGATCCAGCGGATCACTCCGCCGGCAACGCCCTGAAAACCACGGATCGGACCGCCGACCGCCCGCACCTTGCCAAAGTACATACCCATGCCGCCGCCAAATTTGGAAACCTGCGCAAAGTTGTCGATGCTGCGATAAATGCCGTCGAGGGAATCAGGCACGGTGTCAATGAAGCACGAGGACAGCTGGTGAAAAGGCTTCCGCGCGTTAGACAGGGTCGGCGTCGCGACTGTCACCTGAAGCAGGCTGAGGATATCGTAGAAGCGTTGTACCCACTGTCGTCTGCCAGCGGTCTCGTTCATTGCGAGGTGCATCGCGATCCCGAGAAATAGCTCCTGCGGCGTCTCAAGCGGCAGGTGACTTCGAGTGCGGATCACATACCGGCGAAGGAGCAGGTCAAGTGCACTGTAGGTTAAAAGGTTGTCGCGGCTGCTGTCGATGAGAGTTTCAAAATAGTCGATGTCTTCCCGGCTATAAGCCATGAGGATGTACTCGCCGTACAAACCCTGCTCTGTCAGAAAGCGTAGTTTTTCGTACAAACCACCGATCTGGTCCTTCGCCATTTCCGAAACCACTTGCCTTTTGAACTGGATGAACAGGAGGCGAGCGGCGATAAACTCCCAGCGGGGAGCTTCTTGTGTGGTTAGCTCGACAGCGGAACGGATGAGCATTGCGAGGGATTCCTTTTCGGTCGAGTCGTCCTTGAGGAACGAAAGGTATTTGTGGGTGAGCATGTCGAGACTGTACTCGTTGGCCGGATAGTCGGTCTGGATTTTCTGTAACGCATCGTGGAGATCGGCACCGGCAAGAAGGGCCACCAGGCGGGTACGGGCAAGGCGTTTTTTGGCACGCTCAGCTCGGTACAGAATGAAACTCTTGACCTCGGCAGGAAAATTGTGCGCGATCAGGGTCTGTTCGACCAGGTCCTGGATGAATTCGACCTGCACGGCAGAGCCCGCGTCCGGATGCTGACGTATCTTGTCCTCGATTTCCCGGACCAAGCCAGGAATACCGGCAGCCTCGCTGTCCGAATGGACACTGACAAAGGCTGCAGTGATGGCCGCTTCAATTTTCCCGCGCTGCCAGGAATCGGTTTGGCCGGTTCTTTTGATGATCTGCACTGTTTAGACTCCATATATAGTGTAATTCAAGATCAAATTTGAATATATACACTATTCATGGCAATGGCAAGACTTTATTTCCTATTTCCACTGAGCCTCGATCTGTGCGACGCTCAATACCTTTCCAACGCTTTTAACTTCGCCGTCGATCACGAGCGCCGGCGTCATCATAACGCCCATTTCCATTATTTCATCAATATTGGTCACCTTTTCGATCACTGCATCAATGCCTGCCGAGGCGACAGCTTCGCGTGCGTTGGCCTCGAGCGTTTTGCACTTGGTGCAGCCACTTCCCAAAATCTGGATTTTCATTGATCAACTCCTTTCGCCGCTTCGTACAAGCGCTCAATTTCTTTCTTACTGACAAGTTTTCCTAGCGCCGCAGCAATAACGACAATACCAACCAGATCGATCGCAAGACGTGCGAGAGCAAAACGGAAACCAAGCGCATTCATCTCGAATAGAAGCATCGGTATCTTGGTTGTGGACCAGGCGCCGATAAAAATGAGGATATTGTTGAAACTCGCGCCTTTTTTCATGAGAACCGCCGCAACAGGGAAGGCACCGTACAGGGGACCGGCTGCAGCGGAACCGAGAAGGAAAGCCAGCAACGGACCACGAAGACCGGAATCTGGGCCCATATATTTCATCATTATTTCGCGGGGCACCCACACGTCGAGAAGACCAAGCAACATAAAAATAGGCGGAAGGACGAGCAGCATCGTTTTCGCCTGAGAGAGCATCGAAGATCCCGCTTTCGGCCCCATTTCGGGAAAGAAAATCATAAACAGAATCAAACTGATTCCGGCTAGGATGGCGACAAGATAGCGTTTCAGAAGGGAAAATAGTTTCATAGAGTTACCACCCATGCAACGAATATCGCAGCCGCAAAGGAGAAGACGAAAGCAAGACTATTTCGCAACAAGGCGGCACGCTTCCCAAAATACTTGATTTCCATTGGAAGGGTAATTATCCCGACCATCATCAGTGTCGAAACGAAGGCAGCGATCTGCAGAGTTCCGGCACCATTTCGCAATAACTCGCCCGCTGCTGGAAACGCAACAAAGCCGGGAATGAGTGTAATCGAACCAATGAGCGCTGCGGCGAGCATTCCCCAAAAGCCTGATTCTTTCCCGATGAAGCGCGAGATCATTTCCGGATCGAAAACTGCAAGCACGATCGCCACAAACACGAGCACGGTCAAAAGCTGTGGTAGAATATTTTCAACTGCTTTAAACCCTTTTTTCACGGCCATCATAGTTTTTTTGTGGTCCTTGAAAGCGGAAACAGCAAAAAGAACAATCATGATTACATACATTAGGAACGTATCCATCAAATAACCTCTTGTTTCTATTATTGGAAACTTTCAGTCTCTTGTCAAGCACAATTGACAATGTTTCATAACATTGAAACAATAGTAATATGAAACAATCAGAAACCGATATCCTGCGCTACGAACTCACCGCCGAACTCTTCCGCGCGATAGGCCATCCGGTGCGCCTCGCAATGCTCGAAAAACTGGCAAAAGAACCCTGGTGCGTTTGCGAGCTCGCGGCCGAACTAGACTTGAACAAGTCCGTCGCATCAAAACATCTTTCGCTCATGCACGACGTCGGTGTGCTATCAATGGAAAAAAGGGGCACGCAGGTAATTTATACCCTCGTAGCCCCCTGTGTTGTCGAGATGACGCAGTGCAGCTATCTGTCAGTGGTTGCCCAGCGGAAAAAACGCCTGGGGGGGTGAGATGCGCGTTTACTTTTCCATATATTCGCAAAGCGAAGCAGGTTGTCAATAGTAATAGCGAGGGTATTGATACTGAAAATTGCGGTAACCCCGCGCTCGTAAGTTGATTCGATCCCTTCACCAATATCACCCACGAGCGTAACGAGCGGTGCGCCGAAAAAAGCGGCCATACCTGCTCCGAGGCCACCGGCCGCGCCGTCGCCCGGAAGGTCCGATACATCAAAGCCGAGGCATTCTTCGATTTTAGAAGCCAAATCTCGCAAGCCCGCATCAAGGAGAAGGCCTGTCGTAGCATCCGCACCTTTTTACGGCGCGTACACGAATGCAGCACCGCGCAGGCGATACAGTGAATTGTCGATATCACACATGACAATCATTGGAATACCTGCGAGATTACTGGCTTTTATTGCTTACCTCCCCATCAGGTCCAGGGCTGCTTCGGTTATTTTTTCGGCTGTGATCCCGTTCATGGCGAGCAGCTCCTCATAGGGAGCACTTTCGCCAAACTGGTCACGGATGCCGATGCGCACAACTTTGCCCTTTCCCATACCGGCAGCTACTTCGCAAACTGCGGATCCAAGCCCGTTGATGATGTTGTGGTCCTCGACGGTGATTATTTTTCCGGTATCATTGATAGCCTTGATGACCGCTTCGGTATCGAGCGGTTTAATCGTGTGCATGTCGAGAAGTCGCGCACTCACGCCTTTGGAGGCGAGCATCTCGCAGGCACGAAGGCCGATGGTCAGCGTGTCTCCGTTCGCAATGACTACAACATCGCTGCCCTCGCGATAGGTATGGGCCTTGCCAATGGTAAATTCTGCATGTTCATCGTACATAAAGGGAACAGGATCGCGCGTAAAGCGAAGATACACAGGACCTTCCCAGGCAGCCGCAGCCCGTACGAGTTTTTTGGCCGAATAGTAATCAGCCGGCATAACGATTGTCATGTTGGGAATTGTCCGCAGAACTCCCATATCCTCGATGCTCTGATGGGAGGCCCCGTCGTTTGCAGGAGTGAGCCCGCCGTGCGAACAGGCAATCTTAACATTCAGTTCGGGAAGACATACTTCCTGTCGAATCTGTTCGAGCATGCGCATCGAGCCGAATACCGCGTATGTGGTGACGAACGGAATCTTGCCGAAGGTCGCAAGACCCGCCGCAACACCACAGGCGTTCTGTTCTGCTATACCAACATTAACATGTTGGTTCGGACACTGGGTAGCGAAGTCGACAGTCTTGCACGATTTTCCGATATCGCAGTCCACTACATATATATCTTTGTTCGCGAGTCCCAGTTCGAGGATGGTTTCTCCATACGCGTCACGTGTTGCCTTGCCGCTCATTTGAGCCCTCCTTCGATTTCTGCAATAGCCAGTTTGTATTGTTCATCGTTCGGGGCCGTACCATGCCATGACGGAACGTTTTCCATGAAAGAAACGCCGCGACCCTTTATTGTTTTGGCGACAATGCATTTCGGTTTGCCATTACCGCGCGTAGCTGCAATTTTGTCGAGAGCTTCGACGATTTCCGCGATTTTGTGTCCATTTAACCGGTAGGTTTCAAAACCGAAGGCTTCGAACTTTGCGCCGATTTCGAGCGTGGGCATAATGTCGTCGCAGCAACCGTCGTTTTGCAGGTTGTTGTTATCAACGAATAGAACAAGATTGTCCAGGCCGTATTTGGAAGCGGTCTGCGCAGCTTCCCAGATCTGGCCTTCGTTGCATTCGCCGTCGCCGACAAGCGCATACACATTGACCGAAGGCTTATCTCGCTTTGCTGCTACCGCCATTCCGACAGCGCAGGAAAGTCCCTGACCGAGCGAGCCGGTATTGATGTCGATTCCCGGACAAAGCCGCATCTCGGGATGACCCTGAAGCATCGATCCCTTTTTACGAAGCGTGCCGACGCAGTCCATCGGCAGGAAGCCGCGAAGAGCAAGGGCCGAATACAAAATGGGACAGACATGGCCTTTCGACAATACGAAACGGTCACGGTCCGCCCATTGAGGTTCGGAAGGACGTATATGTAGCTGCCTGAAATAGAGGACGGTTATTATATCGGCGGCGGAAAGCGATCCCCCCGGGTGTCCCGATTTTGCCTGATAAATCATAGAGATTGCTGTCTTTCTGAGCTCGATCGCCTTCTGTTCCAGCTCGGCTATAGTTGCGTTGTTCATGTTCGTTCCTTCTGTTATTTGTTAGCCTTGCGCTCTTCGATCATGCGCTTCGCTTCCTCGTATCCGGAATTGCCAATCTTAAAAAGGGGAACTCCGACACTTTCGTGCTTGAGAAGGCTCATCGAAATCTGAGCGAATACGATGATGTCGACTTCTTTCTGTAGGGAGTACAGGCATTCATTTACCATCTCGTCATGCTTGGCCCGATTTCCGGCACAGAGAACATCGAATGCGCCATCCGCCACTTTGGTGGTAATGGAAATATTCTTACCTAACTCGGCAGCGTTTTCTTCCATTAAACGGATGATAGCTCCGGGACTCGTCGGGAGTGTTGCAAGGACACCGATTCGCTTTCCCGCCTTTACCGCTTCCCGCGCAACCGGCTCGTCGATATTGAGGTACGGAACCGGCGAAAGAGGTCGAAGGTATTTCGCTGCCGCATTTACCGACGTGCAGGTTCCCATCACACAGTCAGCACCGGCCTCACAGGCTGCGGTCATGTAATTGAACATCCTGCGAAGTACGGATGAAGTGATGCCCTTATTGGCTATGGTTTCCTTCAGAAGGGTGTCATCCATGATATTAAATATTTCGATATCCGGATTTTTTTCCATGAAAGGCTTTCCAAACGGATCGAAGATAATGTCTTTGAAATTAGTGATGGTATTGATGCAGAAAAGTTTGCTCATTTAACAACTCCTTTGAAATGGGAAATAACGTATTTGACGGCAGCTCCAAGACTGAGCTTTTTCGAAATAGTTTCGGGTAGCAACTGCCGTACGATCACATATATGATGGAGAAGGCAAATACAACGGCGATCCAGCTGTTCGTGAAAAACACCGAGGCATTGCCTTTATTCACAATCAGCGCTCGCCTGAAATTCTCGTCGATCATCGTACCGAGAATCATGCCGAGCACAATGGGCGCCGCCGAGTATTCCATCTTGTCGAAGAGGTATCCGATCACGCCGAACACGAGCACAACTGTAACATCGAAAGCTTTAAGGTTCAGGGCATACGCACCGACAATCGACAACACGGAAACGATCGGCATCAGATATACATTCGATATCTTGAGAATCGCGGTTATCGGCTTTGCAAGAGCCATGCCGACTACCCACAAGGCTAAAACCGAGACAAGAAGCAGTGCCGATATGTAGAACAGAAATAAAGGCGAATCTACCATCAACATCGGGCCCGGCCGGATATTGTGAATCATGAAGGCACCGAGCAAAACAGCGGCAGGGGGACTACCCGGTACCGCGAGCGTAAGAAGCGGAATCATGGCTCCACCGATGGCCGAATTATTCGCAACTTCGGGTGCAATAATTGCCTCATAACATTCTCCAGTACCCCACAGTTCTTTTTTCTTCGAAGTCTTGCGGGCATTGTCATACGAAATCCAGGCAGCGACATCCTCGCCTACTCCCGGAAGGGCACCGATACCGACACCGATGAGGGAGGAACGCACAACCAGAGGAAAATGCTTGATCGCGATCAGGAAAGAATTAGGTTCCTTTTCCGCTTTTTCCTTTTTCTGCTGTTTGTATTCCTCTGTGCTGACCGTGACCTTTTCCTGTTTTTTGGAAAGCGCCTTGATAACTTCGGGAACCGCGTAAAAACCGATCATCGCTGGAATAAGCGAAATCCCTCCGGAAAGATTAATGTTTCCAAAATCAAAGCGGGGTGCGCCCGAAATTACGTCATAACCGATATAGGAAATGCACAGGCCGATAAGACCGCCTATCCATCCTTTGATCGTCAAGTCGCTGGTGACGATGCTACCACACATGAGCACACCGAACACAGCAAGCAGGAAATATTCCACAGCGCTGAATTGTAAGGCTATTCGGGACAAAAGGGGAGAAATGAGTGCAAGGGCTAAAACCCCGATCAGTGTTCCAATGATCGAAGCCGATCGCGTTACCTTGATCGCGAGGGCAGCCTTTCCACGCTCGGCAAACCGGTGTCCTTCGATCGCAGTCGCTGCGGCGGAGGCGGTTCCGGGAATGTTTAAAAGAATTGCGGAAATGGATCCGCCGTAAATGGCGCCGACATATATACCCATAAGGGTAGCAAACGTATATTCTACGGGAAGCTTGTAGGTCAGGCCGGTCAGTAGCGCTATACCCATAGTCGCAGTCAGCCCGGGCAGGGCGCCGATCACAACGCCCAGAGCTGTCGCCGAGAACAGGATCAACAGGACCATCGGGTCCATCAGGATCTTTACAAACTCCTGTACAAGGTTCATCAACTCCATAAGAGACTCCTGTGTTTTACGGTAGGGGTATCTGCGCGAGAATTCCGAATGACCAGGTAACCAGACCCGATGCGCACAAGGAAATAAAAGCAGACTTGAAAATCTGTTTCGGCTGTTTTTGTCCGAACAGAATCATCATAGAAACGAGATACAAAAAGGTAGCGACGAAGAACGGAAAAACACGGAACCCGCGGATGACATTGAGATAACGTCTGGATACCGGAATAAGAAAAAACACATACACGCAGAGCATGAGAACACAGAGTAAAAAAGAGCGGAGCTCACGGTTTTTCAAAAATGCGCCAATTTTTTCCCGTGAAATAAAATCGATTTTTGCACCGTCCCTGAATGCGATATGCATAAGGGCAAGGCCGCACAACAAGAGGCAGAACGCCATCAAAAACGGAACTAGGGAAGGCGACTTATACCAGAACGTAAAAGTTTCCTTCAATCCTTCTGCAGGAACGTTTTCCCATTTTCTCTTGAACGGATTGATAAATATCTTGAGGCACTCGAGCATGTATAAAGCGGACGAAATCAACAGAACAACGCTGAATAACAGATCAGCCCGCCGGAGCTTTCCCTTTTCCATAATAACCTTCCTGCAAAAAATTCAAATAAGGTGCGGACCGGCCTTAACCGGCCCGCAAAAATAACCGGATAAATCAGGGGCGAGCGATACCACGATCTGCAGGAGAGTACGTAGTTTTACCGAGATCATTCAGGATCCAGCACAGATTCGATTCGGATTTCTGGGCCATTGCCTTCGCATCGGCGCCGGATTTGTTGTAGATAACGGCGACCTGATCGGAAGCGAACTTCACCATATCAGGATTGACCATGGCAGCCTTGAATGCGCTCGTCAGTTTCGCCTTTACGTCAGCCGGAGTGTCGACAGGAACCTTGAAGCCAAGCCACTGCTGCAGCGGAAGGTATTTACCGATCGAGGGAATAGACTTTGTGATTGAAGGAATAGTGATTGACTTGTCTGCAGTTTTGAACGTATACGCATCGGGTGCCATATGGGCAATCGGAATGAGCTGGCCAGAACGGATATAGTCTTTTACTTCACCGGCCGAGGCGACGACGAGATCAGCATCGATACCACCAACGCAGGCAAGGATTGCAGGTCCGGAACCGGGATAGGATACCCAAGTAAGGGGCCAGTTGCCATATGCTTTATCGGAGACAAGGCTTGCGAGAGCGAACCAGAGACCACCGGTAGTTCCGGCGATTTTCAGATCTGACTTGTTTGCGTAGGCAGCCAGTTTATCAAGAGATTCAATTTTGAGTTCGCCTGCTTTTTTCGCATTGATGCACAGGAGTCCGGGAGAACCGCCAGCGATGAAATAGTCCCAGTCTTTGGAGGTCTGGGTGATGGTGGTGGTAACTGGAATTGTAAGTGGAGTTTCCGAAGTTCCAGCAAGGGTATAGCCGTCATGTGCCGATGTCCATACCTGAGAGATTCCGATCGATCCGGCGCTGCCGCCAGTCACGTTTGTTGCGGTTATGGAAACGCCGAGTTCCTTGGACATCGCTTCCATTACTTTGCGAGCCCAAACGTCTGTACCGCCACCCTGACCGAAGGGAATGACGCACGTGATGTCTCGTTCAGGATACGCTGTTTCCGGCTTGCCGCCGGCGAACGCCGAAGTGATTCCTGCAACCGCAATCGTTGCGATGGCAATCAGTTTTACCAGTTTCTTCATACAATCCTCCATAATAAAAACCTGTCTATATATCGTTCCGTTCGCACGGGACGTATTCCACCGTCATTTATTCGCTTTTGCTGATATTCTTTTTCCAGCTGGAAAGCGAAACCGCGATAACCTTTTCCACGCGGTCATATGCCTTTTCCTTGATACAGTTCAATATTTCCTGATGGTATTCATCGGCGAAGGCGAAGTTCTGTTCCACCATTATGGTTCGCTCGATCGAATCAACGAATAGCTGGTATACACCTCTGACGATACGCGTCAGAAAGACGTTATTACCGATGCTGGTCAGTTTCAGGTGAAATTCGTAATCAAGCTTGACAGCGGCCTGAATATCCTTCAGGCGGATGCACTGCCTGAACTGATTGATATTCAGCTGCAGGTTTTCGAGATCGGCATCAGTTGCCTTCTGGATCGCAAGTCGCAAAATAGTCTGATCGAGAATTTCGCGCAGTTCAATAAGATCGGAACTGGAACTCATATCGAAAATCATTCCGTAGATCAGGGTATCGAGGGCGCTCGGGTTCATCTGCGAACAGACATAGGTTCCGTCTCCGCGCTTGATCTCAACTATGCCCATACTCACGAGGGTCTTCATCGCTTCGCGTAACGAATTGCGCGAAACCTTCAGTTCTTCCATTAATTCAAACTCGCTCGGTATCTTCGAACCGATCGGATATTTCCCCGACGATACGGCGGCGATAATCGACTCGACTATTAGGTCGACCACCGATTTTGAATTGAGTGGCTTAAGTGAAACTGTTTTGTCGCTGCTGTCCGTTTTCATTTTTACCGCTCCTGCCTTCTCAGACCGTATAATCGACGATTGTTCGTGACTCGATGACCTTACCCACAAATTCCTTGACTGCAACATGATCAGGATGATTCGTATACAGATCGATATCCGCTGCAGTACGGTACTCCACCATAAGTCCCATATGGTAGTCGCTCGCGGTATTTATATTTATACCAGCTCTGATGCTTTCAAGAAATGAAATCTTTTCTTTTAACGAGTTGAACTTCTCGGCCAACCTGAGCGCATTCTCGACTCCGGAATAGTTATCCGCAAAATCCTTCATCTTGAAAACAACGATTCTTCGTATCATTATTTATTCCTTATTTGTTTACGACATTGACCGGTGTACCAGCCATAAATTGCGCAAGATTATCCACAGCGATGTCCATTAACCGCTTACGGGATTCGACGGGAGCCCAGGCAATGTGCGGAGTAATTATGCAGTTTTTCTCGGCCAGTAAGGGATTTTCCGCTTTGATAGGCTCGGTCGAAACGACATCCACTGCGGCCCAGGAAATCTTCCCTGAGTGAAGTGCCTGTGCTACATCTTCTTCAACAATGAGTGGACCGCGTGACGTATTAATCAGAATAACGCCGTCCTTCATTTTCGAAATACTGTTTTTATTGATCATACCTTTTGTCGAGTCGAACAGGGGGCAATGCAGGCTGATCACATCGGAACCGGCAAACAGTTCGTCCAGGGAGACAATTTTCGTTTGTGCGTCTTCGAGACTTTTGTTCGGATACTCGTCAAATGCAAGCACCTTCATGCCAAAGGATTTAGCAATCTTTGCAGTGTCCTGTCCGATACGGCCAAAACCGATTATACCGAGCGTCTTGTCTTTCAGTTCGACAAGTGGAAAATTCCAAAAACAGAAATCACTGCAACGCGTCCAATCGCCGTTTTTGACCGCTTGATTATGATCACCGATATGATGACAAATATGTAAAAGCAGAGCAAACACAAACTGGGCAACAGCGCTCGTCCCGTAGGTCGGAATGTTACATACCGGGATGCCGAGAGCCTTGGCTGCAGCTACATCAACAACGTTATAACCGGTTGCCAGCACACCGATAAATTTAATATGGGGGCAGGCCTGCAAAATTGCCGAATCCAGAAGGGTCTTGTTGGAAAATACAATGTCTGCACCCTGCAACCGCAGAAGCCGATCTTCCGAAGCGGTTCGATCATACACAGTCACGGACCCGAGCTGTTCCATTCCTTTCCAGTCGAGATCACCAGGATTCAGTGTGTATCCATCAAGTACCACAATATTCATTTCTATCTCCTCACAAACGTCCTACGTCTAACGTCCTACGTCTATAAATCTAGATTACCACAGCTTGACCATAAGTCAAGCAAATTCAATGAGAATTTTCAGTTTTTAAAAGGTACTCGGATCCTAGAACGGAATAAAGGGGAGAATTTCGTTCAAAAGCCACAGAATAGGGATCAGCACAGCGAGCGACGAAGTAGTCACCAGCCAGCAGGCGTTCGCGAGATCAAGATCCAGGCCATACAGCGAAGGCGGAACCAGCGACAGAAAGCCGGTTGGCATTGATGACAGTATGAGAATAGTACCAAACAGCACCGGCCAGGTTTGGGGAGTTATCCCGAATAGGAGAGCAGCGGCACAAACAACGATCGGTGTAAGAAAAAACTTTCCACCGGTCAAAGCGAGCGCTTTTTTGATGTGTGGCCCAACTTTTGTTAGATGAAGCGACAATCCTATACTGACGAGAAGGCCGAAGGTAGTGAGGGGAATTAAAATAGAATTGATTTTTCCAAAAACGGGAGGACGTTCAAGTCCTGACAGGTTAAGACTCATACCGACGATGATAGCTGCGAGCGAGACGAGGAAAAAGGGATCTTTCATGAAAGAAAGTGGATGCCGATCTGCTTGTTTTCCGTAAAACGACTCACCGTCCTTCCGTGCAGCAGGAAACACGACACTGTAATACCACAGCTCTTCAAATAATTTGTAAAATGGAATGAAGGCATATCCGGCCTCCCCTATTACAGCGAACACCACTATTCCACCGATATTGCCAATATTAGTGAAAGAAGCCGAAGACCGCCAGACGCCTGCTTGCAGGGGATCGAGGTGCATAAGGGCTGAGCCCGCTTTACCCCAGAGGAAGCCCGTTACCAGTGCAATCAGCCCAATAAAGGGCAACCGCAAAAAGATTGACGGCTTTGAAGTGTCGAGGACCCAGAGAGCTACCGTAAAACAGAGCGGGTTTGCCACGGCCAACAAGAGTATCTGAAGCCGTCGGCGCAGAACTGGTACCGATTCTTCACGTTTGATACGGACGAGAAAAAGACGTAAAAGGATACCGGCAACGATTCCGGGGAAAATCAGAAGAAAGGGCGTCATAAGTGAAACAGGCATATAAACTCCAATTATCTACGGTTATATGCTGTTCACTCTTTTTTTGCAAGCATTTATGACAGAAACACAGCGTATGAATTGGTGCACCAGATAGATTAATCCCGATTCTTATCGTAAATTTCCTTAAAATGGACACGGCAAAATTTGAGCACATCGATGAGATCGGGATCAAAGGCAGTTCCTCTGCCAGCGGCAACGAGCAAGACGGCGTCGTCAAAGCTGATTGCTTCCTTGTAAATTCGCCGGGTGGTGACGCTGTCAAACATGTCCGCGATAGCGGTAATGCGCGCTGAAAGGGGAATTGCCGCCCCTACGAGTTGCTCGGGGTAGCCCGTCCCGTCCCAGTGCTCGTGATGGTACAGGATGATGTCGTGGGCAAAATCAAGAAATGAATATTCAGGAAAGGACTGACGGATCGTATCCACCGTCCGTGCACCGTCGACGGGATGCTTGCGAATATAAGCAAATTCCCGGTCGGTCAGAGCTTCGTTCTTGTGGAGGACGTGATCAGGAATATTCACCTTACCAATGTCGTGGAGCCGGGCCATACTCCCAATCTTTTCAATAAAATCGGTGGAGATTTCGATTCTAAATCGTTGTGTTTTAGCCGCAGCCGAGGCGAGTTCTCCGGCATAGAGGCCAATCCGTTCAAGATGATGGGTATTTTCGTTATCTCGTGCCGAGGCAATATCTGAAAGCGATTTGATCAGGAGTTCTTGAGCGCTGCTGAGTGTTCCAGCAGTTTCCTTTACTGTTTTTTGTGGACCGGCCATCAGTTGAAAGAGGCGATTGATGCGGAGTTGCAGTTCTTCACTGTCATAGGGCTTACGCACATAGTCTGCCGCGCCCCTGATAAAAGCGGCCTTCACGTCAGACGGCTCGTTGTTGCCCGAAACAATAATGACTGGAATGTGTGCATAACTGGGCGAAAACCGGAGGATGTCGAGAAATTCAAGACCACTCACGTGGGGCATGGTCATGTCGAGAATGATCAGGTCGGGTCGGGCGGCTGTCAGACAGGCAATCGCCTCCTCATAGGTTTCCGCACAAGTCACGGTGAACATACCCTCAAGCTGACTGCGATACAGGAGCAACTGAGACTTGCTGTCATCGATGCACAGAATATGCAGCCCGAAGGTATCTATCTGCGATATGGTCATAGCGGCGCTCTCCCTTACCTACAGTATTCTTCATGCGGGGACAGATTGCCAGCAGTTTGGGAATTTTGCGACTTCATTTCCTTGAGGGTACTAATTTGTTCAGAAACCTTTTCACTTTCCCTTCATTAATTCTTCTGCTATCAACTCAGCCTGTTTCAGAACGGTTTCAGTAGCCAGCATTTGCATATCGGGTGGATACCCATATTGTCGCAAGATACGTTTCACGATCACCTTAAGTTTCGCCTTAACGCTTTCCTTAATTGTCCAATCTATGGATGCATTTTCTTTTACCTTTTCGTACAATACCACAGCAAGTTCGCGGAGCTTCTCTTTTTCCATCACCTCTTTGGCGCTGTCGTTGTTCGCGATGGCGGTATAAAATGCATACTCATATTCGGACAAGCCCATTTCTTGAGGTTCTTTATCCATTTCATGGATTTCTTTAGAGAGGTTGATGAGCTCTTCAATTACTTCAGCCGCACTAAGAATTTTGTTATGATATTTCTTGATTGAGTTTTCAAGCATTTCCATCAACGAACGGCTTTGGATCAGATTCTTTTTGGCTCTACCCTTTATCTCATCATTGAGTAATTTTTTTAAAACCTCAAGCGCAATATTTTTGTGGTCCATATTCTTAACTTCGAGCAGGAAGTCTTCGGAAAGTATCGAGATGTTGGGCTTCTTGATACCGGCGGCATCAAAGATGTCGATAACCTTTTCAGTGACCAACGCTTTATCAATGACCTGACGAATTACGGTTTCAATTTCTTCGTCTGTATTTCCACTCCCCGTGCTGTCGAATTTAACGAGTCTCGATTTGACCGCTTGAAAAAAGGCAACTTCATCCTTGGCATCCATGGCTTGGTCATGTGGGATCGCAATGGAGAAGGCTTGCGACAAGGCCGTTACCTCGTCAATAAAGCGTTTTTTACCATTCTCTGGTGACAGTATGTGTTCTTCGGCTGCCAGGATCAACGATAGTTTTCTTCCAGTGTCGGCTTCAAAAAATGATTCATAAGCAAAGCCGTGGAACATTTGACAAACGATCTCTATTTTTTCCAACATCACCCGAACAGCTTGTTCCTGTGTCTCTGCAGGGTCTCCCTTACCGCCAGCATCAGAATAAAAGGAAAGAGCTTTTTTAAGGTCTGAAGCTATGCCTAAATAATCAACGATCAAACCACCAGTTTTATCTTTGTATACCCGATTTACTCGAGCAATAGCCTGCATTAGGTTATGACCCTGCATGGGTTTATCGATATACAAGGTGTGCAGGGCAGGCACGTCAAACCCGGTAAGCCACATATCTCGGACAATAACCAGTTTCAGTTCATCATCCGGGTCTTTCATGCGGTCGGCAAGCGCCCTTCGTTGCTCTTTGGTGGTGTGATGCCTCGATATTTCAGGGCCATCAGAAGAAGCAGAGGTCATAACTACCTTGATGACACCTTTTTTTATATCTTCGCTGTGCCATTCAGGTCTAAGAGCGATAATTTCTGTATAGAGTTCGGCCGCAATCCGACGGCTCATAGTGACAATCATCCCCTTGCCGTCTATAGCTGCTTGGCGGTTTTCAAAATGGGTGATTATGTCGCAAGAGACTTGTTTGATTCTGCCGGCGCTTCCGATAAGCGCCTCGAGCTGTGTCCATTTGTTCTTGGTCTTTTGCGTTTCGGATAACTCATCCTGATCCAGATCATCATCCAGATCTTTGATGAGTTTTTTACCTTCATCGCTTAAAGTAATTTTTGCGAGACGGCTTTCGTAATAGATACGAACGGTCGCACCATCTTCAACAGCCTGAGCTATGTCGTAGACATCGACATAGTTTCCGAAAACAGCGGGCGTATTGACATCGGTATTTTCTATCGGGGTACCAGTAAAACCGAGATATGTGGCGTTAGGCAGAGCGTCCCTCATGTACTTGGCAAAACCGTAGACTACTTTCTTGCCAATAACAGTACCGCTCCCATCTTTGTCGTCGATGGTCTTTGGTTTAAAACCATATTGGGTACGATGTGCTTCGTCAGCAATCACAAAAATGTTGGTACGGTCGGAGAGTTTTTGATAGACATTACCTTCATCAGGTTGGAATTTCTGAATGGTAGTGAACACCACACCTCCCGATGCCACCTTGAGTAAATCCTTGAGCTGGTCCCGGTTTGCAGCCTGAACAGGTTCTTGGCGAAGAAGTTGTTTGGAAGAAGCAAAGGTATCAAAGAGCTGGTCATCCAGGTCGTTGCGGTCAGTGATCACGAGAACGGTAGGGTTATCCATGGCAAGCACAATCTTTCCAGTGTAGAATACCATCGAAAGGGATTTGCCCGATCCTTGGGTATGCCAGACAACACCGCCTTTTTTGTCACCGACGCTCTGATCTTTTACTCCGGCTAATCCGTAGATTTCCGGGGATTGCCTTACCTCTTCCGCCTGTTTCTTTCTGACAAAACCGGATGCTCGAAGAGTTGATTCCACCGCCCGGTTGACCGCATAGTACTGGTGGTATGAGGCCAGTTTTTTAACGGTCTGTATGGTGATAATTCCGGTTTCTTTATCTTCTTTTTTTGATTTCTCAAAGACGATGAAATGCCGCAATACATCAAGGAACGTAGATTTGTTAAGCATACCTTGAATAAGGATTTCCAGTTGACTCACCAGATGGGAGGCTTCTTTTATACCATCGGCAGTCTTCCAGGTCATAAAGCGGCTGAATCCGGCAGAAAGGGTACCGGCCTTAGCTTCCAGTCCGTCGGAAATTATCAGAAAGCTATTGTAGGGAAATAGAGCTGGTATCGCCTGTTTGTAGGTCTGGATTTGTTTGAAGGCAGAATTTACGGTGGTGTTCTCATCGGTGGCGTTTTTAAGTTCTATGACGACCAAGGGTAAGCCATTGACAAACAGGATCACATCGGGGCGTTTATTACTGTTATTTTCAATAATGGTCAATTGATTGAGTACGACAAAGTCGTTGTTTTCGCTTTCGTGAAAATCAATAAGCCATACGAGGTCGCCCCGTGTCTGGCCGTTTTTTTGATAGGTTACTTTGATACCTTCAGTAAGGAGGCGATGAAAGGTTTCGTTGTTGGCGATGAGTTCAGGCGAGGACAAGCGCTGTATCTGTTTGATAGCATCTTTGCGGGCATCGGCTGGGACGGCAGGATTGATTCGAGCTACGGCGTTTTTCAGTTTTTGAAGTAAAAGCACGTCTTCAAAAGATGCTCGTTCCGGGGTATCGCTATCGGGGGCAATGGAAGGGCCGTAGATGTATTGGTAGCCTTGTTTCTCCAGAAGTTCGATAGCGAACGTTTCGATTACGGATTCGGTGATTTTAGAGATCATTAGATTCCTCAATTTGTTTTACGACTCTATCAAAATCAGACTCAAAAAGCCGATTTTGTATCAAGCGATACTTTTCATATTCGGTTTCTGTATGCAGTTTTGGCTGTTCATGAGAAATTTTGCCAGGGCCAAGTAATATTTGGGGGCTTCGGACTGTAATTCCGCATAATCTAGGTACATTGAGACAATACGTTCAAGATAATTCTTGGTAATACTGACATCTGCTGTAATAATCTTCTGGTCTGGCGATCCATCCCAGGTTGTTAATCCCATGTCTGGGGTATCCGAATTCGCTCTTTCTACAATCAATTCAGCCGCTGTGTGTCTATGATCGGTGAATAGATGCCCTTTTTTGAGGCGCTCCACATCCATGGTCCAGCCCTGTATGGTGTAATCTTTTACGATCTGCCCAGCCCATTTCCGAAACCGAACGGCTCGTTCATTGGTGATTTTGAAACCTACGGCGATAATCAATTGTAAATTATACTGTTTGGTCTTGTAATTTTTACTGTCTGCGGCAGTTGTTAAGTATTCCTTAATAACTGAATCGGGCGTCAATTCGTTATCAGTAAAAATCGTTTGTATGTGCTGATTGATTGCAGGTATGGTGACATCGTACAGTATTTCCACATTCTCCGAATCCCCGCCACTTGCCGCAATATAGGTCAGATACTCAGAAGGAGAGCCGCGTAAGGAAGATTTTTTGTTTTTTTCTTTACTCATTTTTTATCCTCAATTATCACCCAATGTCCGCTTTTTGTGGAACCGATACGAGTGATAAAGTGGTTATCTTTCAAATATTTAATATTGTTTTCCACCGCGGTGGAGCTAATCCCAATTTCTTTTTTAAGCTGAGAAATACTGATGGCGGGATTTTTCTGCATTAATTCGATTATCTTTTGCCGATTATCACCCAACTTATCACCCAACTTATCACCCAATATTTCTACCGGCGTAAATTCAAAGGTTAGCCATAAACCAGTTGATTCCATCTTTACAATCGGCTTTTTTATGCCAGCTTGTGCGCAAGATTCAAAAATTCGTTCTATGCCTCGACCCCAAGATTCTATTTCACCAGCACGAAAAAAGACATTGGCAATATTAGGATTAAACGGTTGGCTGGCATGTTTTGCCAGGAGCGTTTCCAAAGTCCAGTTTAGGGGAAGGGCCCCGGGATTCCATATCATGAGTTTTGTATCATAAACACTGATTTGAATTGGCGCACCGGTTACAAAGTATTCTGGGTCAGGGTGAAAAAGCAATATAGCTGCCCGTTTAAGGTGCTTGCCGTCCATAAGTTTTAATTTTTCAATTAAGGTTTCATCTGTTTCTTCGAGTACTGATTCATTTAACCGTTGTAGCCGCCCGAATTAATCTTGCGGGAATCAGGAAATATTCCGACATTAAAATATAGGCTCGAAAAAAAAGGAAGAAAGGAATCCGGGATTATTTTTCAACGATGCCCCCGGATTCCAACAACAAAACACCGTATTATA
>JBBRWY010000050.1:0-26155 GCA_038248875.1 Treponematales bacterium
AACATGCAAGCGTTGATCGAGGGTATCCGCCGGGAACATTCGGCGCGCGACCTGTACCGATATCGGGCTTTGCGCTCGCAACTCAATCCACACTTCCTGTTCAACTCCCTCAACTCGATCCGCTGGCTTGCCATCATCCGCAAGGCAGATAATATCGTTACGGCGATTGACGACCTGTCGAATATCCTTTCCTACAGCATGGCGAAAGACGGGGATCTCAGTACGCTCGGTCTAGAGCTTGAAAGTGTGCAGCATTATCTGGCCATCCAGAATCTCCGTTACGGTGGCCGATTCATCCTTCGGACTGTCGTTCCGCCAGAACTGCTCGCTGCGGGCGTGCTCAAATTTATGCTGCAGCCCATTGTAGAAAACTGTGTAGTTCACGGGTACCGAGATGCAACCGGCGAGGGAATAATAGACATAGAAGCATCTCCTGATGGGAACATGCTCGTCATTTCCGTTTCGGACCGGGGAACTGGTCTCGGAACCGGTTCCGGGACCAGCCCCGGGTTTTTTAGTCTCGAAAGCGGGGCCGAAAATGAAAAGGAGCGCAACAGGGACAGTGGAATAGGTCTTCGTAACATACGGGATATGATTGCTCTTTCCGCCGGTCAGACTGGAACCGATACTGCCGGCGACCTTTCAATAGCTGAACGTGATGGCGGGGGAACGGTCGTGACGATCCGGTTGCCTCTAATAATGCGCCAGAGCGTAAACGGAGCAGAAGCATGAAAACCTTCATCATCGTCGACGATGAACTGCTGGTGCGTGTGGGGGTCCGGTCACTCGTCGACTGGGAAGCCTGTGGCTACGTACTCGCGGGCGAGGCTATAAACGGCGACGAGGCGTTCACTCTCGTCTCTTCCATCAAGCCCGATCTTATTCTTACCGATCTGGTTATGCCCGGTTCTGACGGTTTCTCGCTCATCGACCGGATACGTTCGGCAGGGATCAATGCAGGCATCATTGTCCTGTCCTGTCATAACGATTTTGAAAATATGCGGGAAGCGCTGCGTCGCGGAGCCGACGACTTTGTGTTCAAGCCGACGCTCAACAAGAAAGAACTACTCGAGGTATTCGACCTGGTATATGCCAAAATTGCGCTAGCTGCAGGTTCGGAATTCTCTTCATCCCCGCGAGCGGAAAGTTCTTCCCGTCCCGTTCCTGAAAATCGCTCGCATGCCTTTGTCGCACTCAAAAAGCCGTTTCGCATTCTTGCTGTGGCGTTTATCGGCGCAGAAGCACCCGAAGACATCCTGTGGGAGCTGCGGCGCCAGGATCCATCGATTCTCGCAGTGAGCGTTTCCGGGAATACCGCCTTTTTGGTTCTCGAAAACGGCGGACGGCAAAGCCTTGTCGCCTCGTTCGGCTGGGTCCGCGAATATGCCGAGCGCTATCTTGGCTGCCACGTTCTTGCTGTCGTATCGCATCTGGTAACTATAGACGCAGAGGTCGATTCAACCCTTCAGAGAGCCGAGCAGCTGCTCAAAATTGCCTGTTATGGCCCGGGAAAGGAGCTCGTCTTCGCCGATGACGCTGATGAAGAGACGGCGGTTTTTCAGCGTGACAAGTACGCCTCGGCTTGCGGCGACCTTTCGCGTGCGGTCGACATCGCCGATCTCCCGCGCATCGGGACAGCTCTTGCTTCGGTAGCCGATACCCTGCGTATTCGGATGGATTCCGGGCGTATTCGAAGCCTGCTCTGTGACGCTCTCGTTATCTTCAAGATTCGCGACTGCGATTCCTGTATCGATCCGGCATCTGTTTCGGGCAGCGAATCCCTCGCTGACATTGTCCGCTTTTCTGCGAGCCTCGATGGTGCGATGGCCGAAATTGTGACGTATGCGGAAGCATATGTGCGCGAAGCTAAAAAGCGGATGGGCATGCGGCCGGAAATTGCAGCCGTCTGCCATTGGGTGTTGTCCGATATGACCCGGGTTTTTTCTGTCGAGGAGGCTGCTGGCGTCGCGGGGATGAGCCCGAGCCATTTTGCCCACGTCTTCAAGGATGAAATGAAAACCTCTTTTATCGATTACGTGAATCAGAGTCGCATGGAAAAAGCCCGCGAGCTTCTATTGATGACCAATCTGCTGGTACGGGAAATATCGGACCGGGTCGGTTTCTGCAATGCAAACTATTTTTGCACCCTGTTCAAAAAATATTCAGGCATGACGCCCAATGAGGTGCGCGAAGGAAAAACAAGACCGTAAAAGCAGGATTACACACTCTGACCGCAGAATTGCGCACCCTCTGTTTTCCGTGTATTCCCTTTTCCGTGAATTCTGTAACAACTCCGCAATTTTCTGCATATACGGCACGAAAAAGCCGCCCCACAATACGTATATCTGATTATTATGGAGGATTGAATGAAACGTTCCAAGTATGTAGGTGTTATTGCGATTGCAGCTATTCTCGCGGCTTCGCCCCTTTTTGCCGGTGGCAAGCAGGATGCAGCCAAAGGCGATTCCGCTTCGAAAGAACCGGTTCGTCTGGTCATGTGGGGTGGCGTCCCCCCCGAGGCCGGTCCCCAGAAAGTGTGCGACGACTTCAATGCGGAGTTCGCCGCGAAAGGGATCTCGGTCGAGTACGAACGTTTCGTCAACGATGATACGGGCAACATGAAACTGGAAGCCAATCTCCTCGCTGGTAGCGACATCGATCTGTACCTGACGTACACTCCCGATTTTATCAAGAAACGCGCACAGGGGAACATGGCCCTTGACCTGACAACCCTCCTCGCACGCGACAAGCTTGACCTCGTCAAGATGTTCGGCCCGATGGCTGTCGGTTACTATATCGACGGAAAGCCCTACAGTTTCCCCACCAAGATTGACCAGTACGGTATCGTCATCAACAAGACCATGTTCGCCGCCGCCGGCATTCCGGTACCGACTTCCTGGACCCTCGACGAATTTCGTGCCATCGCCAAAAAACTGACCAAGGGCACCGGAAGCGACAAGGTGTATGGAATGTTCTTCAATTCCCAGCAGGACATCTACTACCCCTTGAATTATTTTGCCGTGCAGAACCTCGGCGGCGATCCCTTCTACGCAAAGGGCGGAAAGGAAACTGCTTTCACCGATCCGGTCAACGTAAAGACCATCCAGACCGTCGCCGACATGATGCTTGTCGATCAGAGTGCTCCGAGCCATGCCGATTCTGTCACCGAAAAACTCTCGCAGGAAGGCATGTTCCTTTCTGGCAAGAGCGCCATGACCATTGGACCCTGGATCATCCGCTCGATCAAGGATACCGCAAAGTATCCACACGATTTCGTGACCGCCTTCGCCCCCTATCCGACACCGGTTAAATCGGCTTCTCCCTTTTATCAGGGCGGCCTCGGCGACCATGTTATGATCAATCCAAAGTCGCGTAATGTAGAAGCCGCCTGGACATTCCTGAAGTGGTATGCCGAAAAAGGTATGATCCCTCTCGCTACCGGCGGACGGGTACCGAGCCATGTCAACTTCGACAAGGAAAAGATTGCAGACGCTTTCATGCTTGGCGGGGAAAAGATCCTCGACCGTGCTACCCTCAAAATCATTCTGATCGATGCCAAGGGCAAGTATGCAGTTCCTTCGATTACCACAAAGCTTCCCGAAGTTAGGAAAGTGCTGGGCGAGGAACTCGAGGAAATCTACCTCGGTAGAAAATCGACCATAGATGGTCTTACGAGCGCCAAAACCCGTGCGGACGCATTCCTCAAATAGGAATCCCGGGTACTGAATAATCTGCAACGGGACAGCAGGCTGGCGCAAAATAGGCGCCGGACCTCCGTCCCGCTGCCTGCCTCCAAGGAGCATGCCGTATGGCGCTATCACGACAACTCAAGACCGATCTGACCGGTTATCTGTTCATCACCCCGAACCTTTTGGGGTTTCTCGCTTTCACCCTGCTTCCAGTTCTTTTTTCCCTGTTCATCAGTTTTACGGACTGGGATTATACGCAGGGTTTTAATTCGATGGTCTGGAACAACGGCCGAAATTACCTTGAAATCTGGAAGGACAAATGGTTTACCGATTCGCTTCGGAACACCTTTGTCTATTCGTTTACCACAGTTCCGCTCACCATTTTCCTTGCACTGATCCTCGCCGTGCTCGTGGACAAAAGCCGTAAGGGGCAGGGCGCTCTCCGCTTTATGTTTCTTATTCCCTACATCTCGAATGTGGTTGCCGTCTCCATTGTCTGGGTCATGATGTACGCCAAATTTGGCCCCTTCACCCGGCTCATGCAGATGTTCGGCTGGACGGTGCCGCCGCAATGGCTTGCGGACTACAACTGGGCAATGCCTGCCCTTATTCTAATGACTATCTGGGGCGGACTCGGGTATGCCATTCTGATTTATTCGGCAGCAATTCAGACACTGCCGCAAGATTTGTACGAGGCTGCCGAAATCGACGGCGCGGGCTCTATCAGCCGGTTCTTTGCAATAACGGTTCCGATGCTGTCGCCTACCACTTTCTTTTTGATTGTTACGTATTTCATCACCAGTTTCCAGGTTTTCGCCCAGATCCAGATTATGACCCGAGGCGGGCCCGGAACTTCGACAAATGTGTTGGTGTACTACATCTATACAACTGCGTTCTCGTTCTACCGGATGGGATATGCGGCCGCCATTTCCTGGGTTTTATTTGCTATTCTTCTGGTTATCACCATTGTGCAGCTCAAGGGACAGAAGAAATGGGTCAATTACTGATGGGGAGCATAAAATGAACAGTATCAACAAACGCCTTTCATCCCTGATTGTGTGGATTCTTGCAACCACCATGCTGGTTCCTTTTTTCTGGATGCTATCTGCGTCGCTCAAGCTGCCTTCGGAAGTGATGGAGCTGCCCATCCGGTGGATTCCAAAAAAGTTCCACTGGGAGAATTATGGCATCGTGTGGAATCTGGTTAAGACCGGTGCACGCGACTATCATTTTCCGCTGGCCTATTTCAATTCGCTCAAGATTGCGTTCATCAACATGGGCGGCTGTCTCTTGACGAGCGCTCTTGCCGGTTATGCCTTCGCGAAGATTCCATTCCGGGGAAGGAACATCGTGTTTCTTCTGTATCTTGCCACAATGATGATTCCGTCACAGGTGACGCTCATTCCTAAATTCGTCCTCTTCGACAAGATGGGGATCATGGGTACGCACCTGACGCTGATACTGCCGGGTCTCGTCACCATCACGGGTACTTTTTTGATGAAGCAGTATTTTATGCAGATACCGAACGAGCTGCGCGAGTCAGCAACCATCGACGGGGCGAGCGAGTTCCATACCTGGCTGAGGATCATGCTGCCGCTGGCGAAGCCCATGCTCGCATCTCTCGCCCTGATGGCTTTCTTGTGGAACTGGAATAACTATCTCGAAGCGCTTGTTTTTTTGCGTAGCTGGAGAACCTACACGATTACGGTCGCTCTCGGCGCGTTTATCGACGAAAGCCTTACCGAGTATAACCTGGTCATGGCCGCATCGGTATCCGCCGTCATGCCGGTCATTCTTGTGTTTATCGCCGGCCAGAAATATCTGGTCAAAGGTCTGACCGCAGGCGCAGTCAAAGGATGAAAAAGAAATCATGAAAGAAATTATAGAAACAGAACTGCGTACACCAGTAGTCTCGAATACCGATGTAATCGTTGTAGGAGGCGGACCCGCGGGAACGGCGGCCGCTATCCAGGCCGGCAGGCGCGGAGCTACGGTGGTACTTCTTGAGCAGTCGGGCATGCTTGGCGGCGTCGCCACTTCCGGTCTCATGAGCCACTGGACCGGTGAAACCTGTGGCGGCATCTACCAAGAAATGCTCGACCGGAGCCGCGAGCTTGAAAAAAGCTGGAATGCCGGTTTTGTCGAGGAAAATACGTCTGTGCACAAGATTGAAAAGATGGGTTTTAATGGTGCCGCTCAACAACTGATCAACCACGAAGTACTCCGCTCGGTGCTTCTCGATATGTGTTCCGAAGCTAAGGTTGACGTACGCCTCTATACCTTTGCCTCCGCTCCGATATTGGAAAACTCTGCAGGATCGAATCCACGCATTCGCGGCGTTATAACGCAGGGCAAGGGGGGCAGGGAAGCCTTCCGCGCAAAGGTAGTGATCGACGCCTCGGGCGACGGCGACATGGCCGCGGCCGCAGGTGTCCCTTTTATCAAGGGCCGTGAATATGACGGCAAAATGCAACCGATGACGAGCATGCTCAAGGTAGGCGGCGTAGATACCGCCAGCGTAGAATATGCAACCGGTTTCGAGGATAGCTATCCGATACCATCAGGTGATCTTCAGACTGTTTCTCGCAAGCACATTCCGTATCCCGCCGGGCACGTACTTATCTATCCCTCGACCCTTCCCGGAACAGTAGTCCTCAATATGACCAACTGTATCAAGGTTGATGGTACCAGTGCTTCTGACCTGACCCGTGCCGAAATGACCTGTCGAAGCCAGATCAAACCGATCATGGATTTTCTGCGTGCGGAGGTTCCCGGGTTCGCGAAGGCTTATCTCGTCCAGTCCGCCTCGATGATCGGCGTCCGCGAGACCCGGCATTTTAAGGGTGAGGCAACCATCACCGAGCGGGACATTCTGGACGCGCGGATTTTTGATGATTGGGTGGTAGCAAATGCCCATTTCAATCTCGACGTGCATAACCTCGAAGGCGCGGGGCTCGATCCGACCGGAGTGCAGCAGAAATTTTCCCAGCGACGCGGCTATACCATTCCGTACGGCTGCTTCGTTCCGGTAGGCGTCGATAGCCTTTTAATCGCCGGTCGCTGTATTTCGGGAACACACATGGCCCATTCGAGTTATCGGGTCATGCCGATCTGCGCGAACATGGGGCAGGCTGTCGGAATTGCAGCTGCTATGGCCGCAAAGACCGGAACCGAACCGCGAATCCTTGACGTGCAGGCAATACAATCCGTATTAAAAGGTCTTGGGATCGATCCCGAAAGGAAAAACTGATGAAGCCCATGACCAACCGGGAACGCATCATCGGTACACTCCGCGGAGAACCGGTGGACCGGGTGCCGATATGGCTTCTTTTTCCCTGGGACAGAACCAGCTACTACACGGATGTCCGGAAAGAGCCGAGTTACGCTCCGGTAATTGAGGCCATGACCCGAAAGGCAAGCATTCTCAACCGGCGGAACTTCGACCTCGATCCATTTGCCACGGACTTCAGGCGTGCATTTCCCGGGAAAGTTTTCGCAGCCAGCCTCTCGAGGCAACTCTCAACGGCCGAAGTTACCGCAGGGAACAGTTCTCCGCTCATCGCTGCAGGTCGTTTTCTTGAAGACGAGAATGACCTGGAAACCTTTCTTACCCTCCCTATCCTCGAAGATACTGGTGCCGTCGAGGCCGCCCTCGAGCTCCACCTGCCCCGCTACCTCAAGGAGCGCGCCTCCTTTCCCCTGGACACAGGGGCTATGATGCTTGACCTTGGTGAACCCGTTCAGACTTTGTATGGGGCTTCTAACCTGCTCGAGTATCCGGTGTGGTCTATCACGCATCGTGATGAAATCTCCGCCTTCCTACGCCGCCTCCAAGCCCATTACCTCGCAAAATATCGTTTTTGCCTCGATCGGGATCTGGCTGATGTGTATTTCCTCGTGGGTAGTGAGCTCGCCGCTCCGCCCATGGTGGGTCCTGAAACCTTCCATGACTGGGTCATGCCCTTTCAGAAGGAACTCATAGACCTCATCCGTTCGTACGGAAAACTGTCGATCACCCATTTTCACGGCCAGATCCGCGACCGCCTCGACGACTTTATCTCGCTCGGTCCCGACGGCCTCCATACCATCGAAGAACCGCCGACCGGCAACTGCCCCCTCGCCGAGGCCCTGGATCGGGTGGATAACCGCATAACCCTCATCGGTACTATTCAGTATGACCAGTTCCGGGCTCTCGATCCCGAGGGGATGCGTGCAGAGGTTCGGCGAGTCCTCGATACCGCGAAAGGAAAGCGATTTATTCTGTCCCCGTCGGCAGGTCCTTTTCATCTTACCCTCGACGCGCGTATGCGCGACAATTACCTCGCCTTCCTTGACGAGGGCGACCGTTATGGAGTTACTGATGCAAGATAGTAAACATGAAGTTGATTTTTGTGTGGTTGGCGGCGGTATGGCCGGTCTCTGCGCCGCTATTGCGGCGGCGCGGCATGGGGCGAAGGTCGCACTCGTGCAGGATCGGCCGGTATTCGGCGGCAACGCCTCGAGCGAGATCCGCATGTGGATATGCGGCGCGCACGGTGAAAATAACCACGAAACCGGCATACTCGAAGAAATCCTCCTCGAGAATATGTGGCGAAACCGGAATCCATCCTATTCGATCTGGGATTCGGTACTCTATGAAAAAGCCCGCTTCCAGGAAAACCTGATCCTATACCTCAATACCTACATCGACGCCTGCGACTGCCATACAGATGATGCCGGAAATGTGCATATCCATTCAGTCTCGGGAAACCAGATGACTACCGAAAAGCGCATCACGGTCAAGGCAAAGCTCTTTGCCGACTGCACGGGCGACGGGCTTTTGGGCGCGCTTGCCGGAGCGGAATTCCGCATGGGCCGCGAAGCCCGCTCCGAGTTCGGCGAAAGCATCGCCCCCGAAAAGGCCGACAAGCGGACCATGGGCCTTTCCTGTCTTATACAGGCACGCGAGACAAGCCGACCCCAGACTTTCATTCCGCCCTCCTGGGCATACAAGTACGACGATGACGGCAGCATGCCCGATCGCGAACATACAGTCTCGGGCGACCAAAATTTCTGGTGGCTCGAGGTTGGCGGTATGCAGGACACCATCCACGACAAGGAAGAACTGCGGGATGAACTTTTGAAAATTGCGTTCGGTGTCTGGGATCATATCAAGAACCGCGGCGACCACGGAGCGGAAAACTGGATGCTCGACTGGGTCGGTTTTCTTCCGGGTAAGCGCGAAAGCCGCCGCTTTGTCGGCGACCATATCTTAAACCAGCTGGACGTGGAGGATGCAGGTAAACACTTTACCGACATTGTCGCCTTCGGCGGTTGGACCATGGATGACCACTTTCCTGAAGGGTTTTACAAAAAGGAAGCCGGTACCATTTTCCATCCGGCGCCGTCGCCCTACGGTATTCCGTTCCGCTCCCTCTACTCGAAAAATGTGTCCAACCTGCTTTTTGCCGGCCGGAACATCAGTGCCTCCCACTGCGCCCTCTCGTCGAGCCGTGTTATGGCGACCTGCGCCACCCTCGGGCAGGCAATAGGGACTGCGGCCGCGCTAGCTGTTTCGTCGGGGATCGGCGGCAAGGCGCTTTCGCCCCGTGACGTCTACGAAACGCGGATGGACGAACTCAAGCAGAAACTGATGGCCGATGACTGCTATCTGCCCTTTAACAAGCGGACGATCAGCCCGTTGACCGCAAATGCTTCTTTGAGCGCAAGCGCGGGTAACCCCGAATCGGTGCGAAACGGTTTTGATCGGCAGATTGGAACAGACCGTAATTCCTGGGACGCAAAAACAGGCGATTCTCTGGTGTTTGATTTCGGGAAACCGCAAGATTTGACGACCATACGCCTTGTTTTCGATTCGGATCTCTCCCGATCGACGCATAATATGCTTTCGTTCTATACCCTCGAATCGCAGGATTTTTCGGTACCGCCGGGAATCGTCAAGGCATTCAGGATAGATATCAAGCTGTCAGCATCGGGAATCGGAGATGACTGGCAGCCGCTGGTCACAATCGCTGACAACCATCAGCGATTGGTCGTGTTGCCGCTCCCCGTCCGCGCTTCCGCGCTCCGCTTTACAGCCCGTGAAACCTGGGGCGCGGAGACGGTGCGGGTATTCGCGATCGACGTGGAGTAGACTGTTCGTCGGTCATCGATAATCGGGTATCACCCGAAAAGCTTCCGGCACTCGAGATAGAAGCGTTTTTCACTCGCCTCTCCCATGGAAAAGCTTTTCCGCGGGAGGGGCCCGCCGGAGGAAATAGTGCCGAAAAAGCTGTCTTTTTCGACCGGGGGAAGGAGGACCGACACGGTGTTCCGGTCCTTGCCCAGACGGAATACTTCTTCTGAACCGTGGATATAGTCGATTTTGACTGCGGGGTTTTGGACGAGAAATTCGTCCAGTGCCGGCTGCAAGCGGCTTACCGCAAGGGTGGAATCTGGCGTGTCGAGGTATGAATAGATGCCGCCGCAGACAAAGCCGAAACGGGTTTCGTTCTTGGCCGAAACGAGTTTTTCCAGTTCTTTTTCAGAATAAGCTGTATTAAGGGTTCCTCCAAGTTTTTTGGCCAAAAAGGCTGAAAGCGTGGCTGTGTTTGTATCAAAAAGGACACGGTGGATGGGTTCGAAGGTAAGGCCCTCGTCATAGAGATTAACGATTTCTACCAAAGCAAATCGCGCTGGATGGTTTTCGAGGTCGACAGTATCCGCTCGTGATTCTGCATCGTGCCTAGCTCGAAATTCATCCCAGACTGCCTTCGCCGTTGCGAGGGAATGGTTGCCGTCACCGACTGCAAAGAGGAATGTCGAGCCGTCTGCCGCTGTCCCTTCCCAGGCCAAGGATGCGACCGCTTGCGATGCATATGAGAGTTCCGCATCCGATGAAACCTGCCAGCCGGTTATCGAGCCCGAATCCGGCTCGAGCTTTGTTTCGTACAGCGGTGTATTTGCGCGTACGCGGTTTCCGGTTCCCTCGACGAGGGATTTGGAAGGATCGTTCACCAGGAGCATGATGTGCGGCGACTCGATGGGTGCGCCACGCCTGATTTCCATTCGCGGTGGGATGCGGTCTACAATTGTCGCTTCTGTCGCCCGTATAAGTGCGGTGGAATCGGGTTTCCAGTCGTAGGCGTCGAGATCAATGGCGGCGACCAGTCCTTTTCGCATCCGGCCGTAGGCGGTTTTTCGCTCGATATAGACAAATCCCCGGACGTGAGGGCCAAAGATACCCGGCTCGCCGAGCCATGCTTTCATGGTATTGCGGATGGATGCGAGACGTTCGTTCCTGCCCGGGTCTTCGAGGTACACCTCGGGTAGGATGATATTGAGGGTGGATGGCTCGCTCCCCGCTGAAAGGGCTACCTTTTTCCAGTAGTCAGGGTCCTGGGTGAACTGGTCGCAGGCGATGACTGCCCAGCGGGAAAGATCGGCCTTGTTCCGGGGGAGCAGGATGTCGGGAATGGAAAGCGCGAATTTTTTGAAGGTTTCTGTATGATTCATGCTGCACATGATACGAAAAATAGTACGTCCGGACAAGACATCCTCTAGAAGCCACTGCCGGTTTCTACCTGCCCTTGACTTCTTTTCCTTCATATCTTCATACTTAAGCTATGCAGGGTCAAAAACAGGTACTCGTACAGCAACAACGACTCAATCTTAGCCCGCAGCTGGTACAGTCCATCAAGCTTATGGCCATGCCTTTTGCAGATCTCCGCGATCGTATCATCGAAGAAGCCGAAAAAAATCCGGCTCTCGAGATTGTTTCCGACCCATTCGAAGCTTCGGATCCCGCCGTCGCACCTGACTGGACTGCTTCCTGGTCCGGACCCGAACAGTTTTCGGCTTCCTCGGGGGGTGGAGACGAAGAAAGTGACGAACACCGCGATTTTATCGAAGGCACCCTGCACCGAACCGAAACGTTACAGGAACATCTCCTTGCGCAACTCGGCGAACTCTCGCTACCCGAACCGGTGGCCGCCCTTGCCGCACTAGTTATCCAGAATCTTGATCGTGACGGTTTCCACGTCGTGACCCCTTCCGAGCTCCCTGGTGCCGGAGATCTTGACGTGCTCGAGGATGCTCTCAATATTGTGCGTAAACTCGAACCTACGGGTTGTGGCACGGAAGGTTTTCACGAATCTCTCATCGTACAGGCAAAGTTGCTTGCCCTGCGTTACCGGCCAGCCCACCAGGATCCGGTTCTACTCCATACCATTGCAATTCTCGAACATCATTTTTCGGTACTCGAAAAGGGTAGGGCCGAAGCCCTAGTAAAAGCGCTCCAGAAGACACCCGAGGCCGGTTTTACCGTCGATCTTGAAGAGGCAGAGGAGATTTTCGAGCTGATCCGCACTCTTGATCCCTTCCCCGGCCGCGCATACGACTCGAGCCCTGGCTCATTCATCGTGCCCGATGTTATTGTCAAAAAGACCGAAGGTGAGTATTCCGTCGTCGTTAACGACGAAGAAATTCCGATACTCGGGATATCTCCCTTTTTTATGGAACTTGAGTGCATCCCTTCCGGGGAAAACGAGATTCCCGATTTTTCACGCGATTCTGCATTGCCACTCGAAGCCAAGTCTGCCCGTGATTTTGCCCGTGAATCGGTCAAGGAAGCCCAGTGGTTCATACATTCCATTTCCAGACGGAACTTAACTATCCTCAAGCTCGCCCGTGCCCTTATCGTCGCCCAGCGAGATTTTTTCGATCAGGGTCCGTCACATTTGGCGCCACTGCGGATGAAGGACGCCGCTGCCGAAATCGGAATGCATGAAGCGACAGTTTCCCGCGCGGCCAACGGCAAGTACCTCCAGTGCGAATGGGGCTTGTTCGAGATCAAGTATTTCTTCAGCAACGAGGTCAGCTCCGCGCGCACACCGGGACGTACGACAAGTACTGCTGCAAATGCGACCGGCCGCTTCTCGAAACAGGGGGTCAAGGAAGTGATCAGGGATATCATCGCAGAGTCGACGGAACCCTTGTCCGATCAGAAAATTGCCGATTTGCTCGCCGAGCGCGGCATTACCCTGGCCCGACGTACTGTCGCCAAATATCGCACAGAACTGACGATTAAATCTTCATTTGAAAGATGATTTTGCTTTTACCTCCATTACGTATTACTATTACTAGAGAGCCGGCTGTGTGCCGGACGTACATTCCCGAGGAGGTTCTGAATGAACATCAACGTAAAGGCCGAAAAATTCACTCTGGATGAAGATCAAAAAACCCTTGTCGACAAGAAACTGGAACGCATTAAATATGCCGAAGAACTCCTGACAGACGTTCTTTTCAATATAAAGTACGAAAAGAAATTTCTTTTTGACTGTACCGTCAATTTCCGTTGGGGTGGAAATGCCCATGTATCGGCCGAAGACTTCGAGTTCGCGACGGGTGTGAACAAGCTTATCGATATACTCGACCAGAAGATTAAAAAAGAAAAGGACAAGATCCAGGAGAAGAAATGAACGGACTGTTTTTGGCCGTCGACTTTACATAACGGAAACAGGAGGTTATAGTCAGGTATGGCTTTGAAACGGTTTTCCGTGCTAGACCTGCTTGACTTGAACCTCAAGGAACACGATTCCCTTGATCTGCGCTGTATCTGCGGCAGGCGGGGTTTGGTCCGTGACATAACCATCCCGGACCTGAACCGCCCAGGGCTCGCCCTGTCGGGTTTTTACGATTCCTTTGCCTATCAGCGCGTGCAGCTTTTTGGTCGCGGCGAAGTAGCCTACCTCAACAAGATTATAGCCGAAGGCAGACTCGACACAATTGAGCAGATGTTTTCCTTCACGTTACCCTGTTGCATATTCACGCATAACCTCGATCCTGACCAAGCCTTTATCGATAAAGCCGAGCAGACGGGTTGTCCGGTATTGCAAACTGGGCTCGAATCGAGCGAATTTTCATCCCGACTTCTGCGTATCCTTTCGAATATTTTTGCCCCGAAAATTTCAATTCACGGTGTTCTCGTCGAGGTATACGGGCTCGGCATTCTGATTCTGGGAGATTCCGGAGTTGGCAAGAGCGAAACTGCGCTCGAACTGATCGAGCGTGGTCATCGACTCGTCGCCGACGATGTTGTCGAGATTTCCTGTCTGAATGGCAACAGCCTGATCGGGCAGGGTGCTAACAAAATCATTGGCCACCACATGGAAATCCGCGGCCTCGGCATCATCAACATTACCCAACTGTATGGCGTCGGTTCCATTCGTGAACGGAAGGAAGTCCAGATAGTCGCGAAGCTTGAGGAATGGGACGCGAACAAGGTATACGACCGGCTTGGCACCGAAGAACTGACCATGGACATTCTGGGTGTGAAAGTCCCGAAACTGGAAATCCCTGTAAAGCCGGGACGGAATATCCCGATCATTCTGGAAACAGCCGCCATGAACGAGCGCCTCAAGAGCATGGGATATTTCTCCGCAAAGGAATTCAACCAGAACGTACTAAAATGGATTGAAACAGACGCAGCCCGCGCGCCGTATTACGGTGCCGATGACTCTTATTGAAGGAAACAACAGATGATCACAAAGACAGTCACCATTAAAAACCGTGCCGGAATCCATGCTCGCCCAGCCGCGTTGATCGCACAGACTGCCAACCGTTTTGCGTCGGAGATCCTGATCGAGCGGGAAGACACCCGCATAAACGCCAAGTCGATCATGGGTATCATCACCATGGCCGCCAGCTACAATTCCGTGCTGACTCTCTGCGCCACCGGCTCGGACGAACAGGAAGCGGTCGACGCGATCGACGCCCTCTTCGAGAACAAATTTGAGGAAGATTGAAACAGATCCGGCGAAGGCGGCCTTCGGTCCTGTATACCTTTCCCTTTCTCGTCTTTTCGTTTGTTCTGATTTTAGTTTCTTCTTTTTTACTTGCCGTGACCGGCCTTGAAGGCGTTTTTTCTGCCAGACTCTTCAACTCTCCGCAGGGCTTACTCTTGTTGGTCGTTGGCCCATTAACACTTATTGTTCTGTTGTCCCTATTTCTGTTCGGTATGATTTCGGAATCAATTCTGCATGGATCCGGTAACCGGTTCCGGCTTCGTCTTTTTCTGGTCATCTGCACGCTCGTTTTTACAGCCACCTTTCCGCAAACCCTCATTCTGGGTCGCTTTGTCAGTACTTCTCTCGGCACCTGGTTTGACCGTTCTGTTACTGATTCTCTTTTGTCAGCCGAAGATATTGCAGACCTCTATTCTGTTGAGCGGATTCGCTCGATCGAGAAAGTTTCGGCTCGTTTTCTGAACGGGCTCTCCATCAGCAATTATCGCGCCCGACCGACCGACTGGATGAGCGAAATCCGTTCCATTGACCCGCATGCAGCCGCTTGCCAGGTGTACAGCCAGGACGGGTCAGCGGACAGTGCGTTTTTTTTCCCCGTGCTCGAAATCGGCGATTCTGCCCGATTTGTCCCCCGTAACCGCCTTCCCGAGGTGACTCACGGCATTTTCAACCTTGATGCCGAAGAACCGCTGTACCGGTATGGACAGATCGTACGGTACAGCAACAGTACTTATCTGTGCGTATATACTTCGCTCCTGCCGGAAGGCTTTCGGGCGAGCCTCGCGACCATCAGTGCGGCCGCTGCCCAAGCGGGTGTTATCGAAAAACTGAAACCCTTTCTACCGTTTATGGGCATATGGATTTATGTGCTTTTTGCCCTTCCATCCCTGTTGATGATCGTCATTCTTGCCTGGTTTATGAGTTCCCGTATTGCGGAACCCATACGTTCGATCGCCGAGGCTGTGGCCCGTCTTGCCGAGGGAGACCATTCGTTCTGCGTCATACCCCATTCCCGGGACGAGCTGGCCGAGACCGCATCCCTTTTAAACTCGATTGCCGAAAGTAAAAACAGCAAAAAAAGGTCGGACAAAAAGGCAGTAATCCGGTTATAATCGGCGGATACTTGAAGAGAGGAACCCGATGCCGTCAGTTGCCCCCATATGGCTTTTTACCGGCCCTGAAATAGGCGAGCGGAATACCGCCGTCGAACAGTTGCGTACCGCTGCCGCCAAGAGATGCGGAAATCTGGACTTGCACAGTCTGTACGCCGCCGACATCAAGATGGGCGAGGTGATTTCCCTATTGCAGAATGGATCCCTGTTTGCGGACGCGCGGTTTGTCGTGCTCCGGAATGCCGAAATACTCAAGAAAAAAGATGATGTCGAGCAGCTCGTCGCCTGGGTTGCGGAATCCACGGGTGTAACTGATGCCCTGCTGGTCTTGCTGTCCGACGAAATCGCCGTGGACAAGAAGATTGAGGCAATAATTCCGAAAGACCAAAAGCGAATTTTCTGGGAATTGTTCGAGAATCGCAAGGAACAGTGGATTACCGATTTTTTCCGGAAAGCCGGGTATCGCATCGAGGACGAGGCTGTCTCGTCTATTCTCGACCTGGTCGAAAACAACACCGATGCGCTTCGCACTGCTTGTTCGCGCTTTACGCTTTTTTTCCCCGCGGGTTATTGCATTACCGAGACTGATACGGGCAATATCCTGGCTCATAACCGCGAAGAAAGTGCCTTCACCCTGTTTGATACTCTTTCCGAAGGTGACCTTGCAGGAGCACTCGAGATTTTGCGGAAACTGGCTCTGTCGAAGGATTCGGCTCCGGTGCAGACCATCGCCGGGCTTACGTTCTGTTTCAGACGACTCGGCGACTGGCACCAGCTGGTTGCCGCGGGTACTATAGATGATTTTTCGCTGAAAAAAGCCGGATTCACGAGTAAGCGTGCAATCGATCAGTATCGTCGCGCGGCAAGCCGCTGGGATTTCTCTGCTGTCCAACGCATCCTCGCGCTGCTTGCCTCGACCGATCTCTCGCTTCGCACCGGCGGCGGCCCTCTGCAGGACCTCCAAATGGAAACCTGCGTATACGCCATTCTTACCAGAGGCGGAAGGGCAATCGAGACAGTGGAGTATGCCTGATTAGTACTTGTCGCCGCTTTGGGGGACGAGACAGATAAATTTAAGCGGATTGGCACCGGTGTTGACGAACTGGTGTTTCTTTCCACCCTCGAGGTAGGCTACCGATCCGGCTTCTACGGCCGTTTCCCCGTCCTCTGTCACGATTTTTCCCGCGCCTTCGAGTATGTAGTTGGCGTGAAACCATTCATGTGCATGAAACGGTGTGTGCCCCCCGACCTGTACAGTGAACACGCGGAAAAATCCGTCGTATCCGTCCGCCGGTCCCATCAAAATCTTTTTCGTAACTCCGACCACGCCATTTCCGCTCATTTCGACGGAGCTGATTTCGTTTTCGTGTTTTACCATGGTTGTCCTCTTACGCGTAATTTAGAATTTTTTGATTGTCAATAATTCCTAAAACAAGTGAAGGGACATTCAAGTCTTCGTCAAGCGAATCCCAGTGAATTCCAATTCCACCACCACTGATTTGGTAATTTTTCAATTCGTCTTTCAGAGCGGTCCGAAGTCGTGGGAAAAAGGCCAAGGGAATGGATATTTGTCGACAGTCCTTCAATAAAATCCATAGATTACTTTCGTCAACCCAGACTTTGTCAGCTAAAGGGGTATTAAAAGAAAAACTCATTCCAGAACCTCCTGATTTCAGATTCGTGTTCACAAATTATATTTTCTATTTTAGAAAGATCAGCTGATGAAAATTCATAGGAACTTGCGCAGCCGATTTCGGGTTCAATCCAAAACTTGGCCAAAGCCGACCCTCTCCGTATATGTACATGACATTTTTCACGAGGGATGCCTTCATTTGAAAAGAAAAAGAAAATATATCCATCAACTTGGAAAAGCTTTGGCATAATTTAATAATAAGCTGATTTTGTCTGTTTTTCAAGTAACATTACCGAATCTGCCTGTTGAGCGATATTGTATCACCGACTTTGCGGCCATGGTGATAGGATTCGGCGTCCACGCGGCGGCCTATACGCTTTGTTTTGGTTTTGCCGTATTTGTCATCGATGAACGCTTTGTTCTCGTGGTCAGCGGTTTTGGACATCTGGACGGTGAGTTGGCGGTCTGCAGAGACAGTCGCTGACACTGGTGGTACTGTTACTGCCGCTGGGTCTGTTTCAGTTTCGGTCTGTTTTCCTGCCCAGGGGCCGCCCGATTCTTCGGTACCTATGTTCATGTCTTCAAGACGTTCACCAATGCGTACAACTACCCCACAGCGGAAGCTTTCGAGATGGGCGACTTTATCCGAATGGGCACGGCCGAGCTTGAGTACGACGAGATGGAGGTAGGCGAATAGGTCGGCAGCCGCGAGCGTATTCAGTTCGCGTCCGATGAGCAGCACCTGTCCGACTCCGCCCCGTTGTACATGGAGAGCCTGCGTGAACGTACAGGTGGCGATAACCTGCACGAGTCGGGATTCCCAGGCGCGGAGCCGTTTTTTTTCGAGAAGCACGCCTTCAATTACCTCGGGTGAATGCGCTTCCACGTCGGTCAGCGACAGTCCGTACCGTGCGAGGAGAACCCGTGCTTTTTCCAGGGCCGACGCTGCTTCCGCCTCGCTCGGGGATGCGCCAAGAGCCATTAGTTTTTTTACCTTCGCGAGTATGTCGACCGTTGCCTTATCCATCGGTTTCTCCGGCCTGCATTTTAGCGGGATGCGGGGTGGATTGTACAGTACAAAAGGTTGTTCGGAGTATTGAAAGCTGGTTGAAATCCCTCAGGTATACTAGTTTAAGTAAAAAAATGAAAGGTGTCGTAAAATCAGTCTCCGTAAGTCCATTTGAAACCGGTTTTATACACGGTTTCGGTAGCGGTAACACCTGCTACATGGCCTGCGTTCAGGATAATCCGGAAGTCGATTTCGCCGTTTGCTTCCCAGCCGCGTCCGAGCGGCCATACCGTTTTAAGGTTGATGACATGGGAATACTTTCTGACTGTGCCGAGGATGGCCTCAAGGCTGCCGGGAATTCCGGTCAGATCGTCGTAATCATAGTAGACGGGGAGATAGATGGGTGTTAGTCCGCCGTTGCTGTCCGGCATCGGATATTTCACGTTGCTTATCATTCCTAAATATACCGGTCCCTTGTCGATGTAGGTGTAACCGAGTTCGAGCCGTTTTCCTTCGCGCGAAAGTGCCGTAAGTGTCAGGCTTCCCTGGTCTACGTCGCCGCCTTCGGGGTGTCCGAGCGGGATGTCGAAACCTGTGTGTCCTCCTGTGATGAGTTGGCGCTGGTACAAGGTGAGATACGGCTGCCAGCGGTTGTAGGTCCATTTGTCTGCATGGCTATATTCCCCCCTGGCGGAAAAATGCCAGTCGCGCGATTCGACCGGCAGGACCCATTCCGTACCGAGTTCCCAGGCCCAACAGTTTGGTTTCGCTGCTCCTTTTTCCGATGGAGCCTTGCTGTCGTCCATCAGGAATTCCCCGTATAGCAATAGGCCCTTGACCGGGACGGACCAGACGTCGGCGAGGATCATCACGTTGCTGACTCCTGCCGTGTATGTGTTGTGCCAAATGAGCGTTGGCATGATGTTGGTCAGGTCAGGTATTTTGCCACCGATCAATTGCATCTCGGAAATGCCGATTCCCAGTTTCTGGGCAGGCTTGAATTCGAGCCGGTGATAGGTAAACATCTTGAAGGGCACGAGAGACTGTGTCGAAGCATCATGGTTGTTGAGGGTATCCCAGCCCAACTTTGTCTTGCCGCTTACGACCGAGAAATAGTTCTGTATTGCATATTCTTCTTCGCTCAAGTGAGACGAGGATGTTCCCCAAAAACTAAAAAAGCGGAATCGGTCTGACCACCAGGAAAACTGTACCTGATCATACCATCTGGGTTCTCCGTTCAAAAAAATATTTGTTTTTCCGAGTCCGATTCCTGTGGGGAATCGACCTGCAACAACTGTCAGGTGATCAGTAGACCAGGAGAGATATGCTTCTTCCGGGAATGTCCAGTAGGAAAGATACTCCATTGGTTGCAAAAATGTACTTGTTCCTTCAGGACCGACATACTTGGGACGAGAATCGGTGCTAAAATCAAGCTGGGTGGTTCCAAAAAATCCCCCGTTTTCGAACGAAACGCCGAGAGCAAGAATCGGGTCATCAAGACGCAACCGGGTAAGGATGGACGTGTTAGTCATCCGGTCGGTCATGTCGAGACCTTTCCAGCCGAGGATGAAGGGCTGAACACTGAAGATTCCCCGGATACGCGCGTCACTGGCTGCTATTGAGCCGGTGCTGACATTCAGTCCATAAAAAGCGGCTTCTTTAAAAGACAGAGACTGCACGGTGGTCGGGATATTGCTTCCACGGGCGATCAGGTCGAGGTATTCCCATTCGACTGTAGCATCGCGCACATTCAGCATTTTACCGTCTTGGGCATGAAGGGCGCGGATACTACAGAGCACGAAGAGTAGAGCGATTGTCCGGGTGCGGGAAGCGGTCATCATTTTTTTCCTTTGGAGCTTTTTTTCGTATACACGGGAACCTTTTCTGCGGCAAGGTTTGCGCTCTGGTCCGGAAGTCCGGCTTCTTCGGCGAGTGCCGCCAGTTCTCCAATGCCTGCTGCGTCCAGAGTTGGTCTGCTTGAGTGGAATTTTTGGTGACTGCTGTTTGAACCGTCCTCGGCGCGTTTTTTACGCGCGTCTGTCCGTTGGGCGAGGAGTGCGGGAATGGCCTGCTTGAGAGATTCTGCGGCGTCTCGGGATATATGGACAGCCTGCATGATTGTTTCCAGGGCGCCGCTATTTTGTGCGATTTCGGCGAGCTTTTCGAGAGAACCGAATTTTTCGAGGAGGAGCACTGCTTTTTTGCTCCCGATTCCTGGCAAGCTTTCAAAGGAAAGCGTCGTATTTTCTTTAGTGCGGAGTTTTTGGTTTCGCGTGGTCGCGAAGCGGTGTGTTTCGTCGCGGACCCGCTGGAGGAGGCGGAGCGCGTCCGAGCGGCGCGGCAGCCTAACCGGCTCGGAGTTTCCAGGAAGGTAGATTTCTTCGTCCTGCTTCGCGAGACCGATCACCGGAATGTCTGCACCGAGTGCGTCGAGGACAGATTTGACCGCGTTGACCTGGCCGATGCCGCCGTCGATAAGTAAGAGATCGGGAAGGTCGCTGCCTTCGTTCAGGAGGCGGGTATAGCGGCGGGTTGTCACCTCGCGCATCGAGGCGAAATCGTCGATGATGCCGTCGGTGGTGCGGAGGCGGAACATGCGGTAATTTTTCCGGTCGGGGTTACCGTCCTGGAAAGTGATGAGGCTCGCCACGGGCAGCCTTCCGCCGATGTGGGCGATATCAAAACCCTCGATACGCGAGGGCAGGGTCGGCAAGTTAAATACCGTTTTCAGTTCCTCGAGTGCGGGGAAGTCACCGTGTTCCCGCAATCTTCGCGCCGCATCCTCGCGGGCATTGAACCGGGCCATGGCCATTGCGGTACTGTGGCGCTTATCATCTGCTAGCGGGGACGCGTCTTCGATGACGGTGATTTTCGTCGAAATACCGAGTCCTTCGCGGAACCATTTTTCGGCAAGGGACAACCCGCTTTCGGTCGGGACGAAGATACGGGGTGGTACATCCAATGCAGCGGTATAGTACGCCATGAGGAATTCGGGAAGAATTTCCTCCTCGTCCTTGAGACTCCGCACCCGGAAGAGATCCCGGCCGGTAAGCCTGCCCGAGCGCATCTGGAGAATGGCGAAGGTGACCATCGTACCTTCCGCCGCCCATGCGATGTAGTCGCGGGCTTCCGGATCCATATCGACGACGGCGTTCTGTTCGCGCAGTTGCCTGATCGCCCGGATTCCGTCTCTGATACGTGCTGCCTTTTCGAAGTACATGCCGGCAGCAGCAGCTTTCATCACAATTTCGAGGCGGGCAATCGAGTTTTCGGTATCGCCGTCAAGGAGGAGATATATTTCCTCCATATCCTTTGCGTAGTCTTCGCGACTGATTTTACCGCAACAAGGTGCACTGCACCGTCCAATGTGATAGTACAGGCAGGGCACCGTTCGTTTTTTAAGGACCCGGCACTGCCGCAGCTTGTAATTTCGTTTTATCAACTCGAGAAACTGGTCGAGAACCGTCAGGTCGGGAAAGGGACCGAAATATAGGGCTCCATCGTTCTGGATACGTCGGGTACGGAAAATGCGCGGAAAGGGCTCGTTCGTCACTTTGATAACCGGATACGTCTTCCCGTCTTTCAGGTTGATGTTGTATCTCGGGGTGTGCTTTTTGATCAGGGTATTTTCGAGGAGCAGCGCTTCATATTCGTTTTCGGTGGTGATATATTCGATGGAAGTCGCACGCGAAACAAGAATGCGGGTTTTGATGTCCTTGTTCGAGGTGAAGTACGATGAAAGCCGGCTTTTGAGCGACTTTGCCTTTCCGACGTAGATGATCAGTCCATTTTCGTCTTTCCAGAGGTATACTCCGCTGGATTTTGGGGCGTCGAGAGCGGTTGCATGGAGTTTTTTGCGTACTTCCGTCTGCTCTTTCATTGTATTTATCATACCATTATGCCGATAATCTGAAAAGTAGTAGTATGCACACACAAAAAACCGTTTTTCTTTCAATAATTATGCTTCTTGTTTCCCTTTTTGCCGCAGTGGCCGAAGATCGTACCGTGACGCTCGGCGGTGCCGCCGGTTGGCCTGCCCTTTCTTTTTCGTCTGGCCTTGCCAGCGGTAAAGGCAGGCTCTCGCGGGAAGCCTTGGTGTTGTCCACCGAACTCATTGAAGAAGTCCCTGCCGATGAGCTCTATATTCCGTTCGATGACCAAGTGTCCTCCGACCGGACCGGCAACTACGATGTTGTATCTTCCAACCTGCAGTTTGCAGGCGCCGCCAAGGCCTGGCGCGGAAACGGAGCTGGTCTTTTCAATACAGACGGTAAGGGACTTGTCCTTCGCGGCAGACCCGGCAGCCTTTTTGCGAATCCGGGCAAGTCCGGTTCTTTCAGGCTGGAATTCTGGCTCTACCCCGCAGTCACCGAAAACGGCAGCGTCCTTTTTCAGTGGCGCTCGTCCCGCAACGCTCCATCCGGAGCCTTGTACCAATACATCCGCGCAAGTCTTTTCCGAAACCACCTTGAATGGGCCTTTTCGAATATCTGGACTACTGTCGGAGGTAAGCCGCTCGATGTCACCATCTCCGGGGTTCGGAATCTTATTCCCGGGCAATGGAGCCATCACCGCCTTTCCTTTGATGAATCGACCGGCCTCCTCGAATATATGCTCGATGGCTCCACCGAGGCCCTCCAGTATCTGACGTCCACGGGAAAAGAACGGGGGGATGTGTATTCTGCCGTTTTAGGGACCGCTTCCGATGTCGAGATCGGCTCTCGCTTCTCGGGTCTTATCGACGAGTTCAGAATTGCCCGAAATTCTGCCGGGCCGGGAACACTTGTCGAAAGGCATACGGTACTCGAGCGGTATCCCGCCTCCGGGGGGCGTTTCGAATCCCTTCCAGTCGACTCGGGAAACCTCAATTCGACGCTGTCCCGCATATCAGTCGTGCAGTCTGTGCCCGCCGAAACGGGACTGTCTTTTTTTGTTCGTTCGGCCGACAGTCCGTATGCATTCATCAGCGACGCACCCACCTGGATTCCCGTGACACCCGAACGTCTGCTTGAGGGTATAAACGGACGGTATTTTCAGGTTGCCGGCGAACTGTATCCGGACGGACGGGGCACACAGACTCCGGTACTCACCTCGGTTACACTCCATTATGCAGAGGATACTCCGCCCTGGCCGCCTGCCCGTGTAACTGCCGCAGCCGGGAACAATTCGGTCACCCTTTCCTGGGTTCGCTCGATCGACCAGGATGCTGCCGGCTATTTGATCTATTACGGTGAACATCCCGGCGAATACCTCGGTGTCGGCTCTCCCATAGATGCAGGCAACAGCCTTTCTTTCACGGTGAACAGACTCACTAATGGCAAGCTGTATTTTTTCAGTATTGCCGTATATGATGCATCGGGGGTAAGATACCCCGGTGTTTTATCCGGAGAAGTGTATGCCCGGCCGCAAGCCGGACGATAGTCCCAAAATGATTCTGGAGTTACCGCATGGCTGATCAATCACAAATCATTCTTGACCGCGCGAACTCGGCGCTTATCGCCCGCGATTTTACCTATGCCGAAAAACTGCTGCTCACTCTGCTTCGGCAGGAAAGCGACAATAGTGCTGTGCTCACCCTTCTCGGTACCGTATACCTCCGCGCCGACCGCTACGAAAATGCCCTTTCAGTTTATAAAAAATTGTCCGAACTCGATCCTGAAAATGTCGATATTCTCAACAATCTGGGCGTCATTTACCGGCGTCTGGGGCAGTACAACGAATCGATACAGGCCTTGATCGCCGCCAAGGAAACCGGAAAAGATCCCGAGGCAGTTCTCTATAATCTGGGTAACACCTACAAGCAGATGGGGCAGTATTCCGACGCCGCACTCTGTTTTTCCGACGTCATCGAACAGAAACCGGACGACGTGCTTGCTTATAATCATTTGGGTAGCATCCATGCTCTTTCCGGCCGCCACGATCTCGCCCTGCAGGCCTATCGACGCGGATTGCAGATCGATCCGAACCATCCCTTCATTCATTATAATATGGCCCACAGCTACGAGCTGCTCGGCCGGCCCTCTGAAGCTGTCGCAGAATATAATTCTGCTTTGAAAACAAAACCTGGCTGGCTTGAGGCGCTCCGGGATCTGTCCTCCCTTTATGGCAAGCAGAAAGAGGAGGAGGCGACTCTCGGGACGCTCAAGCGAATTTTGGCAGTGCAGCCGTCTGATGTACGAGCGCTAACCGAGCTCGGCAATATCGCCTCACGAAATAATCGAACCGATGAGGCGCACGCCTTTTACCGGCGGGCCATAGGCAGTGACGGCACACATGTTCCCGCGGTTCTCGGTCTTGTGCAACTTCTCGAAAAGCAGGATAAAACCGAAGAGGCGCTGGAAGTACTGCGAGCTCTTGATACAGCAGTACCGGGAAATCTTGATATTCTGTTACACCTTGCCCGTCTAAATGTTCGGTTACAGCAATATCCCGAGGCGAAGGCGCTTTTCAAGCAACTATATGAAATCGAGAGCGAAAACATTTCTGCCCTGCGCATCGAGGGCCGCATGTATGCTCAGCTCGGGGACTCCGATCAAGCGGAACGGTGCTTTTCCCGTATTCTCGAAATCAACCCCGCCGAAATTGATTTCCGTATCGACCTGGCAGAACAATTTTACCAGTCGCGCAAATACCCCGAGGCCGAAGAACAGCTTCTTGCCTATCTTGCGGAACGGCCGCGAGACGTACCGGTGCGAATTTCTCTGGGACAGCTCTATGAAACTATGAATGAAAACGAGAAGGCGCTCGAGGCATTCAAGGATGTCCTTGCGCGGGATCCCGGAAACATAGATGCCTTGACTGCCCTTTCAATGCTCTACCAACATACCGGCCGTAACGCTGATGCCGTTCGTCTAGCCGAGGATATCGTAAATACCCAGGGTGGACGTGCTTCCGAAGATGATCTGAACAATCTGAGCGACTCCCTCGATCTGTACGAAAAGGCTGTCACGAATTATAGTTCTACCAATCCTTCGGCCATCGGAAAAAATCTCGCGCTTCTCAAGTCCAAGAGCATTTCCGAAAAGGGTGAAGACCCCGAAATTCAAGAACCTTCTGCAGAGGAAGCACCTGCCGTATTCATTCCCGTAGATGAGGAATCCGATTTACTTACCCTTCTAGAGGAAGACGAGCTGGTCGAGAACGAGGAGCTTCCTTTCGATGAACTTCTGACTTCTGATGAAAATCTCGAAGATACCCTTCCCGACGATACGATCGAAGATCTGATCGATTTCGAAGCGCCGCTCGACATGTCCAGCTCTTCAGCCGAGCCTGGTCTCGATTCCCCCGGCGCTTTCGGCTCCGATTCCGAAATGCAACTACAAGGTGAACGGCCACCTGCTAACGCTCCTATGTACGAGGAAGAAGCTGAAGATCTTTCTGATATTCCCTACCGGAAAAAAGATGAGCCACCGCAACGACAGTCTGAACAGGAATCAGCCCCTGAAGACGAAACTGCGAACGAAAACGAATTTGTCCCCGAAAAAGCCCCTGTGAACAAAAAGAAATCTCCACGTGCAGAAAAACAGCACTCCGACCCTGAAGACGAACCTGAACCCAAACCTGAACCTAAACCTGAACCCAAACCTGAACCTAAACCTGAACCTAAACCTGAACCCAAACCTGAACCTAAACCTGAACCTAAACCTGAACCTAAACCTGAACCCAAACCTGAAACCGAAACCGAAACCGAAACCGAAACCGAAACTAAACCTGAAATAGAATCCAAACCTAAACCCAAACCTAACTCCGAACCTAAACCTGAATTAGAACAAGAAATCGAACCTGAAATAGAATTAGAACCTGAAATAGAATTAGAACCTGAAATAGAATTAGAACCTGAAATAGAATTAGAACCTGAAATAGAATTAGAACCTGAAATAGAATTAGAACCTGAATCTGGACCATTTGACCAGTATTCTGACGAACCC
>JBBRWY010000051.1:0-24648 GCA_038248875.1 Treponematales bacterium
CCGGCGGGTTTCGTATACGAAACCCGCGGCGCCCGTAGCAGATTCGAGTCCTACTCTGAATGGTTTTTTTACTTTTAAAATAAAAAAGCCTAACCGTTGCCGGTCAGGCTTTTTCTTGATTTAGCAGGAGTAGGACTCGAACCTACGACCTCCGGGTTATGAGCCCGACGAGCTGCCAACTGCTCTATCCTGCGTCGTGTTAGAATAAGATACCGAAATGAGTGAACTTGGTCAATAGGGGACTGGCGTTTTATGACGTTTTTTACGGTTTTTTACGGTTCAGATACCGATGCTTGACATCATGAACCGGAAAAAAAACCCGGCAGGTAAAAGGAGGAGTTAAAACCCTGCCGGGAACAGGACTGTTCACCCGAACAATCCATAAAAAGGAGGCATAATCGGAACCGTGCTCATTCAGCGCCGCATTATACCAAATAAAAACTCTTGCCCTTCAAATGTTACATCCTATAGAAACAATTTTCAAATTTTTTGACGAATTCGTTGTTGCCATTTTCCCGAAAAGTAATAGGGCATCGCGATTGCAAGGCCAAACACCCAGCCGATTCCGAAACACCAGCCAATTTCACCCCTTCCAAAAAAATGATCCAATAAATAGGCTGCGGGCAAGCGTAAAAAAAGGAATGAGGTCATTGAAGCAAGGAATGGAATCAGAGACTCACCGGCTCCGCGCAAAATGGAATTGGTGATAAAAAGCACCGAAAGCAAGATATAGGTGGGCATCAGTCGATACAGAACACCCGCACCAATGCCAATGACTTCAGGGTCGGGCGAAAAAAAGGACATGAGCAACCGTGCGTTGATTATGAGCAGGATACTAGTCATGATGCAGACTGCGCCGCTCATCAGATGAGTGACCACAAATCCGCTTTTGACCCGGTCAAGTCGGCCGGCACCGATGTTCTGGCCGGTAAAAGTGGTTACTGCAGTTGAAAAACTCGCGATCGGCATGAAGGCAAGCGAATCAATACGGCTCGAAATACTGTAACCAGCCATAAAAATTGGGCCATAACCATTAATCAAGCGTTGAATACCCATGGTTCCAATAGAAAACAGCATGCCCTGAATGCCGCTAGGAAGCCCGATCCGCGTGCATTCCTTCAATATTTTTGCGTCGAACTTGAGGTCACCGGGGCGAAGCGTGGTCAGCTTGAGCTTGCGAACAATAAAGACCGTACCGAGGAGGAACGAAACAGCTTGCGAGATGATTGTCGCCCACGCAACACCAGCGACGCCCCATCCGAAGGTAACCACAAACAGGAGATCGAGCACAATATTGAGAACAGTCGCAATGGCCAGGAAAACGAGAGACGACACCGAGTCGCCCAACCCCTGCAATATGCCTGCATTCAAGTTATATCCGAAGTTACCTATAGTTCCGATGAAAAGGATGGTCAGGTAGGATGAAGACATTTCCATGGTTATGCCTGAGGGAGTATTCATCAGGATAAGAAGCGGCCGCGCTAACACGATACCGATCAACGTGACAGGGATGGCGGCAATAACAGCCGTAATGTAGGCTGTATCTACTGCGCTTCGCACCTTTTCCTTGCCTCCGGAGCCGAAAAACTGGGAAATAACGATGGTAAAGCCGAGCGAAAGTCCGGAAAAAAGGGAAACGAGCAGAAAATTGAGGATGAAGGTACTACCGACCGCTGCGAGCGCTTCCCGTCCAACAAAATTACCAACGACAAGCGAGTCGACCAGATTGTACATCTGCTGCAGGACGTTTCCGGCGATCAGGGGAATCGAAAATTTGAGTATGAGGCGCGATGGGTTGCCCTCGGTCATGTTGATCATGACGATTATAGTATATAAAAGGACTTGTACACGCAACAAGTTGTGCCGATAGTCGATGTATGAAGAAGTATCCGTTCATAAGTCTTGCCCTGATTTTACTGGTTGGCATAGGCGGAACCGCTAGTGCCGAAACATTCCGTTACCGGTTTGCGAATGGCGATACCTACCGTATCAACTCGACCGTGAAGGAAACTGTTTCGATAAATCGTGTGTTTTCGCATAATGCGGACATCACCAATCGCATCACAGTCACCGTGTCCGATGTGCAACCTGCGACTGCTATCCTACCAGCGTCCGCAAGGCACGACTGCACCTTCATGACGAGCGAACGCACGACAAATCGCACGTTTTCCTGGGGTCGAGAATACTCAAGCATCTTCAGGAGAAGCGAATTCGGAATCTATGACATAGCGGACACCTATTTTATGCCAATAGTTCGCAACGTACCCGTGTTTCCCGTCAAGGACGTTAAACCCGGCGACACCTGGACAGGCACCGGCGAGGAAGCGCACGATTTCAGGGATTTCTACGGGTTAACAAAACCATTCAAGGTACCGTTCAATGTCAACTACACCTATTCAGGACTGGTCGAACGCAACGGAAAAAAGCTCCACCTGATCCTAGCCGAATACACTCTGTTGTACGATTCTCCCCTACAGAATGCCGCGACAGGCAAAGACTATCCGGTACGAACTATGGGATATTCCAAACAACGCATCTACTGGGATAATACTCTGGGCATGATTCCTTTCTATAACGAAGATTTTCGTATCCAGCTGCAACTTGCCTCGGGAGCAGTGTACGAATTCAAAGGGACCGCAGAAGCGGTGGTCACCGAAACAAAATTACTGGATCGGGACAAGATAGTTAAGGATATGAATGACGAACTTTCTCGAATGGGTATCGAAAATACCACCGCCTCGTCATCGGCGGAAGGAATCACGATCAGCATCGAGAACATCCAGTTCGAAGCCGATTCGGCGCGCCTCATGCCGTCTGAAAAAGAAAAAATCACGAAGATTTCGGCACTGCTCGAGCGGTACCCGGACAAAGAACTGCTGGTGAGTGGACATACAGCCCTCGCGGGATCAACTTCTTCGAGGCAAAAACTATCAGAGGAACGAGCCGGGGCAGTTGCGCGATTTTTGGTTGAAAGCGGAGTACGCAGCGAATACAATGTATATACCCGTGGTTTCGGCGCCGAAAAGCCGGTTGCGCCGAACGACAGCGAGGAAAATATGTCGCGAAACCGGCGGGTCGAGATCACCATTCTAGAAAAATAAAGGCACCTTCGATTCTGGTTTGGCTTCGCAATCTTGCAAGTTTAGTAGAAAAATGGTACATATAGTGACATCGGGGTTACTTAATGACATATTCTGAGCCTACTGATCTTGCAATTCTTGCCTGTCCGGGAGGCGAGAAATTTGCCGAAGAAGCGGTCAAACATTTAAATCATATTTACAGCCGCCGCTTTCGACAAAAAAGCGATGTATTGGCCAAACGATATGAAGTTGACCGCATCAACCTCGTAAAAGATGTCAATTTTTTTAATGACCTGCGAACTTCCGATATCTGTATCCGCGGCGATGTAACCAAATTCCGCGCTCCCGATTTTAAGGTCAAGGCACGCTTTACCTGGTTTATGAACGGGGAATTCAAAACCGAAATCCTTGACTGCATCCGCGGCAAGGATGTTTTTATTTTCCAGGACGTAGAAAACCACCAGGAACTCCTTTTAAACGAAGGCAAGAATAAACGAAGCCTTTCGATCAACGATCATATAATGTCCCTCCTCGTGACCACCGATGCAGTTCGGCACGCAGGAGCTTCACGCATCACGCTCGTCCTTCCGGTCTATCCCTATAGCCGCCAGCATAAAAAAAAAGGCCGGGAAGGTCTAACCGCGAGCCTTTTAGGGCACCTGTATGAAAGTCTCGGCGTCAGCCAAATCATCACGCTCGATATCCATTCACGCGAGATAGAAAACGCTTTTCACTCGGCACGCATCGAAAACCTGCACGCGAGTTACCAGATTATCCGCGAGCTTTCCAAGATCGTCGATCTCACGAGCGAAAAAGATGATTTTGTTGTCGTCTCGCCCGATACCGGCGCTATCGACCGCAACAAATTCTATGCGACAGGGCTCAAAAAGCCGCTCGCCATGCTCTACAAGGAACGTGACTATTCGGTTATAACCCAGAATGCACAGGCAACCAATATCCTGAACGTCAAGCTCCTCGGAGATGTGAAGGGAAAGGTTGCATTCCTCGCGGACGACATGCTCGGCACCGGCGGCACGCTCCTCAAGGCAATGGAATTCCTGAAAGCACAGGGCGCAACCCAAGTGATCGCGGCAATCAGTCTGCCTTTCTTTACCGGAAACGCCATCGAACAGTTCGACGAAGCGTATGCAAAGGGAAACTTTTTCCGGATCATCGGAACCAACGCGGTCTACCATGAACAGCTTCTTACCAAGGAATGGTATATAAAAACCAACGTATCAGGACTCTTTGCCCAGGTCATCTCGCGCCTGCACCACAATCAGTCCCTGAGCGACCTGCTCGACAATCGTAACATCATCGAGAAACTCGTCAAGCAGGATAAATCGACAGATATTGAATAATGGATAAAACCGTACTTGCCGTCGATATCGGTACCTCATCCCTGAAAGCAGCAATCATCGATGCCGAAGGAAAAGTATTATCGAGTGCACGCTGCCGTTTTCCCCGATCAGGACGTATTCCCTCGGACTGGATGGACGCACTCCGCGAGGCGCTGACTGTGCTCAAGAGCGGCACGAACCTTGCGGCCATTGTCATTTCCGGGAATGGACCGACTCTCATAGGCGTTGATGCAGCAGGAAAAAGCGGCGCACTTCTTATGTGGAACGATCCAATCGACCACCTTGCCGGCACTCCGATCACCGCTGGGGCGGCCTCCGTCGCCGGTGAAGCGCCAACAAGCAAATCGATTTTCATCCCGCGCCTTTCGGCCTTTCGCACCCTATATCCTGAAAGCTACGAAAAGGCGCGTTGGATCCTTTCAGGCCCCGAATATCTCGTATTCGCCCTCACCGGCACTGCCGTAACCGTACTCCCCGAGCTCCGCTTCGAACAGGCCTACTGGACACCCGAAGGGCTTGCTGCGGCAGGCCTCGATGGCTCGAAGTTGCCCCCGTTCGTCCTGCAAGGTACCGTGGCGGGCACCTCCTCAGGCGTTCTGTTCCCTGAACTACCCCAAGGCCTCCCGGTCGTATCGGGCGGGCCCGATTTTACGGTCGCCCTCATCGGTACCGGAACACTCTCGGAAGGCAAAGCCTGCGACCGTGCCGGCACGAGCGAAGGACTTAACATCTGCACCACAGCCCGGATTCGCCATCCGGAGGTTCGCACCCTGCCGTCGGTAATTGCAGATCTATGGAATGCCGCGTATCTGCTGCCCGAAACAGGAGCCCTCTTCCATGCATACCGCAGGTCGAGCGGACAGGCCACGAAATCATATCCCCTTATCATGGCAGAAATAGAAGCAAGCCCGATTTTCCCCGCATCGGGCGCGGCTCTGCATTCAGGCCGGGCGGTTGTCGAAGGTATCGGATTTTCCGTGCGGAAAGCGATCGAGGTACTGCATCGGGCTACTGGACTGTCACCGGAATACTGCCTCTCGGGTGGTCAGGCGCGGAACGAAATATGGAACCAAATGAAAGCTGATATAACGGGCTCGACCTTCACCCTGACGGCAACTCCCGACGGTGAACTGATGGGAGACGCGATCCTCGGCTTCACGGCAACCGGAGACTATTCCTCCATGGCCGAGGCAGCCGAAACCATGGTGCACGTCGTTCACCGATACGAACCGAACCACACAATACATTCAGCTTATTCGGAGAAATACGCACAGTATGAAAATTTATAAAATCCCCGAAATTCTTTCCTGTATCATTTTTGATATTGATTCGACCCTCTATACCAATCCCGAATATGCCCACGAACAAATCGCCGTACAACTGCGCCATTTCGCAAAACTGCGGAATCTGTCGTACGAGGCAGCGCGAGATGTGGTCGAAGCTCACCGTTCAGAATACGAGCGATTGCATACAAAAAAGATGAGCCTCGGCAATGCGCTTGTCCATTTCGGCATTCCGATAGCAGAAAGCGTACGGTGGAGAGAAACACTCATCGAGCCCGCACGGTATCTTTCCGCCGATCCCCGACTCGAGCAAACGCTCGAAATTCTTTCCGCCCATTTTACCCTGATCGCGGTGACCAATAATCCAGTCCTTCCTGCCCGCAAAACACTCGAGGCTCTGGGAGTTTCGTCGTTTTTTCCGGAACTCATCGGTCTCGATACCACTGGTTTCTCGAAGCCGCACACCCTGCCTTTCAGCGTCGCCGCGGAGCGCTCGCTCTTTTCCAAAGACCAATGCCTTTCGGTGGGAGATCGCTTCGACATCGACATTGCTCTGCCGCTCGAGATGGGCATGGGCGGTATTCTGGTAGACGGTGTCGCCGATGTGTACGAACTCCCGGCCATCCTTCTTGCCCGATAGCGGTCAGTCCGTTTCGCTCGAACTTACTCCCCATACATAAAAGGCTCGCACCACCAAAAAAAGCAGGCATACCAGAGCAGGAACCAGAAACCAGACATCTAGCGCCATGCACAGGTTATACAAGCCGTGCAGGCCGATTATGCCCAGAAAGGACAGGGCGGAACGGATGTTCCCGGAAGAGCGCTCGTGTCGGGCAAAGAAGAATGAAGCAGCGAGCACCGTTGCGGCAACATGCAGGGGCACAGCAGTTACGAAGCGGAGCATCACTATTGAAGGATTATTCAATAAATACACGACATTCTCGAAGCCCGCGAAGGAAAGGCCGACGAGCACCGCAGACGACAGAAACATGCGATCAGAAAGAGAACTGTACCGAATGCGCGAATGCCAGTACACCATACAGAGCTTAATCGTTTCCTCGATGAGTGCAGCCTTGATAAAGCAGGAAAAAAGCAGAAAGCTGCTACCGGTCAACCGGGAAGCAAGCGGTTCGAGAAACAACTGAAGTGTGGCTGCAGCTAAAACCGAGGCAAAGCCGTACAGCGTTCCGCGCAAAGCAAACGGAGCCGAAAACCACTGCAGCAGTATCCCGGCACAGGCCCATACAATCAAGGGCAGAAAGCAGAAAAGGATACCGAACAATACTGTCATGCGCTCAGAATACCGGCGGTTCATCTTTATTACAAGCAATTTTTCGTGTATAGTTGACCGAATGAAACAGCATGCCCGCATCATCCTTATGGGGATGAAACATACTGGAAAAAGCACTCTCGGAAAGCTGTTAGCCCAAAAACTGGTACTCCCGTTTTATGATACCGACGAGATTATCCTGCAATTATCGGGAAAAACGCCACGCGCGCTGCATGAAGTCGGAGGAATGGCTCTTCTGACACAATGGGAAGCGACTGCCTGTCGGTACCTGGCGGATCTCGATAACGGTGGCAAGTGCGTCATCGCTACCGGCGGTGGACTCGCAGATAACGCAGAAGCCTTAAAACTCTGCAAAAAAGCGGGGCTCTGCGTCTACATCGATACCCCGTTCGATATCCTGTTTGAACGCATCACCAAAAGCGCGAAACGCGACGGTCAGTTTCCCCCATTTCTCCGGGGAACGGACCCCAAAGCCCAGTTTATGGAGCTTTTCGACAGAAGGTCGCTCGTATACGCGACAAATGCAGATGTGCATATCCGGACCGGTGCAAAGGCCCCACTGGAAATAGCGCAGGAAATAACGGATTATATAGCATATGAGCAAAGCACGAATTTACATAGTCGAAGATGAGCGCATCATCGCGCTGGACCTACAAAAGCGGCTCGAACGGCTCGACTACAGCATCTGTGGCAGTGCTACATCCGGCGAAGAAGCCCTTTCCGGCATCCGGGAACAACTTCCGGATCTGGTACTCATGGATATTGTCATCCAAGGCGATATGGACGGCATAGCCGTCGCAATGGAACTGAAAAAAGAGCTGCACATCCCGGTTATCTTTCTGTCCACCTACACTGATGAAAAAATACTCGAACGAGCCAAGGATGCGAATCCGCTAGGCTACATCCTGAAACCTTTCAAGGAACGGGAACTTTCAACGATTCTCGAAATGGCCTTGTTCAAGAGCGTTGCCGATTCCCTTATCCGTGAAAAAGAGCAGATGTTTGCGGCAATTCTCAATTCCACAACAGACGCAATCCTCGTGGTGAACCGAAACGACGAAATTCTGTTTCTTAATCCCGAGGCCGAGCTTATTCTCGAAACTGATAGTACCGACTGCACCAGACGAAAACTCGGAGAGCTGTTCACCCTTTCGGACATGGAAACAGGCGAGTGGTTTACTATTCCCCGCAACTCGTCTCTGATGAAGGCGTTCAAAGCACCGAATCTCCGACTTACCAACTGCAAGCAAAACTCGTTCATCGTCGAACTGACCGTCAACCGGGAAACACCCGAAGAAGGCAAAGAGCAGAATTACATCATTTCGTTCAAAGATATTTCTCGTCTCCATGAAATGACGGACACCCTCAAGTACCAGACGAGCCATGATACCCTGACTGACCTCCTGAACCGGAACGAGATGGCGATCCGTATGAACACATCGCTTATCAAGCTCGAACCGCAGTCGCCTCCAATAAACGCCCTGTACATCGACATCGACCATTTTAAGGTGATCAACGATTCTTGCGGTACTGAAGCAGGCGACGTGCTCCTGAAGGAAACAGCGACCCGCATCAAATATCACATGAGCGAGGGCGATTATGCAGCCAGAGTTGGTGGCGACGATTTCGTGCTTGTCCACTTCGACCCGACTACCAATACCGGAACAGGGACTGCAGCGGCTATTGCCAGACGCCTGATCGAGGAAACGCGGGCACATCCGTTTAGATGGAACAACAAGGAATACCCAATCTCGATCAGCATCGGCATAGTCACCCTTGATGCCTCGTTCGTCAACGAGCATAACCTCATGATAGCCGGAACTCAGACGGTAAAGAACGCACATGAATCAGGCGGGAATCGCCTTGCCTGTTACGTGCGCGGCGATAACCGGGGATTCAACACTATTTCGGTCAGCGAATGGCTCGGAAGGATTCACGAGGCTCTGCTCAACGACGGCTTCAAACTCTATTACCAGCCAATCGAACCGCTGGCTCCCGAAAATCACCACGCCAAGCTCGAAGTACTGCTTCGCATGACTGATAAAGACGGCTCGATCATACCACCGGGAGAGTTTATTCCCATCGCCGAACGGTACAACATCATGACTACTATAGATCGGTGGGTCGTACAGAAAAGCATCGAAACATTTGCCCGTCTCCGCTCAAAAAACAGCCCGCTCGCTGACTGCATTTTCTGCATCAACCTCTGCGGCGCCTCTCTCGCTGACGACAGCATTATAGGCTACATCATCGATAATGCCGAAAAATACGACGTGCCTCCGGAAATGGTATGCATCGAGGTGACCGAAACGAATGCTATCCTGAACCTTGCCTCTGCGTCGCGTTTTATACGCATACTGAAAGAGCGCGGATTTACCTTCGCTTTAGACGATTTCGGCTCGGGCTTTTCATCATTCAGCTACCTGAAAAACCTGCCGGTGGACTATCTCAAGATTGACGGGTGTTTTATCCGGAACATGGACAAGGATACAGTTGACCGCACGATGGTGCAGGCCATCACAAGTATGTGCAAGGTGCTCGGCTTGAAGACAATAGGTGAATTTGCCGAGAACACGGCGATAATCGAACTTCTACGCGAAATCGGGGTCGACTACGCCCAGGGCTACGGCATTTCGAAACCGAAGCCCTTCGACGCCGAATTGAACTAGAGCTCATCGGATTTTCAGTCCCCGAGGCAAGTTCCCACGTCGCGTGCAGTCTCGATCATGCGATGTTCGAGCGGAACCGTCTTTATCCGGTTGGCAACCTTTTCGAGCGGCACGCCGATCAATTTATTGTCCTGCATTGCTACCATTTTCCCGTAATCGCCTTCGGCAAGCATGTGCGCTGCAGCAGTGCCGAACTGCGATGCTAACACACGATCGAAGGCAACCGGAGTGCCTCCCCGCTGCAAGTAGCCAAGCACAGTCACGCGCGCCTCGAGCCCGGTGGAAACCTCTATTTCGCGGGCGACGCGGTAGCCGATTGTGCCGGAACCGGACATAGTCTCGCGGGATTTCTTGAACGTTTTTTTGTCCAGCTTCGCCTCTTCGAGGGAAAGAGCTCCTTCGGCGACGACAACAATCGAAAAGGTCTTGCCGTTGCGGCCGCGTGCTTCCAGATGCCGCGCAATGCTTTCGATGTTGTAGGGAATTTCGGGAAGGAGCACCACATCGCCGCCGCCTGCGACGCCGGAGTACAAGCTGAGCCAGCCGGCTTTGTGCCCCATCACCTCGATGACCATCACCCGATTGTGGCTTGAAGCCGTCGAATGAAGCCGATCGATCCCGTCGGTCGCGACGCACAGGGCTGTATGAAAGCCGAAGGTTATATCTGTTTCGACGATGTCGTTGTCGATAGTCTTCGGGAGACCTATCACATTGAGGCCTTCCTGCATCAGAAGGGCACCGGTGGTGTTCGTTCCGTTTCCGCCGAGCACCACCAGACAATCAAGATTCATTTTTTTATAGGTATCCTTGATCATATCGACGGCTCCGAGACCTGAATCGGAAAGCCAGTTTTTGTCTTTAAAGGGTTTTTCACGCGAAGTGCCCAAAATGGTGCCGCCCTGGGCGAGAATACCGGAAAATTCCGAAGGTTGGAGAATGCGGCTCTTGTTGTCGATGAGCCCGCGATAGCCGTGCTCGAAACCGATCACTTTCATTCCATACACATCGATGGCGGTACGGGCGACTCCACGGATTGCGGCATTCAAGCCGGGTGCATCGCCTCCGGATGTCAGGATTCCACAGGTCTTGGTAACCGATTTAAGCATTGGTATAATCTCCGTTATCACAGATTATAATGATTTTAAGGCTTTTTCAATACAAATATTTCTGATATCCTTTTATTACATATGAAATTAACAACCAGGTTCGTCGTGCTGTGCATGACCCTCTCCGGATTTCTCTTCGCCGAGGACATTTTTCTCGCAGGAACAAGTAGCGGGCTCTACCGCGTCAGCAATACAAAAACGACATTGCTCTGGGATAAAAGCGATGTCAAAAAAATAATCCGCACCACAACCGGATGGCAATTTCTTACCGGAGCGGGGATTGTGACTAGTGAGGATCTTTCTGTTTTTCGTGAAACGAACGCAGGGCTTCCGATTAAAGTCATCAAACTGACCAAGGGCGGTAAAAAGGACTTCGTACGCGAGTTACAGGAATTGAAAGATCTCGAGGTGCATCCGTCCAATCCGCAGATTCTGGTCACCGCGACAAAAGATGCAGTGTACCTTACCCGAAATGGCGGACAGTCCTGGCAGAGTCTGGGTCTCAACTCGATCACCGCAGGGACCAAAGCAGTCTCGGTACTCGATTTACCCGATTCTACCGGTAAAATGCAACTGACAATTTTCATGTCGCATCCAATCTATGGTGTATCCTGGCGTCAGCCGGATTCGACTGCGACAAACTGGGTTGATCTGAACGTTGGACTTGAAAAAATGCCATCGATCAAGTGGCCCGACGAAGTCGCAGACCTTTCTGTATTTTCCCGAAATGGTTCGATTGAACTCTTTGCCTCGCAGACTTTCCTCCCCCGCATTTATCGGCTCGACTGGCAAAAAAAACAGTTCCTTCCTGTCTGGTCTGGCACCGCAAGCGTCGACACGATCGAAGGTCTTTCCGTTACCGAAAAATCAATTCTCTATGCCGGTCCCGATACGGTACGCGAAGTTTCTTCACAGTCAACGACTGCATCTGCTGCGATCAGCGACTGGAACGCCACTTTTCAGGCAGTTCCGGGAAATCTCCTGTGCGCCTGGATTCCGGCAAGCCGCTCGGGTGGAAGAGGCAATCTATCACTGTCGGAACTCTGGCTCCTTAAATCCGCAGCGCGAACGGGTCTGTATACACAAAACGCAAACTTGAAAAAAGGGAACTACCTGCCAGTGCACCAGGTGGTCACCGCCGCCGGTTACGATGCGCACCTCAAGACCATCAAGGACAACAAACTCAATATGCTGGTCGTTGATATGAAGGACGACGTCGGTATTATCCGTTACAACGCAAAGGATCCACTCGTTCTCAGCAAGGGCACTGTACGCACCGGCATCGATATAGAAGAATTTGTGCGCAAGGCCCGGGCCAACGATGTATATCTTGTGGCCCGGATTGTAGTCTTCAAGGACAAGTCCCTCGCCTCCTGGGGCGGAAACCGCTACGCTGTTTGGGATAAGGCAGAAAACAAAGCCTGGCAGGGCTATCAAACAATTACCCGCAAAATTCAGACAGTGGCCGGCGCAACGGTCGGCGCTACGGCCGGCGCAACGGCCGGCGTATCCACCGCCGCTACTCCCGGCAGCACCGCAGCCCCGATTGTCGCCGCGCCACCGGTCACAGCGCCACTGACCGAGACGGTACGCCAAAATTACGAGGAATACTGGGTCGATCCCTACAGTGAAGAAGTATGGGAATACAATATCGCGGTCGCGAAGGAACTCGTGGCCCGCGGCTTCGACGAAATTCAGTTCGACTACATACGTTTCCCGACCGACGGTGACAATCTGGACAACGCCACTTACCGCTGGAAAGACGCCGGCATGGACAAAGAAAGCGCGCTTATGTCGTTCCTTTCATACGCCCGGCGCGAAATACAGGCGCCTATCTCCATCGATATTTACGGCGCGAACGGCTGGTACCGCACGGGAGCCCGAACTGGTCAGGATGTGGAACTGTTGGCTCGCTACGTCGACGTCATCTGCCCCATGTTTTATCCGAGCCATTTCGAGCAAAACTTTCTTGCCCAATCTCCTACCGAAGAGCGGCCGTACCGCATTTACTATTATGGCTCGTACCGGAACACGATCATTGCCCGGAACCATGTGATCGTGCGACCCTGGGCGCAAGCCTTCTATTTAAACGTGTCCTACGACCGGACTTTCTACAATCCGGACTACGTGCAGCGCCAGATCTTCGGTGCGCGTGATTCCATCAATCAGGGTTATACCTACTGGAACAATTCAGGCCGCTACTCCGATCTCCGGCCGGACATCGACCTCTCCACACCATATCCCTGGCAGACCCCCGAAGCGATTTTCAAGGGAAGCCGACCCGTTTTCGGCGGACGATAAGGCATCTTACCAGGAGCCGATACAGTCAGCTTAGTTTCAAGGAGAGCAGCATGTTTGAAATTACCACGATGGACGGGACGACACAAAGCCTGTCAGGGATTCTCGATTGGGGTCTCACCGTCATCCACGCGTTCCAGGCCGCAGGAAATCCCGCGCTCACCCTTATCGCCCGCTTTTTTACCCTGCTCGGCGATCCGGTTGCCTACGCAATAATTCTTCCCGTCCTTTTCTGGTGTATCGACGAAAAGCGCGGCTTTTGCATAGGGCTCACCCTCTTTCTTTCAAACGGTATCAACGTCGCCGTCAAAGAAAACCTGCAAATACCCCGGCCCTTCATGCGTGACCCTTCCGTGCAGCTCGCACAGGCGACAGGCTTTTCTACGCCATCCGGCCATTCACAAAACTCCGCAGTTCTGTGGCCAATGCTCGCCTGGCTGTTGTTCAACAAAACGCACTCCCATCGGGGACTCGCCCTCCGCATCGCCGTCTCTTTTGCCCTCCCATTCTGCATCGGGCTCAGTAGAGTTTATCTGGGCGTGCATTATCCGACTGATGTACTTTTAGGCTGGGCTATCGGAGCGGTCATTTCGGTGACAGCTCTTGTTATACTGAATTTACCATTTATCCAGCGCATCCTCGCAAAGCTTTCGGCATCGGCCACAGTGGCAGGTCGTTCACTCCGTACCTGGAAACTGGCAGTCGCAGCTGTCGCCGCACTTGCATTAAACGCGGCAAGTGGAAGCGACACCTCGATGGGGGGCCTAGTCTTCGGTTTTGCTGCAGGTTATATATTCCTCACGGAACGCGAAATACGCTTTTCCGCAGCGCAGGGAACCCTTGCACAGAAAGCGCTCCGCATCGCAGCGGGTCTTGCCGGCCTCGCTATCTTGTATTTTGGCTTGAAAACGGTGTTTCCCGGAGAAGCAAGCGCATATTACGCGCTATTCCGGTTTACCCGTTACGCCGTCATCGGCTTGTGGGCAAGCCTCGGCGCGCCGGTCCTCTTTATGAAGTTCCGGCTCGCGTAACAGCTTGCATCCCGCGCAGCAGCTACTTCCGGCTCGCGATGAAGCGGTCAATTACGGGCCGCAGTTCGTCTTGGGTGTCTGCATAGCGCAATACGGCGTCGAGGAAGCCGGCGGGTTCGCCCGTATCGAGGCGTTCGCCTTCGGTGGGGCAAAACACGACCTTTCCTGCTTCCATCAATTTATTCAGTGCATAGATGTGAAAATATTCGCCAGCAACACGGCCGGCTTTTTGGGCAGCCGCAAGATGGAGAAGCCAGCCTTCCTCGAGCAGAGTGAAAAATTCCGGGGTATACAGGTACCGACCGATCGAAACCTCGTGGCTCGGTTCGGTTCCTGGGGACGGTTTTTCGACAATGCCCGACACATGGCGGCCGTCTGAAGCAATCGAAAGCACACCATACCGGGACACGTCACCGGGCTCGGTAATGGATGCCATCACCGAACACCCCGTTGCCTCGTACGACTTGACGAGCTGGGCAGCCAGCGGCACCTTTCCCACGTGGAGGTCATCGGGGTAGGCAACGACGCACGCATCGCTTCCAATCCAGTTTTTTACCTGCAGCAGAGCATGGCCGGTGCCCATCATTTTTTGCTGGCGCACAAAGGCGATATTTGCTTTCGGCGGTGCGACAAGGCCAAGTTGGCGGGTTTTTCCTTCGCGTTCGAACACCGTCTCGAGTTCGATTTCGCGGTCAAAATAATCCTCGAGCACCTTTTTACGCCGCGAGGAAATGATGACAATATCAGTAATCCCCGAATTGACGAACTCGTCCACGATAAACTGGATCGACGGCACATTGATGAGTGGGATCATCTCTTTCGGGATGGTCTTGGTTACCGGCAAAAAACGGGTACCGTACCCGGCTGCGACAATTATACCTTTCATGATAAAAAGTGTAGCATAAAAACATTTTTTTGTTGACGGTCCGTGTCTACTTCTTACATACTTGAACAACCATTTTGGAGGCCAGTTATGAGAACCGTAATCGAATTACTGCACGAAGGCGCCCGGAATTTTGCCGATCTGCCCTATCTGGGAGAAAAATCCGGCGATACCTATACAACCACCAGCTACATCGAGACCGATCGTCTGTCACTCGCCTTCGCCGGCGGATTGGTCCTCCATGGCTTCAAAAAAGGAGACAACATCTCCATCCTTTCCGAAGGCCGCACCTCCTGGGTTATAGGGGAATTCGGCATTCTCAAGGCTGGCTGCACCTCGGTGCCCCTTTCGACCAAACTATCTCCGGACGAAATCCTGTTCAGACTCGACCATTCAGAATCGAAAGCCATCTTTATATCGGAAAATAATTTTCAGAAAGTGGTAGCTGTACTCGAAAGCACAAAATTGAAACCAGTGGTCATCTGCATCTCGCCCCGGACAGAAACACTCGACGAGATGATTGCGAATACAACCCTGGTGGCCGGCAAAAACCTTTTCTTCTACCAGGAACTGATATCGGAAGGCCAAAAAGAGCTCGATACCGGCGCCGCTGCAACGAGCAAGTCGTATGGAGGCCCGGAAACCGCCGGAAAGCCCTTTGCCTGGGTCATGCGCGAAATCGAAAAAAGTATCGGCGAAAACGACACCGTCACCATCTGTTATACCTCGGGCACCACCGGCAATCCCAAGGGAATCATGCTCACGCATCTCAATTACTGGCACAACACCCATGACTCCGCCGAAGTCGTCGAGGTCAAAAAGAATTGGAAAAGCCTCATCATGCTGCCACTCGACCATTCCTTCGCCCATACGGTTGGCATCTACATCTTCCTGTACAAGGGCTTGTGCATGTACTTCGTCGATGCACGCGGCGGCCCGATGTCCGCGCTCCGTAACCTGCCCAAAAACATCCTTGAGGTGAATCCCGACTTCCTCCTTACCGTTCCTGCGCTCTCGGGGAATTTCATGAAAAAAATGATACAGGGCGTCGCCGCAAAAGGACCTTTCATAAATGGAATTTTCGAACGGGGAGTCAAAGCGGGTATCGCCCGAGCAGGTAACGGATATAATAAGACGTCCTTCGGCATACGCATCAAAAGCTGGTTTCCCTGGGCAGTGGCTAATGCCCTCGTATTCCCGAAACTGCGTACTATTTTCGGTACAGACATAAAATTCTGCGTCGGCGGCGGCGCGCTTCTCGAGATCAAGCAACAGGAATTCTTCAACGCAATCGGAGTCCCGGTCTATCAAGGATATGGACTCACCGAAAACGCCCCCATCATCTGCTCGAACGCGTCCCGCAAGCACAAGTTCGGCACCTCGGGCGTCATCATCCCGACTTTACAGGTTCGGATCATGAAGGACGATACAAATGAGTGCAAAACAGGCGAGATAGGACAGATCGTAACAAAAGGCGACTCGGTCATGAAAGGATACTTCAAAAATCCCGAGGCGACCGCCGAAACCCTCCGTGACGACTGGCTCTGGTCGGGAGACCTCGGCTATAAGGACGCGGACGGATTCCTCGTGGTCACTGGCCGTAAAAAAGCACTTCTCATCGCGGCCGACGGCGAAAAGTACAGCCCCGAATCCATCGAGGAAGCCGTTATCAATACATCGAAATACATCAACCAGATCATGGCCTGGAATGAACAGAGTAAGTTTACGTGCGCCCTTGTCACGCTGAATACCGAAGCGCTGAAAACCGATCTCAAGGCGGCAGGAGCAGAAGTCACCGCCGACCTGGTTCTGGACCGCATCGCCGAAGACATGACCACATTCAGAAATCATCCCGACTACCGACATATACCGGCGCAGTGGCAACCTTCCTCGTTCGCTGTCATTACCGAGGCCTTCGATGAAAGCAACGGGCTCGTCAATTCCACCATGAAGCTGGTACGATTCAAGGTATGTACCTTCTATCGTGATCGAATCGACGAGCTATACGAAACAGGCACGGCCGATCCACACACCGCGATGAATCGTGCCGCCGTCCAGAAAGCAGGCCTGTGCTGAATGGATACAACCCTTGACGGGCAGCCTCCGGCGGATGACAATTAAGACAAGCAAATATTTTGTCCCTCTGGAGGAGTCACTATTAAAATGAGTCCGCACAACAGGATCGTTTTATTATTCGTCCTCCTTCTCTCTCTGCCTCTTTTTGCGGACAAAGGAGAATCCACACAGATTCTGGTTCTCAATTCCTATAATTCCAATTTCACCTGGACAGAGGACCAGTACACCGGAATCATGGAGGTCCTGCAAAGTCTCCCGTATGAATTGGTGATCTATGCCGAATATCTTGACTGGAAACGATTTCCGAACGAAGCCCATATCGCCCAGATATACAACCTCTGTAAAGATAAATACCCGGAGAAAAAAATAGACCTGATACTCACCACTGACGACAAGGCTCTCGAGTTTGCCATCAAGAACCGGGCCGAGCTCTTCTCCAACGCGCCTATCGTTTTTTCCGGAGTCTACCGGGATGCCGCGGCTATACTGACCGCCGGGGAAACAAACATAACCGGGATGTACGAAGACCTCGACATTTCGACAACCCTGCGCTATGCCATGCGGATACAACCCTGCGCCGACAGCATGTACATGATCAACGAAATGACCGAGTCGGGACAGGGCACGGAACGCCTCATGAGCGAAACTGCCCGTCAGGAAGTGCCGGGAATCCGGATCCATTCGCTCAGCGACAAATCTATCGAGGAAATTGAGCAGGTGGTCCAAACCCTCCCGCCAACAAGCTTCCTGCTCATAGGACCGTTTTACATTGAAAAAAAAGGTCGGTCTTACAACGCGGAAGTATTGGCCCGCAGGATAAGCAGAGCCAGTGCGGTTCCCATTTATACATTATTTGCTCATGTGTTTGGGACCGGCGTCCTCGGGGGAAGTCTCCTCAGCGGCAAAGTCATGGGCCGCAGCGCAGGCAACATGGCGGTGCGGATACTCGCCGGAGAAACCACCGAAACAATTCCGCCCGCAGGAGGCACGAGTTTTATTTCAGTTTTCGACTACAACGCCGTTAAAAGGCACCATATTCCCCTTTCAGCACTTCCTACCGAGGCTACCTTCATCAACAGAGATACACCCTTCTTCATCGCATACCGATTCGAGTCGATTGCCATCCTGATCCTGTTCCTGCTTATGTCCGGATTCCTCTCTATTGTGAGCATTCTCTATAAAAGAACAAAACATATTGCTTTTTACGATCAGCTGACCGGGCTTTCCAATAAAATGACCGTTTTCAAAACCGGTGACAAGCTGCTTGCCCTGAACGAGCGACCCCATACCGCAGGCCTCCTATATATCGACATAGACAATTTCAAGTATCTGAATGATACTTTTGGTCATGAATTCGGCGACAAGGTGCTGATCAAACTAGCCGCAACCTTGCGTGAAAAAATCGGAAAAGATGTCCGGGTTGCCCATTTTGGCGGAGATGAATTTCTGGTGTTCGTGCTCAACAGCAGTCACAATGAAATTACCGCGTACACAGAGAATCTGCTTGCTCTTCTGGGCGAAAAAATGATCATCGACGGCAGGGAACTTTTCCTGACTTTCAGTGCAGGGCTTGCCCTCTACCCCGATCATGCGCTGCAGTTCAGCGAGCTCATCCAGAATGCCGATACCGCGATGCACCGGGCAAAACTGTCGGGAAAAACTCAGTTTATCCTGTATGACGAAACCATGTACCAGGCGCTACGACAGCGGATGGAAATCGAAAACGACCTGCGCCTGGCAATAGAAAACGGTGAACTGTTTGTCATGTATCAGCCACAGATCAACCTCCAAACCGGCCGACTTGACGGATTGGAAGCGTTGGTACGTTGGAACCACCCACACAAAGGACTGATATCGCCGAACGAATTCATTCCGATCGCCGAAGGAACCGGTCAAATCGAAAAAATAGGACTCTTCGTATTCACCTCCGCGGTCCGTTTTATCAAGCGGGCAGAAATGACCGGACACTTGCAATTCAGTGTTTCAATCAACGTTTCGGTAAAGCAAATGCACGGAAAAAAATTCGTCTCACAGCTGATCGGCATTTGTGTTGCAGAGGGCGTGTCTCCCGAACGGATTACTATCGAGGTGACCGAATCAGTTCTGATGGAAGCGGACGAGGAAATCAAGGATAAGCTGACCAGGCTGCGGGAAGCCGGTTTCCACATTGCTCTCGACGATTTTGGCACGGGCTATTCCTCGCTCACCTATCTGCGATATCTTCCCGTAAACTCTATAAAGATGGACAAATCCTTTATCGACGACATGTTTGCTGATGAACGAAGCAGGATTCTGACCAGCTCGATTATCCAGATATGCCACGATCTCGGACTCCAGATAGTCGCCGAAGGCGTCGAAATCAGCGAACAGATGATTTTTTTACAAGAAAAACACTGCGACCTGATCCAAGGGTATTACTTCAGTAAGCCTGTCAAAGCCGATGATGTCCTCGAACAGCTCGAGCGCCTGTTCCTGTAACTCTGTTGATGATATACTCTCCCTCGGGAAACAATACACATGAAACCATCTGAATATGCTCTGAATGATCCGGTGATCGCCATCGCGACCGCCCTCGTACCCGCAGCGCTTGGAATTGTACGGACTTCAGGCGCCGGCTGCATCGAGCTGCTTGCGTCCTGCTTCTCCCGTCCCCGGGCTCTTCTCCAAGCCCCCGGCAACACCCTCGTACACGGATGGCTTGTCGACCCTGCCGCAGAAAATCGTAAAATAGACGAAGTGATGCTGTCGGTATACCGCGCACCGAAAAGCTTTACCGGCGAGGATGCAGTAGAAATCACCGGGCACGGCGGTCCGGCCGTCGTCCTTGCGGTGTTCCGGCTCCTCGTCTCGGCTGGCTTCCGGGCGGCAGAAAAGGGCGAATTCACGTTCCGCTCCTTTGCAAACGGTAAAACGGATCTCACCCGCTCCGAGGCGGTGCGAGAGATTATCGATGCCCGTACCGACACCGCCCGTTCTCACGCCGCCGACCGGCTTTCCGGTTCCATTGCCGACGAAATACACCGTATCAAGGACCGCGTTCTCCGCGCCCTGGCCGCCATCGAAGTCCAGATTGAATACCCCGAGGACGAGGAAACGACAAAAGGAACGTTCGACGCACCACTTATCGCAGAAGCACTGGTCGATCTCAATCGGCTCGAATCATCCTGGGCATCGGAACGGCTCTATAGTGACGGTTCGCGCGTCGTACTCGCCGGACGGACGAATGCCGGAAAATCGAGACTCTTCAATGCCCTTCTCAAACAGGAACGGGCAATCGTGTCCGATATTCACGGAACAACCCGGGACTGGCTCGAGTCCTGGGCCGATTTCGGCGGAATACCGGTGCGTCTCTTCGATACAGCCGGCTTGCGGAACACGGGAGACCTGATCGAGGCCGAAGGGGTAGAGCGCTCGCGGAGTCTTGCTCTCGACGCTGATCTGGTGCTCTATCTGGTTGATAGCACAATCGGCATCGACTGTAATGATCAAGAGTTTCTGGATCGTACCGGTAGCGGTTTTCCGCCCTGCATCCTCGTGTGGAACAAGGCTGACCGGGACGACGCGCTGCCAGTACCGCAGAAAGCCGAAGCAGGGCCTGCCGTCTGCGCAGTGAGCGCGAAAACGGGAACCGGCATCGCGCCTCTGGTGGGAACTGCAGTACAATTGCTTTTAGGCGGTACGACCCAAATACGCGAGGCAAGCCTCGGTTCCGAGCGACAAAAAAATGCCGTCCATACAGCCTGTTCTTTTTTAACAAACGCGCTGAACGCTGCAAAAGAAGGATTTCCAATGGACGCCGTCTCGCAGGATCTGGAAGACTGCCTTTCCGCGCTGGGCGAAATCACCGGCGAAGTTACCTCTGCAGATATTCTGGATACCGTGTTTTCAGGATTTTGTGTCGGGAAGTGACAAACTCCTAGAGGAGAGAAAGCAATCCCTTTGTTCCAGCCTTGATCCAGCGGCTCTGATTGCGTGGAGCGTTTGGCTGGAGAAGTTGCTCGACAAGCCAGGTAGCAGCTTCTGCGTCTGCGATCCCGTCAATCTTGACCAACAGGCTCTGCACCGAAGAGAGACCCAAGGCGGCAATGACTACCGCCGTTTCTTCGGCGAGGCGCATAAAGGCAGCTTCGGCAACGGCTAGCGGAATGCCCGGTGGTGAAGGAACCTGGCTTCCGGTCGCTTGGTTTGCAGAGCTCTGGCTGCGTACCACGAACGCGAGTCGCCCTTTTTTCTGTTTGACAAAAAGCGACAGGATTTCGGTGGCGAGCAAAAGATACCCTTTAATATAGTCGTCGACGATACGCATCATTCCCATCCGGTCCGGCGTCGGTACACGTTCCATAAAAGTGGGCGCGTCAAAGATAAGAACCGCCTGATCGAGAGATTCAAAGTTGTTTCGGGTTTCGAGCAACAAGGTCCGGGCGGAGAGATCCGAGGAACGGTTCCAGGGAATTTCGCGCAGGGCCGAAGGCTCGGAGGACTCAGACGGTTCCTTCTTGCGCGAAACAGCATCTTCCGGAATGCCACACAAAAGGGCAACTGATACATTGTGCCCCCGCAGGGAGCCCGCTAGAGATGAGGCAAATGGAACCGATTTATCGCTTATCAATACGCTCTTGCTCATGAGTGAAAGTATACCGGCAAAGCCACTCACTGGACAAGTATATTTGCCAGAACGTTTCGCAGCTCTTCGATAGTATAGGGCTTGGGAAGGATCCCCCTAAATCCGTAATCTCGAAAATGCGAAAGCACCGGATCGTCGGAATAGCCGGATGAAACGATAAGCAGGGCTTCACTATCTATAGCAAGAATCTTTTTTGCGCACTCGATACCCGAAACCCCGCCCTGTACCATGAGGTCCAAAATGCACACGTCGAACCGCTGGTCGGCTTCAAACGCTTCCTGGTACCGGAGGGTGGCCTCATCGCCGTCGGAGGCCTCCATCACCTCATAGCCGAATGATTCAAGCAGAGCGCTCGCCATTTCCCGGACCTGAACATCGTCATCCATGAGGAGCACCCGCATCTTTCCTGAAAGATACTCGTTCGTGCGGCTTTTCTCGGGTTTTACGATTACGGAATCAGCCGGCAGCACAATGATGAACGTTGCGCCATCACCTTCCCGTGTCTCTAAGTTGATAGAACCCAAATGATTCTGAATTATGGAATACACGATCGACAGTCCGAGACCAGTTCCCTTTTCTTTCGTCGAAAAAAACGGATCGAAAATTTTTGACCGTATGGCTTCGGGAATTCCCGGCCCCTGGTCCTGCACTCGTATTTCCACATACGCTCCCTCAGGTAGCGGCTTCGCGTCAAATCCCCGCGGTCGCCGCTGCGGAGCCAAGTTTTTAAAGTTCTTATTTCGTGCCGAAATTTCGATAATGCCCCGCCCATCCATTGCTTGCACCGCATTGCTGACCAGGTTGGTGATTATCTGGCCTATCTGGATGCGATCCGCCTTGAGTGGCCAAATGTCCCGGTCTATGTCGAAAAGGCAGGCTATTGATGAATCGTTGACCGAAACCATCGCAGCGTCCACAATCAACTGCCGGGTATCGCAGCGGCCGATCACCGGCTTACCACCGCGAGAAAAGGCGAGAAGTTGACCAGTAATTTCGCGGGCTCGAAGGCAGGCTTGCTCGGCCTTCTCGATGGGAGCGCGGGCATGCTTGTCTACGGTCCGCATTTTTGCCAGTCCGATATGACCGAGAATCACCACGAGAATATTATTAAAATCGTGGGCAATACCGCCTGCGAGCACACCGATCGTCTCGACCTGCTGCTTCCGGCCAAGAGCCTCGCTCAAGGTTTCCTGCTGGGTAACATCTGCGACCGCCAGCAGGATATTTCCTGTACGATTGAGGTCAAACGAAACTGCCGACAGCCGGCACTTCCGCTTCTTGTTAGACTCGGTCTTGAAGCTCGCCCCGAATTCCGAAATAGTTCCTTCCATTTTTATCTTTTCGATAAATTCTACAAGAGTGATGTCTTCCATCTCGAGTCCGATTTCTGCAAGGGTCTTGCCCGAGAGGGCACTGCTCTCGCATTCCAAAATTTCCTCGATCGCCGGGTTAGCATCGGTTATCATCAGCGTCTCGAGATTCACAATCATAATGCCAGTCGGATTGAAAATGAACATGCGCGAAAATTTACTTTCCGAAAGCGCGAGCTCCCGGGCTGCATATTCGCGATCCGATATTTCTTTCATCAGCTGGAGCGTGATGCGCATATCCGAGGCCGACACGATATAGCCGGTTATCTTTTTCTGCAAGTCGACCAGGCAGATGACTCGAAGGTCTACCGGTATTTCTTCACCATTGATGGTAGTTAGAGAAGCGTCGATCGAAGGGCTCCGACCCGATCCCGATCCCGATCCCGATCCGGTATCATACCACCCAAATCGGTCGAGCCAGTGTCCACGACCGGAAGCAGCGAGATCCGGATGCACAACCAGCGATTCTATACCTCTCCCGTGTATTAAAAGGTCGGAAAGCCCGGTAATCTGGCAGCAACGCCGGTTCATGCGGATAATCCGTCCGTCGCGATCGAGCACAATGATAATGTCGAACACGTTATCCATAATCAGCTGGTTTTCGACATTCGAGAGGTGGCTAAAAATCTTGAGATGGTTGATGACAACGTACGTCAGAAGATACCAGACAGTCAAAACCCAAAAAAGTCCGGTCAGGGAGTTAAATACGCTCACGAAAATACCGATGGCAAACACGATAAACGTAATCAGCATCCACTGGGCGTCCCGACGGGCTCGTTCATCCGAGGAGGAATGAATCCAGGCCAGCAGAATTCGCAGCGAGAACAGGAACAGAAAACAAAGCACACAGACGACAAAAGTGATCAAACCAACTGGCCGTGGTATCAAAAGAGAAAAAAAGGTCAGGGGAATTGGTGACAGGTACAACAGATAAAAATGACGCGGCCGCCTGCATGCGGTAAGGTCGATTATGAAGGAAACATGCAGAATTATGCACATCCAGGAAAACAGAGAAAGCAGCGCAATGTAGGGTACCGACAAGGCGATGAAATTATTGTGCCAAAGAAAATACACGCTCATCGTAACGGAAAGGGCCCAACCCAGCCAGCTAAGCCGGTAGTGGATCGAGCACTTGTCGGTTTGCGCCAGATTGAGGAGGCTGGCACCTAAAACGAGAAAAAGGGAGAAAGCGATATTGAGCGAAAACAGCACATTCATTTTAACCTTCCGATTGACGGGAATAGGGGCATCCGGTATCTTGAATGCATGAAAATCTGGATCAAATATTTGATAGGAATCCTGGCGGGCATCGCTTTCGCCTTTATCGCTCCCCAGCAGAACGCCGACTTTTCCGTAATCATCCGCTTTATTTCAGGACTCGCGATCCAGTTCGGAAGATATTCACTGTATCCCGTTCTCTTTTTCAGCTTTACGATCGGTGTCTACGAACTACGCGAAAGTAAAAGCCTGTTCAGACTCGGGTCTATCACCGCCGCTATCATCATTATAACGACAATTTTGCTTACCGTCACGGGACTTCTATCAGTTTTGATATGGAATCCCTCCCGGATACCCA
>JBBRWY010000052.1:0-22323 GCA_038248875.1 Treponematales bacterium
CTTGAACCAGGGCGTCATATCCGTAATGAAGGGACAGATTACCGCTAAAAAAGCTGCAGACGATTTTGCCGCCGGACTCGCCAAGAGGTATAAGCCGTAACAAGTCATTCCCTGCGCAACGCGCTACCGGCCGGGTTTACCGCAAGGAAAACCCGGCCACCCTCTTTGTATCCGAAGGAGTACACCATGAAGAAAAACGTCTTCAGCGCCTACAGCTGGTATTTGTACCTGTTCCCTGCCCTCTTTTTTTACGTCGTTTTTCTTGCATGGCCGCTTACCGATTCGATCCGTCTCAGCTTCTACTCGGCAGCACCGGAAGGCGGAAAAACCTTTGTCGGCTTCGATAACTACATCCGCCTCTTCTTTGATACCGAGACTGCTGCCCGTTTCTGGGGCGCCTTCCGCAACACCTGGTATTTCTTTTTCATTCACATGCTTGTGCAAAACCTGATCGCAATAACCTTTGCGTTCTTGCTTACCGAAAAAACAATGCGCTATTCCCGCGTATACCAGACCATCATTTTTGTTCCGGTGACTCTCGCCATTCTCGTCACCGGCTATCTGTGGAAACTCATCCTTAATCCCCAATGGGGAGCGATCGCGCAGATTTTTATCGCTGCCGATCTCGAGAAGTTCATCCAACCCTGGCTCGGGGACGCAAAATACGCGCTCACCGTTATCGCTCTCGTTTCCTGCTGGCAGTGGGTCGGCATCCCGACGATGATGTTCTTCGCCGGTCTCCAGAATATTTCCGAGGAACTGCTCGAGGCCGCGGACATTGCAGGCGCCACCAAGTGGCAAAAAATTCGGTACATAAAACTTCCACTCATCACACCGGTGATCGGAATCGTTTCGATACTTACCTTCGTCAATAATTTTAATGCATTCGACGTCGTCTTCTCCATGGAGAACGCAAACGGGGCGCCCCAGTACAGCACTGATCTCATCGGCACGCTTTTTTACCGTGTCGGTATTGCGGGTCAGCATCCGGTCGGTATTCCCAATCCGGGACTCGGGGCCGCAATCGCGACCAGCACTTTTTTTATGCTGATGGTCGGCGCGGTACTCATCCTCCGCGCAACCCGTACCGAAAAAAACTAACAGGAGACACACATGGCACGCAAAGCATCACTCAGACATGAAAATCGCCACATCGGATCGCACATTATCCTCAGCCTGTGGTCGGTGATAGTCCTTTTCCCGTTGTGGACAATGGTCATCAATTCATTCAAATTCAAACTTGATATCTACAAGGATCCCTTCGGCCTTCCTCAAAAATGGAACTTCGAGAGTTACGCTTCGGTGCTTCGCGAAAGTGATTTCTTTGTATATTTTAGGAACAGCCTTTTCGTCACCATCGGCTCGATTGCTCTCGTCCTGTTGTTCGGATCGCTTGCCTCGTACGCGATTGTCAACTGGAAGAACGCGAAGACCCGTTTTATTTATTTGTTCTTCATCGCGGGCATGATGCTTCCCATCAAGATAGGCAGCATCAAACTCCTTGAAATGATCAAGGCACTGGGGCTGCTCAATTCTCTTCTCGGCCTGTATCCGATATACCTCGCCATGGGACTACCCATCGCAGTGTTCGTGCTCACCGAGTTCATCCGCGACATTCCCTACGACTTGACAGAGGCCGCCGTCATCGATGGGGCGAGTCGCTCTCGCATTTATGCCCAGATCATCATGCCAATGATCAAACCTGCGCTCGCGACCGTCGGTATCTACAACCTGGTGCCGTTCTGGAACGACCTGTGGTTTCCACTTATATTCATAAATGACGACCGTTCGAAAACACTGCTCCTCGGGGTAACGCGACTCTTCGGCCAGTACATCACCGACTGGTCCAAGATCCTCGCCGTCCTTACCCTGTCGGCAATTCCGGTTATTCTCCTCTATCTAACCATGAGCCGCCAGTTCATCAAGGGCCTCACAGCGGGCGCAGTCAAAGGGTAACGGCTAAAGCTATTCATTCACTTTTTTTTATGGTATATTTGATGTCAAATGAAATTTACCGACTTTAACCTTGACGGCGGGCTCCAGGAAGGACTCGCCGAGGCAGGATACATTACCTGCACACCTGTTCAGGAACAGGTGCTCCAGAACGGCCTTGAAGGGGCTGACCTCTACGTCCAATCCCAGACGGGAACCGGAAAAACAGCTGCATACCTTTTACCGATACTGCAGCGCCTCATCAGCGATCCCGCCCTTGCAGGAAAAAAAGCACTCATCATGGTACCTACCCGCGAACTTGCGGTCCAGGTTGAAGAAGAAGCCCACATTCTAAGCTCCCACATGAAACTCAAGTCCGCAAGCTTTTACGGTGGCGTTGGTTACGGTGGACAACAGGACCTCCTCGCAAAGGGCGTCGACATAATCATCGGAACGCCCGGACGGGTAATTGATCTTCAGCAGTCGGGTACGATGAAGCTGAACGAAGTCGCCTTTCTCGTCATCGACGAAGCCGACCGTATGTTCGACATGGGCTTCTATCCCGATCTTCGCGTGTTGATCAAAGTGCTTCCACCGGCCGAAAAACGGCAGACCCTGCTCTTCAGCGCAACGCTCAATGCAACCGTCAAGAACCTTGCCTGGGAATACACAGTTGAAGCGAAAGAGATCACGATCGAAGCAGAAAATGTGACCGTTACCGAGATCGAACAGATCCTGTATCACGTTTCGAGCGACGAAAAAATGAAACTCTTGCTCGGCATTCTCCAACGCGAAAATCCTGAAAGCCTTCTGATTTTCTGCAACACCAAGCGCATGAGTGAAGTTGTTGCCAAGCGGCTCAAAATAAACGGGTACGAGGCAGACTTCATCATCGGCGACCTTCCACAGGTGAAACGGCTGCAAGTTATCGATTCCTTCAAGTCGAAATCGCTCAGATGCCTTGTCGCAACCGACGTAGCCGCCCGCGGCATCGACGTTGATGACCTTTCGATGGTCATCAACTACGACCTTCCGAACGAAGCCGAAAACTATGTCCACCGAACTGGACGCACCGCTCGCGCGGGAAAAACCGGCAAGGCGATTACGTTCTGCTCCGAGCAGGATGTTTACAACCTTCCTTCAATCCAAAAATATATCGAAGCGAAACTCGAATCTGTTGTCGCGAGCGAAGACCTGATGGTAGAAGACAAGAGCGCCCACGTCTACATCCGAACTGACCGATACGAAAACGACTATGCCGACGACAATTCGAGAGGCGGCGGTTCACGCGGTCATGGCAGCGATTCTCGCGGTCGCGGTGATTCTCGCGGTCGCGGAAGAAGTGATTCCCGAAGCGGTGACGGACGAGGACGCGATTCACGGCCCCGCAGCGGTCCGGGAACCGGATATTCCGCCCCCCGACGCAGCGATGCCCCATACGAAGGCCGACGGCCTGCAGCAGCAAGTTCGGCAGCCTCGGCAGCCTCGGCAGCCTCGGCAGCCTCAGCAGCCTCACAGGGCGGCGATTCCCGCAGGCGAAATGCTCCCCCGGCGCAGAACGCGCAGGAACGCGACCTTTCAAAACTCAGTTTCGAAGACCGCATGGCATATTACAAGAATAAGTACGGCTCGGAAGACGCCGCCCGTGCTGCCGATCAGCAACGAGATGCTTCTTCACAAGGCGGGAACCACCCCCGCGGTAACGAATCGCCACGCGGCCCCAATCCCCGACGCGGAAATGACAACCGTCAAGGCCAAGGCAGGCAAGGTGGCCAAAACCGTCAGGCTGCAGGACGACCAGAAGCAGGAGCACCGTATACCGGACGCCCGGCACAAAGCGGTCAGGGTGGAAAAAACCAACCATCCCGCAACAATCAAGACCAGGGCAAGCCCGCGGCTGCCAGACCAACGAACGCCAGGCCTGTAAACAGCGCCAGGCCTGTAAACAGCGCCAGACCAACGAACGCCAGACCAACGAACGCCAGGCCTGTAAACAGCGCCAGGCCTACGAGCGCCAGGCCGGCAACGGCGACAGCTCAATCCGTGCAGAAAAAAGAGGGCGGATTCGGCGTCTTGCTCAAAAAACTGTTCGGAAAAAAATAACCTGTCAGTAAAAACAGGGCCATCCGGCGAACACCGGATGGCCCTGTTTTTTGGCAGGAACCCTTAATTTGACACTTTCTTCCTTTTCGTATATGTTTGAGCCATGATTACAGTTAGCGATCTCTCCCTCAAATTCAGCGACAAGCCTCTTTTTAAAGATGTCAACCTCAAGTTCATACCAGGCAACTGTTACGGCATCATCGGCGCAAACGGCGCCGGAAAGTCCACCTTCCTCAAAATTCTTTCCGGAGAAATCGAGCATGACAAGGGCGATGTCATAATCCCCGCAGGCGAGCGCATGGCCGTCCTCAAACAGGACCATTTTGCCTTCGACCAGTACAATGTCATGGACACTGTCATGATGGGCCATCCCAAACTCTTCCAGACCCTTAAAAACCGCGAAGCAATATACGAAAAACCCGATTTTTCCGAAGCTGACGGCATACGTGCCTCGGAAATGGAAGGCGAATTCGCCGAAATGGGCGGCTGGGAAGCCGAAAACCAAATCCAGAAAATGCTTTCGGGCCTCGGCCTCGAAGAAGAGCATCACACCAAGCAAATGGCCGAACTCGATGAAAGCCAGAAAGTCCGTGTGCTTCTCGCCCAGTCAATCTTCGGTACGCCCGATATCCTCCTCCTCGACGAACCGACGAACGGTCTCGACCTCGAATCGATCAACTGGCTCGAGGAATATCTAATCAACTTCCCGAATACCCTCATCGTCGTATCCCATGACCGCCATTTCTTGAACGCGGTCTGCACCCACATCTGCGACATCGACTTTGGCAAAATCCGCATGTACTCCGGCAATTACGACTTTTGGTACCAGATGAGCCAGATCATGCAGCGGCAGTCACGCGACCAGCAAAAGAAGCGCGAAGAAAAGATGAACGACCTCAAGGAATTCATCCTGCGCTTCTCCGCAAACGCATCGAAAAGCAAACAGGCGACGAGCCGCAAGAAAGTCTACGACAAGTTGGCCCTTGAGGAATTCGAAGTCACTACCCGCAAATTCCCGTACGTCAACTTCAAGCCGGACCGCGAAATAGGCAACAATGTACTCCGCGCCGAAAAACTGAACTACTCGTTCGAAGGCGTCCAGCTTCTCAAAAACTTCGATCTTATAGTGAATCGGGGCGACAAAATTGCCTTCGTCGGAATCGAGCACAATTCGAAAAGCGCCCTGTTCGACATCATTTCTGGCGAAGTTACCCCAGATTCCGGAGATTTCTACTGGGGACAGACCACCAAATGTACCTACCTTGGCAAGGACAACACGAAATTTTTCGACAATGACCTCAATATCACCGATTGGCTTCGCCAGTATTCGCCCGAACAGGACGATGGCTACGTACGCGGATTTCTGGGGCGCATGTTGTTCTCCGGGGACGACTCGCTGAAGCCGGTCAAAGTACTTTCAGGAGGCGAAAAAGTCCGCTGTATGCTGTCAAAGCTCATGTTGACCGGAGCAAACGTGCTTATCCTCGACGAGCCGACAAACCATCTCGACCTCGAAGCTATCACGAGTCTCAACGAAGCCCTCACCGACTTCCCCGGCGTAGTCCTTTTCAACAGCCATGACCATTCATTCATCAACACGATAGCAAACCGCATCATCGAGTTTACCCCGAACGGTATCATCGATCGGATGATGCCCTTCGACGACTACATTGTGGACGACCAGATTAAAGCGCTTCGGAACGAACTGTACAAAGGCGAACTCAAAAAATTCACTATTTGATCGATTGCATATAAAGCAGGGGACTCAAAAAAAGCGGCTGGTTCGTTCTGAACCCGCCGCCTTTTTATATAATTCCCGATGCTTTATTTCCCGATGAAGTGTTTCAGCACAGCAGGATCGAGCCTGAAGGGGCTTCCCGTTCCCTGACAGAAATGGTGGGTGCGCAACAGGTGTATCGAAAGGTCAGAATACACAAGCTGTACACCCGCCTTCTCGTATTCGGCATTCACCGAGTTCTTGTGGAATAGCCCGTCCTGGTAGGGGCAAGCAATCTTTCCACGGGCATCGTCACTGCGCACGAGAAATTTTCCGTCAACGGTAGTCGGTTCGCCGAGGCCTTTTTCGCCCTCGTGGGCAAGATGAGCGAGCATGTCCGCAACTTTTTCAAAATCGAGACCGAGGGCAAGAAACTCTTCTTCGTCGGAAGCGATGATATCCGAAAGGCCGCGCGTATCGCTGCCCAGAAAACCACGACTCGTCAACACTCCCGGCTTCATCCGTTCCTGGACGGCTTTCGCTTCGTTTGTCATTTTCATTCAGGGCCTCCTTAAGCGAATTTATCAAAATAGATATTATCTTCGGTGATACCATTCGTCGTCATCACTTTGATACAGGCATCGATCATACCGGGACTGCCGCAGAGGTAGCCTTCCATTGTGTTGCCTTTTGGAATCTTATCCTTGATGTAGTCGCCCAACACATTTGTGATGAGACCTGTCGGTCCGGTCCACGCGTCTTCGGCTTTTGGCTCGGAAAGTGCGGGAACAAAGTGAAAACGCGGTATCTTTGCGGCAAGAGCGGCCATTTCATCCAGATAAAACATATCCCGTTTCGAACGTGCGCCGAAGAAATACCAGATTTCTTTATCGGGAAAGGCATCAGTCTCGGCAATATGATTCAGCATGCTCTTGAATGGCGCCATACCCGAACCACCGGCAACGAACAGCATGACAGCCTTGGTATCATGAATATGAAACTCGCCAAAGGGCCCGATAACCTCGACTGTGTCGCCCTGTTTGACCAGGGTATGTACCCAGGTAGTTGCGAGTCCGCCTGGCACAAGACGTACCAGAAGCTCGATGTGACCCGTATCTGAAGGCTTCGAGGACATCGAATAAGCTCGCTGCACCGATTCCTTGACGACCCCATACGGAGGCACGACGAGCTGGGCATACTGACCGCATTCGAACGAGATACCACCCGCAGCAACGGCCGCGTCATCCAGCTTCAGATATACTTCCTTGATGTCGTATGTCAAATCGCGGATACTTTCGACGGTGGTCTTGAATTTCTTTATGTTGAACAGGTACTCGGGCAGCTCGATCGAAATATCCTTTTTGAGCTTGATCTGACAGGAAAGACGCGTGTTATTCGCGATTTCTTCCTTGGTCAGGTACGGCAGTTCCGTCGGCAAGTGCGGACCAACATCCGAGCGGACCAGCACTTTACAGGCGCCGCAGGAGCCGCGTCCTCCGCAGGCTGAAGGAATGAAGATGTTTTCGGAAGCAAGGGTGCCGAGTAGCGGAGAACCGCCCTTCACTTCCAGTTTCTTTTTTCCGTCATTGATGTCGATAGTGACGATTCCGTAGTCGTTGACGAGGCGGTCCGTCACCGCGATGATGAGCGCGAGAAACGTTGATATGAGCGACGTAACAAGCGGGCCTATGAACAGGGAAGGCATACGGACTCCTTATTGTACCTTGAGCATTCCGGAAAATCCGATAAATGCCATAGCCATAAAACCGATGGTAATCAACGTGATACCTGAACCTTTCAGTCCCGCAGGAACCGGTGCGTTTTCGAGGCGCTTGCGGATAGACGCGAGGAGCATGATCGCGAGCCACCAGCCGGCGCCGCTGCCAATACCGAACGACAGTGTCTGGAGGAAGTTATAGTTGCGAATCTGCATGAAAAGAATCGCGCCGAGGATGGCGCAGTTTACCGTGATCAAGGGCAGAAATATGCCGAGAGCCTGATACAAAGCGGGCGAAAAGCGGTCAATTATCATTTCGAGCATCTGTACGACAGCCGCTATAACAATGATAAAAATGATCAGGGACAGGTATTCGATGTCGAGCGGCAGGATGATGTACTTGAGCACAGCCCAGGAGGCGACCATTGTGAAGGCCATGACGACCGTAACCGCGAAGCCGAGTCCGAACGAGCTCTTCGAGTCCTTCGATATCGAGATGAAGGAACACATACCCAAAAAGTTGGAAAGGAGAATGTTACTGGTGAATATCGACGCGAAAAAGAGCGTCAGCGGATTGATGACGGGGCTCATTTTTTTGCTCCTTTGGTTTTTTCCTGCAGCGACTTGGCTCCCCACATGACCATGGCGGTCAGGAAGAAAGCGCTCGGCGCCATGATCATGATTGTCCAGGGAGTGAAGCCTTCACCGAGAATCTGGATGCCGAACAGGGTGCCGAATCCGAAGAGTTCGCGGATGATAGCGAGTAACATGAGCACGCCCATGTAACCGAAACCGCTCGTCAGCCCGTCCCAGAACGACAGGAAAGGCGGGTTCGAGCGGGAGAAAGCTTCGGCCCGACCCATGATAATACAGTTGGTGATGATAAGTCCGACATACGGCCCCAGGGACTTTGATACGTCGGGAAGGTACGCCCGAAGGACGATATCGATGATAATTACATAGAAAGAGATAACCAGCACCTGGACGATCATGCGCACCTTGTTCGGGATGAGCTTGTTCATGGCCGAAAGGGTCGCGCTCGAAAAAGCGGTCGCGAGGCTCACGCCCATTGTCATGATAAAGGTATTGGTCAGGTTGTTGGTAACGGCCAAAGTAGAGCATATGCCGAGGACCTGGATAAAAACAGGATTGTTCCACCACAGGTTATCCTTGAGGATCAGTTCCATTTTGCCCTGTTTGCGATTCGCAATCATTTAAGGCCTCCCGCGTCACGGACGGCCCGCAGGGCCGCGATTTCCGTATTGATTATGGTTTCCATCGACTGGCTGGTACGGGACGCACCGGTTACCGCGTCAAGCTCGCCATTTTCGTGATCGGTGTCGCCCTTGCCGCTGCCCTGGCGCACGCGGATACCCTTCGGCCCGATGCGTTCACCCCGGAACTGGTCCTTGAACCAGGATTCATCTATGCGTCCGCCGAGACCCGGTGTTTCGTTGTGTGAGACTATTTCGAGGCCTTCGATCCGTTCGACCGACACATCCACGGAAAGAACGCCACGGACGGTTCCCCAGAGAGCCGAGCCGGCAAAACGTTTGGCAAAACGGGCTGTACCGCCGACGGTTGCGCCATAGAGTTCGGTGTCACCGCTTTTGATGGTGCGCACGTCGGAAGCAAAAAGGGAATCAACCTTATCGGGGGAATCGAAGGAAATACCGAGCGCTTTGAGGATAGCCGACCGTTCGGCGAAACGCCGGTTGGCGGCTACTCGATCCCGGGTCAGTTCGTTCGCAAGCGAGAGGAAAAAAACGAAAAACATACAGACGACGAAAGTGAATAGGGCGGTATAGATTACCGTATCTTTTTTCATTTTGCAGCCTCCGGAGCGCCTGTCGAGGCGACAGCTTTTGGGGCCGCAGCTTTTTTGGCTTTTAGGGACACGACAATGTCATCAAGTATTGAAGCCGCCGTATTTCCGATCAGAATGCCGAAGCTGGTTCCTTCCGGAAAGAGGGAGAAGGTGCGCACCAGAACGATGCAGACGCCGACTATAATGCCGTACATCCACTGAGCACCGGGTTTTTTGGGTGCGCTTACCGGATCGGTGGCCATGAACACGGCCACAAAGAGAAAGCTACCCGCAAGAAGCGATTCGAGTGGCAACGCGGCCGATACGCCGGCCAGCAAAAGTGCGCCTGCAAGCAGGGTACCGGATACTATGGTCGAAACAATCAGGCGCCAACTTGCTGTCTTGGTCGCAATGAGATATATGGCAGCAAGCAGAATAAGCACGGCCGAACCCTCGCCGATAGAGCCGGTGCGGAAACCGAAGGCCATATCAAACAGGGGAAATCGCTGCCCGGTGCGCATAAGGGCGAGAGGAGTAGGGCCGGTCACCGCATCTAACGGCCATCCGAAGTTTCCTGCCGGAATGAACGAAGACTGCATAACGGTGGCGAACGATATGTACACAAAAAGCCGACCCGCGATGGCCGGGTTGAAGATGTTGCGACTGAATCCGCCGTACACTTCCTTGGCCATGAAAACGGCGAAGAGGATGCCCACCGCCACTATCCACAGGGGAACGGAGGGAGGCATGGAAAGCGAATATAAGGCACACGTGACGAGAACTGCCTCGCTCACCTTCTTGCCGCGCTTTTTTTCGATGAAGTATTCCGTCAGGATACCCAGGGTAAAGGTGACCAGCACGATTGCCAGTACCCGCAACCCGTACAGATACAATGAAAAAAGGAAGATCGGGATGAGGCTGATCAGGACCCGCCGCATCATCAGCTGTTTTTGAAACACCAGGGACTCCTTACAATTCGTACCATTTTTTATCGGTACCAGTGCATCCGCCCCCTTGAGCATAGAGCAGATATGCATGGCGAATTCTAGTCTATCCCCAGCCGCAAGTCAAGAATAACAGGCGGGTATGGGGGATTCTCCGGATTTATTTCCCGCTCCGGATGCGTTCAATTTCGTCCCAATAAAAATCGAGCTTCATGAAGCCGAAAATCGGTTTTCTGGGGGGGCGGCGAAGGGCGTTATGTGCTTTGATTTCGGCATCAAGGTCCATAATCTTTGAGCGGACAAGATACGGTTCGCCGAAAGCCAGGACGGTGCCGTCCGGTGAGACGGTAACGCGAGACGGTTTCATGAGTGCGGCGGCGGTGCCTTCAAACACAATTTTATCTGCCTTGAAGGTAATGCTGCTATCGGTGATCGACCAGGTTCCACTTTCAAAATTGCGTAAAAGGGTTCCGGTCGAGGTGATGCAGGTATACAGTACGCCATCAATAGGGATGAATTTGGGAACATGAAACAAGGTGCTCGATTTTCCGGAAAAATGCGCCTGCACGTCCTTCGGTCTGACGTCCGCTGCCCAGTATCGTATGCGATAATACTCGTTCCCGCTAAAATAATAGCAGAAAAATTCAGTTTCAGGCTCTGACCGATACAACAGCAGCGCCGGAGCATTCCCGGCCGCCTGGTAGAATCCATCAAGATTGACGGCGGCAGGCTGTTGGGCGCCGGCCGTTGCCGTCTGCGTGGCGGCAGGTTGCAGGGCGTCGGTTGCGATGTCGATTTTCCGGTAAAACCTGAAAAAAAGCGAGTCCCTGATGATCGCCACAGGAACGGGTGCGTCTTTTTTTTCGCCGGCATATCTGATGAAAAGGGTAAAAACGCCGGAAAGGTCCGTCTCGGTCACCCTGCAAGGCAGCCACCCGTTATCCTCATACACAAACGCGTAATACGGCTTAAGCACAATCCGCATCCGCCCATCACCCGAAAACTCGACAAACCGGCTCGTATTATACCAAATACCGGGGAGATCAGCTGCACTGAGAGACGAGGCAAGGAAAAGGGAGAGGAAAAATAAAGGAATAAAAGTTCTTGCCCGCATTAACCCACTATGCGTTATTTCTACCGGATTGACAACCAGAATTATTCGGAAGCCATTCTTCATCTGGATATTCGCTTTAGTCAATTTAATAATCTGCAATCACGTTATACCCTGAAAGAAAATCCTTGGTTTTAATAGTAGTAAGTGGCCATAAATAAGAACAGGACCCCTGATTGAGTTGTGGAAACCGTTCCATAAAGAGAACGGTATATCCGGATGCCGAATCCTCCCAAGCATAGAGGGGAATCTCGACCGCAGGAAGCTCACCGCCGCCCCTGCTGTCAAGAACGATCAAACTGGGAAGATTTTCGCCATCTTTTTTCCAGATAATAGTTACTGAACCGCGATTATTTTTGTTTTTGCCCTCAATAAACACCCGTGTCCCTTTATGAAACACCGGGCTCCATGTAAGCGGATTAGGCTTGTTCTCAATAGTACTTGCCTGTGGAATTTTTTCTCCGGGAAGCACAGAAAAAAGTGAAGCCGATGAAACGCGCGCCAGTAACTGCAAATAGGCGGGTTTTTGTTCTTGCAGTAATGGTTGAATTATCATAAAAAGCAAGCTACTTCCATCGGACAAAACAAAAGGATATATTCTTTTTTCTACTGTCGAGAGTTCTGCAGATCCTGCCGCAACTCGAACAATAAGACTGGATATCCTGTCAGAATCAATTTTCCAGGCGATATCTAATCGCCCAAAATCCGCTAAAATTGAACCAAAGTGGTATTTAGAACCATTTTCGAAAACCGGTAATTTCCAGTCAATTTCGGTAACTACACAACTTTTTATTTTCAACTGTTTACGTTCCTTTCCTCCACTCCCAAAAAGCAGCGTTGCGGAAAAGAGCAAAAAAAGAAAAACCAGCTTGTTCTTTGTCATAATCTGACCAAACCTTTGGTTAAAGCCCAAACGCGGTGCCAATTACATCCGTACCGGACAGGGAAACTGTACCAAAAGTTCCAGAGGCAGGCATAAAATAAATTTCATAAGGATAATTCCAGGACGACCCGCCATTTCCGGCGGTAAAAGTGTAAGCAGAATCATATTTCAATCCTTTACGGGGAACCGGTTGTACTGTTTGCAGATTCAAAGTACCGAAACTATATCGGTTGTCTATTGTTGCACTCGTGCCCGAAAGTACCAGAGCGAGGGTGAAATCATAAAAAATTGTATTGAAATCTAACCCTGTAGCGGCCTCAACAGAGGCGACGCCCACTTTGTTCGTCGCACACATATTTCTTATGGCAGTAACTCCGAAACGAGCTATCAGATACCGGGCGAATACAGCACCATAGCCATAATTAATATCGGTCCAATGAGTAAGGGATAACGTAGACCAGCCACCAGAGAGAAAATTCTGGATCCAAATCTCATGACTCCTGGTATAACCGCTATAATACTCGGCTGCCTGGGACAATGCTTCATTAATCCAGGTATACGAGAGAGAACTACCCAGTTTATAATGCTCATCAAAATATATCATGTGCTGGAATTCGTGAGCCATGGTAGCCTTTATCGCCTCGCCCTGATACTCATTTTTTGTTGTCAGATAAAATATATCACCTTCATTCGAGTCGGGATAACTTGTGGTAGCAAATTTATCTGTCGGATTGAAGTAACCCAAAAGTCCGTTTTTCGACGTGAGTTCACTTGAAAAAATTATGATAACCTTTCCATTGTTGTCAACATCATTTTCTGTGCCGAAATGAGTATGGTTTGAAACGTAAATATTTTCAAATGCAGTGGCGTACTCATCTAAATGGGAAGACATCGTGGCAATATCGCGGTTATCAATAAAGAAGTAGGCATGTGCCGAAATTTTCTTGCAGGTTGCAGTAATATTAGAAGAATTGTGGGCGATGGTTATATTTACCCACTGGGTATTAAGTCCAATTGATATTGGTACTTTTGAATAATTAGTCGCAACTGTTCTCGCTGTTTTTAATTCGCCATTCGACAAAATTTCATTCTCGGCTGCACGCATCCGAGTATCCCAAAGAGACTGACCGGTAACTGATTGTGTCACTTGCACCGTTCGGGAAACAACGGGCACAACATTTCGGGAAGTCGAGTTGATAGTCCAGTCTCGCTCATTTGGATCATTGGTTACGAAGCCTTCGTTGGATTCACGCTTGTCAGCGGGTAAAAATGATACAAGGACAGAGATTATTTTACCATTTAAAGCTGAAATATCTTTCGGGATACCACCGGCAAAAGTTCGGGCAAAAGTTGTATTTATCGGAGTATAAACCGTTACACCACCTTCACCCCCTCCTCCGCCTGAACCACTCAGGGAAATTTCGCATGAGGTGGCGGTTAGGAGAATTGCTGCTATCAGGGCGGCGAGGAAAAATCGGGTTCGGTACGGAGGTTTTTGGTTCATTGGGGCTCCCATGGGATTAATTGTACTCGAACGGTTTCTTTCATACAACCTTGCACCGCCCCTGCCTGATCGCTACAATGAAGCAATCCATGAAACTTTCACCCTTGCACAAAACAGTGCTCTCGATCGCGGCGCCGGCCGTCGCGGAGCTGATACTTACCTCGCTTACCCAGCTGGCAGACACGGTGATGGTCGGAAAACTCGGCTCGTATGCGATTTCGGCGGTGGGGATGACTACCCAGCCGCGATTCATCATGCTGTCGGTTTTTATCGCCCTCAACGTCGGAACGACCGCACTTGTCGCACGCTTTAAGGGACAGAACAACAAAAAGGACGCGGATCTGGTCACGGCACAAGCCATCATCCTTACCGTTATCGCCTCGGCGATCTTGACCGTACCCGGCATCCTCTTCGCACGACAGATGGTCGTATTCATGGGAGCGGGAAGCGATACGATCGAGGCGGCGACCGGTTATTTTAACATATTGATGATGGGGTTCATCCCGACCGCCCTGCCGATCACCATATCAGCCCTATTGCGGGGAGTCGGCGACACGAAAATTGCCATGCGGTACAACATCGCGGCGAACCTCATAAACATCGTGTTCAATTATCTCCTGATTTACGGAAAATTCGGCTTTCCGATGCTCGGAGTCAACGGAGCCGCCATCGCAACAGTCATCGGCAACTCCGCGGCCTGTGCTATGGCGCTGTACACCGTTGCCGGAAAACGCTTTCATCGTGCGCCACGCCGCCTTTCGGACTTCATCGAACTGCGTCTGACCCGCCGGACCTGTGTCCCCAATTTTTTGATGCTCAAACGAATCCTCAAAATCGGACTACCGTCGGCGGCCGAACAGTTTGCCCTCCGAGCAGGACTTTTAATCTACACCATCACCATCACCGCCCTCGGAACCAGCGTATTTGCCGCCCATCAGATCGTGCTTACCATCTTGAACATGTCGTTCGTAAACGGGCAAGCCTTCGGCATCGCCGCGACAAGTCTCACCGGACAGGCCCTCGGCAGAGGCGATCTTGCTTCGGCCCGGGAAGCGTCGATAGCTTGCAGACGAATCGGCTCGATCATTTCGACCGTAATGGGCCTATTCATGTTCCTTTTTAGAAAGGAACTCATGATGCTTTTCACCTCCGAACAAGATATAATCGCTCTCGGTGCCGGCATTATGGTCCTTACCGCCCTCATCCAGCCGTTTCAGTCTTCATTCCAGATTTATGCCGGCGCTCTCCGCGGCGCAGGCGATTCACTCTATCCCGCTATTTCAATGGGAGTCGGCATTCTTGGCATACGACCACTCTTGTCATTTTTGTGCATTCAAGGACTGGGTTGGGGACTCTTTGGGGCATGGATCGCTCTATGTGTAGATCAGGTTGTGCGTTTTTTCATGATCAGACGGCGATTCAAGGCAGGAAAATGGATGCAAATTTCCGTTTAACAAATCGTTTAACAAGTGAGGATCTTGCAAAACTATGAAAGTTTTGCAAGATCAACCAAAAATGTCGGTGGAGAATTCCAACAAGTTGTTGCTTTACAAAGACTTGTTAGAATTCTCCAAAAGCCTCTTGCAAAAGTAACCGACTTTTGCAAGAGGCTCAAGTCAGCGGATAAACAAAAAGCCCAACAGTGCGAAAATGACGTGCACCGCGACAAGAAACCGGTGGAACGACCGGCGCGCATTTGCGGAATAGACATTACGGTCGAATTTACGGTACACGAAAGCGATACCGTCGAATACAACAAGCACTAAAAGTAATAACAGAGGAATGGCAAACGCTTCGGTGATTGTCTTGCTATATAAAAGAATCGAACCGCCAAACAGTCCCGCCGACAAGAGGTATAACAATAGGCTTAACCACCTGCGGAGGCGCGGAGCGTCAATATTCGCATATTTTTCTGTGCTCGTGCGGTCAAGCCCGGCAAGCGCGCGCCAGCAGGGCAGCTGAAACTGCAAAGCTATCGCCGCCAGAAACGCAAAAAGACCGCATGCCATACTTGTTATCAGTAATACCATGCAGTCTTTATAGCGATTTAGCGCTTCATTCGTCAATCATTGAACAGAGCGTCTATTTCCTTCCGGTAAATTTCGTTAACCCGGTGGCGCATCATTTCCTGCTTGCCCGAAAGTTCTTTTCCAACCTGGAAAGCATCCTTCAAAAGGGTGAAACGGAAAATGAACTCGAAGGGGCGAAAGCCGTTCGCATGATTGATGCGTGTGTCGATAGCCGTGCGGAACAATTGAATAATATCCGGATCTTCGAGAAGAGTCTCGTAATCGTCGACAGACAGATCGTGTTCGGTAGCGTAGGCCAGAATCGCGTCCTTCACGGGAACGATCAAGGCAGCAAGATATTTTTTGTCCTGGCCGAGCACGACGATAGAATCGACGCACTCAAAAGACTTGATAGAGCGTTCGATCGGGGCCGGCTCGATGTTTTCGCCGCCGAGAAGGACAATAGTATCCTTCGCTCTGCCGGTAATTTTGATTTCGTTGTCGTACGACAGCATGCCGAGATCGCCGGTATTGAACCAGCCGGCGGCATCGATGACCTTTCTCGTCAAGTCGTCGCGCTTGAAGTAGCCCTGCATGACCTGTCCGCCGCGAACCATGATGACGCCGCGTTTTCCGGGAGGTAGTCCTTCGGGAACCTTCCAGGAATTACCGGCAGCTTCCGCAATGACTCGCTCGAGGGTATCAGTATCGACAATGCGGCATTCGGTCTCGGCAAAAACGTTGCCGACGCAACCGGAGCGCGGCCGGAACTGGTCGCGGAGGGACAGAAGGGGCGCGGTTTCGGTTATACCATAGCCTTCGAGCATGTTGAGCCCGATAGCCTGATAGAACAGGTCAACATCCTTTTGGAGTGCACCGCCGCCCGAGATGCAGGTGCGGACGCGGCCGCCGAGTCTCGCGCGCACCTTCGAATAGATGATCGCATCGCCCAAGAGGTGAACCGGAAACAGCAGAAGCCAGGGCACGAGACCGATAAGGGTGTCGAACAGACGTATACGGCGGGTAAAGCGGGGAATACGGCCGAACACCATGTCGCGGAAGCCGACATATTTTTTTCCGGTGCGGACAAAAAACATAAACAGGACCTTTTTGATGCCGCCATCTTTTTTGATCGCGCGGAAAATGCCGGCAGCAAGCCCTTCCCATAAGCGGGGGACACCGGGAATGATCTGGGGCCGAATTGCTGCGATATCAGGAAGCATTACCGAGGCGATGGGTTTCGAATAAGCCATGCCGCACGCACGCTCGAGGATGATGTATTGCATCAGACGCTCGAAGCTGTGCCAGACAGGCAAGACGGTAAGCCACATGTCACCGGGAAAAATGTCGAGAATGGAAGGAACCCGCTCGAGTTGCCAGGTGTAGTTCGAGTGACTCAGCATAACGCCTTTCGGCTCGCCCGTAGTACCCGAGGTGAAGATGATGGTCGCAAGGTCACGGCCTGTACCTTTTGCTATTTCAGTCTCGACGGCATCACCTTTCGAGGCACGGAGGGCGATACCGTCCGCCATTACCTTCCAGAACGAAAGAAGCACGAGTTTTTTGGCTTCGGCGGCAGCGAAATCTTCAGCAGCCGGTTCGTTGAACATGATGAGGGTTTCGAGGAGGGGCATCGAGTCGCGGTTGTTCATGATTTTGGTCAACTGATGCCGGTTTTCGATGCAGGCAAGCCGACAGTCGGTGGTAGAAAGAATAAAGGAAATTTCCTTTTCCATAGAGTCGCACCCGCGGGGTACGTCAGCACTGCCGAGGGAAAGAACGGCAAGGTCGGCGATGAGCCATTCGCGCCGGTTATCGGAGATGAGCCCGACGTGTTCGCCGCGCTTTATACCGAGGGACTGGAGCCCCGAGGCAAAATCGAGCATGTCGCCGTACAGTTCCTTGTAAGAGCGGTTGACGAATTTGCCCTTGTCATCCTTAAAAGCCTGAACGGTGAGGTCGGGATGTGCCTTGGCTCGGGCCTGGAACATCAGGGGGATTGTCGCTTCAATGGCCATTGATAAACTCCTTGTCAAACTCGGCTTAAAATATATCGGTTCATAGTATTACAGAAATACGCAAAATGTCAAATTGTCCGTTTTTAGACAAAACTGGCGTTTATTGACAGGATTGACTGCTTGTCCCATTATAGCATCATGTCGAACCGTTCATGGAGTACCCAGGCCCTCGTTCTTTCACTTTCCAGTTTTGGAGAGGGGCACCGCGAGGCGCTTCTTTTAACGGAAGACAAGGGACTTGTGCGGGCGGCCGTGTTCGGCGGCGCAAAGAGCAGACTCCGCGCAATGGTTTCCCCCTACCAGTCGGGTACTATCTGGCTGTATTCGGATCCGATCAAAAAAAGCAACAAAATAACCGATTTCGATGTCATTTCATACCGACAGGGTATCCGGGAAAACCTCGTGCGCACCTGGTGTGCAGCGCTGTGCTCCGAAATCGTCACCCGTTCTCACGGCATCGCACCCTGGCGCCTCGTAAACGCCTTTCTGGATGGAATCAGCATCTCGGATGAAAATGAATGCAGACGCGGTCTCCTGCGTTTTTTGTGGCGCATTCTCATTGCCGCAGGCATCAATCCAGACATAACGCAGTGCGTTCGCTGTGGCGAAAAAAGTGAAAATGGTATAGTATATTATTCACCCTACGAGGAAGCCTGTGTATGCAGCCTGTGTGCCCGAAGCGAGGAGCATCGCTTTCCGCTCGGTCCTGATGCTGGAGCCTACCTGACCGCAGTCGAAGGATACAGCCCGTCGCAAGTACGGCAGATACCGCTCGGCGAGAGCGATTACTCGGACATCCGGCAGTTTTTGTTCTTTCTTGTTTCGCGCATGATAGACGGTCCCTTGACGACAATCGAAACCGGCAAAGGGATTTTATAATTGAGGAGAAAAGTATGAGAGCAGTTGACATTATCATGAAAAAACGCGGCGGTCCGGCCAATCCGAAAGGTTCCGAACTGACCCGCGAAGAAATTGAATTTCTCGTTGGCGGCTATGTGAAAGGCGATATCCCCGAATATCAGATTGCTTCCTGGCTCATGTCGGTCTTTTTCAATGGCATGACCTTTGCCGAAACCGGAATCCTTACCGACGTCATGCTCCGTTCGGGGAAAACGATCGATCTTTCGGGAATTCAGGGTCCCTTCGTAGACAAGCATTCGACCGGCGGCGTCGGCGACAAGATATCCCTCCCGCTCGCACCTATCGTCGCAGCATGTGGCGTCAAGGTACCGATGATGAGCGGCCGCGCGCTCGGACATACCGGCGGAACCCTCGACAAACTCGAGTCCATCACCGGCTACCATACCGGCCTTTCGGTTGCTGAATTCCGCGAATATATAACGAAAACCGGCTTTGCAATGACCGGCCAGACCAAGGAAATCGTGCCCGCCGACCGGCTCCTCTACGCTCTCAGGGACGTCACCGGCACCGTCGAATCTGTTCCACTCATAACCGCGAGCATCCTTTCCAAAAAGGTCGCCGAGGGCGCCGATTCCCTCGTGTTCGACGTCAAGTGCGGCTCGGGCGCCTTCATGAAAAATACCGAAGACGCCGAGCGTCTCGCGCAAAGCCTCGCCGGTACCGGTAAAGCCATGGGAAAAAAAGTTGTTGCCCTGATTACCGACATGAGCGAGCCGCTGGGCCGCATGGTCGGCAATTTCCTCGAAATCGAGGAATCGATGGACATCCTCGAAGGCAAAGGCCCGGCCGATGTCACTGAGCTCACCCTCACCTTCGGCGCCTGGATGGTCGTACTCGGCGGAAAAGCCAAAACCTTCGCTGAAGGCCTCGAGCTCTGCAAAAAAGCGGTCAGTTCGGGCAAAGCGATGGAACTGTTTATGGAAAATGTGAAGCTGCAGGGTGGGGATACGGCGAAGCTCCTTGCCGATCGCGGCAAGCGACGGAGTCCGCACCACGCCGAAGTCCGTGCCTCCGCAGACGGCTTCATCGAAGGTATCGACGCCTTCAAAACCGGTCTTGCGGGTGTCTACCTCGGCGTCGGCCGCAACCGCACTGACGAAGCAGTCTGCGCGGAAGCGGGCATGATCATTCACCTACGTAAAGGCGACCGTGTCCGTAAGGGTGACCTCGTCATGGACGTATATGGCCGAGATTCTGCCGCTCTCGCACCGGCTCTCGCCCTCATTACTGACGCGATCCGATATTCCGCGGACAAACCTGCCGTCCTACCGCTCATTTACAAGGAAATCACTGCGTTATGATATGGAACAAAAAAGAATTTGGCCGCGATCTGGTCAAGGAATTGACCGGACGCTATGGATGTGATGCGCTCACCGCGTCAATCCTGGCACGGCGAAACATAATCGAAGGCCCTGATCTCCTGTTTTACCTCGAAGACGATCTCCGCTATCTGCATAACCCCTTCCTCTTCAAGGATATGGAAGACGCTGTGGACCGCATCCTCGACGCCCGTGACGAAGGCGAAAAAGTACTCATATTTGGCGACCGCGACGTTGACGGAATCACCAGCACCACCCTCCTCTTTCAGGCCCTGACCGACTTGGCTCTCGACGTCACCTGGCGCGTGCCTGCGGGGAATGATCCCTACGGACTGACTATCGCGGCCATCGACGCGCACGCCGAAAACTATGGCACGCTCATAATCACCGTAGATAACGGTATTTCGTGCGTCGCCGAGATCGCGCACGCCAACTCGAAGGGCATCGATGTCATCATTGTTGACCACCACAACCCGCAAGAGATTCTCCCCGAAGCTGTTGCGATCATCAACCCAAAAATGCCCGATTCTGGCTATCCGTTCCACGATCTTGCCGGTTGCGCCGTCGTATGGAAGCTCATCACGGCGCTCCGGTTCAGCATGCTCGAGCTATATAAACAGCAGATATGCCTCCTAAATGTGCGCCCCGCGAACGAATCGTACCTAATCGAAGCGGTTAAGATTATCAACATGACCGAAGTGGACCGCATCACGGAAACAATAGTGCCGGGCATGGTGTCAATCTCGCAGACCCGCCTTCTGCCTTTTTTGCGGGGCCAGCAGATATTTGTCTGGGATGCGCCGATGCAGCAAAAGCAGCTGGTCAAGATGTTCGGCAAAACTGCCGAATTCAATTTTCTCGACATCGCTACCGAAGTTGCACGAGAAATTCCAGCCGTTCGCGGCATGAGCTTGTTGAAACTGAAGGAACTATCGCGAATTGCCCGTTATCAGGACAAACCGGTCGGCGAACTCGACGGCTTTCTGAATATATTCATCACCTTCGTGCAACGCAGGAACGCCGTATTTGGCAAGCGCGAAACCGAGGAGCTGCAACTGGTCGCGATCGGCACACTTGCCGACCTCATGCCCCTCAAAAACGAAAACCGCATCCTCGTCAGACGCGGACTTGCGGCAATAAACGAAAAGCCCCGGAGCGGCCTCGCGGAGCTTCTGGCCCGACAGGGACTCGCAGGAAAAAAAATTGGAACGACCGATCTCGCCTGGCAGATATCACCTGCTATAAATGCGACTGGCCGCATGGGGAAACCCGAACTTGCCGTGGAACTCCTGTTGGCGGCAGAACAAAACGTGCGGAACAAGCTATCCGAAGAAGTGATAAAACTGAACGGCGACCGTAAACAGATGGGCAGTGACAGCTGGACCATCGTCGAACCGTTGGCGCGGGAAAGCTTCGAACGCTTCAATTCAAATCTCGTGCTCGCTGCGAGCGCAGACATACATCGCGGAGTTACCGGCATCATGGCAAACCGGCTTGCCAGCTGTTTCCACGTGCCGGCAATCGTCATCTGCTTCCGCGAAGACGGTACGGCTGTTGGCTCGATGCGTTCTGCCCGGGGACTTCACCTGAACGCCCTTCTCGATCCCTGCGCCGATCTCTTCATTGACCACGGCGGCCACGCCTTCGCGGCGGGCTTCAGCTTCTACCGTGACCGGCTCGACGAATTCCTCGCTCGTATCGAACGGCTCTCCGCATCCCTTGAATTTCCGAAGACCGATTCAGGGGAAGAACTCGAAATAGATGCAGAACTTCCCCACGAATTCCTGACTCCCGCCCTCCTCGAGCTGACCGACCGCTTCGAGCCGTACGGCGAGGGCAACGAACAGCTGGTCTTTGTTGCTCGAAACATGAAAATTGTTACTGCCGACATGATGGGCAAAACCGAAAAACAACACCTCAAACTGACCTTCGACTGCGGTAAATACAAGTGGCCCGCCATTTTCTGGCAAGCAGGTGAACGGCTCAACCGCGACTTTTACGTTGGAGATATTGTCGAGGCTGTCTTTCAGGTAAGCAGGAACACCTTCAACGGCGCCGAAATTCCACAAATGATCCTGCAAGACGTCCGGAAAGCCGAACAGAAGGCGAATTCGTGAACGGAATGAATTTAAATATAATACCTGCGAACAACAGGCTTCGAATTGTTGGCCTTCTCGCTTTCATGCTGATTATGGGCGGTTTTCTGGTGTCAGGCGGAAAACCCGAAACAGAACAGCCGCCTGCAAAACAGGCGCCAGCGTTGGAGGCGCCGGCATTTCAGGCGGCGGGGTTGCAGACGGTGCTCCCAAAAGAAAAGTACAGGACAGTCACGGTACCA
>JBBRWY010000053.1:0-22214 GCA_038248875.1 Treponematales bacterium
AAGTCGACAGTTGAATGAGTCCAGTAGTGAAGTGAAAACGTTTGTGTTGAACAACTTTTCCCACATTCGGAACACGAAAAGCGATGAATCCAGCCTCTAACCTTGGTGTAAAACGTTCCCCGTTTGATAAACCAGACTGATTTTGACGCATCTTCAGGATTATGTAACCGACAGTGCGGGTTTGGACAGAATTCCGGTTCGTGTACCGGGTCGTGATTGCTTGCAGGCTTCGCCACGTTGAGGTCCTCCAATAGAGCGGTTACTCCGTTCTATTGGTTTTATCTGTGCAGATCAGGTGTTTTGCCCATGTTTGATGAAAAAGAACAATTTTAAGAGCAGTTTATAAGTCTTCCGCGTTAGAGATTGAAGCGGAAATCCCGCAAGGACGCCAAAGGCGGACGAGGAATTGGAGCGGAAAGCTCGACCCGCCGGCGGGTAACGCCCCCCAAATAAAAAAAGCCCGGTAAACTTTCGTTAACCGGGCTTTCATCTAGCGGCAATGGGGCTTGAACCTATGACCTAACGGATATGAGCCGTTTGCTCTACCGACTGAGCTATACCGCCAAGATGCTTGAACAAAGTAGCAAAACCGTGAACAAAAGTCAAGAGCAGCCGGAATCCGGCCGGTCAGATCAGCATATTTTCGCGGGCGGTACGGTACAAACGGCTATTCCATGTGGGATTTTGCATATACTGTTCTCGAATGCTGTTTTCTTCGATTTCGTTGGCGCGTTTCTGCATATACTTGAAACCGCGACTTAGGTAGGTTGTGGTGTCGGCGGGGAGAACTACCCCGTTTTTACTGCCCAGGTCGTAACAAATAAAATAATACAGGTAGGCCAAGGGATCCTTCATTTCAAGAGCATTCCTCGCGATGAACGCTAACCGGTGGACATTAGCTGCGATATCCTCGTTTTCGATAAAACGGCTGCGGTAATAGAGGCGGAATACTTCGTACAGTCTGATAGCTATCCGGTTCTCCGGAGCAATTCCATAACATCGATCCTCGGCGACAGAAAAACCGCTTTTCCAGGAAATTTTTTCGGATGTCCACAACTCACCGCCGGTAAATAGCGGGGCTATCGTTTCAGGAAAAACCAATTCCGGATCAGTATGACCAGATAACAGAGCGGATTCAACCAAAAAAATCCAGGCTTCGGGCACAAGAGCAATACACCCAATCAGTATTGATACGGCTGATGCAAAGCGGTGCTGATGCACAAGGGCGCGTGCGTACCAGACCCGGCACAAGGAAACCGCATCGATAATCTGGTGCACGGAGGCCAGCGATGCAGCGGTCTGGAAAAGGAGCTCGGCATTCCGGTAGTTTCCAAGTTCGAAAGATATTCGACCTTTCATGAACAAAAGGAGCACTTCCCAATCCTTGGCATAGCAGGTGCCGACTATTTTTTCCACCGCGTCGAGTGTACAAAGGGCAAAATAATAATTCCCGATAATGAAATACACCATTGCCATATCGAACCGGGTACGCAGGACACTAAAGGGATCATGCATTCGTTCGGCATTTTCCAAGGCATACTCAAGGTACACAGAGGCGTCGTCTCCGTTATTGCGGGCGAGCGACAGCATAGCGATTAGCGAAAGCGCCCGGTATTCGCCGGTAAGCACATTTTCTTTCTGGAAAATATGAAGAACAGTCTTTGCAAGGGGAGCTGCCTCGTCAAATAAACCCGATTCGTATTTTTTGCGCGCCAATTCGAGATTTTCCACAGAAACCGCGAGATCGGGATTCTGAAAGGCTTCGCGTACCAGTGCAAGCTCTGCTCCGGGGTCAGGAGAGTGGTACAGACTATTTACCAAAAAGGAATCCGGAACTGAAAAACCGAGTTCGTTGAAAACACCGAACAGGGCGTAATCGGGCTGCAATGCACCAGCTTCGTGAAGTGACCACAAAAACCTGCCGATTCGCTCGTCAAGCTGTTGTTTATTCCCGGATAGGCGGTCTTCGAGCGTTCCGGCAAGTTCGGGATCGAGAGAACGAAAATTGTCGGGATCCGACAGCAGGCCGAAGCTGTGCATCCATTGACCGAGGGTTACCATGAAATCAGCCTGTTTTCCCAAAAAAAGGAAAAAAGCGGGCATTTCGTCCATAAAGAGATATTTTGCGGCTTTGTATACTAGATATGACAGTTCCAAAAAATCTGGGGGCATGTTTTCTATTTCTGGTTTCTTAAAAACAGGAGCGCTGATTTCGTTGAACGAACACCAGTCTTTCAGGCATTCCATCTGCCGGGTAACAAACTCATTCAGCGTCTTCGTTCCATAAACCGCCACTTGGACCCGATGCCCGTGTAGGGTGTGAAGGGCACGAAAAAAAAGCCCAAGGTATTCGCGACAGGCGGCAAGCCGGTATTCAGGATGCAAGGGCGAAAAACGAAAATGCGCGAACATGTCGAGCGCATATCGAGTTTCGGTAAATAACCGCTGTTCCTCCTCGGAAAAGATCTGACCAGTGTCGGGCACGCGAAGGGTGCAGACCAAATTCCGGAATAAAAACAGCGGATCACTTTCCGTATCGGTATAGAGAGTCAATGCAACTGTTTCGGTTCCGGTCGAAGGTAAACTGCCTGCATTCTCTTCTTCGCGGCGCAAAGCGGTATACTGGACAAAAGGTGTGTCGGGTAGCGATTCGCACGTAAGGTAAGAATCAAGTTCGGATGCCGCAGTTGCCGTTAACAAGATGGCTTCGTCTGGAATGATGACACAGGACCAGGATTTCAGGTGTTCGCAGAATGCATCAGCGCTTATTGCTGTGGGTAAGCTTTCCGCGAGTATGAAATATTCACGTATCCGAAACCGGTTTTCCCCGAGCAATGTTTGCAACCGGGCGATCACCCGTGCCGAAGAAAAAGCGTAGCCTACGGAGGTATCGTCGATGCAATACAGGTGTCCTCCCGAAACGCGAATTTCGGTTCCGCCGTTTTTATGTACAGACGCGAGCAGTGCGGCAAAAAAAGTATTGAGGACATCGGGACAGATGCGCGCAAGCTGTCGCTGATACCGCAGTTCAACATATATATATATCATGCAACCCCTGAAGGCAGACTGTCGCATTGACAGCGTATCTTCAGCTTGTTAGTATAAACCGTATACCTATAAAAATCGAGGTGTTTTTACGGGAACAAGGTTGTTCTCGTTAAGATACCTGACAACAAAAAGGGGAATGCGTATGAATCCGGCAACATTGAAAGGAAGATCTCTCGTAAACTGGAAAGCATGGGATGCGGAAGAAATTCGGTACCTGCTTGAATTATCCCACATTGTCAAAAAATCTTCACACAACAACGACGTCCATCAGCGTTTTACCGGGAAGACCCTGGCGATGATATTCGAGAAAAGATCTACCCGTACCCGTGCCGCCTTCGAAACCGCATTCGGCGAGGAAGGGGGGCATCCAGTGTTTCTGTCAACGCAGGACATTCAGCTGGGCGCAAAAGAATCGATAGAGGATACAGCCCGCGTTCTCGGACGCATGTTCTCGGCAATCGAATTCCGGGGTTTCAAGCAGGAAACAGTCGAAATTTTAGCCCGAAACGCAGGTGTTCCCGTGTATAACGGACTGACCGACGAATTCCATCCCACCCAAGTTCTTGCCGACGTCATGACCCTCGAGGAAGAGTTCGGTAAATTGAAGGGAACCAAACTGTGTTTTGTCGGTGATGGACAAAACAACGTTGCCCGCTCCCTTGTCGTCATCTGCTCAAAACTCGGAATACATTGCACGATACTTACTCCGACTCTGTATTCCACCCCGAAAGACCTTCTTTCCGAATGCATGCCTTGGGCAAAGGAAACAGGAGCGCAGATCACTGTCACGGCAGATCTCAAGGCGGTAAAAGGCGCAGACGCAATATACACCGACGTCTGGGTATCGATGGGCGAAGAAGCAACCCGCGATGAACGTCATATTCTCCTGACGCCCTATCAGGTCAACGAGGATATGATGAAAAAAACAGGTAATCCATCAGCAATTTTTCTGCATTGTCTTCCTGCTGTAAAGGGGCTCGAAGTGACCGTTCCGGTCATCGAAGGCAAAGCAAGCAGGGTTTGGGACCAGGCTGAAAACCGGAAACACACGATTAAAGCAATTATGCTTGCAACATTGTAGTGGCCGGATATATAATTATGTATACTCTGGAGGTTGAACCATGAAAAAGACTATACTTCTGCTGCTCGGTTTCATTCTGTTTTTTGGTATGTTCGCACTCGCGCCGGCAACATCGGAAGAATCCGAATTTTACTACATCAATGTTCCCATCCTGAAAATTTTTCCATACAAGCTCGGTTATTACGTCATTTACCGAAAATCGGGACTGAAAACTGGCGAAGTATATATCCCGCAGACTTGGTTCGACCGCCGCGACCAGCGTGCCATCCTTAACCTGAACGACGGAAACGTCGATCCCTACCTCACCTTTATAATTAAAAATGGTGAATTCGACCATGTAATGGTAGCGGCGGCCAAAGACATCAGACATCCAACATGGGGAACAATCAATCTCGGTTCAAATTTAGACGACAAATTCAAGGTTGAAAAACTGGCTCTGGAGTTCTAGTACATATAATGACAGCTATTCCAACTGTTCAAAAAGCCATCCGCGAGGAAAAGCTCGACGGGTGGCTTTTTTGCAATTTTACACACCGTGACAAACTGACCGATACCCTTCTCTCTCTCCATCCCGGTTCGGTTTCTTCCCGCCGCTGGTTTTACCTTATTCCGTCCGAAGGAGAACCGGTAAAAATTGTGCACGCGATCGAAAAAGACATTCTTGACAGTCTTGCGGGAAGCAAAACGATTTATTCAAGCCGCGAAGAGCTTGAAGTAATTCTGTGCCTCCATTCCGGCCGGCATTTTGCCGTCCTCTGCGACCGGAATATCCAGGTGCTTTCGACGATGGATGCAGCCTCATACAATCTTGTCCATTCCTGTGGAATCGAAACAGCCAGCGCGGCCTCTCTGGTACAACGGGTTAAAGGCATACTCGATGAAAAGGGATTCGCCAGCCACGAAAAAGCAGCTGGAATTCTGTATGGCATCGTTCATGATTCCTGGCAGCTCGTTGTCGATGCTTTCAAGTCTCATAAAACGCTCCACGAAGGTGCTATCCGGGACTTTATGCTTACCCGATTCACCGAGGAAGGGCTTGTTACTGACCATGATCCCATCGTCGCAACCGGACCCAATTCGGGAAATCCCCATTATACGGTGCAGGGTAAGGGACACACCTTTCAGGATGGCGATGTCGTCCAGTTCGACCTATGGGCCAAATATCCGGACGGCATGTATGCGGACATTTCATGGGTCGGCTACTGCGGCTCCGCTGTTCCGGAAGAAACGCAAAAAAGATTTGCCCTCGTCAGTGCTGCCCGGGATATGGTCAAACCGGCAATCGAAAAGGCATTTGAAAAAGGCCTATCGGTGACGGGATCATCCCTTGATGCCCGTGTACGCGCTTTTTTACTCAAAAACGGTCCTGCTGAATCCGTCCAGCACCGAACCGGCCACGGCATCGACTCCGACTGTCATGGTTCGGGAACCAATCTCGATTCGGTAGAATTTCCCGACACGAGGCTTCTTCTCGAGGGTAGTTGTTTTTCGGTCGAACCAGGCATCTATTTCGCAGATTCCGGTTTCAGGACCGAAATCGACATATATATCAAGAACGGTAAACCGGTAATTTCCGGTGGAGAAATCCAAAGATCACTATTGACACTGCAGGATTGAAAAAATGAAAAACATCCCGGACTCCATTACTGACTTTTTCGGACAATACGATGCCTATATCATCGCTAGTCACAAGGAACCAGACGGAGATTGCATCGGAAGCAGTCTGGCTCTCGCCTCCTTTCTCGAACGGCGGGGCAAGAAAATCATTCTATTGTCTGCAGGTCCTTTCAAGCGGCCGGAAATCAAGGAATTCGAGACCCGTTTTGTCAAAACAATTGATGGTATGGCGCTCCCTGATGGCACCGCGGTCGCGATCGTCGATTGTTCCGGCATTGACCGGCTCGGTGACGCGTCCAAAGGTATCGAATCCTATCCGGCGGTTATTCTCGATCATCACGCCACAAACAACACCGAACACTTGCTCTCCTTTGTCGACAGCAGCGCACCGTCTTCTACAGTTATCATCCAGGCGCTTATAGAAAAAATAGAAGGTTCCGTCACACAGGAAGAAGCAGAACACCTTCTATTCGGCCTGTGTACTGACACCGGTTTTTTCCGCCATCTCGATGCACGCAGCGGCGAAATATTTGCACTGACCTCGCACCTCATTACCGCGGGAGCCAGTCCTAAAAAAACGTTTGCCCGCATGAACGGGGGAAAGTCCTTCGGCTCTCGCATCCTCATCTCCCGCATCCTCGGCCGCATGACACCTCATTATGACAAAAAGTTGATCATTTCTTGGGAAACTCTTGCCGATACTCTCGAGTTTGGTCAGGAAGGTCGCGATTCCGATACTCTGTACCAGCTCATACAGGGTATTTCCGGGGTCGAAGCCATCGTCATTCTCCGGCAGGAAACAGAATGCAACTGCACGATCGGTTTCCGCTCCCTCGATCGCGTAGATGTCAGTATTGTAGCTGCCCGGTTCGGTGGCGGCGGTCACCGGCAAGCATCCGGTCTCAGCATGGAAGGCCGAATCGAAGACATTATGCCCCGCATTGTCGCCGCCTTCGCCGACCAGTTTCCCGAAATCAAAGACTGATACGTCTGCCACCTGAATGCAGGTATTCAGGCGGTAGACGCCTGGAACACCTGAATTCAGGTGCAAAAATCATCCAAAGAGAACGAAAATCGGCCAGTATCCTGTTTTTTAATGTACATTGTGTCGGTGGCAAGTTTTTTGCATGTAAGACCTTCGGAGGTCACTTACATGACAGAAAAAATGATGAATACACTGCTGGAAAACTTCAAAAAAGAGGGAACACCAACAGAACCGGTCATAACCGCTCTCGCAGAATATCTGTACACAACCCTGAGCCGGTTCAGACTCGAGTATCTTGACGAAGACACACGAGGCGATTATCTCGTTTCGATCTATCCACGCCTCGGAAGGATCATCGAACAGTTCGATCCGGAACGGGCTGCATTTTCCACCTACATCCGTTCGGTCGTCCGGCTTTCCTGGCGCACTTTCACCCAGGAACGGTATGGTTCCGAAGCCCGTCAGAAAGTCTACAACACCGAGGAAGCGACGCATCTACTCAGTCTGGAGGCAGAACACGCTCGAACGGTGGGATGTGCAAGCATGGTCTGCGACAATGAACCCGCCTACATGCTCGATCAAGCTCTCTGCCCGCACACTAACCTCAGCCGAAAAAAACAGGAAGTACGCGCGCGGCGATTGTATCTTTTAGCTTGCAAATCTGGCTTGATGCTTGATGACCGCATGCTCGGACGTATTGCCGCCAGAATCGGATTCGACAGGGATTTTCTGCGGGATAAGCTCGAAGAAATCCGAGCTTCTTGTGGCACAAAAAAAGAGAGACTGCAAAAGTGTATTGAAAAGCGAAACTGCTATTATATCCGCACCCAGCAGTGCCTGTATGAAATGAAATACCTTGATACAGAATCCTCGCGCTATTTTGCGCTCGAAAAGGAATACCACTATTGCCTCAGGCGGTGGAAGGACATGCACAGACAGGTACTCAGGAAAATCAGTACCCCGAGCAACCGCTTCCTCGCAGATAAGCTTGGAATAAGCCGCGGAACGATAGACGCTACCCTTGCGTCGCACCAGTAACGCAGATATGCTCTTCCCATTATGAAGATATATTTTGCATCAGGAAATACCCACAAAAGGGAAGAGCTTGCACGGATATTCAAAGCACATACTGTGGTAATCCCCGCCGACGAAGGAATTCCGTTCGATCCGGAAGAAACCGAAGACACCTTTGCGGGAAACGCCCTCATCAAGGCGAAGGCTCTCTACGATCTGGTACAAAAACCTGTCATTGCCGACGATTCGGGTATCTGTGTAGACGCGCTCGGTGGCGCTCCGGGAGTAATTTCGGCACGGTACGGGAGTGAAAACGGAGAAAAACTCGACGCAGCAGGACGCAACACCCTTCTCCTTTCAAATATGAAGGGAAAAACAGACCGAAAATGTAGATTTGTCTGCAGCATGGTGCTCTACCTCGGTCCCGACCGGTTCACCCTGATACAGGAGACACTCGAAGGACTCCTCGTCACCGAAAGCCGTGGAACGATGGGTTTTGGGTATGATCCTCTCGTTTTTTTGCCAGAATTCGGACGGACAGTTGCAGAACTTGATCCTGCTGAAAAAGATCAGTGTTCACATCGGGGAAAAGCCGGTGCACTCATTGCAAAACTGCTCGAATCTTTTTGAACATCCATATCTGTTTCCCGGCAGGTCCGAGCCATTCAAGACCGGCACCAGCGGCCGATCTTCGCAGCGCTTCCTCAGTATAGAACGAAATATGGGTGGAATCCTGTCGGTACCACCAAGGCAGAAAAAACTCCCAGACTGACCGGGAATCTCTTGTGGCAATACCGGAAGTCAACAGGTGAGTACCGACCGCCAGAAAACCACCTTCGCGAAGGCATTCCGCCATCAGTGCAAAATCCCGTCGGGGTTCGGCGAAGTGTTCTGCCACCTCAAGGCACGTGACTAAATCGGCTCCACCTTCGAAAGCGGGTGTATCCGGGCAGAAAAACGGATCCCGATACCTCACGGTAAAACCCTGTAACTCTAAAAGGCGTGCAAGGCAGGGTTCGGGCCCACTCCCGTAATCGAAAACCGTACTCACCGAACTACCAGCAAATTTGAGTACATATGATAGAAATTGTTCTAAATGTCGCCGGTAACCCGGTTCGTCAAGGGTATTTTCATGCATGGTATAGCGTTTTTTTTCGTCATCAGCTGTAAGGCGTGATTTTGGATCGAGAAATATACCGCCACAGGTCCCGCACAGCCAGTACAATCGGTCATCTCCACCCTTGCACAGGGTGTTTTTTACTTCTAAATCTGTCCCCATACAAAAAATGCATTTATTTTTCATTTTTATGTGGAATTCGTTAAAGATTCCCCCCCATACTGCCGAGACTTTTAACGGAGATGAAAACCCTCCGTTCAAGCTTCGTTGAAGAAAGAACAAAAGGGTTCGCTCCTGTTACACTATCGGTATTTTCGGAGAATGACTTGAGATATTGGCCCATAAAAGCCCACTCTCATGCGACATTCTAAAAATACCGGACGGAAAGCATGGATGTTTTCCGGACTACATATTCCATGGAGGAATAACAATGGTCATCAACCACAATCTTTCTGCAATGTTCGCCCAGCGAACTCTCGGCGTTACCACTGGTGCTGTAGGCGGAGACGTTGAAAAACTCTCTTCCGGTATGCGCATCAATCGTGCAGGTGACGATGCTTCCGGTCTTGCGGTATCCGAAAAAATGCGTAGCCAGATTCGCGGTTTGAATCAGGCGTCCCAGAACGCATCCAACGGTATCAGCTTCATCCAGGCAACCGAAGGGTATCTCCAAGAAACTTCCGACATTCTCCAGAGAATCCGCGAACTGTCTGTCCAGTCCTCGAACGGTATTTATTCCGCAGAAGACCGCATGCAGATCCAGGTTGAAGTTTCCCAGCTCGTAGCGGAAGTAGACAGAATCGCCAGTTCTGCCCAGTTCAATGGCATGAACATGCTTACTGGACGTTTCGCCCGTGAAGGCGGCGAAAACACCATCACTGGTTCAATGTGGTTCCATATCGGAGCCAACATGGACCAACGCGTTCGGGTATACATCGGAACCATGACCGCTGGAGCCCTCGGTATCCGCAGCGTAAGCGACGGATCGATCATGACTCTCGAAAACGCAGATTCCGCCAACCGGAATATCGGCGTAATCGACGAAGCGCTCAAAGGTCTGAACAAACAACGTGCAGATCTTGGTGCGTACCAGAACCGCCTCACCCACACTATCGGTGGAGTGAATATTGCCGCTGAAAACCTGACCGCCGCTGAATCTCGCATTCGCGACACGGACATGGCAAAACAGATGGTCAACTTCACCAAGAACCAGGTGCTTTCCCAGGCAGGAACAGCTATGCTCGCACAGGCGAACCAGAGCACACAGGGCGTATTGTCTCTTCTGAGATAACGTAGTATACTGTGTTAGGCGTGGAGTCTGTATTATACCGACTCCACGCTTATCCGGTTACTGAAAAAACCTGTCTTGTGCAGGTTTTTTGTCGTATACTGTAAAGTATAAACAGTTATCCGACTTTCCGGCAGACCGAAATGTCTGCAAAAAAGTCAGTGGTCTTTGAAAAATACCCATCTTGAGGTCAGCATGTCACCGTACAGACAGTCCCGTTACCCGTTCAGTCGGGAAAAGCGGAACTATCTGTGCTGTGTGGAACTGAAACGGACGCGGGAAGTGGCGCTACTTCCCTGCTATCCTTCCATTACATGCGGTACCGTTGTCTGGCAAGGATTGCCGGACTTTCGAGATTTCAAGGAGGGTCATAATGGTCATTAATCACAACATGAGCGCAATGTATGCTCAGCGGCAAGCAGGAATCGTAGATACCAGTCTGCAGCAGAACATCGAAAAGCTCTCAAGCGGTCAACGAATCAATCGTGCAGGAGACGATGCTTCCGGTCTTGCAGTATCCGAAAAGATGCGCAGCCAGATCAGAGGTCTCAATCAGGCAGGACAGAATATCCAGAATGGTGTTTCTTTCATCCAGGCTACCGAAGGTTACCTGACTGAAACGACCGATATCATTCAGAGACTTCGCGAACTCTCTATCCAGTCATCCAATGGAATTTATTCCTCGGAAGACCGAATGCAGATCCAGGTCGAAGTTTCACAACTGGTTGATGAAGTTAACCGCATCGCAAGCCATGCGCAATTCAACGGAATGAATATCCTAACCGGACGGTTCGCCAAAGATTCTGCAACCGGCCCTATGCAGCTTCAGGTCGGTGCCAACGTCGATCAGAATGAAAAGATTTTTATCGGGACCATGACTGCCACAGCACTTGGTCTTAGCGGAACTCAGGGAACGGAAAATTCTATGATTTCACTTTCATCTGTCGACGGCGCAAACATGGCTATTGCCTCTCTTGATTCAGCACTCAAGTCAGTTTCGAAGCAGCGTGCCGATCTCGGTGCCTACCAGAACCGGTTTGAAATGGCTTACAAGGGAATCTCTATCGCTTCTGAAAACTTGCAGGCCGCGGAATCACGAATTCGTGATACCGACATGGCAATGGAAATGGTTAACTTCACGAAGAACCAGATCCTGAGTCAGGCAGGCGGCGCAATGATTGCACAGGCGAACACTCAGCCGCAGTCAGTGCTCAGACTGATGCAGTAACAGGAAGTTAGTTTTAGGCAGGGAAAAGAGAATTCTGGACGTCATCTCTTGGAATTCGTACGAAACGATTTCCCTGCTTCACTCCGGAAGAAGAAGAAGCGCCCTTCTTCTTCCTTTTTCTGGATCAAACGGATGCAAATCCGCCACCTATAAGTTTTTAACCGTGTTTTGTTATATCTGTATCATGGATGATACAGTTACGGTATCTTTCAAGGAGGTTGTCGATGAGTCTCGAAATCGCGAACATCGGACAGCAGTTAACGGCAATGGATCGCCGTCTTGAAAGTTCAGTCAATTCAACCCTACGTTCTACATCAGAAGCTTTACAGACAGCAGAAAACGCACACAAGGCATCTAATGCTGCGCCGAGCGAAGAAAAAGTCCTCAAAATTGTTGAACAGATTCAGAACATCTCGAATTTGTTCGATCGAAAACTGCAGTTCCGTGTAAACAAGGAACTAAATCAGGTTGTCGTCAAGGTTATCGACTCGACAACCGATAGGGTTATCAGGGAAATTCCGTCTGCGGAGATACAGAACCTTCATATAAGAATTAAGGAGGCACTTGGCCTTCTCTTTGATGAATCGATATAGCGGAATATAACTGCCGTAATGTCAGTACCTCTAGGCAGCACGTATGGGAGGTCAGGTTTTGTCCGACATAAGCATTCCGGGCGTAACGGCAAGTAAATATAAAACAGACGAACTCATTAAAGGCCTTATGAAGGTCGAACGGATCCCCCGTGACCGTTCAGAAGAAGAACTTAAAACCTATAAAAAGCAGCAATCTGCCTGGCGTGTGCTCAATCAACACTCCTCTTCTCTTCGGGATACTGCACGTTCCCTCTTCTCTTTTAACAATCCCTTTACCGAAAAAATTGCATCCTCAACCAATGAACGCGCCCTTACTGCTTCTGCAACCCGCGAAGCACGAGATCAGTCTTTTAAGGTTTCGGTAACCCAGGTGGCCGCCGCGGACAGTTTTCTTTCGGCCGCAGTTCCCAAAGACGGCAAAGTCCCCAAAGGAACATATACCTTTTCTGTTGGTGAAAAAACAATCAGTTTTTCCTGGAAAGGCGGATCATATCGCGAATTTACCGATTCGCTCAACCGTCGATCAGAGGGCCTCCTTCGTGCATCCCTCATCCAGGTTGCATCCGACACCCAATCACTCCTCATTGAATCGCAAAAAATGGGCGCGAAACAGCGTCTTGTGTTTGCAGACGACGCACTCGCCTTTGCTCTCGATACGGGCATTGTAAAAAAAAGCACCGCAGGCGTCATCTCGCCCTCCTCGGCAGAAATAACGGCAAAGCCCGTCACAAACGGCATTGTCGAATTTTCGGCAACGGCACGCGCAAAAGATGCTTTTATCCTTGAGTATACCCTTACCGTTTCCCCACTTGCAGAGGAAACAGTTATAGATACAACGCCTACCGGACCCGATACCGGCTCCGCCGGCACGATCAACTATGGCGGAATCACCGTCGCCAATGCCGATTTCGAGACCGCCCTCTCAGAAATTCCTCCCGAACCGCCAAAAATGCCGGTAACCGATCTTGCGGTACTATCCCTCCGCTCGGCCCGGGGAACAGCAATTCCCCTCCCTCCGATCCCCGAAACTGCTAACAAAACCGTGATCACCGTGCCGTTAGCAGAATATGGCGATATCAATGCGCTCCTCGTCAACAACAAAAATACTGCACGAAACGTCCAGCTCGAAGCAATCCGCATTTATGATCCGAAAGCAGCAGGCGACTATATCCCGGTCAATCCCGTTTCGACTGCGCAGGATTCAGTGCTGAAATACGAAGGAATAACCATTACCCGCAGCACAAATTCCATTGACGATCTGGTGCCCGGCGTGACGTTGACCCTCTACGAGCCTACCGAAAAGACCGAAACACTCAGCATAAAACCCGATTCCGAAACGGCCAAGGAAGCTATCATTACGCTCGTGGCGAATTATAATCGGGTCATGGCCGAAATCAACATCCTAACCCAGAGCAAACCGGAAATCATAACCGAGATAGAATATTTTACTGCTGACGAAAAAAAGGAAGCGGAAGAAAAACTGGGAATGTTGCAGGGAGACACAACCCTCAACGGCATCAAAACGTCTTTGCAGCGCATCAGCAGCAACGCATACCGGACCAACGAAAATAATTCCTTCTCCATGCTCGCTCAACTGGGTATCTCCACCAAATCTTCGGCGGGAGTGGGCGTCGATTCAGCCCGGCTGCGCGGCTATCTGGAAATCGACGAAAAAAAACTCGATGATGCCATCAAAAATAAGATAAGCGATGTCAAATCTCTATTCGGGTTCGATTCCAACGGAGATCTCATTATCGACAACGGCGTGGCTCACGCGTTGGACGCCGGTATTGCGCCCTACGTCCAGACCGGCGGTATTTTTTCGACTCGCACCTCCGGTCTTGCCACCCGAATAACGACAACAGAAAAGAAAATAGCCCAGCTCGATGTACAGCTCGAAGCCAAGGAATCGGATCTCAAGACTAAATATGGGCAAATGGAAGGTACATTAAACAGTCTACAAAACCAGTCAAACGCAATAAACAATTTTAACAAGCAGAGCAGCCAGTAAAAAAAGAGTAACAGCAAGGAGTCTACGTTGGACATCATAATAAACGGAGAAAAAATAGACTTTCAGCTTGAAAGTGAAAAGAATATCGGGGACATTCTCGGCTCGCTCGAATCAGAATGTGAAAAATCGGGTATGTCGATTACCGGGATCCGTGTCGACGGTGTCACTATTCCGGCAGACAACCTGGATCCGCTTTTTTTACAGGAAATCTCCTCCGTAACCAGCATGGAACTGACAACTATCTCGGGAAAGGACATTGAACGGCTTCTCCACGAGCTCGGCACCCGGTTTTCGCTGTGCGTTTCCACCCTTCAAGATGTTCCTGTGCTGCTGCAGACCGGTAAAGATCTGCAAGTACTCGAAAGCATTCACCGTTTTTCGAACGACTTGCAGAATTTGTACCAGCTTTTGCCCCTAATCTCGATTACCGGTATACAAACCGGCTCTTCCGGATCAGACGAGGCAAACCTTGAATCCTATCCGTCGGAGTTGGCACCGATTCTCGGACAACTATTGGCAGCTCTCGAGACAAAAGACACAATACTGGTTGGAGACCTTTCCGAGTACGAACTTGCACCGCGAATAGAAAAATTGGGCGCAGTTCTCTCTGCAGTCCGGAGCGAGGTATAAAAAAATGTATATCAGTATTGCACAAATTCTGGCCTATGAGCCTAACTCCAATCCTATATTTTTCTTTTTGCTTTTCGGGTTTATCGGCGGAATAATACTTCTCCGTTTTTTCAACAAATACATGGAAAACAATGCAGCTGTAAAGAAAAAGAAGATAACAAAAAGGCCGCACTCTAACAGTTATGCACCGGAACCGGTTATGCAAGAACTGGATCGCAAAGAATTGAAGCAGTTCATAAACCAATATGAACTGACCCGCGATCAGAGCGTTTTTTTCGAAAAAATGTGCAAGGAGCACCGCATCAACCGGCCATTCCGACTCGTGCAGAACCGCAAGGATGTGGACGAGTTGTTCAACCGCATCTTCCGGCAGTTGCAAGAAACCATCCCCTCCAGTCGCGAGACTGAACACGACAAAACCATGCTGTTTACGATCCGTGAACGAATTGAAAACTATCGTAAAACAGCGAAAAACATAAGCTCCACACGAGCGCTCCAGAACGGACAGGCGGTCACTTTTATTACCCGGGGCGACGAACAATATCCAACCTCCATTATCGAAAATGACTCGGCAGGACTTCTATGCAAGGTCCCCCGGGATGCATTTGGAAACGAGCTCCGCCTTCCTCTTTGGTCAAAGGTACGGGTATTCTTTTCATCCCGCTCAGGTCAATCTTATCGCTTCTCGTCCAGGATACTGCGATTCGAATCGGGTAACAATGAAACCAGAATGATTATAGGGCACGCAAAATCGTTGCAGGCCCTGCCAAACAGGCGTCATGACCGGAAAGTATTCGAAACTGTCTGTTATTTTTCTCTCGTCAACGTCGCTAATGTCGTGAACGGGAAACACACCGAGCATAAATTCTACCCCTCCCTAAAATCTTTCGGCGGCACTATCCGCGATATTTCGGTCGGAGGCTGCAGCATTAGCACCAAAACTCCGCTCAAGCAGGGCGAGTACATCCAGATAGTCTGCAACCTCGAGAAGAAAATCGAAGAAAAGATCATCGGCAAGATAATCAGAGTACTCAAGGCCGAGGGAGATCCGACCATGCATATCCAGTTTGCAAAAATGTCCAGATCTACCATGAACCGGATTTTTTCGTATATTTTCAACTACGGAGACAATTAAAGTGACCATTCGAGAAATTAATGACATAAGCCGCAAGGAAAACTTTATTTATTACCGCCGGGAATTTTCCGGTGAAGTTTTATACGACTTTCCGGACAGAAACCATTCGGGAAAAATCGAGTTTACCATCGAAACGGCTGCTACCGGTAAAAAGGATATCCGCATCAGTCTGGTAGACCCGGTTGACTATCCGGTCATTCCAGTAATGCAGAGCTTGAAGGAATACATACGGACTCTCGACGATGACGGAAAATTGCCCTGATCATTTTTGCTTGACCGTTTATTTTTAATGCGTTAGTGTAATTTTATGATTCTTGTTACCCGCACCCCCGAAGAAACAATGGCACTGGGCGAGACAATCGGCGCACGGCTCCGTAAGGGTGATGTTCTGGCCTTGCAGGGCACACTCGCTGCCGGAAAGACTACCATAACAAAGGGTATTGCTCGGGGTCTCGGAATAACCGAAAACATCACCAGCCCCACCTTTACCCTCATTTCCGAATACTCCGGAACGATGCCCCTATACCACATGGATGTCTACCGTCTGGACTCGACTGAAGATTTCATCAATCTGGGGGTGGACGAGATGCTGTATGGTCAGGGCGTATGCATCATCGAATGGAGCGAGAAAGTCATGTCGGAGCTTCCCCTTGTCACAATCCGGATAAAACTCGAGACGAATACAGACGAAAGCCGCACCATAACAATCGACAACTGGCCCTATGGAGACATTTCTGCATGAATATACTCGCAATCGACTCGATAACACCGGTACTTTCTGTTTCGGCCTCCGGTCCTACAGGAAAGGCAAGTGTGAGCATTTCGTCAGGTAGACAGCATGCCGAACACCTTATTTCGATCTTGGAACGCACACTCGAACTTGCGGGTTTTTCCGCAAGCGAGACCGAACTGGTGGTGTGCGCCGAAGGCCCTGGCTCATTCACCGGCCTCAGGCTCGCGTACGCTTCGGTAAAGGCCATCCAACTCGCATCCGGTTGCCCGTTATTTCCTGTTCCACCTCTTCCCTGCTATGCACTTTCCTTTTCCTCCTGGCCCGGAGCGGTCGTCAGCGTATTAGACGCGAAAAAAAGCCGTTTTTATGCACAAGTATTCCGTCGCGGAACGGCGGTTACGGAAGCACTCGATATCGGGGAATTGGAAGTAATGAACTATGTCGATCAGGCAGAGCGTATTCTCGTCACCGGTCCAGACGCAGTCCTTTTTGCGGACCTGATACACCTTGCCGTTCCGAACCTCGACCTGAGTGTCGTGCCTACAGGGGAACGAGGAATCGCGGATACAATGATTCAGTTTGCAGAAATTCATTTTCCGTCTTATACTAAAACAATACCGGATCATGCAGGTCCGGTATATGTGAGAAAAAGTGACGCCGAAACAAATAGCACCAGACAACAAAAATAAAGACGATTATCTCGAAGAATTACACGATGCGGACGAAACCGTATCGGAACCGGTTGAATTTACCCGTGCTCAAGAGGAAACTTCGGCTCATGATGTCAGATATCGTACCGAAATAGCGCAGGTCATCAAGCTGCTCAACAATCCCAATCTTGCGGTCATGATCTTGGACAACAACATGACCATCATCTACTCGACTCCGACGACAGCCCGTCTTTTTAAAAACTACTATACCATCTCGCGAAAACCATTTTTTAATATTTTCCACCAGACACTGGACCAGGAAAATCTTCGAAGCCTCATCATTTCGCTCAAATCTTTTGAAGCCGGCTATTCCTGGACTGGTACGCTCAAGCATAAAACTCCGAAAACTCAAACCCTGCATACGCGGACCGTTTTCATACCTTTTTTTTCCCATGAACATACCATTGCCGGCTTTCAGGTACTGTTCGAAGATATTACCGGCTCCTACCATTTCCAGCTCCGCTCGACGTTTACCAGCATCCTTGAAGCCTCGAAACTCAAGGACAACGATACCGGCCGCCATAACGAGCGGGTCAGTTATTATTGCAAGAAAATGTCGGAGTATCTGTATCAAATCCAGAAATACCCGCAAATAGAACCTGACTTCATCGAAAATATCGGGTATCTGGCGGCGATGCACGATGTAGGAAAAATCGGAACACCGGATTATATCCTTCAGAAACCGGGTAAGCTGACTGCGCTCGAGTGGGAGATCATGCGTGAACACACGATCAACGGTACGTTCATCCTTTCATCCTATCCCGTACCGATGGCAAAAGAAATTGCGCTGAGCCACCATGAATGGTGGAACGGCATGGGATATCCTTTCAAGCTCGACGGTAACATGATTCCGCTTGCGGCCAGAATAGTCACCATAGCCGATGTCTATGACGCGCTGCGGATGAAACGATCTTATAAAGAAGAATTTACCCATGAAGAAGCGATGCAGATCATCAAGAACGGGAGCGGAACCCAATTCGATCCCGAACTGATACAGGTTTTCGAGGTAATCAACGAAGATTTCAGGTCGATATGGAATCTGCTTAAGGACAATGTACAGGGAGCCACTACCGAGCGGGACCGTTCGAGGGAGTTTACCGATTCAAGAAAGGATAATACCCGAGAGGGTTTCAAGGTTCGTATTTGATGTCGCTGCCGCCCGGTTTTCGTTCTTGATCGCTTCGTACACTTCCTGACGGAACACCTTAACTGATTTTGGCGCATCGACGCCAATTTTTACTTGGTCTCCGCGAATTTCGATTATTGATAACACTATATCCTCGCCGATCATTATTTTTTCATTCATTTTTCTTGATAGTATCAGCATTAATGGCCCCTTTTTGCCGCGGTTTCCGCTACGAGGTCGTGCTTGGTCTGCCAACGGGGATCGGTAAGAATGGCCTGTATAGCCCGGTTGTTAATCTTGTTGATTATGAGCGGCCCCTGCAAGTTGGCGGTAATAGGCGTGCCAAGCGACGGAATGGTTATGAGAGCAAACACGAGCACATCAGAAGGAGACTTGATCTCCAACGAGCTGAGAAGGGAATCGTCAATGTCTATTTCGTAATCAGGCCGGAAAATAAAGGGATCGATGGCCAAAAAGGCGAGATCCACTTTTTCGAGGGACTGTATCCAAATGAAGGGTTTCTGCACTGCATCGATCAACGCGAATGTGTGGTACTCGCCGAATCCGTAAAAACCCTGTGTAAGCTCGATGACCTGTTTTTCCACGATGGAAACGGTACCCATCGCTTTTGTCTTGATTTCCATTCAACACACCTTATTTAATGTAATTCAGGAGACTGTTTGAATACAGCTTGCCGGCCGTGCTGAGCGTCGCCTGCTGTGTATACTCGTACATCTTAAGGTCTGTGATCGCTTTTGTAAAGTCGATGTCCCCTTCGCGAGATTCTGCAGCGGTGACGTTCACAATCTGGGTATCGAGACGTGCAAGGGTAGCCTGCGTCCGTTCATATCGCGAACCGATCTGGGCAAGGCGAGTAGAAAGGTTGTCGATGGACCCATCCAGCGCGCCCAAAACGCTTCCGCCGATCGCTTCCTGATCCGCTCCGAGCATGGCGTCGCGCAACGAAATAACCGCATCAAACAGGGAACCACCGGAACTACGCACTGCGTTTGCAATATTGTATGGAGGACGTTGGCCCTCTTTTATGACGCCGAGGGACGAGAGGACATTGCCGCCTTCGGCATCACGCAGCCACAGCTGTCGCGCATCCGTAGTGGACATATTGAGACCGTTGGTGGAGGGGTCGAGAAACGCTTTTACCGCGGCCCCCGAGTCGTTTATCTTCGAGATGATCGCATACACTTTGTCGCCTGCGTTAAGCGGAACGGTAACACCATCCACTTCGATGGCGGTGTCGGTCGTTACCATGTACTGCGTGGCGTCCACTGGAGAAAACAAGGTTTGACGCTCTGCCCAGAAGGTTCGGCTGCCAGCTTGATCGGTTGATAAGTAAGCTTGTTCGTCAATTTCGACTTTCTTGGAATCTACCGAGCCATTGTAGCGTACCTGTTTGATGGTCGGGTTTCCTGCTCCATCAATGTCGCCGAGAACGGTCTCGAAAGGTTCGGTAAAGCTTTTGGTGCCCGAAAAAAGGCGGATCCCGTCGGGACCGGTCGCGTTGCCGTTAAGGACAAGCTCCTTCAGCAGTTCATCTACCTCGCTAGCCATGTTTTTCAGATCGCCCGCTGTATACGTGCCATTCGCTCCAGCGACGGCCAGTTCTCGAATGCGTTGCATGACCTGGAGAGATTGGTTCATGTACCCTTCGGTAATCTTGAACTGGTCATTTATTGTTTTGGCGTTTTTTTCGAAGCGTTCGAGACGGCCGAGGTAAGACTGATAGCGGACACTGTGACCTGCCGCAAGCGGGTCATCCCGCAGATTTTGTATCTTGCGTTGATTCGAGATCTGGTTATTAAGTGTGCTCACCTTTGACTCCTGCCGACGCAGGGAATACTGTATATCGCTATGTTGCAAGTTCGAGCTTATTCGTTTCATTCAAAGGCCCCTTATACGCCCATACGGTTGATCACCGTATCGAGCATGTCGTTCACGGTCGAAATAAATTTTGCCGCGGCGTTATACCCGTGCTGGAATTTAATGATATCGGCGAGTTCCTCGTCTATGTTGACGCCAGAAATGGAATCCCGCATGTCTTTCAATTCTTTCATTATGGCAAGCTGGGTCTCGAGTGAACGGCCGGCCTGTTCGCCTTTGAGTCCGATCCCGGTGACCGCGTCGGCAAAAAAGTCATCGAAGGTGCGCGTATTACCGACCATGACGGCCTGATTGCGGATACTGGCAATTGCTATGGCAGCCCGGTTGTCGCCGGGATTGACGCTACCGTCACGGTCAGCAAAGCCGGCAGCTATGGTCTGCACATCGGAGGATATGACTTTGTTTATTTCCATCCAACCTGCAGGATGTGCAATAGGGGCGACCGCATACTGCAGGTTACCGCCAGTAAATGAGGTTACCGCGTCGGCACGTTCCCAGTCATACGCGTTTTCCGTACCTGATCCCGCAAGAATGCCAGCGTAACCGGCAAGAAAATATCCGGAATCTTCCATATGCCGAATGACGAAATCAGGATTTGCTTTATTTTCAGCGGTAGTGCCCTTCATGACGAGCCGTCCGTCGCGGTCAAGACTCGCAACCACCTCGGAACCGGCATTGTTGATCCTTGCCACCACATCTGCAACCATGTCGGTCGGATGATAGGGCACCTGCACGGTTCCATTACCCGAGGAAAGAGTTAATCTGCCTTCGAGACCAATTTGCTCGCGTGCAACCAGTGAATTTGCGCCAGTCACACGGAAAATGTACGAGGAATCGTATTCGCCGTCACCGTTCCGGTCATAGTTTCCGGCCACGTTGTTGATAAAAGCCTGTTCGGTAAAAAAATCCACCCCGGTTCGACCGTTGGCACCGGTACCGTCACGGTGAACATCGTTGACGAGATCTACAAAATTCATGGTCATTGAATCAAGTTTCTGTATTTCGGTTCGTACGTCGCCATCGCGTAGTTCGATGAGGGAGCCAAGCTTGCCACCGGTAAAATGCGCGGTATTGCCCGAGTCTGCCCACACCACTTCGGCATATCCGTCGTTTTCGATTCCCGTCCGGAGCTCGAATGTGCGAAAGCTCTTTCCTTGCACCAGCTCGAGGCCGTCAGTGTGAATAACATATTCGTCGGGATCTCGCTGATCGATAGTAATGTTGATCATGCCTGAAAGTTTTTCGGTAAGTAGATCCCGGCTGTCCATGAGGTCGTTCGGGCTGTCACCCATCGCCTTCACTTTGACGATCTGCTCGTTGAGGGCTGCTATCTGCCTGGAGATATCATTAACCTGACTCGTGACGGCCTCGATATCACCGTTGATGATGTCGCGAATGCCCTGAAGACCGCGATATTGCTGGTGAATTGAATCGACAAGAGTTTCGCCTCGGGAAAGCACCGCCTGCCGGGCGCTTCTCGATTCGGGATAAACCGACAGTTCTTCCCAGGAATCCCAAAATTGGTCCATACGGGAGCGAACAGAGGTATCCGCGGGTTCATTGTATATCTGTTCCATCATGAGCACGTAATTATCACGGGTCTGCCAGTAGCCGGTGCCGTTTGTCTGAGCGACGATACGCTGATCGAGGAGCTGGTCCCTAACTCTCTGAATCGATTCAACCGAAACGCCCTGTCCAATCTGACCAGGCGTTTCAGCGCGTGAAAGATCGGGGCGGTATAGGGGATCAGTAGCCTTGAGTTCTACCCGCTGGCGGGAATACCCTTCGGTCGAGGAATTGGAAAGGTTATGGCCTGCAGTCTGTATCGACTGGTTATGTGCAAAGAGGCTGCGCTTTCCCATTTCTACAAATAACAACACCTGGACTTTGGCCAATATCAAAGCAGGTGCATGGGTAGATGCCAAATTTCCACGACCAACTTTTGTGGCTGGTGCAATTGAAGGGTATGTACAAATTGGTGGTTTTACAACCAAAATTC
>JBBRWY010000054.1:0-22123 GCA_038248875.1 Treponematales bacterium
CGTGTACGGGCTGCCCGTGTACGGGCTGCTCTGCGCCTCACCCTCATGCGCGTTCTCTACGACTGGAAGGATGCAGGAGGCTTTTTACTTGCATTGTTATCAGCCAATCGTGACTATTTATCCCCCACTTTAGCCACAAATTTCCGCTCTGCAGGGCTCTCTCATATACTCGCGCTTTCGGGCATGCATCTGTCCCTTCTGGCAATGGTGACCATAAAAGCCGGAAAACGTATCGGCGGCAAACGCTTTTCGATACGCCTTTCACTTGCGGCAATTCTTTTTTTTGTCTGGTTTGCCGGTGCTTCGCCCTCCCTTAACCGTGCCCTTCTGATGGCCCTCATTCTTGCTGCCACCCGCACTCTCGGTTTTTCGGGTAGCCTGCTTCCTGTGCTCGCCCTTACCGCGCTTTTCCAACTACTCGCGAATCCTTCTGATGCCCTCGGTCTTGCCTTTATGCTTTCCTATGGTGCCCTGTGGGGAATTCTTTCTTTCGGTGAATCTTTGAGCTCCCTCGGGGAAGGCTTTGTACCCAAGTCGGTGCTCTCGCCCCTGTGTGCCTCGGTCGGGGCACAGATTATGACGACGCCTGTGGTTGCCTTCGCAATCGGTGTTCTCACTCCGGCGGGAATTATTGCATCGTGCATCGTCAGTCCCCTCGCTTCGGTGTTCCTCGTCTCGGGGCTCGCTCTTGTCTGCATCGCCGTTATTTTTCCACCTCTCGCACATGTTTGTGGCATAGTTCTCGATATTCTGTACCGTGCCATCGAGCTGCCTGTTCGCCTGTTCGCATCGATACCCGCCATTAAACTCGAGGACTTGCCCCAAACAATAACGGCCGGTATACTGTCCCTTGCAGCGGGTTTTCTGATTTTATACGCGTCTGCAATGTGCCGGAAACGGAGGTCTCCCGATGCCTGTTTTGCCCGACTATGATTCACCCCTTGCCCTTAAGGCCTTCCTCGACGAATACGACATGGCCATGCAAAAAAAATTCGGACAGAATTTTCTGGTCAACCGCTCGATTCGCGAACGGCTCGTCGATGCCCTTGATATATGCGAAGGAACCACCGTATGGGAAGTCGGCCCCGGCCTTGGCGCCATGACCGACGAAATACTTTCGCGTAAGGCGAGCCTCGTCGCTTTCGAAATAGATCGCGGTTTTTGCGGAGTGCTCCGCGACATTTTCAGCGATAAGGACTTTACACTCATAGAAGGAGATGTCCTTAAAAACTGGAAACCGGCTATCGAAAAATATGGTATCCCTTCGCGACTTTTCGGAAACCTTCCATACAACATAGCTGCCGCCATCATCGGCGACATGATTGCAGAGGGAATCCGCTTCGAGTCCGTCGTCATAACTGTCCAGAAAGAAGTGGCGCAGCGCATGGCCGCAAAACCGGGAACTGAAGACTATTCGTCTTTTTCTGTGTTCTGCCAGTGGGCGTACAATGTGACTACTATTATGGATCTTGCAGGCGGTTGTTTTTGGCCAAAGCCGAACGTCACCTCTCGTGCGGTCAGAATGACGAAGAAAGATAATTGGCCCCAGTGCCGTTCACCCGCAATTTTCATGTCCCTTCTGCGGGGGCTTTTTTCCTCGAGACGAAAAACTGTCCGCAATAATTTTCTAGCCTGGCTCAACGCTTCGGGCTATCTTGCCGAAGGAGCTGACGCAGACGCTGTTTCGCGGAAGATGCTCTCTGATGCGGGAATAGATCCCGGTATCCGGGCAGAAGAACTAGCGCTTGCCGATTTTCTTAAACTTTCTGATATGGTGGCGCCTGCATGAGTGTCGCGTCTAACCTTCTTCGGATACAGGACGCCATCGCCGAAGCTGAACGCCGGTCACATCGAGAGAGCGGTTCTGTACGGCTGATGGCTGTCAGCAAATTTCATCCTGCAGAAGCAGTGCTCGAAGCAATAGCGGCGGGCCAGCTTCTCTTCGGCGAAAATCGTGTGCAGGAAGCTGCCGAAAAATTCCCCTCCATTCTCGAAGCTTCGTCCGAAGTAAAACTCCACCTAATCGGCTCTCTTCAGCGAAACAAGGTAAAGCAGATCGTGCGTCTTGCTTCCTGTATCCAGTCGATTGACCGGAGCGAAGTGCTTGTTGAAATCAGCCGACAGGCCACAACTGCCGGTCGCATTATAGAAGTACTGTTCGAATACCATACCGGAGAGGATACGAAGTCAGGCTATACTTCTGCAGATGACCTCTACCGCTCTCTTGACCTTCTCGATGGTCTTTCCTCCGTACGCTGTGCGGGACTCATGACCATTGCTCCCTTTACTGCCGACCGCAACCCCGTTCGCAAAGCGTTTAAATCGCTTCGGGAGCTGCAGGAGGAATGTGTACGCCGTTATCCAGTTCTTAATTTTTCCGAACTGTCGATGGGAATGTCTGCGGATTTCGACATCGCGATAGAGGAAGGATCCACCCTCGTACGGGTTGGAACCGCCATTTTCGGGGATCGCACATGAAAATTCCTGTTGCTGTACTGTTATTTTTTCTTATAGCTACAAGCCTTTTTGCCGTGGATACGACGACACCCGTGCCGTACGGACCAGCCGAATTTGCCCCCTGGCAGACTGACCTCCGGCGTGCAGAGATTCTCTCGTTTGGCGCGTTGCCGTTCGTCACTTTTATGGCCTCGATTTATTATGACTTATACCGATATGCCGACAACAAGGGAGATGAAGGCTATCTTCCCTGGCCATTCAAAAAAAGTGCAGTGGCAGTACCCCTTACCGAACGGGAACAGAAAAATATCTTTTTGACTTCTGCAGGAATTTCTGTCGGTGTGGCTCTTTTCGATTACGGCTACCGTTATGTCACACGTAGCATCCGCGCGGGCAAGGCCGCAAAAGCAAATCAACTCCGGATCGAACCTATCCGTATTGTTCCGCTCGATAGCAGCGCTTCGGGTGCAGTTTCCGGGGGAAAGGAATGACCGAACTGAATCTCGAGGTAGACGGAACAGCCGATGGCGGTATGCGGCTCGACAAATACTGCGCCTTGCGGCCGGACGCAATAAGCCGATCCCGACTCAAGAACGGAGCTCTCGAAATCTTTGTAAATGGACAGCCTGCAAAAATGTCGCGCCGGGTGCGTCCGGACGATCGCCTGTGTATTCGCTGGGAGGACCCGATCCCCGAAGGGCTCGAAGCCGAAGATATCCCCCTTTCAATTCTGTATGAGGACGAAAATGTCACCGTGCTTGATAAGGCTCAGGGCATGGTGACCCATCCTGCAGCCGGAAACTGGACAGGAACCCTGGTACATGCCCTCTTGTGGCACTGGAAACAAGAGACAAGCGGTGGTAATCTCAGACCCGGTATCGTACATCGCCTCGACAAGGATACTTCGGGGGTCATTATTACTGCACGCAATCTCGAAACCGAAACCTTCTTGCAGGAACGGTTCCGCTCCCGGAGTGTCGGCAAAGTATATGCAGCCATTCTCTGCGGTGTACCCCGGGAACTTCGGGGTGATATACGCACCCAGATTCTCCGCGATCCCAAAAACCGGAAACGATTTACCTGGTCTGCAGATCCGGAAAAGGGCCGTTTGGCGCACACTGAATACAAAGTCGTCCGTGTCTACGGACCGTATTCGCTCGTTCTGTTTAATCTGCATACCGGTCGCACCCACCAGCTCCGGGTTCACAGTAGATACCTCGGCTGTCCGATTTTAGGCGATCCCGTGTACGGGAAAAAAGACGAGCTTTTTCCCGACGCTACCCTTATGCTCCATGCGCGGACGCTTCGAATCTGTCTTCCCGGAAGCGAAACACCAATGAACTTCGAAGCTCCGGTTCCGCTCCGTTTCAAAAAAATTCTTACAACGTTGAAGGAAACCTTTCCTTCATGACCGAACCGTCAATTCTGCATCAAACTGTGGAATGGGCCTTGCTCGTAAAACCGCACGGCATGCCTACAGCTCCGCTTACCGAAGGTGAAAAGGGGACTTTGCTTGAATGGTATCTTGAACGTCAGCCAGAAACCAGGTCAGTCAGTGGAAAGAAGCCCATAGAGCACGGACTTCTACATCGCCTCGATACAGGTACGGAAGGCCTTGTTCTCGTTGCGCGCACCCAGGGGGCCTATGACGCCCTGTACACGTCGCAGCAGGCGGGGCTCATCCGCAAAACGTATGTTGCCTTCTGTACGCCCCGGGCGGGAATTATGCTCCCGGGATCGGAAACACTACCCCTATCGATACAAAGCAGGTTTCGATCCTTTGGACCGAAAGGCAGGGAAGTACGCCCGATTTTTTCGCATATGCGCGGTTACGAAGAGGCCAAAACAGAGTATGAAACGATTATTGAAAAAGCAAAAATAAACGCGGAAACGCGTCTTGCGGAAATTGTCTGCAGCCTTACCAAGGGCTACCGCCACCAGGTTCGTGCCCATCTCGCCTGGCTCGGCTTCCCTATCGAAGGCGATCTCCTGTATGGCACCGCTGTCGAGGGGGATTGTAATCAGAAGAAAGATATTCCGCTGCAGCTCTACGCCCCGGGAATCAGCTTCCCCGATCCCGCTTCAGGGCGGACAGCAGTTTTTTCGCTTCCGCTACCAAATAGAAAGAACCGGTAATCAGAAGCGGTTTGTTTTCTTTTTCCGCGTCGAGCACCGCTTTTTTAATCGCTGTTTCGAAATCCGCGTTAATCGAAAGCGCGGTATTTGTACGTGACGAAAAAATGCGTTTGAACGCTTCTTCGGCGTGACCTATGTCGCTGTGCTTCCTCTCGCCGGGACGGGTCACGGTAATTTGCGAAAAACTATCCGAAAAAAGAGACGCGATCGAATCGACATCCTTGTCTGCTGCACAAGCGAATACCAGATGTGCATCCCCGGGAAAGAGGCTTTGGAACGTGTCGAGGGTAAGTGTGATGCTTCGCACAGTGTGAGCTCCATCAAGAACGATAGGAGGAACGCGGGAAACAAGCTCGAAACGGCCGGGAAGCCAGGCACGCTCGAGGCCCCGCTCGATGATGTCCTCGCTCAGGTCCGGAAAAAGGTACTTAACGGTGTAAGCAGCAATTGCCGCGTTTTTTGCTTGTATACCACCAAGAAGAGCGAGCCGGGCGTGAATCGATCGAGCAAACCTGGCGCCGCCTTCAAGTGCATTGAATGTTATCCCGATGTCGAGGCCGTCAGCCGATGGAAGAGCGCGTATATCTGCAATCGCGTCCTCCATGCTGAAAATAGGAGCATGACGTGAGTGTGCCGTACGCTCGAACACATTCCGTACGGCTGTCCGCTGTTCGGCAACAAATACAGGAATACCTTCCTTGATGATTCCTGCTTTCTCGGCTGCGATTTTTTCGATTGTGTCTCCGAGATATTCGGTATGCTCGAGTTCGATGGGCATAAGAACGCAAGCTTCGGGCACGATCACGTTCGTCGCGTCGAGCCTACCGCCGAGTCCGGTCTCTATCACGGCCCACGGCAGTCCCGCCTCACGGAAGGTGACGAAAGCGAAAAGCGTGACCAGCTCAAACCAACTGGGGTCCATGCCACCGGGAATTGAACCGGGTATAATCGAGTCAACGAGAGGGACGACTATGTCGCACGCTTTTCCGTATGTTTCATCGGAAAAAACCCCTGCAGGCGTACCGATGCGTTCGGTGAAGTCGAGAAGATGGGGGGAGGTGTACAGGCCCGAAAGCTTGCCGGAAGCCTCAAGAATGTGGGCTATCATGGTCGTAACGGAGCCTTTTCCCTTGGAACCGGCGACATGGACCGACTTGAAAGTTTTTTCGGGGTGTTTGAAGCGTTCTACCAGAAACTGCATTGTTTGGAGGGAGAAATCTCCCTTTTTCTGTATGCGCTCGTAATCCAGATAATTTTCGAGCCAATTGCAAAATAGTTCAGTTTGCCGCTTTTCGACCATTCAACGAGTATGCAATAAAAATACCTTGCGGTAAAGTACCTCTTTGTATATTATAGGAATATGACGCACTTCAGATTACCCGAAAATCTCGAGGGTTTCCGTATCCATATGGTAGGCATCAAAGGCACCGGAATGGCCGCCCTCGCGGAACTGCTCGTCGCGCGCGGAGCTATCGTTTCAGGTAGCGACGTTGCCGAGGTTTTTTATACCGATGCAATCCTGCTGGCCCTCGGTATTACGCCCCTTTCACCGTTTCAGGCGACAAACGTTCCTTCTGCCTGCCAGCTTATTATCAATTCTTCCGCTTATAAAGCCGAAACCAATCCCGAACTTGCCGAAACCGCATCCCGGAACATTCCGTGTATGCTGTATTCCGAAGCGCTCGGTGAATTTTCCGCACACAGTTTTTCGTGCGGAATTGCCGGTGTCCATGGCAAGACAACCACCACCGGACTTGCGGGTACCATCATAAAGACCCTCGGTCTCGATGCCTCGGTGCTTGCCGGCAGCGTAATTTCGAGCTTCGAAAACCACTGCACCATGATAAACGGCTCGAAATACTTCGTAGCCGAAACCTGCGAGTACCAGCGCCACTTCATGGCTTTCCATCCGCGAAAAATTCTCCTTACCAGCATCGAAAGCGACCATCAGGACTGTTTCCCGACCTACGAGTCAATTCTGTCGGCCTTCATGCAGTACATTGATCTGCTGCCCCAATTTGGAGAGATCATCTACTGTGTCGATGATCCTGGCGCGTGCGAGGCAGCTAAAATGATCTTTTCGAGCCGACCCGACCTCGTTTTTACCGGGTATGGCGAGAAGGCCATCGGCGACTACCGGCTGACCGTCAAGGGAATCAAAAATGAAAGACTGGTATTTACCTTGAAAGGTTTTTCGGGTGAATTCAAGTTGCGAATCCCCGGAATTCACAATGCCCGGAATGCTGCCGGAGCAGTAGCTCTCGCCCTCAGCCTCGTGAAAAACGAGGGGGAAACGGTCACCTTCACCCATATCGGAAAGGTGCGGGAAGCTCTCGAATCCTTCACAGGCTCCAGGCGGCGGAGCGAAATCATCGGCGAGGAAAAAGGCGTACTCGTTATGGACGACTACGGACACCATCCAACCGCTATCGCAACGACCCTTGCAGGCATAAAAGCATTCTACCCCGGACGACGGCTCGTCGTAGACTTCATGTCCCACACCTATTCCCGTACGCATGCCCTTCTTGGCGAGTTTGCTTCTTCCTTTGCTGCTGCCGATGAAGTTATTCTCCACAAAATTTATGCTTCTGCCCGCGAAGAGTACGACGGTATGGTAACTGGTAAAACACTCTTCGACGCGACCAAGCAGAAACACCGGAACGTGCACTATTTCGAAGAAGTAATGGAAGCCCGACCATTCCTCGAAAAAAACCTCAAGAGCGGGGACCTCTTCCTCACGATGGGCGCAGGCGATAACTGGCGGCTTGGAAAGGCAGTGCTCGAAGATCGGAGATCAAAATGAAAAGTATGACAGGTTATGCCTTCCAGGAAACAACCGAAGACGACATGACCGTTTCGATCGAAATAAAAAGCTACAACTCTCGTTTTCTCGATCTCTCGATCAATCAACCCTACTGGCTCGGCCGGCTTGAAAACCGTGTCCGCGAATATGCCACATCCCGGGTGCAGCGCGGAAAGGTCGAACTGACAATTCGGGTGAAGGAACGCAACGCCAATCTCCAGGTCACTTCTGATCCCGGAGCAGCGCGCGCTTACATGGTAGCTATACAGGAAATTGCTGCAGCCATGAACGGTGTCCTCGGTACAAGCGCCATACTCGGTACGGCTTCCAGTGAGGCGACTACGGTCCCTCTTTCGCTTATCATTGCACAGGAAGGGGTGCTCAAGTCCGAGCGCGTGCTTGATATGGAAGAATACTGGAAGCGAATTGAGCCGACGCTCGCACTCGTTTTCGCCGAATTCAACCGCTGTCGCGAAGCAGAGGGGAAGGCACTTAAAGTAGATATTGAAGTCATGATAGACCGTATAGAAAAATCGGCCGATACGATATCTGTCTGGATACCCGAAATGGAGCGCATTTTTCGGGATAACATCCGTAGCCGCTTTACTGAACTCCTTGGTTCGCTCGTCGACGAACAGCGGGTCATGCAGGAGACGGCAGCCCTGCTGGTCAAATACACCATCAATGAGGAGATCGTGCGTCTGCGCGCCCATCTTGCCAGCCTCAAGAAGGAACTCGCGGAAAACCCCGCACCGGGTCGCAAAATAGATTTTATATGCCAGGAAATTAACCGAGAGGTAAATACCATTGGCTCGAAAAACCAGATTCTTGAAGTAGGGCAGGCTGTAATCGAAGCCAAGGACGCCCTTGAAAACATCCGCGAACAGATGCGGAATATCGAATGAACGGAGTACCTTCATGACAACACGCTATTATATACCCGAAGACCAGCAGGTCCGCGTTGCCATCTCCGGTCGCTCCGGATGCGGCAACACTACGGTGTCCCGACTCTTGGCAGAAACTCTCGATATTTCATTTATCAACTTTACTTTCAGGTCCCTCGCGCAGGAAATGCATATACCTCTGACAGAAATAATTGAAAAGGCAAAAACCGACTTTTCCTGGGACCGGATGGTCGACACGAGGCAAGTAGAATTGGCACGCCGATCCTCGTGCGTGCTTGGTTCCCGCCTTGCCATCTGGATGCTTCCCGAGGCTGACCTCAAGATATACCTGACTGCCACCGAAGAAGTGCGAACCCGGCGCATCATGAGCCGCGAAGGCGGTACTTTCGAAGAAAACCGCAGCTTTACCGCGATGCGAGACAGCGAGGATACGAGGCGCTATCAGGAACTCTACAATATTAACAACACCGACGTTGCCTTTGCGGATCTCGTAGTCGATACCGAAACAAACACGCCTGAAGACATAGTGCGCCTGATTCTCGAAAAACTCGAAGCCAAAGGGCTTGTTCTTGGGGCCTAACCATTCCCTGAGACAAATAGAGGAATTTCGGGCGGCAATCCTTAACAGGTATCGGGAAAACCCCCGCACATTTCCCTGGAAGAAAACTCGGGATCCCTATGAAATTCTTGTTTCCGAAATCATGCTCCAGCAGACCCAGACCGAACGGGTTGTACCCAAATACCTTGCATGGCTTTCACTTTTTCCTGATGCACAAACACTCGCCGCAGCGCCCTTTTCGGTTGTGCTTGAAGCGTGGATCGGACTTGGCTATAACCGGCGCGCACGTTTTTTGCAGGAAACGTGTCGCATTATCTGCGAGTCGATGAACGGCGTTTTTCCTTCCGATCCCGATGAACTCGACGCCCTTCCCGGCATTGGACCTTATACCGCCCGGGCTATTTCGACCTTCGCTTTCGGTCTGCCGAATGTGTTTATTGAAACCAACATCCGCTCGGTGTTTATCTTCTTCTTTTTCCCGGAACGGGAAGTGGTAAGTGATGCGGAACTTCTCGAATGTATCGCAGCGACCCTTCCTGCCGACAATCCCCGGGAATGGTATTATGCCTTGATGGATTACGGTGCAGCGCTCAAGAAAACGGTTCGTAACCCGAACCGCCAAAGCAGTCACTATTCAAAACAAACGCCATTCGAAGGATCTCTTCGTCAAGCACGCGGGGCTGCAGTCCGATCCCTGAGCATGCTCAGAGAGGCTACAGTAGAGGCAATAGCAAAATACGAAGACATGGAGGGCGAGCGCATACAGACAGCCCTGGAAGCCCTTGTGGGGGAAGGACTCGTTGCAGAGCGGGACGGTGTATACCGGATATCCTGATTTTTTACATCCGCTGCGTATTGACACGAAACCGGCTTTTTTGTTATAAATAGCATGCACCAAGCAAATGGGCACTGAAGCCCCAATAGAGCGGATGTCGTATAACGGCTATTACCCCAGCCTTCCAAGCTGGAGACGAGGGTTCGACTCCCTTCATCCGCTCTATTGGGGCTTTTTCATTTTAAATCCTTCCGGCAATCCATTCAATTGACAACAGAAAATGCGGGTGTTATCATAGAGTATATGGTGGTTAAAAATGTCCGATTCCCTTTTGTCTGATTCTATTCTTGATGCAACTACGGCTTTCATTTGTGTGCTCGATGCCGACGGCAAAATTGTTTCCGTCAGTTCCCGTCTCGCACGCCTCATGTGCGGCAAGAGCCGTGAATCCCTCAAAGGACTCATCGCTTCCGAAACAGTACAGGGCAGCGCCGAGCTCAAGGCCTTCTTCCTTAATTTCGTTCCTGCAGCCGGGAGTCCCGCAATACCAGAACAGTGCGTGCAGCCGGTTTACCATAATGCAGAAAAACCGCTGTGGATCAAATTCGACATAAGCCGTGCCAGTCTTGATGGATCGGGTAAATGCCATTTCATCACCGGCACCGACATCACGTCAGAAGTTCTCGAAACGAGGGAAACTGCACAGACGGCTCACGAGCGCAGTGGGTTTATCGTGCGAATGGGACATGAACTGCGAACACCTCTAAATACAGTGCTTGGCTACGCCCAGTTACTGCAGGGGCTCGATAACCTCTCGCCGGTTGCGCGTGAATATGTCGCGACCATCATCGCCAACGAAAACAACCTGCTGCATCTCCTCAACGATGTCCTAGAGCTTTCTAAGTACGAAGCCGGGCAGACCCAGGTAATCCTCGCTCCTGTCAATATCCGAAAACTCGTGCAGGAAGTAACCGAATCCTTTATCGATCAATTTGATGCGAAATATCTTTCCCTGTCAGTGGAGTTTAAGTCAGATATCTGTGACACCCAGCTGACTGATTCCCAGAAAGTGACGCAGGTGATATCGAACATTATAGGGAATGCCCTCAAGTTCACCCGTAAGGGCGGCGTCTCGATAACCGTATCCTGTCACAAACTGATCACAATCGACATCGAGGATACCGGTATCGGCATCGATCCGTCTGACGGATCGAATGTGTTCGAGATATTTGAGCAGACCGGAAGCTCCCGCGAGCACATGACCGGCTCGGGTATTGGTCTTGCTGTCGCGCGCATATTCGCCCGCATGCTTGGCGGGGATGTAACTCTTGTGCGCACCGACATTGGCAAGGGCAGCTTGTTTCGCTTTACCTTCGAAGCAAAGCCAATTGCTGCAGTCATGAAAAACTTTCAGACCGTTACGGACTACACCACTATTAAAGGTATTTCCCGACCCTGCAAAGTTTTGCTCGTTGACGACGTTGACATAAATCTCGCCATGCTCGAGATTTTCCTTGCACCCGCCGGTTTTGACGTAAACATCGCCGCCGATGGAAACGAAGCTGTTGAAAAGTTCAAGAGCTTCAAACCCGATATCGTGTTCATGGATCTTATCATGCCCGAGAAAGACGGCTTCGAAGCAACGCGCGAAATAAAGGCAATCGACTCATCAATACCCGTTGTTGCCCTTACCGCCAGCATTGTCGATAGCATCAAAGAACAGGCACTGGAAGCCGGCGTTAACGACTTTATGAACAAGCCCTTCGTTCCCGAACGCTTCTTCGAAATAATTTCCGAACATACGGGAATTACCTACAAAACCTGATCTAGTAACGAAAAGAGCAAATAAACATAAAAAAGCCCCCGTTGCGCTAAAGCACAGCGGGGGCTTTTTTTGATTACCCTTCAGAAGAGACAAGTCTGAATACTTAGTAGTGAAGGCCGATGCCGATAAGGAGTTCCCGGATGGACTTTCCATCCCGCTCTGCTCTAGCGGACAAGTTTCCGCCGTTTTTTAACAGTTCGGCAAGATCGAATCCCAAGCTTATGCGACCATAAATGCTCCGCATTTTCGCCGGAAATACTATTAGTTCCATTCCACCCGAATACCAGCCGTCATCGAGATCAAAGTATCGTCCAGTTATCGTGTCGTGCGTGAGCGCCATGTCGAAGAAAGGAGAAGCCTGCATCTCGAAACCGATATACCGAGTCCAGCTTACGCCGGTAACCTCGAGAAAATCGACAGTCAGGATGCGTAAGGGGAGGTCGATGTTAAGGGTTAAGGCGGTATCGGAGGAAATACGGTTGTTGAGAATACCGCGAAGTCTTGCTCCTGCCCCTTCGGAATATGAATTATAGAAGTTATAGTAACCGACAACCTTGCTATACAGACCGATACGGTTGAAAAATGAACTATATCCGGTAAGGGAGCTATCGACCGAAATACCGATATTACCGCCATTATGGATATTATATGAGTAGGAATTTCCAAGATTTGCTGTCAGACCCGAACGGAAATTACCTCGCCAGTCCACGCGGCCGAGTCCGAGCGATTGCCCCCAGGAAACGACTGGTCCCTGCAAGTCTGCATGCTGAATACCGTCAAAAGCCCAGTTGGCAGAGACAGAAGCAGAAGGAGTCCAAGAAAAGTTGCCGAAATAATTAAACTTGTAGAGAATTACCGGAAGGCTTGTAGAGAACACATCTTTGAAGTAATACCGGTCCTCGGAGAAAAGCTCCGTATCGTTCCGATCGTTAATGTACAAATATTGCTTGACCCCGAAGTTTATCGCGGTTGGACCAAACGGAACAGCAACATTGAGGCCTGTATTTATATTGAATTCGGGAATCTCGCCTTCGGGGAATGCAATAGTGGTACTGTTGTCCCAGTTAAAAGAATAGCCCCATGCCTTAAAAGGAATACCGAAATCAAGATTTGATTCGAGAATTGACTTGCCATCATTGTTGATTCCATAGTTGATATCGCCATTCAGTTGCTGCATCGACCCAAAGAAATTATAGTTTTTCAATTTCAGTTTGAGATTGAAACCGTCGTTTGAATCGTATTTGGGATAGGGAAGAACAATGATGTTCCATGTATCTTTAGTGTGGACAGTCAAGCTGACCGGCACAATTCCGTCGGCACCCGGGATTCCATATTCAGCGACGATGGACGACGACTCGAATACCCGCTGGTTTTGCAACTGTACCCGGAGATCCGCAATATAGTAGTCAAACCTGTCTCGATCGGCAAAGATACGCTTCGTGTCGATAGGCACTGCAATGGTCAGCGGGAATTCGCGGGTACTGCCCTTGATGTCGTAAGAAACGCCCGAAATCCAGAATTTCTGTGGAACTTCGGCGGATAGGGATACGAAGGCTAGAAAAAGAACGATGACGGCGACTAATCTCGAACGATTCATTTGTTCTCCAGGTTCATTTCTGATTTCGATAAAATTGCCTTTTTTCGATAATGGATAATGCTGAAAAAAAGGATTCCCATGAGGTACACCGCAAAAAGAAGGACGAGGGCAAAAAACCCCCGAATCCAGACTGCACAGGAAACGAAGATGCCCACAATTATTTGGAAGGAAACGATAATGACGAGTGTTTCTTTCTCGGAAAAGCCCATAAGCATGAGTTTGTGGTGAATGTGAAACCGGTCCGGACTGTCGAAACGACGACCTTCCCGGGTACGGCGCCAGACAGCCGCTATAGTGTCGTATATCGGAATCATTAAAACGGCGGCAGCATACGGAAGCGCTATAGTCGCGTTGCCATCCTTCGCGTTCATCAAGGGCAAAACAGATAGTACAAACCCGAGAAACTGGCTACCGCCGTCCCCCATGAATATTTTTGCCCGGGGAATGGGCAGATTGAAAACAAGGAAACCAGACACAGAAAGTCCCAGGAGAAGACACACAATAACTGCAGAAGTGTTGCCATACCGGAAAAAATAGAGGGCATAAATTATGGTGCAAAGCGTTGCAATCGAACCGGCAAGGCCATCAAGACCGTCAAGTAAATTGAAGGCGTTTGTAACGCCTATTATCCAGATAAAGGTAAGCGGGTATTTCCATATTCCCATGTTCCATGCAAAATCGATTGAACCAAGCGTTATGCGGGAAAAGGTAAAATTGCCGATGAGGACCACGATTGCAGCAATGCATTGGGCGATCAGCTTGTACCGGGGCCGCCAAGCTTTGAAGTCATCCCAGACTCCCATGCTGAAAATGATCGCGCTGCCGATAAAAAGAGCCCATAAATTGTTTCCGAGGAATCCCGGGTCAAATAAAAGGGCGAAAAGAAGAAGTCCAGTCAGAAAACCGGTAAAAATACCAATCCCCCCGAGCCGCGGAATATCGCCGGTATGTATTTTCCGTTCGTCGATAGAATCGTACAGATTAAATTTATTGGAAAGACGGAGTATTAAATAAACTGAAAAAACCGAGGTTAAAAAAGAGGCAAACAGGACCATAAGTCCTTTGACCATATTGATACTCCTTGTAGAATTCTTATTTTAACGTAAATCTTTCTACAATTTCAAGGTATGAATCAATAACAATTCGTTCATTAAAACGGGTTTCGGCGATTTGACGTGAAGCCGTTCCCATACGCTGTCGTTCCCTGAGGGGAAGGTTGAACAATTTGAGCATTTTGTCGGCTAGGGATCGGGGATTTTTAGGTTCACACAGATATCCGTTGACACTGTCAGTGACCGGTTCTCTGGTGCCGATGGAATCGCAGGCAATAAGTGGTTTACCGCAGGAAGCTGCTTCGAGCAGAGAGCGGGGTACACCTTCCCGGTACCAGGACGGGAGAACCACACAATGCGCTTCCCGAAGCCAGATGCGCACATCTTCCACCGGTTCGAGGTGAATTACCGTTCCGTCGGCAATGGCAACTTTGAGCAGATCGGTATCTGCCATATGTGGATCTGTTGTATCATGGCTGCCAAGGAGGATAAAACGAACCGGCGTGCTTTCGGCTTCGCGGAAAAAACGGGCAGCCTGGATGAAATCTTCAACACCTTTAGCACGAAGGAGTCTCCCTACAAACAAAAAGGTGAACCCCGAAGCGTTTTCGACCGAGGGCTTAAAACGCTCGATATCGACCCCGGAGCCGGGAAGAAGCCCCGCAATTTCGGGCTTTACCAGATGCATTTCGACAAAAAGATTCCGGTCATCACGGTTCTGGAAAAAAACAGTCTGTACTTTTTTGAAAGCATACCGGTACAACGCCTTTACGATGAAAGCCAACACGTTTTGCTTCTCGAAGGCAGCTCCCAGTCCGCTGACATTATTTACTACTTGAATTCGTAAAAAACGCGCGGCGATGGAGCCATACAGGTTGCTTTTGATCGTATATTGGAAAACTATATCGGGTTTTTCTGTACGATAAATATGAAAAAAAGAAAACATGGTCCTTATTTCATCGAATGGATTTACGCTTTTAGCCTGAATAAAAATGGGAACAAAACCGATTCCCTCTTGGCCGAAACGGCAACTGTAGTCATCAATGGGCGCAACCACTATCAGTGTGTGTCCTTTTGCAACAAGGGCTTTCATTAAAGAAAGCCTGAAGTTCCAAACATACCAGCTAGTGTTTGCCGTGATAATTATTTTCATGATTATTTTTTCGTTATGACCCAGAGATTCCATTTTTTTGGTTTCGAAAAACCCTTTGCGTAAATGGCTCCCTTGCCGGGTGCATACAGCTCGAGTTTTTCGAGTTGTACCGAAAAGATCAGCTTTTTGACAGTTATCCCGTACGGTTCTGCAAAGAGTAGCGGTTCTATGCGCGCAAAGCCGAAATGTTTCTCGTATATCGCGGTACCAATCTCGATATAGGCCTGGTGGGGGGCTGCTAGAAAAACATCGAGAGCTGTCTGATCATTTGAAAAGGAAGCGCCTGATTCAAGCTTAGACATTTTGTCGACCGGAAGGAGTGCAAGTACCCGTTCTTGACCAAGATCATAGGTCTCCTGTAGTTTCCGCATCGAGTCTCCGGTCATGGCGATACGTTTGCCTTGGGGCTTCGTATACCGGTACGCGCAGTCGAGGAGCTCAAATACGTTAATATGGGCTTTGGCAGCCAAATCAATGATGTTGAAAGTTTCAGTATCGCTCAGTGTATACACCTGTCCTACCTGAAGAGGAAGCTTGGCCAAATACGAGGCAATAACGGGAGCCGCCTGGTCTGCACCTTCGCGGATCTCAGCTGCAAGAGGCAAAAACGACAGTAGGCACAGAAGTATTATACAGAAAGAACGAAGGCTTGACGGTTTCATTCGGTGAATATAGCATAAAATGGGTGTATACTGACAGTATGTGGAAACAGTTTTTTCTGATACAAATGGTTCTTTTAGCCCTTTCCGGTTGCTGGTCCCCGGGATACTTTGATCTATCTGACGAAAAGGACGATACAGTCTTTTTACAATCATTGCTTGATTCTCCCCTCGAAGAAATAACGATTCCGGCCCGGGCAACACCCTGGCAAACCGGCCCCTTGGTCATTACCGCTGTTAATAAAAGCATCGTATTCGAAAAAGGTTGCATTATCGAAGCAAAAAAGGGCGGATTCAGGAATCCCGGCGATTGCCTAATAACAATACACAATTCAGAAAATGTACGTATCTCGGGAAATGGAACCATCCTTGGAATGCGGAAAGACGATTATAGTAATAAACCGTACCGGAAGGGCGAATGGCGACATGGAATTTCGCTTAAGACAAGTAAGTATATAACCCTTGAGGGATTTGTCATTCAAAATACCGGCGGTGACGGGGTCTATATCGGACAAGATCGGGGCAAGGCTGTATGCGAAAAAATAACGCTTCGAAATCTTGTCCTGAATGGAAATCACCGTCAGGGAGTAAGCGTCATCGCGGTGCAGGATTTTTTGATGGAATCCTGCACGGTTCAAGGAACAAAAGGGACTCCCCCTATGGCGGGCATCGATTTCGAACCTAACTCGCATCTGTATGGTCTTGCTGGTTGTATCATACGAAATTGTATTTTTGAGGGTAATTCCGGTCCCGGCATTTTAATATACTTACCTAAAATGACCAAGGATCAGCTACCGGTAGAAATCAGGTTTGAAAATTGCGTGTCCCGAAAAAATCTTCTCGCAGTTTCTGTGTATAACATAGGCCGGGATGTGCGGGGCACCGTAATTTTCAGCGGATGCACGCTGTCCGGCCCTCGCTGGATACAGGTCCCCAAATCATTTACAGTGAACTTCGTTCAACCTTGATAACGAGCTTTACGATAGTTACCGCACAACCTCCGCAATAAATAATCGTGTATACCATTAACAGCCAGGGAAGATATCCGGTGAACAAACCGATAGCATAGAGGATTTGGAACCAGCCAGTAATGCCGATTTCCTCGCTGAAGCGTTTTTCGCTACCGACAGATGAGCGGCTCGAGTCACCCGATACCACTCGCCAGGACTGAAAAACCAGACGCATTAAAAGATTTGCCGCACAAGCAATCGAAGCTATTAATACCCACGGAGAGGTACCAGACGTAACCGAAATTGCCGTACCGGGGAGCGTATTCCCTGCCACCAGGACTGATGAAAGGCCAAGCGAAAGCACAATAGCCGTATAGGCGCAGTACCCCCCAAGCGCGTCTACCCATTCGCCCATTCCCGGTGCGGGAACCTCGCCGACAGAAAGTTGCCGAGCGCGAATAGCGCGGGCCATGTTTCCATCCACACAATCGAGCGTGCCAAACAGCATATAGAGAGCTATCCCCGTCGCGTGCATTGTCGTCGAGGGGAAAAGGGTGCAAACAAAAGCGGCTGCACAGGCAAGGATACTAAGGTACGTTACACCGTTCGCCGAAAAACCGGTATTGAGAAAAAGAACCGATAAAGGGAAAGATAGCGGCCGATGAAAAAAACGGGTAACAGTGCCGTCTGCCTTTCTTTTTTCGGGCGAAAGCGACGAAGTAATTTCACGCAGCGTAAAGCGTCCGCCGTTATTATTGTTCATTGCCACACACCTCCTGCATGATGAGCGAAAAACGTTCCTGGAGGCCTTCCAGCTGTTGCCGGTACGAGTCGAGAGCGTTTTGTGCAATAGTTTTCCGTTCGTCCTCGTGATCAAGGTACCAGCGGGCTTTTTCCACAAGATCGCTGGCATCCCAAGCGAACGGTACGTAGGTGAGTCCCGGCTTGAATACATCGGGCCAAGTCTCGAGGTGCGACATGTCCGGCTTCAGTAACAGAGCACCAGCGCGAATTGCTTCGAAATCGCGCAGACACAATTCGCCCCAGCCGAACGGGCTCAATACTATCTTTGAATGTGCTGTCTCCCGATTGAAGCGGTTTTGCGAGACTTCCCCGGTAAGAAAAAGAGGATTCCCGGCAATATGGTCTAGAATCAGCTTTCTTTGATACGAAATGGACGGACGGGAAATAAGACCAACCCGCGCGTGGACCGGATACCGGCCGCTGTTTTTGTCGAGTGCATGGATGGGAAAGGGTGCATGCCGGTAAAAAAGATGTGCGATTGACGGCCCAAGCTTTTTGGCAAGAATATAGCCGAATCGCTGTCTCCATTTTTTTCGTGGATATTCACCGACGCCGATATTCCAGGACAGATGGAGCTTCGCCAGCTGTACTTCATCCGTTTCCACCGGTCGTAGGCGTGCGTCCGGATCGGTTACACCGTATGTTTCATGAAAAAAGTTTGAATACAGTTCCTTCCCGTACAGTTGGTTTCCATAAAGACTCCGGTCGCGGAAAAGTGCCTTGGTATAAAAAAGGTCCACAAAGGGAAGTACCTCGAGCCGGGGAATGCCGCCGCCTGCATCATCATGAAAAAAAGCGATACGGTCATATTTTTTTCGCAGTTTAGCGAGCAGTTCGAGGTCTACCCGGTCAGGCTTGATAAATTGCCGCATCATGACAAGTACCCTGTTCGTGTCTTTTTCGAGGCACCAGTCGGGATTGTCAGTGTACGTGAAGCGTAAATTACGATCCGTATTGTTAAAAAAAGGTGAAAGTGAATAGAACGAGGCGATACGGTCTACGAGGGTCAGTACGGTAATATTGATCATAGATAGTCCTTATTATATACTGTCGAACATGAAGAGTACAGAGAAAATACTACGGGTCGGCGTTTTTACCAAACCCCTCGACAACTGGAATTCGGGTTCCGGCCACCACCTCGACGAACTGATGCACCACGTGCTTGATCTTGTCGAAACAGAAAAACTTCCGTTCGAGCTTACCTTCATCCATTATAAAAAAAGCGATAATCCGGTGTATGAGCGCGTACGCGAGATTATAATCCCGCGGAATCCTTTTGCCGCAAGCGCACTTCTCCGCAAGGAGAAATTCGATGTGCTTCATTATTCACCGCTTACCATTTTTGCTCCCATATGGTGCATCAGGTCAAAAAAAACTGCAACGGTACACGGTGTCGAGGAAGCACTATATCCCCAAGGTTACACATTCTTTCAGCGTTTTCATGAAGCACGGATTCTTCCTATGTACATGCGCCTTATGGATGGAATCGCCACGGTCTCCGAAACGAGCAAGCGCTATTTCGTCGAGCATTACGGCGTCCATGCGGAACGGATTTTTATTACGACAAACGGACTTTCTCCGGTCTACCGGGTACTTGCTCCAACAGAGAGATCTCTTCCGGAAGAATTCGGTATTACTCGACCTTTTGCTCTCCATATCAGCCGGTATTCTATGCGAAAAAATCCGATCACGATACTTAACGGATTTGCCCGCTTCGTTACGAAAACCGGATTCGATTGGCAACTCGTGTGCGCGGGGAAGGGCTGGAACGGAGAGGAAGTACGGTCTTTCGCAAAAAATGCGGGCATCGAAGACCGCCTCGTGACGCCGGGCTTCATTTCTGACGAAAACGCGGTAAAACTTCTCAATAACGCCCGGGTTTTTTTATTCCCTTCGTTCGCCGAGGGTTTCGGCATGCCGAATATCGAAGCAATGGCTTCGGGCTGCCCGGTAATCACGAGTTCGATCTTTGCGATTCCCGAAGTAGTTGCGGATGCTGCGGTTCTCCTTGAACGTCCTGATGACGAGGAAGGACTTGCCTATGCAATCGAAAAAATTGAAAAGGAGCCGGAATTTAAAAAAGCCCTCATTAGTCGAGGGCTTGTACGAGCGGGTATGTTTAACTGGGACGACAGCGCGAAGGCGCTTGTTGGTGCGTGGAAGTTACTTGGGGTCAAGTGTGATGAACACGGCTCCAAAAAGAATCAGTAAAACACCGGCAATTTTTAGAAGTGTTATTTTTTCGCCAAGAAATAATCGGGCAATCAGTAATGTCCATATATACGTAATTGACGTTAACGGCAATACAAGCGAATAAGGCAATATGCGAAGAAGAACGATATTTCCAATTGCAGCTGCTACATATAAAAGACCGCCAGCATAGAAAAAAGGCGAAGAAATTGTCATTTTCAAACCTGGATTGACGGCTGTTTTTTTGAGACAAAAGCCGGCAAAAGCGCCTGATATGGTCATGCCGAGTAATAGAAACAATGTAGGGACAAAGTTCATGCCTTATCTCCCCGGGCTAAACAAAAAACACCGATACAAATAAGGGTGACTCCCACCAGCTTCCCGATAGTTACCAGTTCGCCAAGGAAAACTGAACCCAATACAACCGAAAGCACATAACTTATGGAGAGAACCGGTTGCAGAACCGAGAGTTGTCCAAATCGGTATGCCCGAATCATTACCAGAGCACCGAAACCATAGAGTATAAAACCAGAAAGAAGATATAGTGAATTTGTAGACGAGAGCTTCCAGAAAAGTTGTCCGATTCCTGCGGAAAGGGCAGAAACAAGCATCAGAACAATGCCCCGGGTTGTATCAGACTTTTCCATGTAATTGCCGGCTTTCAAACTCTGAATGGATTATTTCGAGCTCGAAAAGCTGGCTGAAATATTTTTTTATCGAAGACAGAATAATACCGCAAATGAGTGAAAGCAATGCCATGATCCAAAGCGAAACGGCCAGAATGAGGGTCGGGAACTTGGGAACCAGATTGGTCGAAAGATACTCCAAAAAAACGGGAATGAATAAAATAGTTCCGGTACAGAAAAACAGGATGGCGACAAGACCAAAAAACAAAGCCGGTTTGTAGTCACGAAACAGCGATCCAATTGTGTTAAGGACGCGGAAACCGTCTCGAAACGTATTCAGTTTTGAAACACTTCCTTCTGGCCGGTCACGATACAAAACGGGAATTTGGACGGTCAGGAATCGTTTGTCGAGCGCATGAATCGTCATTTCCGTTTCGATCTCGAACCCTCCGGAAAGTACCGGGAAGGTTTTTACAAACCGTCTGCTGAATGCCCGGTATCCGGTCATAATATCCCGAACCGAACTGCCAAAAATAAGGTTGATAAGATTTCGTACCAGGCGGTTACCGGTATTGTGAAAAGGCCGTTTGTTCTCGGTAAAGTAAGCTCCCGACAAACGGTCTCCAATCACCATATCGGCTCTTCCTTCCAAAATTGGTTGGATCAGTTCACGGGCCGTCCCCGCATCATAGGTATCATCCCCATCGACCATGACAAAGCAGTCAGCCTCGATGGATCGAAACATGCTCCGTACCACATAACCCTTTCCCTGTTTATATTCATGTACTACTATGGCCCCGGCTTCTTTCGCGCATGCAGCCGTTCGGTCTGAAGAATTATTGTCGAAAACATATATATCCGCCTCCGGCAGAATAGCCTTGAAGTCGAAAATCACCTTGGCAACAGTTTGTTCTTCGTTAAAGCAGGGAATCAGTACTGCTATTTTTTTATTCATTTATTACTCCGGTAATTTTTCTGACTCAAGTCTGACAAGGCTTTCTGATGAAATATACTTACAGGTAAAAGGATTTCTTACTACAGCGAGAACCCTATTCTGTCCGGCTAAAGGTTTTCCGTCCAAAGTACGGTATCGATTTCCATCGAACCCTCCGGGTGAAGCCGGGCGGGGTGGAAAGCCCCCGATATAGGTTTCCTTATCAAGATAATACCAGGATGCAGTATAGAGGGCGTTTGTTCCTGCATTTCCTTCCATTGCCACTATCGGAATGTGATTTTTCCATGCGTCGTTGATTTCTTTTTGGTACACAAGATTCAAATTAAATGGGTGGAATTTGTGGTCAAATGGTGAGTGGATATAATTCTTGATACGTGCAGGAAGAAAGGGGGCAGAAAAAAGAAGCATAAAAATCAGAGATCCAGTTGAACACAGCGGAAGATAATTTTTTGTAATTGCTATATACCATTTCTTCCTGAGTAATAATTCATCAGTGTACCAGGCAAGCAGCAAAAAAATCGGTGGTAAAATAGTGCTGAAGTAACGATTAACGAATGGTTCCGCCATTTTCAGAGGATGCAAGCCGCTTATCGTAAAGGTTATAAAAAAAAGAAACGAGATTACCGGAATAATTAAAAACACAAGTTCCTTTTTTCTATTTTTTGTCAACGTATACA
>JBBRWY010000055.1:0-20335 GCA_038248875.1 Treponematales bacterium
GCTTCGTCGAACCCCAGAGAGGAAGCAGCTTCGAAGGCAAATACCGTCGAGGTAAGTTCGTTATAATCGACAGCAAGGAGCGTAACGCCAATATCAACGCAGGGGTATCCGTACTGAATTCCCGAAGCAAAGGTATTGATAATCGACTGACCGATCGATTCGATGATTTCTTCGGGCGCTCCCGATTTTTTGACGATGCTATGGAATTGGTTGCCCGAACCACGCGGAAGCTGCTCGACCCGCAGAGTCACGCCTGCTGTCGCTTCCTTGCCACCGATGGTCTTGCTGAAATGCTCGGTATGCTCGGCCGTTGCGGTAACTGATTCGCGGTAGGTAACCTGTGGATTTCCAACTCGCGCTTGCACTTTAAAGTCACTGAGCATACGGGTGACGAGCACGTCGAGATGAAGCTCACCCATACCCGAGATGATGAGCTGGCCGGTTTCGGTGTCTTCCCGGCTCGTGAAGGTCGGGTCCTCGCGTGAAAGGATCTCGAGGGTTTCCTTCATTTTATCACGTTCAGACATATTTTTCGGCTCGATCGATACTGAAATAACCGGTTCGGGAAAATGCATTTTTTCGAGAAGGATGGGCATACCCTCGCTACCGATGGTGTCGCCGGTCTGCGCGAGCTTCAAGCCGATGATAACCGCTATATCACCCGCCTCCACTACGTCCATGGGATCAGACTTGTTGGATTGCATGCGCAGGATGCGATTAACCCGCTCCCGTTTTTTCTTACCCACGTTGAATATTTGATCGCCGGTTTTTATCTTACCCGAATACATGCGAACGTAGCACAAGGCTCCCGCTTCGCGGTCGTACTGGATTTTGAACACGAGACCGAGAGGAACTCCCTCAGTCTTGCAGGGAACATCGATCTCTTCTTCTTTTTTCGTATGGAAACCGATCGCAGGAGGTACTTCGTCCGGAGCGGGGAGATAGTCGATAATCGCGTCGATGAGGGGTTGTATTCCCTGGTTACGCCTCGAAGCACCGCACAGGAAGGGGATAAAATCACGAGCAAGGACTGCGCGTCTGATTTCTTTTATGATGAGGGCAATAGGCACTTCTGCGCCATCGAGAAGGAGCTCGGTAATCGCATCGGATTTTGAGGAAACGGCATCGAGCATTTTTTCGCGCCATGCTTCTGCCTCGGCGAGCCGGCTTGCTCCTATCGGGACAATGTCCATCTTTTCGCCTTCGGTAGAAGCATCCCAACGGATCTCTTTCATGTTGACAAGGTCGATGACTCCTTCGAATTCGGAACCCTGCCCTATCGGAATCTGAAGTGAAACGCAGGTTGCACCGAACTTTTCGTGCACATCCTTAAGGGCTGCAAAATAATCGGCGCCGACGCGGTCCATCTTATTGACGAAACAGATGCGCGGAACCCGGTACTGATCGGCTTGGCGCCAGACGGTTTCGGTCTGGGGCTGCACTCCGCCAACTGCGCATAAAACAGCAACAGCGCCGTCAAGCACCCGCAAGGAGCGTTCAACCTCGGCGGTGAAATCGACATGGCCGGGAGTATCAATGATGTTGATCTGGTGATCCCGCCAGTAGGTGGTGATGGCTGCACTCTGGATGGTGATGCCGCGTTCTTGTTCCTGTGCCATCCAGTCCATAGTCGAGTCGCCATCATCAATCTCGCCGATGCGGTGTATTTTGCCGGTATAAAAGAGAATACGCTCGGTAGTAGTGGTCTTCCCGGCGTCAATATGAGCCATAATTCCGATATTCCGCATCTTGTCCATGATAAAAACTCCTGAATTCAATACATTATACCGGTTTGAACAGCTTTTCTCAAGGGGACGATGTTTGAGGAAATTGGGGGACTGTTGACCCGGGCCTATTGGCCGGGCCTGTTGGCCGGGCCTGTTGGCCGGGCCTGTTGGCCGGGCCTGTTGGCCGGGCCTGTTGGCCGGGCCTGTTGGCCGTGACTTTTGTTGGTTATTCGGCTTTCGTCCAGTCGATCTTTTCGCCTATGCGGGCGGCAAGCGCGTCGAGATCCCGGGATGAATGTCCCATGTTGAAATCCGCGGGTATCGGTAACAGAACGGTAGAAGCGGCATCGCCGGAATAAATCGTTTTATCGTGGTAATTGGCCGTTTTCGTAAGCGGAAGCGTACCGTCGGCCCGTGCCATCTCAAGGGTGCCGTTGCAGGTGCAAAAATAGGTTTGCGTGTCGCCGGGTGTGTAGCGGGCGAAAAAGCTCGTACCGCGTACGCCGGCAACCGCATTCGGTGTGCGGACTTCGAGGGATCCGCCTGCAAGCTTGTCGAGCTTTCGCAATACTGCTGTGAAGGTCCCCGACTCGACATGTACAACCCGCTTCAGGGTTTTCATTTCGAGACGCATTGCGCTATCCGGTCCCATTTTTATAATATTTTTATCGTTGAATACCATTTCGGCAAAACCCGAAGAGTCTGTCTCAAGAAGGGATCCGTCGACGATGACCGTTCCTGCTTCTATCGTTTTTCCGTCCATGGTGACAATTCCTTCCGAGTATACGAGGGTGCAGGGACCGGCTTCGGCGGCTTTGGCCGGCTTGCCGGTTTCCGTGGTCCGAGGGGTACAGGCGGTCAGTACCACTGTAAAAGCAAATATAGCGCACAGCAAAACCGGAAATCTTTTCATGGAAGGCTCCTATTATTTGATAGTCAGGTATCCTCAACAGTATGGCCTCTTACGGCACGCCTGTCAAATTAATCACATTCCGAACTGATCAGAGCGCACCACTCTTGCCCAGGTGGCGGCGCCGTCAGCTGCGCGGTCGGCGGTCGAAAAACAACCCTGCAGTAGAAAACCGCCGGTTGGCGATTCCCAGTCGAGCATTTCGCCCGCGCAAAACCAGCCGGGCAGGGAAGCGAGCATGAGCGATTCATCCAAACCGTCAAAACCGACTCCCCCCGCGCTCGAGATAGCTTCGGCTAGGGGGCGGCTTCGAAGAAGCGTAACCGGTACGCGTTTGACCAGTGCTGCAACGGCAACCGAATCCCGCAATGTATCGGGGGTTGCACAGCCACGAAGGAGTGTGAAAACAACCCCGTCGAGACCGAGTTTTTTCCGGAAAAAAGTGGAAAGGGATTCCTTTTCAGGCCCATCCGAGAGGCGTTCGCAGATTTTTCCGGAAGTCCAATCCGGAAGCAAATCAAGGAAAACAGTGCACGATCCATCCCGGTCGATTTCTCTCCGTATGGCAGCTCCGTGGGTATACACGAGGCCACCTTCCATGCCGTAGGGTGTCAGCAGTAGCTCGCCGCGGATGGTGTTGTTCGAGACGGTAAGCGTTATATTTTTGAGGGGAACATGAGCGAATTTTGGGGTCTGAAAACTTGACCAGGCTGACTCCCAGCCGCAATTTGCACTCCGGAATTCCGCGATGCGTACACCCTTTTCGCGGAGCAGTGCCGTCCAATTGCCGTCCGATCCAGTACGGGGCCAGCTGGCACCGCCGAGGGCGAGCACAACGGCGGCGGCGTCAGAGGCGCAAGTTTCTTCCCCCGTGATGAAAACAGGCGATCGTCCATTACGGATGGCGACAAACCGATGCATAGGAAAAAAGGTAAAACCGGCAAAGTCCCGGAGTCGCTGCATCCAACGATCGAGCAATTCGGGAGTGTCGACACCATCAGAAAATATTTTGCCCCCGGAACCGGAAACAGTCGGGATGCCCAAACCGTCAAGCCAGGTGCGCAGATCCGCGGGTGAAAAAAGCTCGAGCAGCCGCGAAAAACGATCCCGGTTATCCCCATACCGAGCGGAAAAATCGGCAGGAGAAGCACTGTTCGTGATATTAAGCCCACCATGATTTCCGGCGACCAACAGTTTCAGGCCGGGAGCGGGCATCCGGTCAAAAAGCGAAACCCGAAACCCTTTTTCCAGCAATCGGTCGCAGACAAAGAGTCCTGCAGGGCCCGCGCCTATCACCGCAATCGTTGTATCGCCGTCTCCATCCATATCGTTACCTTCGCATGTTACCTGTCTTTGGTCTATCCAGGAAAACTAATAAAACGACATCACCCTTGCCCGTCGGCTTACCTCCGATATTTTTTCGCTTTTTTTCGGATTCACCAAGAAGTTTTCTATTGCACGACGAACAGTACTCGGCTACAGTTAGTGTATGGTTTCGAGTGAAAAAAGTACCGTTGATTCAGAGTTTGACCTCAGAAAAGCGATAGAAGATTTTTATCTTCCCCGGCATCTGGTAGCCGCCATCTATGATATCGGGCATATCCCGCCCCATTCACAGGAGGGCCAGGTTGGTGTCGGTTTTATAGATATCGCCGATTACACCTATTTATCCAAATTCCTCAGTCCCAAAGAAAACCAAATACTCCTCAACGGACTGTATACCGCTTTCCAGATGGTACTCGAACGCCATGGCGGCTACCTCAACAAGATTGAAGGCGATTCGATGATGTTCCACTTTGACGACATCATCGACCGACGGCTGTGGGACAAGAAGGCCGGAGAACGGCTCACCTTCATTGCGGGCGAACTTTTCTACACCTGCATCGAGATGCAACGAGTCTGCGTACTTTTCAATCAGGCCGACGACCACTTTCTCGACACCACCGCCTCGGACGAAGCGCGGCATGCTCTGACGGCAGCGTTCGCCATCATCACCTCCCTGCGGAACAAGAACGACATTTCATCCACACTTTTTGCCTTTTTCCAAATCCGCATCCGCATAGGCGCAAATGTCGGCGAGGTCACGATCGGCAACTTCGGGCCCGGCGGCTCGAAACACTGGGACGTCATCGGATTGCCGGTCATCAACGCCAAACGCATGGAATCGACGGCTCCGGTCGGGGGCCTGCGAATCTCGGCGGATTTTTTTGCCTTGCTCGAAAAAACCGGTATTGCCTCCGAATACTACAAACAGTTCAAGGAGGAAGCAAAAAAACTCGGCAGCGTGTACAAAAACATTCAGCACAAGGAACTGTTCGAGTACCGCGAGGTGGTGGTATACGAAAAAAAGGGTGCAACCTATAAAACCTACAGCGTGCAGGTATATCCCGCCCTCCCCGAATCCATCTGCATCCAGGCCGAGGAACTCCTGAACCATGGCCTGCAGGGCGCCCGCCGGATTATAGAGTTCATCCAGTATTACCGCGGCAACCACTACGTCATCTCTCAGCTCGAACGCATGCTCGCCGATAAGGGGGTTGTGTTCCGGAACGCTGAAATGCTGGCCTTCGTCGCACCCAAGTATGCCCAATCCCTCGAGACCAAAAAACAGCCGAATCTCTTCATGCTTCTCAAATATATGAACCGGTATCAGGACCTTGTGCAGACAATGCCCGGAAACGAAAAAGAACAGGATTTTTTCGCCTACGACCAATATATGACTCGGATCAGGGAACAGATTCTCGATCTCTACGAAAAACGAAAAAAAACGATCATTCAGAAAACATACTTTTTTGAAGTTGTCTTTCCGCTTGTCTACTCGAGCCTTGAAGCATCCATCCGCGAATACCAACTGAACCACGACCAACCGGATGAAGCTGAAATGCTCGAGTCCTTGCCCGGTGAAACCGAAATTCTTACCGAGTTGGATTGACGCCCTTCCCTCTTGTTTTGTTCCCGCAAATCTGCAATAATTGTTTCTTATCGAAACATATTGACGTGCATAGGAGAATAGTATGAATACCTCTGGTAAAACCTGGCTCGATGCCGCGCTGCCAACTGCCGAACGAGTTCGCCTTTTAATGAACGCGATGACCATCGAGGAAAAAGTTGCCCAGATGGTGCAGATCAGTTACAGCATTGTGAGTCCCGAAACGGCTGATGAGTGGTCACGCAGGGGCGCAGGTTCCTTCCTGCATGTATTGGGTAACAACGCACGCCGTCTCCAGAAGCTGGCCACAGAAAACAGGCTCGGTATTCCGGTCATTTTCGGCATCGATGCCATTCACGGACACGCAATCCACAACGGGGCAACCGTTTTTCCGACCCAGCTGGCGCTCGCTTCGAGCTGGGATCCCCTGCTTGCCGAAAAAATGGGTCAGGTGACAGCCAGAGAAGTCGCGGCCGAAGGGCTTCACTGGACTTTTTCGCCAGTATTCTGCCTCGGTAGGGATCTCCGCTGGGGACGCATTAACGAAACGTTTGGGGAGGACCCGTATCTTTCCGGCCAAATGGGTGCGGGTATCATCCGCGGCTACCAAGGCTCGGACCTGACTGCTCAAGACAGTATCGTCGCATGCGCGAAGCACTATATTGCCTACGGCGAGAGTTCTGGCGGACGGGATTCCTATGACGCCCCCGTTTCTATGAGGAACCTCCGTTCCACTTTTCTGCCGCCTTTTGCCGAAGCAGTCAAGGCAGGATGCCTCACCTTCATGGCAGGCTACAATCCGGTCGACGGCGTTCCCTGTTCGGCAAGCACAAAAATTCTCCGCACCATCTTGAAGGAAGAACTTGCCTTCGACGGTTTTGTAGTCACCGACTGGTCAAATGTCGGGAACCTCCGCTCGCGGCAGAAAATGGCGGACACCCTTGAGGAAGCTTCGCGTCTCGCCCTCGAGGCAGGAAACGACATGATCATGACCACCCCCGAGTTTTATGATGCCACAATGTCCCTCCTTGCCGGAAACAAGGTGGATCCAGCCCTCGTCGACGAAGCAGTAACCCGGATCCTTTCGGTAAAATTCCGTATCGGTCTTTTCGATGTCAAAGCAAAAATAAAGACGCTTTCGCTCGAAGAGGATCCCTCGGCCCATGCCTCCGAAGCAGTGTTCAATTGTGATGCACATCAGGAAGTCAATCTGGATGCTGCCAGAAAATCGATCGTCCTTTTGAAAAATGAAAAAGTATCGGGCATTCCGTCACTACCGATATGCACTTCAAATACCCAGCGCAAGATTAAAACCATAGCGGTCATCGGACCGAACGCCGACTCGGTGCGCGCCCAATTCGGCGACTGGACTTTCTTTACCCATCCAACGCCTCCTCTCGATGCGATTCCAACCTTCCGGGTGACAACGATGCTCGATGGAATCCGGGCAGAAGCAAAAAAACGGGGAATCAAAGTACTGTTCGACAAGGGTTGCGACATATTCGACCCAGCAAAGCACTCGATTCCAGCCGCCTGCCGCCTTGCCTCAAAAGCAGATATCGTTTTTGTTGCAGTCGGGGACACCCTCATCCAGACCGGCGAAGCGCATGACCGCGCGAACCTCGCTCTTTCGGGAGCCCAGAACGAACTGGTACTGGCCCTCAAAAAAATCTGCAATAAAAAGAACATTCCGCTCGTCTCCGTCCTGGTCAACGGCAAGCCACTCGAATTCGGAATGGTCGCCGAAGCCTCTGATGCGATCCTCGAAACCTTCAATTCGGGAACGCTTGGCGGGCAAGCTGCAGCCGAAATACTCTTTGGCACCGTAAATCCGCAGGGTCGCCTTCCCATATCATTCCCTCGCACGACCGGACAGCTCCCGGTCTACTACAACCAGATGCCCGGCTGGCACGAAGGACGCTACTTCGATTGTGAGGGCACGCCCCTATTTGCCTTCGGCGAAGGCCTTTCCTACACCGCCTTCCGGTATGATTCGCTGCACCTTTCTTCCGAAACTGCACGCTCGGGAGACACGATCACCGTCAGCGTAACGGTCACCAACACCGGCGACCGGGAAGGGACCGAAACGGTACAGGTATATGCCGCCGATCGCATCGCCTCCGTCGTGACGCCGATCCGCGAATTGAAGGCCTTCCGTCAGGTGTTGATCGGTGCTGGTCAAACCGTAACGGTTCAGATTCCCCTGGACGTGGATTCTCTTTCACTTATCACACAGGATGAAAAACAAGTGCTTGAAAGCGGCGAGTTCGAAATCCAGGCTGGTCACGATTCGCGCTCGGAAAGCCTCATTACCCGGATACTAACCGTACCGTGACGATAGAGGCCAAAACAGGACGGTCAAAGGCGATATTGAGCGAGGTATTCCTGCCATCGCTATACCGCGCCACTGCTACGCACCGATATGCGGGAATGATCGGCTCTCGAAACTCGCCTGCGGCATTGTAAACGACGGCGGTCATTTCGATTATCCGGCTCTTTCTCTCCTTCCCCGGGACGGCCTTACTCCTATGCCTCCAGTTTGAAAAAGCTGATTGTCTCCTGCATATGTTCGGCCTGACTCGCCAGTTCTTCGGCCATTGAGGCCGATTCTTCCGAGGATGAAGCGTTCTGTTGGACTACCTTGTCCAGCTGCATGATTGCCGAGTTGATCTGCTCGGCGCCCGTATTCTGTTCATTGCTTGCGGCGCTGATTTCCTGGACGAGTTCGGCAGTGCGTCTGATTTCGGGAAGCATACCAAGAATGGTTGCGCCCGCCTGTTCGGCAATCAGCACACTCTGGATGGAAAGCTTACTGATCTCGCCGGACTCTTTCTGGCTGCGCTCGGCCAATTTACCGACCTCCGAAGCGACTACCGCAAAACCCTTACCATATTCTCCTGCCCGAGCCGCCTCGATCGAGGCATTGAGGGCAAGCATGTTGGTGGAACGGGCAATTTCCTCGATTATGCTGATTTTGGACGCAATCTGCTTCATCGCCTCGACAGTTTCCGTGACAGCTTTGCCACCTTCCTCCGCAATCTGCGCGGATTTGAGGGCGATACGCTCGGTAGTCTGGGCATTGTCGGCATTCTGCTTGATGTTCGAGGTCATCTGTTCCATTGAAGAAGAGATTTCCTCAACAGAAGCGGCCTGCTCGCTTGCACCCTGCGACATGATCTGGGAGGTGGAACTGAGTTGCTGGCTTCCGGAAGAAACCTCGCGGGACGCAGCATTCACCTCGGTAATAACCTGACGAAGGTGGACGAGCATATCCTGAAGGGATAATGCAAGGTCCCCGATTTCGTCCTGCCGGTCCATAAATTTTGACGGCACGTCGTTGCGAAGCTCGCCTCTCGCAATTTCACCCGTTTTTTGTGCAGCCAGACGGATCGGAAGCGAAATCGAACGAGCCAAGAGAGCTATGAGAGGAATACCGATAAGGGCGCCAACGATTCCGATAATTATAAGAAGCCACAACAGTTTTCTGACCGGTTCCAAAAGAGTAGTAATAGGCAGCACAATCGCGAGACTCCAAGGAGTATGGTCGTTACCGATAATAACCGGAGCGTAAGCGAGATAGGACAAGGCTCCGGTGGCAAGATTTTTTTTCGTCAGGCTATACGGTTTTCCCTCGGCTATCGCTTTTAAGAGAGCTACTTTCTGATCGGGAGTATCGTCTCCAACCGGCTTTCCGATCAGCTCCTTGTTCGGATGGGTAATTCGCTTTGCCCCGTTGTCAACAAGAATGGCGTAAGCTCCGCTCGACGGTATGAAAGTGGCAACCTTTTTCTGGATAGTGTCGAGAGCAACGTCGATACCAGCCACACCGAGAATCCGGTCGCCGCTGCGCACCGCGACCGCCAGACTGGTCATGGGAATTTCATCTTCCTTATTTCCAGAATACGAAAAGGGATAGGGTTCCACGACGACATCGGTGCCTTCCGCAATTGGCCGAACATAAAAAGCACCGCTGCTATTGTCGTCGGTTACTTGCGACGGAGCCAGTTTTCCGTCAGGCCCACGGATCCAGGCTGCCACAAAGCGTCCCGAATCGGTACGCAGATCAGCTAGCGACTTGGCCGGATCATCGCCGAAAGCACCGATCTCCCATATGGTCCATGTTGCAGTAAAAAGGGGATTTCGAGCCAGAACAGGCTTGAGTGCTTCAGCGAAGGTAAGACGGTCACGCAGACCTGCCGACCACAGGCCTTCATATACATGTGCGACCGTACGAGCCGAATCCATCGCCACTTCAAGGTCAGCATCGATTTCGTTTGCATATTGAACGGAAAGGGTGTCGCCTTCCCGATAAATTCGGTCTTTGAGAAGGGTTGCGGAAGTATTATATGAAACCGAAATAACCAGAATAAGCGAGGCGACATAAATAACCACTACGGGCAGTAGGATTTTGGCCATTATAGAAAAACGTATTCGTTTTTTCACGTGCAACTCCTTGTTATCATGGTACAACTATAATGTATTCAAAATACAATGCAAATTATTTTGTCAAACTTGTGCTATTATTTAATCTATGACCAATTACTCAAAACAGTTGAGCCGCCTTGCTGCGGCAGTTTTTCCGGCTTTTCTCCTGGCTGCAGTAGCTTTAGACTCCTGCACCGTCAAACAGGCTTCCTTTCCGGTCAGAACCATTGAACAGGTTGAGCAAATAAGCAGGGAAACGCTCGGCCGGCTCGAACCGGTTCTGGTTCGCTTCGCCAATCCGGTGCAGGTACCCGCCGCCCTCGGCGAAGCCGTTTCATTCAATCCCCGCCAAAAAGGATCCTGGAAGCTCAAGGATGACCGGACCATCGAGTTTACCCCTTCAGTTCCGTATACCAGCGGCGGTATCTTTGTCCTGTCAGTAGACTCGGGCCTTTTAGTAGGCAAAAAACCGGGTTTCGAAGGCTTTACCGTCAATTTTTCCGTCCGACCCTCCTCGTATGCTGTCATACCCGACGGCTTGTATACGGATGCTACTGACGACGGCCTATTCAGTTTTTCAGGTGTCCTTTCGACCGACATTCCCGTCACCCCCGCAGTCGCCCGGTCCATGGTGACCGCAAGACTCGGAGCGAAAAACAGGGGAAAAGAAACCGGGGTTGAATGGCTTTCCGGCGACACTACAATCGAGCACCATTTCAAAATAAACGGTATTTCACGCGCGGATGAAGACCGGTTTTTGACACTTTCCTGGAAGGGCAGTCCAGTCGGCTCGAGTCATTCGGGTGAACAGTCTTGGCTCGTACCCCGCAAGGAGGATTTCCGTGTGCTCGAAATAGCCGCCGATGATCCGTCATGTATCCTCGTACGTTTTTCCGACAAAATCGATCCTACCCAGGACATCCGGGGTCTTGTCCGCACCGGAACCTCCGTCGCCATGCGCTACAACCTCGACGGCAACATACTTAAACTCTACAACACCGACGGCTGGCAATCTGATACCGACATCACTGTGCTCCGCGGAATCCGGAGCCTTTCGGGCAAAAAACTGATGCAGGAAACTGCTACGCGGATCAGTTCCTCCTGGGAAATTCCGGAAGTACGTTTCGCTGATGATGGAGTAATCCTCCCTACGTCAGCAGGAGTCACCGTACCGGTAGAAACAAAAAATCTCCGCGGACTAATTATCGAAGCCTTCGAAATACCGGGTGACAACATCCTGCAGTTTCTGCAAGTGAACGACCTTGACGGCACCTACGAGATGCGTCGTGTGGGCGAGCCGATCTGGTCGAATTCCTTCGAATTCAACTGGGACGAAACCATGAAAAATCGCTTTGTTCCACGTGGACTCGATCTTTCGGGCCTGATCAAAAAAAATCCCGGCAGTATGATCCAATTACGCGTGACTTTCCGACAACGGCACGTCATGTACGAATGCAATGCAGATCATCCAGATTTTTCGGATATTCCCATGCCCTCGGACGAAATTCCTGTAGATCGCATCGTCGAAAACAGTTACTGGAACTACTTCGAGGATATGGACTGGAAAATCCGGGAAAGTTTCTATAATTATCGGGATGATCCCTGCCATCCGGCCTTTTATCTCTATGACTTCCACAGCGCCATCCTGAAACGTAAAAACGTACTGATTTCGGATCTCGGTATCATGAACAAGCTGGCTGCCGACGGAACGTATCATGTTGCTGTTGCGGATATACGTACCGCACTCCCAGTTTCAGATGCGAAAGTATGCTTATATTCGTTCGCCCGAAAGGAAATCGAATCGGGCAAAACCGACTCGAAAGGATTCATCAACTTAAAGCCAACAGGCGAGCCTTATTTTATTACTGCCGAAAAGAGTGGCCAAACTTCGTACCTCCGCATCGAAAGCGGTACCGCGCTCAGCGTCAGCCATTTCGAGGTCGACGGCCAGCATGCCACCAAAGGTATAAAAGGCTTCATATACGGCGAACGCGGCGTCTGGCGACCCGGCGATGATATTCACCTCGTCTTCGTGCTGCAGGACCTTAAAAAACAACTCCCCGCCAATTTTCCCGTCAACTTCGAGCTGCAGGATCCGCAGGGACGCATCGCGAAATCGGCCGTATATACGGAAGCTATCGACGGGTTTTACCGCATCGATACAAAAACCGACGCAGCAGATCCCACTGGATCATGGATAGCGCGGGTCAAGGCCGGCGGACAAACCTGGACCCGTACACTCAAAATCGAATCGATCGTGCCGAACCGTCTTGCTATCAGCCTCAAAACGGCAAAACCATATCTTTCCGCCAGCGGAAACAACTTTACCCTCGGCGGAGCCTGGCTCCACGGCGCGAAGGCTCCCGGACTCAAGGCCGATGTCTCGGCACTATTTTATCCGGGTTCTACCACCTTTGACGGCTATTCCGACTACACCTTTGTCAATCCGGAACGGAGTGTCGAGTCCGACCGGAAAACCGTCTGGGAAGGAAATCTCGACAGTAATTCGGAAGCGAAATTCAGTCTCGCTTTTGAAGCCGGCGAAGCGCTTCCGGGAAAACTCAAGGCGCAGCTCGTCACCCGCCTATTTGAACCATCCGGAATGTTTTCGACCGAGCAGGTCAGCTACGACTTTTCCCCCTACGAGCGATACGTGGGCATCCGCCTGCCAAAAGGCGACGCAACTCGCGGAATGCTCCTCACCGATACAAAGCACCGGGCAGACCTGGCCCTTCTCGATACAAACGGAAAACCGACAAACGGAACCATACCGGTTTCGGTATCGCTCTATAAACTCGAATGGCGCTGGTGGTGGGAAAAAGATGCTCTCACCGATGCAACCTATGTGTCGGGACGTTCGACCAACCTGATCACTAGCGGCACCGTTTCGGTTAAAAACGGAAAGGGAAGCTGGGATTTTCAGATCGAGTATCCCGAATGGGGACGGTACCTTCTTGTCGCCGAAGACGAAAACGGTGGCCACAGCGCCGCACGGGTCATCTATGTAGACTGGCCGGGATGGGCCGGTCGCGGTACCGAAGCAGGAAGCGGCAGTGCTGCCATGCTTTCGCTCCAGAACGACAAGAAACTCTACCGCGCAGGCGAAACAGCGGCTATCTCCTTCGGCTCTGGCGCCGGAGGTCGCGCACTCGTGACCATCGAAAAGAACGGAAGCGTCATCGCTCAGGATTGGATCGACACCGCCGCTGGAACCACGGTCTACAAACTGCCAATAACAGGTGCAATGGCTCCGAATGCATACGTGCACATTACCCTGCTGCAAAAACACATGCAGAGCGCCAACAGCCTGCCGATACGGCTCTACGGTGTGATTCCGCTTATGGTCGAGGATCCGCAAACGAGGCTTTCTCCGGTCATCACCGCACCGGCCCAGTACGAACCCGGCAAGAAGGCAACGCTCTCGGTGAGCGAAGCTGCAGGCAGACCTATGACCTATACAGTTGCTGTTGTGGACGAAGGTCTCCTCGGGCTCACCCGCTTTACCGCACCCGATCCCTGGAAAGAATTCTACAAGAAGGAAGCCTCGAGCCTCGAGAGCTGGGACCTCTACCGGTACGTGATGAGTGCGTTCGGTGGCAAACTGGAAACCATGCTTTCGATCGGTGGTTCCGAAGACGGAATAAATGCGAACAACAAGAAGGCAGAACGGTTCAAGCCGGTGGTGCTCTTCTTCGGCCCCTATGAACTCAAAGCAAAGGGTACTAACGAGATCAGCTTCGAAATGCCCCAATATGTCGGTGCGGTACGCGTCATGGTAGTTGCCGGTAAGAATGGCGCCTACGGAACAGCCGAACAGACAGTAACCGTCAGGAGCGACCTGATGGTGCTGCCCACCCTGCCCCGCACCCTCGGCGTCAACGAGACGGTTGAAGTTCCGGTCACGCTGTTCAACGGAAAAGAAACCGCCCAAACGCTGCCGGTCACCCTTTCCTGCGAGGGAGCCCTCAAGACCGTTCTCACCCAGAACGTGACTATTTCGCCGCTGAGCGACAAGACGGTCACCTTCAGAATCGCGACCGATATCGCCGGAATGGCGACTGTCCGCGTCAGATCGGGAGCGGTGGAGTCGGTTACCGAAATCGACATCCTTTCGCGCGGCAGCCCGCTTGTAACCGGTAAAAAGTTTACCGTAGCCCCCGGCGCGACCTACCGCGACTTTATGCCAAGCCCCGGAGAAAAGGGAACCAAAAAAATGGCCGTCGAGCTTGCGACCCTGCCGGTGCTCGACCTCGATATGCGCCTCAAATACCTTCTCGAATATCCGCACGGATGCATCGAACAGATAACTTCGGGTGCGTTCCCGCAACTTTTCGTCGCGGATATAATCGAGACGGGAAGCGAAGAGACTGCACGTATCAAGAAGAATATCATGTCGGTAATTGAGCGGTTTCCTCGCTACCAGACAGCCTCCGGAGGTTTCGCGTACTGGCCCGGCAACAAGGATGACTCACCCTGGGGAACCAGTTACGCCGGCCACTTTCTTATCGAGGCGAAAAAAGCCGGATACGAAATTCCCGATTCCCTTTTCAACCCCTGGCTTTCGTATCAAAAAGATGCAGTCCGCCAGTGGCAGCCGGATTCCAAGCAGAATGATTATTCAGTGCAGGCGTACCGTCTCTACACCCTCGCCCTTGCCGGAGCTCCCGACCTCGGCGGCATGAACCGGCTCGCCTCGTATGCAGACAGTAGGGATAGTGCCAAGTGGCTTCTTGCCGGCGCCTATGCTCTTTCGGGACATCAGGCCACCGCAGTCTCGATGACGGCTAATCTCGACACCAAACCAGCAACCTACCGGGAAACAGGTGATACCTGGGGTTCGGATCAACGCGACCAGGCGCTTGCACTCAATACGCTCAACGTCATGGCCGACACGCGCCGTAGCGCAGGATTGGTCCCCGTTATCGCGGAACAGTTCGCTTCCGGACGTTGGTATTCGACGCAGGAAACAGCCTGGATGCTCATTGCTCTTGCTCCGTATTACCGGGGTCAGGATCGCACCCCTGCTTCCTATTCAATCGAATGGGACAAGGGAAACATCGAAGGTGAAATCCGACGCTCGGCAGTGGTCCGCAATCTCGAAGCCTTCGAATCGCCAACCCAGACCCTCGTCGTCAAGAACACCGGAACCAAAAGCCTCTACGGAAAGGTTACCACCCGGGGAATCATACCCGCAGGCAAAGAAACGAAGATCGAGAAGGGACTGGGACTCACCGTCCAGTACTTCAACAGCAATGATATTGGTATCCGTCCTGCCTCGCTCGCTTCCGGGGATTCATTCTCGATCCGGGTGACGGTAAGCAACCTGACCAAAAACAAAGTGGATAACATTGCACTCTCCTTGCCGGTTCCGACCACCTGGGAATTCGCGAACGAACGGATAGGAGAAGCGGAAGAAACTGAAATTGCCACCGGATACGATTATCGGGACATCAGGGACACGGAGATAAGCACGTACTTCAGCTTGAAATCGAAAGAGGACAAGACATTCGTGTTCCACGCGACAGTCGCATACAACGGCAACTACTACGTTCCCGCCGTGCGCGCCGAAGCTATGTACGACGCCGATTACCAGGCCATACTTCCCGGCCAGTTTATCCAGCGGATTGCAGGCATTCCGGCACCCTGATATGTCGCTGCGCTCTGAAAGAAACATCATGCTCCGGGCTGTCGCCGCATCCCTCGCGGCGGCAGTCCTCTTTGCCACCCTGCTCCTCGTCCTCACTCCCCGGTTCGACAAGCCGCTTTCTTTCGCGATCTACGACCGCGAAGGAAAACTGCTCGGTTCCTCGGTATCGGCCGACGGCCAGTGGCGCTTCGCTTTGGAAGCTGTTCCTCCGCGAATCCGCGCGGCCCTTGTTACGTTCGAGGACAAACGGTTCTACATCCACGGAGGCATCGATCCCTTTTCGCTCGCGCGCGCCATGTACCAAAATGCGTCAAACGGCAGAATAGTCTCGGGCGGCTCGACGCTGAGCATGCAGACCGTTCGCCTTTCGCAGGACAATCCCGACAGAACCCTCGGCCAGAAAATTCGCGAAGCCTTCCTCGCCATCGCCCTTGAATTGCGCTATAGCAAAAACGAAATTCTATCGCTCTATGCCGCAAACGCACCCTTTGGCGGAAACGTTGTCGGTATCGAAGCGGCCTCCTGGCGTTACTATAACCGGCCGCCCAATGATCTGACCTGGGCAGAAGCCACCACCCTCGCCGTCCTACCAAACCAGCCATCCCTGGTTCATCCCGGAGCCGGTCGGGAGCGGCTACTCGAAAAGCGGAACCGCCTTCTTGATGCACTGTATCGCGAAGGCTGGCTTGGTTCGCCCGAAATCGGAGAGAACCTTCTGCACCTGTCTCTCGCTGAACCGCTCCCCGACAAGCCCTGGCCGCTCCCCCGCCTCGCACCACATTACCTCGAGCGGCTGAAGGTGAACGCATCTACGCCGTCTGTCACTACGACGATCGACCGAAAGATGCAAAACAGCGTTATTTCGATCCTCGAACGCTGGTCTGTCCAGTTTGCAGGAAATGGCATCAACAATGCCGCGGCAATCGTCATCGACTCACAAACGGGAGATATTCTCGCCTACGCGGGAAATACCGGCGCAGACCGGGCAAAAAGTTTCAACGCGGATGTGGACATGATCACTGCCCGCCGCAGTTCGGGCAGTCTCCTCAAGCCCTTTCTCTTCGCCGGCATGCTCGATGCGGGCCTCCTGCTTCCCGACCAGCTCGTGGTCGACATCCCGACACGCATCGGCAGCTATAAACCCGAAAACAATCTGCCGGTCTATCAAGGCGTCATACCCGCAGGGGAAGCCCTGTCCCGTTCCCTCAACATTCCGGCCATCCGGGAGTTACGGGATTTCGGCATTGCGCCCTTTATCGACCTTCTCGCAAAATCGGGTTTTAGCACCTTCGACCGGAGCGCCGATGAATACGGTCTGCCGCTTATACTCGGTGGAGGAGAAATAACCCTCAGCGAAACAGTACACGCCTATGCCGCTCTAATGAATCGCGCTTCGGGAGTTGAAAAAGCCACGCCTGTTTCGACTGGCGCGGCCTTTCTCACCCTCGAAGCCCTCGTCAACGGCACGCGGCCGAATGACGAAGCACTATGGCAGTCCTTCGCATCGGCGCGGAAAATCGCATGGAAAACGGGAACGAGCTATGGCAATCGCGATGCCTGGGCGATCGGGGTCACGCCGCTTTATACGGTTGGAGTTTGGGTTGGGAATGCTTCAGGCCAGGGTCGGCCAGAGCTTAAGAGTATCACGACTTCAGCTCCGGTGTTGTTTGATATTTTTGGAATACTGGGTCGAACCGGCTGGCCGCTCCGTCCCGAGCTGGAGCTCGAGGAAATTGCTGTATGCGCCGACTCGGGTTATGTAGCCGGACCCGACTGCGAGCGAAAAAAAACAGCCTGGAAACCGCGCGGAGCACCGGTGGGAAACCACTGCCCCTACTGCCGCAGCGTGTCACTCTCTTCGGACGGAACACATCAATTGACGGCGAACGATCTAACAGGACAGTGGCAGTCAGAGCTTCCGCTTGTCCGAAAACAATTCGTGCTCCCGCCGGTAATTGAATACTGGTACATGCGACAGAACCTGTCCTACAAACCGCTCCCGCCCTGGATCGAAGGACACTCGGGCGATACGGGGAAAAACGAAATGGCGATTATATTCCCGGAAAGCGGCGCGCGGGTTTTCATTCCGGTCGAGATAGATGGCACACCCGGCTCGCTCATTCTGGAAGCGGCGCACCGCAACCGGAGCGAAACAGTGTATTGGGATATTGATGGCGAGTTTTTGGGCGAAACACGGAACTATCACCAAATCGGCGTCCGTCCGAAACCCGGAAAGCATGTCCTTACTATCACCGATACCCGGGGCAGTCGGCAGACTCGAGCTTTCGAAATCCTCGGGGAATAAAAAACAGAATTAAATCCGCTTTCGTCGATTCGGAAGAGCGATTTCGATGACCTCTTCCATGCGATTTACCGGATGAAAGGTAAGACCCTTGCGAATATGCTCGGGAATGTCATCGAGGTCCCGCACATTAGCCTTCGGGATGATAATATCCTTGATGCCGTTGCGCCTTGCTGCTATGGTTTTTTCCTTCAGGCCGCCTATCGGCAGCACTTGGCCGGTAAGCGAAAGCTCGCCCGTCATCGCAAGCGCTTGTTTTATAGTCCGCCCGGTCACGAGCGACAGGAGGGCCGTCGCCATAGTGATGCCGGCCGAGGGCCCGTCTTTCGGTGTCGCGCCTTCCGGAATATGGAGATGCACGAGTTGTTTTTCATACCAGTCGGAGGCCACCAGACTGTTTGCCGTCACGTAATGCTTGACCCATGACCAGGCGATTGACGCCGATTCCTTCATGACGTCGCCCATCTGGCCGGTTAAGCTGAAGCCTTCTTTTCCCGGATTGGTAATCGCTTCGATAATCAGCGTATCGCCCCCCATACTCGTCCAGGCGAGACCCACGGCAGTACCGGGACAATCAGCTTTTTTGACATCGTCATCCCGGAAATGCTGTTTGCCGAGCATCTTTTCGATCAGCACCGGATCGGGAGCAAATTTGTCTTTCGCCTCTTTTTCACCGAACACAATCTCGGTGGCAAATTTTCGGTGGATCTTGTCGAGATTTTTCTCGAAGTTGCGGACACCCGCCTCGCGAGCATAACTGTTTGCGATAAACAGAAGCGCTTCCTTCGAGTAGTGCACCTGATTTTTACCGAGACCATTTTTCTCGAGGCTGCGCGGCACAAGATATTTTTTCGCAATTTCGAGTTTTTCTGTATCGATATAGCCCGAAAGCTGAATGACTTCTGCGCGGTCAATGAGCGGTCCGGGAATTGCGTCGAGGGTATTCGCCGTCAGGATAAACAGGATGTTCGAAAGGTCGAACGGCAGATCGAGGTAATGGTCGCGGAACGCGATGTTCTGCTCGGGATCGAGTACCTCAAGCAACGCGCTCGACGGGTCGCCCTGATAGCTTTGGCCCATCTTGTCGACCTCATCGATCATAAACACGGGCGCTTTGTTTTTGACGATCTTGAGACCCTGAATGATCTTGCCGGGCATGGCGCCGATATACGTACGCCGGTGTCCCTTGATTTCCGCCTCGTCGCGCATACCGCCGACCGAGAACCGGAAAAAGGGCTTGTTCATGGCACGTGCGATCGAACGACCGACGCTGGTCTTTCCGACGCCGGGAGGGCCGACCAACAAAATAATCGAGCCCTTGGTGTCTTTTTTCAGTTTACGCACCGCAAGATATTCAATAATCCGCTTTTTCACGTCATCGAGACCGTAATGATCCCCGTCGAGCACTGCGCGCGCTTCCTTGAGGTCGTAGGCTTCACCTACGGGCGGCGCCCAAGGCAGATTTACGATGGTCTCGAGGTAGTTGCGGGTTACGATGTACTCACCCGAGTTTGTGTCCATCAGAGCAAATTTTTCGAGTTCGCTTTCGACTGCATCCTTAATTTCGCCTTCGAACTTGAAAGCTTCGATCTTTTCCTTGAATTTCTGATAATCGGAACTCTTGGCGTCGGTAGTCATGCCGAGTTCTTCTTTGATCGCCTTCAGTTCTTCCCGAAGGAAATAGTCCCGCTGGTTTTTTTCGATGCGACCGTTAATTTCGGTTTGGATCTTTTTCTGCACACGCAGGAGTTCCTGCTCTTTCTTGATGAAAACGAGCACCTGTTCCATACGCTGACGTACGTTCTGAATCTCGAGGATACGCTGTTGGTCGAGCTTGTCTATGTTGAGGATGCTCGCGATAAAGTCCGCGATCTTACCCGGATGATCAATATTGATCATGTTGAGGCGCATTTCCTCGGAAAAAAGCGGATTATTCTCGGAGACTTCCTTCATTTCACCGATGAGGGCACGGGTAAGGGCTTTCACCTCGAAGGTGTTATCTTCCTCATCGTCGAGATAATCGACGATAGCGACCATTGGGGTGCGCTCATTCACGAGCTTACGGATACGGAACCGCTTGAGAGTCGAAATGAAAATATTCACGCCACCGTCGGGAAGATTGATCTTCTTAATGATGCGCGCGACTGTTCCCACCTGGCGAAGGTCGGAAACTCCGGGCGTTTCGGACTCGGAACCGAGCATGCAGATGCCGACAAATCCGTCGCCGGAATACACTTCCTCGACAGCTTTGACGTCGTCGGGGCTGTTAATCATGATCGGCGTGAAAATACCGGGAAATATCGGTCGCCCCATAAGCGGGATCAAAAACAGTTTGTTCGGCAGCAATTGTTCAATTGGAATGATTGTTTGTTCAGGCATGGTATCAATATCCTCA
>JBBRWY010000056.1:0-20250 GCA_038248875.1 Treponematales bacterium
ACCGTTGGCTTGCGAGCGGAACTGCCCGGGAATGGTATCGGGCATGAGGGCGACGACCGGCCCACGTGCCGATTGCTTAAATAGATTGAGAAATACAAGAAGCATAACAAGGGCGAAAAGCGAAGTTTCGGCAGCATACGGAATGTAGCCGAAGCAAATTGCTGAAAGGGGAAGCAAGATGATTATCCAGGGCATGCGCCGCCCGATAGGAGTACGTGTGTGATCCGACCAGACAGAAACGATCGGAATAAGAAAGAGTGCCAGCAGGTTGTCGAGCGACATGATAAGTCCTATCACCGACTTGAGGGGAATATACTTCGAAAGGAATATCTGCACGTAGCTGTCGTACAGCGGATCCATCATCCCCATAGTAAAGAAGCCGAAACCGATCAAAAAGGTAACCGGCAAGTAGGATCTGAAGCCCGTTTTCTGCATTTCCATATAAACCCCTTTCATGCTAGTATAACATGAAAAGGAATGGTTCAAATGAAGAATTTTCAGGATTCATCCAAAACACACACTCCCACCCCACTACCCGAAGGATGGCCCAGGTATTTAGCACATCGGGGTGCTTCGACACTCGTACCTGAAAACACTCTTGCGGCATTCGCGGAAGCGAGGCGGCTCGGATGCCAGGGCATTGAATTCGACGTGCATCTGTGTAAAAGCGGCGAACTGGTCGTTACTCACGATCATTGGCTCGACCGGATTGCCGGAGTACACGTACGCATCGAGGATATGTCGTATGCCGATCTGAAACACATTGACACCGGTTCCTTTTTCAACCTCAAATTTCCCGGTCAGGCTAACCACTCTTTTTCCGCAGAACGGATTCCAACGCTCGACATGGTACTCGAAACAGTAGGCGCAGCCATGTTCCTCGACATCGAGCTTAAAGCAGATACCCTCGCTTGTGATGATCTTGCCCGCGCAACTGCCACCTGCCTCCAGCGACACAGCAAAATGAATTGCATTATTTCATCCTTCCATCCATTGGCTATCCGCGCGTATAAAAAATGCGGAAGCCATGCCACCGCCGCGATCTACTGTCCCTACGATTCGGTACCGTTTTTGATGCGGCACCGGGAATGCCTCTACCTTTCCGGCGCGGACATAAAAAAACCGGCCCTCGAGACCGCACTCGGATCGCAACGATTCGAAACAGGACGAAAGCCGGTAATTGTCTGGACCGTGGATTCCGCTGGCGACGCCTCGAAACTTCTCGAAGGTGGAGTCGCCAGCATCATCACCAACCGGATTCAGGATTTTATTCGCCCATAGAATCAGAACGTGTCGGCGATGCTCCTGACACGGAGCGCGCTGCCAAAATCGGCACATGAAAGATTTTCGTATACCGACCCTTGCGCTGGCGAGTCCGAAAATATTTCCTTTTTATCGACGATGATGACCGCTTCGTCTCCTGCTCCAAGATCGAAATAGTTGTCCGAGAAAAGCGCATCCATTCCGTCCAGCGCGAGCTCGACAAAACGCACATACACATCGCTCCGTACAATAATTTCAAAAGCAGCGCCCGAATCCCGCACCGAAACAGCAGGGGCGTTCTTACGATAATTGAAATGCTTCGACTTCACAAACAAAACAGATCCGGACTTTCCCGCACGATCTTCGGCCGTACACTTTCCATCAGGCAAGAAATCGTACAAGAGATATGCGCTACGTAGCGCGGCGCTATCCACAAGGATATCGGCAAAATCTCGCTCCATCGCACAGATGTCGCTGAACGGTGCGGCTGTAACCGAAATTTTTCCCATCTCGAGAATTGCAGCGCCGGTAATGGTGCGCGAATCGTCGCAGAGACGCCATAGAAGAGTGCCGCTAACCGGAACTGCCGTTTCGTTCGTCACATGCAGAGCAACTACGGTTCCTTCCTCGCAGGCTGAAACCAGAACAGGACTAAAAAAACGCTTCGACACATAATGCAATGCCTTCCAGCGCCCGAAATAATCAATGCTCGCCCAGGAGGCTACCGGCCAGCAATCGTTGAGTTGCCAGTACACCGCGCCCATGCAGCGGCTTGCATTCCGGTTCCGCCTCCAATGTTCCACACCGTACCGTAAGCCCTCCGCCTGAATAAGCTGCGACGCATACACGAGAGCGGAAAAATCTTTCGGATAGCGGTACGTTTCGCTGATGTAGTGCAAGCACTTGGCGTTGCCTGAATCACACTTCTGGTGACTTTCCATTACCGGAGAAAAAATGTTCCGGTCTTCGGGAAGCGTGAAGGACTCGATGGTCCGGAGCGCCGGAAACGATTCGATGCCGAACTCGGACATGAATCGGGAGTAGCAGGCGCGGTACGCGGTGAAGGGTTTGAGTCCGTGCCAAACATTCCAATTGTGCATGTCGCCATAATTTTCCGAGTTGGGCTTATCAAAGGAGCCACCCGATGACGGAGAGGACAACCAATAAAAAGTCGCGGGGTCGAGCTCGAGATTGAGAGCCGGCATAATTTCTTCGTACAGCTTGATATAGTCAGCCTTGAGACGAGGCGCGAGCTTTTCGGACCAGCCCCAGGAAACCCAGCCCTCCTCTTGCTCGTTGTTCCCGCACCACAGGCCGAGCGACGCATGGTGACGGACTCGCTTCACGTTGTCGATTATCTCGGCGACGATATTTTCGCGGAATGAAGCGGACAGTTCATACACGCCGCAGGCCATCATGTGGTCATGCCAGATGACCAGACCATATTCGTCACACAGGTCGTAAAAACTGTCGTCCGGGTAATTTGCCCCACCCCATATGCGGATGCAATTATGGTTTGCTGCGGCTGCTGACTGGAGAAGGCGCGCGGTCCGTGCCCGTGTGTTGCGTGCAAGCAGCGCATCCTCCGGAACATAATCCCCACCCATAGCGAAAAAACTGACGTCGTTTACCGTAAGGGCAAAGGATCTGCCCCACTGGTCTTCTTTCTGCACAACGGTGAGCGTGCGGAGGCCGATCTTCCGTTCCCATGAATCAAGCAGTAGCGCACCAACCACAGCATCAACCGCCACACAGGCAAGCGTGATGGATACGGCGTACAACGGCTGAAGCCCGAGATTATTCGGCCACCACAATTTTGCATCAGCTATTGGGATAGAAAGATTTTCTTCGATATAAAACAGACCGGGCGAATCATAGCCGGTAGAAACAAGAGACTCCGTTTCCGGTAAAACTACACGTGAAGCAGTATATTTTTTTCCGTCAGGCGAAATGATTTCTGCGTTGACCGTATAGGGTACGCTTTCGCACGCCAGGCTAAGCTTTTCAATCCTGACGCGGATATTGACTGTAACCGCAGTACCACCTGCAAAGGACTGATGGTCCTGCGTTACGTACACGTCCGCCAGACGCGCGATCGAGGATCCCCTGAGACAGATATTTCGCCAGATGCCAAAATCGGGAAGGACGGGACCCCAATCCCAGCCACTCATCGAGTGCGACTTTCGCAGATAATTGAAACCCGGATACATGTTGCCGGTTCCACCGACAAGCGGTTGGCGGCGATGTTCGGCCGACATGTACTCGGCAGGCGAACGGAACAAAACGGTTATCCTGTTTTCACCTTCGATCAGGAAAGATGCGATATCGAAGACATAGGTGCGGTGCATATCTGACGTGGAGGCCACGGAGCGGCCGTTAACTGAAATTTCTGCAAGGGTGTCGAGACCCTCGCACACAAGCTCGACCCGGTCATTACGCAGCAGTTCCGCAGACACAGTAAAAGTACGGTAATATTCCCAGTCATGTTCCGAAAGCCTGGATACATAACCTTCGTTCTCCCGCCAGAACGGATCTTCGATCTTTTTCTCGCGAAGCAGATCGACATACACCGAGCCAGGCACGAGCGCTTTGATTGTACCGCTGTCCAGCACATCCTGTTTCATGCACCGAAGCTGCCATGTTCCGTTCAAATCAAGCCTGTCCATCTACCAACTCCTTTCTTCCAATAACAAACACCGCACTTTTTTTTCCGTTAACGAGTATATCAGTCCTGAAACCGGGTTTCTCTGCATAAAAACTGAAAGCCGGCGAAAGGCGAACCGATTCCTCGAATTCTTTTTTTGCACCCGTAAGTATGACTGCCCGGCCGTGCCCCTCATGCAGTACACGATCGAATTCCCGCAGCATCCGCTCGTATAGTCCGGCAATTCCATCCGCACCCGCATACGCGTCACCGTCCCAGAAACCCCAGGGAGGATCGGTGACGACAAGATCGACGGAAGCTGTGGCAAGAAAGGTCAGCGCTGTTGCGTCGCAACAGTGTACAGAAACGCGCTGCCCGGATCCGAACCGCTGTGCAAGATCTGCCGCGCGGGCTTCATCGATATCGGACGCGTAGAGTACTGCCTCCGGCTGCACTATCGCCAGCTGAGCCGGAATGGAACCGTACCCCGCGAAGGGATCAAGCAGTATATGATCACGACTGGTGATACGCGCGAGACCCACGATGAGCTGGACGATTTCGGGACGTAATTCGCCCTGTTTCAGGTATTTTTCGGTCGATTGTTTTTTGGTAAGTCGTACGGTAAAGAAGGAATACCCCTCGCGCCTGATCATGTACCAGAATTCAATATCGGGATCAAGCCGATCCGGAACCAGGGCAGTTTGTGCGGCAATGTGGTGCTCGGCCGCATCCATTACGCCCTTGTCGACAGAGCAAAACTGATTCTCCCGGGAAAATCTGACGCGGAAGGAACGAGCGGCCATGGAACGAAGTTCCGCAGAATGGCCTGCAAGCAAAGCAGTTTTTCCCGCATCAGTAACGAGAGACGCAAACGGTGTGGTATTTGTCGCCCATTCCTGAACCATCAGAAAGACGTTGTTGCAGAAGGCAAGGGATGCGACCGTTGTGAAAGGAGATGAACTCGAGAAAAACAGAAGTCCGCTCGACACGCTGATATCAGTGGCCGAGGGCAATGCCTGTTGTAAAAGCGTGCCGATTATCCCCTCGAAACCGGGCGCAAAGGTGGACACAAACCGGTGATCATGCATGACAGGCATACTACCGTATAGCATTTGCAATTTCTAGCATGAGAGCGTATAATTCGATCATGAAACTCAGCACCAGATTTTCTCTCAGCTTGGCCGCTTTCATTCTCGTTAGTGTATGCCTGTCTCTTTATACGATTTTTTCTTTTTCAGGCGTTGTCGCCCTGCAGAATTACCGAAGCCAAACAGGCAAAGCGGTCACTGAATGGCTAAAAATCCGCATTTTTACCTCGGATATCTTTACCATTTCCCTTGATACCGAAACTGTCGACGCCGAATGGACCGATCGCAAGCAGGCCTTCCTGACTGCGTTCGAACTCGTTACAAATTCTCCCCTGCGAAAGACCCTTTCCAAAACTACCAACGAATCAATAACTAACGCGACTAATGTCAAACAACTGATAGACGTCACCTTCCTGACTCTTGACCAGGAAATGCTCGGAATCCGCACCAATCCGCTTGATAATGGCATGAAAAGAAAACTGAAAGACAACGGTATTATCAAGGTCTACAACAACTTGGTTTCGGACGGAACCCAGGGTTCGGGAGGAATCGCGATATTGTATCTGCGTCTCCAGCAGTCGATTTCCAGCATGAATATCTATTCCGCACCTTTTGAAAAACTGCTCGACACCTTCCAAGTATCCCTCGAGGAGGAGCTTACCCGAAAAACACGAGAGGTAACCATCCAGAGCCTCGTGCTCTTGGGTCTGATTTCGCTAATCCTTTTCCTGGTTATTTCCCGAATCACCACGCGCATCACAAAACGACTCGACATCATCGGCCTTACGACCAGCCAGATTGCTAACAAAAAGCTGACCGTCGCCGTCTCGGACTCGGCGAGCGACGAAATTGGCGCGCTCGCGTATCACCTCAACGATACCGTTTCGATATTGAATATGTTCATGTCCTCGGTCAAATCGACTGCGGACGAAGCAACCGGCATGAGTGAATCCATTAATTTTTCGGCTGGCGAGGTAACTGCCGCCACGACAGAGATAACCGCGAACATTGGTTCGCTCGAGCAGCAATTCGGCTACCTTAAAACAGCAGTCGAAAACGCGACAGGGGCACTGAACTCAATGTCGTCTTTCCTGGTCAATTTCATGGCCGACATCAACAGTCAGGATTCAGCCATCGCAGCCAGCTCGTTGTCCATAACCGGGATGAACCAGTCCATCGCCCTCATAACTCGCGAGGGCAAGGAAAAAGTCAAGCAGATTACGGAACTCAAGCGTGTCGCGTCCGACGGCGAAGAAAAAATCGAGAATACCGAAACGTTATTGATTGAAGTGACAGCTAAACTCGACGAAGTATACACCTTTATAGCCCTGATCAATTCCATTGCAGAGCAAACCAGTATCCTGTCGATGAATGCAGCAATTGAAAGCGCACATGCAGGCGAAGCCGGAAAAGGATTTGCGGTCGTCGCCGACGAGATTCAGAAACTAGCCGAATCTACGACAGAAAACGGTCAGTTGATCACCGAAACCCTGAGCGAGATCATCAAGAACGTGCAAGAAGCACGGAATTCAAGCCAGAGCGCAACACAAGCATTCAACAATACCTCGGCCGGCATTGATGCGCTTATCGAAACACTCAACGAAATCGTTAACGCAATTGTGTCTATCGACAAACGGAGTGGCACACTCGCAGACAGCTCTGCGGAAGTGTACCGCTCCACAAAAGAGCTGTCCGCGAAAACAGGACAACTCGACACCCTGCGTCAAACCGTAATCCGGGAAATACAACAGATGGAATCGATTTTTGCCGAAGCGAGAGGTGGGATATCGGAGATTAATACTGGTACCGGCGACATTCTGGCCAAGATCATGAATATTCACAACCTGAGTACCGAAAGCAAGACCAAGATGGTATACCTGCACAGCAAGCTCAATGAATTCGAAACGAATGATGTGACCAGTTCCCCGGACTCCTAGTTGTTTTCGAGCACCGACTTGATTGCATCAACGATGTCGTGCATGACCAGTGGCTTACGAAAGAACTTGTCCGCGCCAAGAGAGAGCACCGTAGATTCCAGGGCCGGATCCTCGAGGGCAGTAATGACCAGAACATAGGGTTTGCCAAAAGCTGGATCGGTCTTGATTCGGTTGCAAATTTCTTGTCCATTCATGCCGGGAAGGGCTAGATCGAGAAGGACAAATCCCGGCTTCTTTTCCACAAGTTGAGCACCAGCATCAAAACCGTCGAACGACTGGTAAATAGTCAAAGCAGGAATATTTTTCGTAATAAAACTGTTGAGTGCATTGTTGAGACCGACATCGTCATCAATGACGATAAGTGATTTCCAGTTAGCTTCACTTTCGTTCGATTCTGCAAGGGCTTCGGGAATGCGCATGCCGCGCTGTTTAATGAATTCCAGAAGATCATCCTTGTACACCCGGTACTGCCCGCCAGGTGTGTTGAAAGCCTTAAGATACCCGCTCCGTATCCAGTTTATTGCAGTCTGATTGACCACACCGCACATATTGGCAACTTCCAGAGCAGAATATATTAACACTCGTTTTTTCCGGGATTCTTTATTCATAAATGCCTCACTAGAAATATATATCGAAATTCTCGTTCACTCAACCAGTTTTTTCATTTTTGCAGAATTTTCAGACATTCCGAGATTAATTTCGCCTGAAATCCCTTTCGAACGAGGGCAGAAAGCATTTTTTCGGGTGCTTTGCCTATCCGTTTCAGTTTTTCAGCGGCCTTCAGACATAAATCCCGTTCATCGATCGTTCCAAAAAAAGCGTCAAGTGCCACCCGTGCTTCCGGCATGTGGACTCCCCGGGACACCAGTCCTGCGAGGAGTTTCTGGCGGCCTTCACTTTGGTGAATTGATCGGTTTCGTAGCCAGGCAGAAGCAAAGCGGCCGTCGTCCAGGAGTCCACGCAGCTCGAGATATGCAAGGGCCGGTATGACTTCGTCTTCAGAAAAACCTTTTTTGGCACTCCGAAGTTTTACCGAAAGCGCGAATCGCGTATGCTCGGCACGAGACAGATAGTCCATAGCAGCGCGTTCAGCCAGATATATCCTTGCAGCATGAAGCAGTTCAGCAGAAGATTCCTGATCCAATACAGCACCGCAATCCAGCTGTTCGAGAGGAAAGGAATCCAGATAAACGTCGCGGACAAAAAAAGAAGGGCCGTCCGCCAAGTATACCTTGAGTACACCGGCCGAGGTCCCTTCTATTTTGTCTATGCAGACTGAAAAATTAACGTTTGCTGAACTGGAATCTTCGGCGTGCACCACGCTGTCCATATTTCTTGCGTTCAACCATGCGCGAATCGCGGGTCAAAAGGCCGTTGGCCTTCAGCGGTGCGTGATTAGCGACGTCGACCTGGGCAAGCGCACGGGAAATACCGTGACTGCAAGCGCCGGCCTGACCATTAAGACCGCCACCGAAAACCGTAATAACGATATCGAATTTGGTATCGCTTGCAGTAATCATCAGGGGGTTACGGACAACCTGAACCTGTTCGGGCGTAGTAAAATAGGCGGAAACTTCCTTATCATTGACAATAAGCTTTCCATTGCCTTCACGGACAAATACACGGGCAACGGCAGTTTTACGTCTTCCTGTTCCCATTCCGATATTTTTGATCACGTTCGTTACTCCTCGTTAAACTTCCACGGCTTTGGGATTCTGCGCTGCATGCGGATGCTCCGCACCGGCATACACCTTGACATTCGTCATTAGTTGACGACCAAGGGGTCCTTTCGGAAGCATACCCTTGATAGCGAGACGAATGGGATCTTCCGGATGACGCTTCATGAGGGTGTTGAAGTTGACAGCCTGAAGGTGGCCAACGAACCCGGTATGATGGTAATATATTTTGCCGTCCGGTTTGTTACCGGTTACAATACTTTTACCAGCGTTAATAATGACTATGTAGTCACCCATTTCCTGATGAGGTGCATAAGTTGCCTTGTGCTTGCCTCTCAGCATGTATGCAGCCTTCGCAGCTACCCTTCCGACCGGCATATCCATTGCATCGATAATGAACCAGGCGCGAGGAGCTTCATGTTCTTTCACAAAAAGTGTCTTCATTTACGTACCTTAATTAAAATAAAATCTGATAACGCAGATAATGTGGGTTCGTTTACTATATAGAAAAGCAGAACCGAGTGTCAAGCTATTCAGTCTTGTTTCCGTTCGCTTTCGCTGCAGCTTCTTCCTTTTTTGCTTCCTGCTTGTCCTTGAGATCAGCAATACCGATAAAAATAGCGATCAGACCGATAAAAGCCGCAAGCACCGGAAGGCAGCCGCGGAGAAACAGTGCGATATCTTTTCCCCAACCCAAACCGAAGCCAACAACATCCTGCGGCAATGCAGCAAATACCGTAAAGGCAATCAGCACAATACCGACAATCAAAGCTACCATTTCATGCCTCCTATACTTCATATAATTCAATTGTAGCAAGATTTTCTCACAAAAACAGGGTCTGGTCAACACAAACCCGAATTGCTATAATCCACCTCTATGAATTATACATCATTCGACACGAGAAACGCTATCCGGGCTGCCTTTCCGGTAACGATTCCTGTTTTGTTCGGATATCTCGCCATCGGCATTCCCTTCGGTCTCATGCTCGTAAAAACCGGATATCCTTGGTGGGTAGCACCCCTGATGAGCGTTCTCATGTATGCGGGTGCGGGTCAGTATATCGCAATCGGACTTTTTGCAGCCGGTGTTCCGATAGCCGGCATGGTCCTTACCATCCTCATGGTCAACATCAGGCATAGCGTCTACGGGCTATCACTTATAGAACAGTTCCGTATGGTAGGCAGGTGGAAACCCTATCTTATTTTTTCACTCACCGACGAAACATACGCGCTCATGACTGGCGTCAAGGTTCCGGAAAACATTAAAAACGGTGACTTTTACGGCGCGATTGCGCTCCTGGATCAGTCCTACTGGCTTGTCGGTACCGTGATCGGCGCTTTGGCAGGACAATTTATCCCCTTTTCCTTCGCGGGAATCGACTTCGCCCTGACTGCCCTTTTTGCAGTGCTGCTGATCGACCAGCTGAGGCGCACGAAAGATTTTGTGCCGGCAGCAATCGGCATCGCGTGCGCTATTCTTGCACTCGTCGTTTTTGGACCGTCGAACATGCTCATCGCCGCTCTTGCCGGCTCACTGGCTATCCTGATTCTGGTTCGGGGGAACGCAAAATGACTTCCTTGCCTGATATTCTTATAGCTGTGCCGCTTATGGCGCTGACTATCCTCGCAACCCGTGCCTTTCCCTTCGTGTTGTTTTCACGCCGGAATCCGCCAGCGGTAATTTGCTTCATCGAAAAATATATTCCCCCGATGGTAATGGCTGTTCTGGTCGTCTATTGTCTCAAGGACATTCACTGGAAGGTTTTTCCGTCGGGCATTCGCGAGCTTATATCGCTTGCGCTGGTAGTTGCTCTTCATGTATGGAAAAAAAACGCCATGCTCTCCATTTTCGGAGGCACGGCATTGTTCATGTTGCTTTCGTATCTATTCTAAAGTAGATCAGTTGAACTTTCTGGTCACCATAATGAGGGCGCCAAGTACCATCAGATGACTCGAGAGCGTGCTCAGGTAGCGCAGAACGCTGTTCACGTCCTTGAAAATCGAGCCGCTGTCAATGGGTCCGATAAAATCGACAAGTACGATGTTAATGATCCACAAAATGATGAAAATGAATAAAATCATGTCCGTTATACGAAGATCGGTGGTAAAAAGTTCTGCTAAAAGGAAAAAACCGGCGATAATTTCGCAAACGGACAGAACGATGATCAAAATCGTCGCTATCGAGGAACTCTTGAAAAGTCCGTTCAAAAAAACAACTACTGCGGCAAGATCACCGGCACTCGAATTGAGCAGTCCGGACACACCACTAACCAGCAAGAAAAGCGCCACAGCTACCTGAATGACAATCAGGCCTAAACCTCGTTTCATTTGATTCTCCTGTAATTTTCGTGTAAAGTAATGCATACGTTATACCGTCATTTTCCTAAAATTGCAAACAAAGAAATTTCGCTGTAAACACTTGACACAATCCCTCAAATTCAACAAAGTTAAAATAGAATTTATAGACAAAAAAAATAACGACGGATCCGCTTGAAAAGTATATTTTCTGGCACGGTCCTTCAGCCTTCCGGGAGGGCAGAGAAAAAGATTGAAAGGGTGTGATATTTCGATAGAACACGTGGGCAAGTCTTTCGGGACTTTCCATGCTCTTGATGACGCAAACATCAAGATTAATAAGGGCGAGTTTTTCTCGCTACTTGGGCCGTCAGGGTGCGGCAAGACAACCCTGCTACGTATCATCGCAGGTTTCGAGACACCGGATTCCGGCATCGTGACCTTTGACGGCGTAAACATCATCGGAATTGACCCAAACAAGCGTCAATCAAATACTGTTTTCCAGAACTACGCCCTTTTTCCCCACCTTTCGGTGTACGAAAATGTTGCGTTTCCCCTGCGGATCCGGAAAGTTGCCAGCAAGGAAATAGACCGAAAGGTCCTGGAATACCTCCACCTTGTGCAGCTCGATGCCCATGTCCACAAGAAACCCAACCAGCTTTCCGGCGGCCAAAAGCAGCGGGTGGCGATAGCACGCGCGCTCATCAACGAGCCGAGTGTGCTCCTGCTCGATGAGCCTCTTTCGGCCCTCGACGCCAAGTTGCGCTCGAACCTCCTTGTGGAACTCGACTCGATCCATGATCAGATCGGCATTACCTTCATTTATGTCACCCATGACCAGAGTGAAGCCCTGTCCGTTTCGGACCGCATCGCTGTCATGAACCAGGGAAAGGTACTCCAGATTGGTACGCCCTTCGAGATTTACGAAACCCCTGCCACCGAGTTTGTCGCCAAATTTATCGGTGAAACGAATCTCTTTGATTCGCGCGTAGTTGAATGCATTTCGTACAAACAAGACGAATTCATGGTAACCCTCGACATTCCGGAACTTGGTAAGCAGATCAAAGTGACCGACTACGATGAAACCCGCATCGGCCAACAAGTGAGCTTTACCGTACGCCCCGAAAAAGTGCGCATCACACTCGAGGAACCCCACACGATTGGCAAGGAAATCAACGTATTCAAGGGTACCGTCGAGGAACCGGTCTATTCGGGCTTCCAGTCCAAATTTTACGTGAAACTCGAAAACGGTACTATATTGAAGGTTTTTAAGCAGCACCAGAACTATCTCGAGGACGGTCCGGAAATTGCCTGGAAGGATACGGTGTACGTGTCCTGGAGTGCGAACGACGGATACATCGTCGAGGTGATCAATCAATGAGCCGTCAGAAACTGCTGGCGAGCCGTAATTACGGCTTTCGTTACAGCTTCCCGATGGGCGCCTGGTTCACTCTTTTTTTCATCCTTCCCATTGCGATCATCATCGCGTACAGCTTTATGAAAAAAGGGCTGCACGGTGGTGTGATCCCGCAATTTTCGCTCGAGGCCTATTTCCAGATGATAAACGCGAGTTACGGTAAACTCTTCGTTCGTACATTGTGGGTTACGTTCATTTCCACCATCTTGTCAATCGCGATTGCCCTTCCCTGCGGGTATGCAATGGCCCGAAGCAAGATACAGACTATCCTGCTTTTTTTGGTTATCATTCCGTTCTGGACAAACTCGCTTATCCGGATCAACGCCTGGATAGCAATTCTCGGAAACGAGGGCTTCATAAATGAAACACTCAGAAACCTCGGCATCATAAAAGAAGGATTGCCTCTCCTGTATAACCAGAATGCGGTCATTCTCGTGCTCGTCTACATGTATCTGCCCTATGCAATTCTACCGATCTTCACGGCGATGGACCGGTTCGACTTTTCGCTCCTCGAAGCCGCACGCGACCTGGGGGCGACTAAATCCGAATCGATGTTCAAGGTACTCCTGCCGAACGTACGCTCGGGCATCGTTACTGCAATCATCTTCACTTTCATCCCGATTTTTGGCGCCTACACCGTTCCGTTGCTTGTCGGCGGCAAGGACTCGTACATGATCGGAAACATCATTGTCGACCAGGTGACCAAGGTGCGCAACTGGCCTCTCGCCTCCGCCTTCTCGATGGTTATCACCGTCGTCAGCACGGCGGGCGTACTATGGATGATGGGAACGAGCGCGCGGGACGCAGCTCGTACAAAAGCGGCAGCGGTCAAACAGGAGCCCACTGTATGAAAATGACCAATCATGGAAACGTGTATAGCCATTTCACCGCGCGTCTTTCCAAAAAGAAACCGACCTCGGAGCCGGCCCGACATGCCCGGCGCGCGCAGCAAAACAACAACCACATTTCTCTGTCGAATACCGTACTCACCATTTGCCTCGTTTTTCTTTTTCTGCCTTTGTTCGTAATCGTTGTGTATTCCTTCAACAAGGCAAAGGGTATGACCTGGTCAGGATTCTCCCTCATCTGGTACCAAAAGCTTTTCTTCAATTCGACCAAACTGTGGACCTCGTTCAATAACAGCCTCATCATCGCCTTTGCTTCAGCCTTCGTTTCGACTGTGCTTGGAACCCTCGCAGCGATTGGCGTGAACTGGTACCGGTTCCGGGGACGCACCTACATTCAGACCATCAGCTTTCTGCCAATGGTCTTGCCTGAAGTAATCATCGGTATTTCGATGCTGATCTTCTTCTCGGCAGTGAACGTACCACTTGGCATGCTGACCATCTTTATCGCACACACCACTTTCTGCCTGCCGTTCGTATTCCTCATGGTATTGGCGCGGCTGGACGAATTCGATTTTTCGATCATCGAGGCAGCGCACGACCTAGGAGCTTCCGAAAGACAGACCCTCTTCAAGGTCATCATTCCTGCTATCATGCCGGGAATCATGTCCGGTTTTCTTATGTCGGTTACAATGTCCCTCGAGGATTTTGTCATCACCTTTTTCGTCTCGGGTCCCGGCTCGACAACCCTTCCCCTGTACGTGTTTTCGATGGTCAGGTACGGTATCTCGCCGGTCATCAATGCGCTTTCGTTCATCATGATTCTCGGTACGATGGGAATAGCATTTCTCCTCAGGAATTTCCTGAAAAACATCGCCGCGTCAAAGTAATCATTTTTTAGTACTCAGGAGGCTCGAACGCCATGACAAAAACAATCCGTGTTTCGGTATTGCTGGTGCTGGGAGCATTGATGCTCTCCGCAATTTTTCTGACCGGTTGCAAAAAACCAGGCGACAAAACTTTGTATCTGTATAACTGGACTTATTACACTCCTGACTCGGTAATTGCGAAGTTCGAAGCGGAGTACGGAGTCAAGGTCGTGTATGACGATTATGCATCGAACGAGGACATGTACGCAAAGCTCAAGGCGGGCGGATCGGGATATGATATCGTCATCCCTTCGGGCGATTACGTTTCGATCATGAAGAGCCAGGCCATGCTGGAAAAAATCGATCTTTCAAAAGTTCCGAACTCGAAATACATCAAAGCCGATACCCTCGCAAAAGCAACCTATGACCCGACCATGAGCTATTCCATGCCCTACTTCATGGGTGCGGCGGGCGTCGCGGTAAACACCGAAAAAGTTCCGCAGTTCGAAGAGAGCTGGAGCATCTTTGCCCGCAAAGACCTTGCCGGCCGCATGACAATGATGGACGACATGCGGGAAGTACTCGGCGATGCGCTGAAGCATTTAGGCTACTCGGTCAACACCGCCAATCCCGATGAGCTGCAAAAGGCATTCGAACTGGTCAACAATGAATGGAAACCGAATCTCGTTAAATTCGATGCTGAAGGCTTTGCCAAATCGTTCGCCTCGGGTGAATTCTGGGTTGTTCAAGGGTACGCCGAGGCAATCTACGCCGAAGTCCCCGAAGAAATGCGGGACAAGGTCGCATTCTTCATTCCGAAGGCCGAAGGCGGACCGATGTACCTCGACAGCATGTGCATCCCCAAAGGTGCGCGCAATATAGAACTCGCTCACCAGTTTATCAACTTCATCCTCCGTCCGGACATCTATGCCGAATTCCTCGATACCTTCGGTTTTCCCTCCACTATTCACACCGAAGCGGGCGCCTTACAAAAAGTAAAGCCCTACTATACCGAAGACGCATTGGTTAACTGCGAACTGAAAAACGACCTCGGCGAGAATCTTGAAAAGTACAACGAAGTCTGGCAGAAGATCCGGTTTACGGAATAACTTACAGGGACGGCAATACAACGGTGCGCAGCAATGCGCACCGTTTTTTTTGCACCTGATCGAAGCGCTTTTTTATCTGCTAATTCCGGGGAATCCGGTATTCAACATATCGGACCCGACCGTCCTGCACTGCGTTCCGGAGCGATCGCTCGACCGGACTCAAGGCAGACCCACCCGTTTTCACTTCGATAAACAACACCTCGTCCACCGTTCCGCGCGATGCGCCGGAAAAGGATATGAAATCGACGGGCTTTCCGATGAAGCGTACTTCGGTAGGATCGCCAGGAAAATCGGGTAGAAAAGGAGCGAGCTGTTCGGAAAACTGGCCGCCCAGTACCGCACGGGAACGCTTGACCGCGTCGGAGCGCTCCCCTTCCATCCGCGAGGAAAAGTGGCGCTCGGCTTTGAGGCGGCCGATCAGCATGCCAAGCTGGATACCGGCAAAGAGCAGAAGAAACGCGGCCACCGCGCACAAAATCAGTATCAGTACCAGGGGTAGGTCGACCGTCATTCCTGCAAATCTCCCTTGTAGCCCCATTTTTTAAGGGTCAATAGCTCGGGGCGATACTCGAAATGCATGTTGTCCCATAAAAGCCACTTGCCGCCCCAGATGAAGCCTTCTTCTTCGAAAGCAGAGATCACCGCAGCAGGTGGTATCCAGCGCCGCTCGAGCGGAATGAGCATCCACTTGTCGTTCCAGTAGCTCACCCAATTCCAATAAATATTTTTTTTGCCCCAGTTTATCGGCAAAATATCAATGGCTATTCCCCAACTATGGTTGCTACGGGAGGGCGAATCAGCGATCTCGCGCCAGTTATACCCCTCGATCGACGAAATAGATGAGATGAAGGTTTTGACTTCCTGATCCCGTTCCGCCAGATCATTGAGACGGGATTCTACCTTCCGGAGCAGGGGTACTATATCTACATGAACCGAAACCCGGGTGCCGAGATAATCGATACGCGTGATATTCGACTCGATCCGTCTGCGCGTCGAACCTTCATATAGTAAATCATAGAAGCGGATATTATAAACAGTGGAAGAAATCCGGTTTTCGGCGAGCACCCGGGCGTTCAGGCGCTCAATCGTATCGGCAGAGAAACCGGCTGGATCGGGTATTTGTTCCGGATAAAAATAATCGACATATGGACGCCATTTTTCACGGTTGCCGATTTCGGCGAGTGGCAGAAGCCGTCCATCCGCCCAATAAAGCCGCTCATCTCCGATGGTCAGGAACCAGTCCTTAAGATTGGCATCGTAATCCACCCCGCTTATTTTTTCGGGATACGAAACAAGAAAAGCGCGTAGAACAAGCCATGGATTGTCGACTACCCGAACAGAAGGATCTGCGGTACAAAGGACACCAAAAATCAGGAGGAGCAGCAAGAAAAGCACGATCAGTTTTCGGCGCATAAGAGTCAAGTATAATCGGGAGCAAGGCGTTCCGCAACCGGAACGCGGATCATTCTTCGTCACGGCACGATTCCAGCTGCTTGAGACGAAGGTCATCGAGCTTGACCGTGAGGTTTTTTTCGTTCGACGGCAGCACGGTTCCCTTCGGTGCGTTCTTGGCCCGGCGCAGGTGTTTGACCTGTGTGTAATAGAGGTCGGCCGTACCTGCCTTCCTTCCCTTCGAGTAAAACAGGGCAAGTGTTCCCGCGTCCAAAAGAATGTCGAGTGGGATACTCTTTCCGGCCCGATTTTTGATGAAGACATACCCACCCGGCCAATCGCGGGTATGCAGCCACAAATCGAGTCCTTTGACGTGCCGGCGGAGGAGTTCATCATTCTCGGCCGCTGTCCGCCCGACGAGCAGGATCCAGCCGTCCTTGCGGAACGTGAGACCCGGATAGCGCTTTTCGACTTGTTGACGCGGTTTGTTTTGTTTGCGGAGGGTTTTGTGGATGACGAGCGGATTGGTCTCGGCCTCGATGGCAGCAAGTTCTGCTGCGAGAGTTTCCAGGGTTCCCCGGGTCGAAGCAATGTCGTCCTCGAGATCGGAGATGCCTGACACAGCTTTCTTGTACTGATCATAGAGCCGCTCAGCGTTTTGCTGGCCCTTGAGGCGGCCGTCAAGCGGAATGTGTATGGTTTCATTCCCGTTTTCGTAATCGACGACATCGATACTGGTCATCCCTACTTTTACGAGATAGAGGTGTGCCGTCAGAAGGTCGCCCAAGTGACGGAAGCGATCCGCGTCCAAAAAGCTCTCCCTCTTTTTTTCGAGCTTGGTAAGGGCGGTGGCGATACGGGTACGGCGATTTTCGTAACGTCTGCGGGCTTCATCGATCAAGGCCTCGCGTGAGAGAGTTTGGGCGTGCTCGGCATACCAGCGATCAATTTTTTCGTTGAAGGAACCATCGCCTGGAAGCTCCCGAGCAGTCCATATCTGGGGAACGGTATCCGATTTAGATGTTTTCGGTTCCGGAAGGTTCCAGGTACCACCCGTTATCTCGTTTCGTTTGGGTCGGCGATAAAACACATCGAGAATGGTACCAGCGCGGTCGATGACCACGATGTTCGCAGCCCCGCTCCAAAGCCGGATATACATACAAAAAGTCTCCTCGCCATGCGAGAGTGTAAGCCGGAGAATACGGTCATTATTCAACTGGATGGCTTCACGAATGCGCGAGCCCTTGATTTTTGACCGCAGGAATTCCATAAACCTGAGCGGTTTATCGTTTCGGGGAACCTTCCTGCGGGTTTCGTGCAGACGGCAGACACCCGGCGCAAGACAAACAAGCACAACCCGGGAAATCCCGTCAGAACCGCCCTCCGCCCCCTTGTAGGTATAGAACGCGATAGTATCGTACGAAGGCTGGACTATGTTCTGGATGAAGGATCCTTCAAGATCCAGTTCGCCGAGAATGAGGTCTATTTCTGTACAATTAAGTGACATATTCAGCAAATATACACCAAAAAAATGACTTGCCGTAACCCCGCCCGGCTGGTACACTGGCCGAATGAAAATCAGCGACATTCTGGAGTCACGGAAACTGACTGTCTCCTTCGAGATATTCCCGCCGAAACAAGATTCCGCCTATGACGCGGTCATCAACTGCGCCGACGAACTTTCACGGTTCGATCCCGATTTTATCAGCGTCACCTACGGTGCAGGTGGAGGCACCTCGGCAAATACTGCAAAAATAGCCTCGCACCTTCAGGATAGTGTCTCGGTCACTCCGCTCGCTCACCTTACCTGCCTTTCTTCCACAAAGGCCGAAGTGCACACCATCATCGGCGAACTTAAAAAACGAAACATAACCAACGTTCTCGCGCTTCGGGGCGACCGGCCCAAGAATAGTGCATTCATCCAGCCAGGGGACTATACGTACGCTTCGGATCTGATTGCTGATATCCGCTCCAGCGGCGACTTTTGCATCGGAGGGGCTTGCTATCCGGAAGGACATCCCGAAAGCGGGCACAAGGACCGGGACCTCGAAAACTTGAAAATCAAGGTCGATGCAGGCTGCTCATTTTTAACCACACAAATGTTCTTCGACAACAATATGCTGTATAGCTTTCTGTATCGAGCGCAGGCTAAAGGCATCACCGTCCCCGTCCTTGCGGGTATCATGCCGGTCACCAACGGAGCTCAGCTCAAGCGCATGGTGGACCTTTCAAACGCCTACCTGCCCCCCAAATTTCTCGCCCTCGTGGACCGCTTCGGGGACAGTAACGAAGCGATGAAGCAAGCCGGCATCGCGTATGCCACCGAACAGATCATCGACCTCATCACAAACGGCGTACGGGGCATCCATATCTACGCGATGAACAAAAGCGATGTGGTCCAGAAAATCATGTCGAACATTTCCGATATCATTCGAGTGGCCAGATGAAAAACAAGCAGGCTGTCGTCACAACCCGGAACGTTTCGCTTCTTGGCGTATTTTTCCGTACGCTCGGAAACAAAAACACCCGGAAGGCTATGTTCACCTATCTCGGCACCGTCATGCGGGATTTTTTTCTCCTGCAATTTGCGGTGAAATTCGGCTTTACAAAAATTCCAATAATCAGCGTCGACCATCCGTTAGACCGGACCGTGCCGTTTATCCCAGAAAAGATTTCGGTGTATCTCGATTTCATTGCGTTTTGGGTCCGTCCACTGGGATATATAGGAAAACGATGTGGAAAGGCTGCTCAGCTCAAATACACCGTGGAATTTCTTGCACTGGTTGATCGGTGCTATCGGGAAGCAGCCGAAGTATACCGCTTCAGAATGACCACGACTTCCCGTCCCAAGTACATTAAGGGTAAATTTCTTACCATCCATATGTTCGATCCACATTACATGTGCGTTCCAAGTTTGCATGTCATTATCGTAGTGCTTGCGTACACTTTCTACCGGAAAGCTTTCGCCGAACTCGGTATTGATTTGGAAGAACGTCAAATTCTTGATCGGGAATTATTTTCCGGTGCCGTCGAAATTACCGAAACCGTACTCTACATAAAGCAGCACAGCGTCAACTGTATTCCTGCTGCGCTGTATGCCATGACGTACATCTGTCCCGAAGAAGTAACGCCGACGGAAGTGATGCACTTTATAGATACTTTATTTCTGGGTGCTACTGAAGTCACACCAGAAAATGCCGCGAAGATCCGTACCTATATCGCCGACCTTTACGAAGAGCTATTCCTTGAAGGCTGTCAGGATTCGATCTGGATGACCCCGATCCAGCGCTGGCTCAACACCTACAGCCTTGAAGGATTCGTCAACTAACGAACGAAAAAAAAACTGAAAGGCCGATGCGGCTTTCCAGTTTTTTGTATCTACCTTATGGTAGAACTCGAATCAGTTATCTTTTTTACGTTTGTACGCTTCGGCACCTGCAGGAGCAGCTGCTCCGGATCCCGATGTTTTCGGTCCGCGACTGTAGGTTCTCGCCGCGCGATGCGGTGCACCAGCACCCGAGCTTTCGCTAGAGCCGGTACGTTCACCACCCCTGAAACCGCCGGGTCGAGGGCCGCCGCGATCTTCGCCGCCTGCATAGCCGCCGCCATGGCCACCCTGACTGCCTTGATAACCGCCACCTTCACGGTTGCCGCGGTATCCGCCCCCCTGACCTCCAGGAGCACCAGAACCGCCGCGGTATCCGCCCCCCTGACC
>JBBRWY010000057.1:0-19605 GCA_038248875.1 Treponematales bacterium
AGTCGGTTCAGTGCAACATGTTCTATCCAGCAGAATCGTTCCCATTAAGGCGTTTGCCCTTCTGTATCCTGTGAGGTTCTCTTCGCTCTGGATTCCGCAGGATAGAATGCTAATGTTATAAGGAAGAAATATGATGAAAAATATGCCGGTAACCGTCCGGTCAAGGCTATACGGAAGCGAATATGTCAGCCGCGAATTCACTGTCGAGGGATGTGTTGCTAATCCGCGCGCCTTTACCGCTGCAGAATTACGCCTGCGGTCGCAGATCACAATAGAAGAAGTGCCTCTTTTGTGCAGCAGCGGCAAGGTAAAAGACCAAAACCGCTCTCTTTCAGGTGTTCTCCTCCGCGACATTCTCGACGAGGCAGACATCCGTATCGAGGCGCACGAGGACCCAAATCACCTATGAGCCTCTTGGAGAATTCTAAAAAGTCTTTGTAAAACAACAACTTGTTAGAATTCTCCACCTACATTATTGGTTGATCTTGCAAAACTTTCTAAGTTTTGCAAGATCCTCCTATATGTGGTTGCATCCGGAACCGATGGCTACGATACCCTCTTTTCCTGGCATGAAATTTATAATACGACTGTTAGGGAAGGCATCCTCATTTCGCTCGAAAAGGACGGACAGAGGCTGGATGAAAAAAAGGCGAGTTATGCCTTGTATCCACCCGCGACGAACGCCCCGACGCATCCGCTATCTATCCCGGATTGACGTCCACCGAATCTAGAAGCCGGTCAAATGCTGAAACTGTGTAAATTCTACGGCGCAAACCTTATTTCCCTTGACTTGTATACAATCAGGTATATAATCTATTCTATCAACAAGTATACAAATACATGGTGGAGGAACAGTATATATGAAACGTTTGACTGTCCGTAAAAATTCTTATGTCGATTCCGTTTTTCTCATGGCATTAAGCAAGGATCTTGAAGACCGTCCCGACGTGGTTTCTGCCACCGTCGCCATGGGCACCCCTATGAACATCGATCTCCTGAAAGGTCAGGGATTTTCCGGGACCGATCTCGCGGATACCGGTGCCGCCGACCTCATCATAGCTCTCGAATGCGAGAAGGAAGAATCCTTCGAAGCTTGCTTCACTGCAGCAGCCGACCTCCTTTCGGGTAAAAAGAAAAAAACATCTGGTGGAGTAACCGGCGCAGAAGCACCGCATTCCCTCGAAAGCGCGCTTTCTGCCCAGAGCGAATCCAATCTTGCCATCATTTCCCTGCCCGGCATGTACGCAGCCCGCGAAACCCGCAAGGCGCTCAAAGCCGGCCTCCATGTCATGATATTTTCCGACAACGTATCTCTCGAAGACGAAATTTCCCTCAAGAACCTTGCCCGCGAAAAAGGTTTGCTGGTCATGGGACCTGACTGCGGCACCGCCATTATCGACGGGAAGCCCTTGTGCTTCGCGAACATAGTCGCCCGCGGCCCAGTCGGAATCGTCGCAGCTTCCGGAACCGGTTTGCAGGAAGTCTCCTGCCTCGTCGACCGTTTCGGTTCGGGCGTAAGCCAGGCTATCGGAACTGGCGGACGTGATCTCAAAAACGCGAAAGTCGGCGGCACCACGATGCTTATGGCGATCGCCGCTCTCGGCGCCGATCCCAAAACAAAAGCAATTATTGTGGTTTCAAAACCACCTGCGCCGGAAGTCGCAGCCAAGGTGGTTACTGCTCTTGAAAAAACCGGTAAACCCGCAGTCGTCCACTTCATTGGTCTCGACGCACCTGCAGGAGCAAATAAAGGCATCAAATGGGCAACAAACCTCGAAGAAGCGGCCCGTCTCGGCGTTGAATGCGTCGAAAAAGCCAAAAAACCGCATGGCATCTTCGATATGGGCGACAGCGAAATATCAGCTCTCATCGAAAAAGAAACAAAAAAAATCTCCAGCAAGCAGAAATACATCCGTGGCTACTATACCGGCGGCACCCTCGCCGACGAAGCCTGGATACTCTTGCACAAACTGACCGGCGCCGTATATTCCAATAACCAGACCGACGAAGCGTTCGTCCCGAAAGACCCGAAAAAATCGGTCGGACACACCGTTGTCGACTTAGGCGATGACGTCTTCACCGTTGGCCGCCCGCATCCGATGATCGACCCGAGCACCCGTACTGACCGCATCGACGAAGAACAGGGCGACGGCGAAATCGCGGTCATGCTTGTCGACTGTGTCCTCGGTTACGGCTCTCACGTCGATCCCGCAGGGGCCATGATTCCTTCCCTTGTAGCAGCCAAAAAGGCGGCAGAAGCGCGCGGCGGATATCTCCCCGTAATCGCATCCGTCACTGGCACACCGGCCGATTTCCAGGGTTTCGAAGCTCAAAAAGCCAAACTAGAAAAAGCAGGCATCATCGTCATGCCCTCTAATTACCAGGCTTCGATGCTGGCAGTAGGCATAATGGAAAAAGTCACCGGCTTCAAAACGGTAGCCCATCCCGCATCGTCCACCAAAGCGGCCGCGCATGCCATAACACCGACAGCAGCCCCGCCAGCAGGTGCAGGTCCCGAAAAAGTTCTCGAATTCTTCGAGAAAGGTGTTGTTGCTATAAACCTCGGACTAGAATCCTTTGCAGACAACCTCCGTGAATGCGGAGCCACAGTACTCCACACCGAATGGATTCCTCCAGCCGGAGGCGATACCAAAATGATCGAAATACTCGACCGAATCGAGAGCCGGGCCACGGTAGACATAGAAAAAGCAAACGGAATCGCCATTGACCGGATTCTCAAGGGAAAGCCGGTTATCATCGGTATCGGCACCGCGCTCGACGTGGTTCCCGGCATGAGGAAGGACTTATTCCTCCATGCAGGCCCGCCCGTTACCTGGGACAAGATGTGCGGCCCGATGCGCGGAGCGGTGATCGGCGGAATCCTCTACGAAGGGCTCGCCACAAACCAAGAAGAAGCCGAAAAGCTCGCCGCCGCCGGCAAAATAAAGTTCGAACCCTGCCATCATCACCAATCCGTCGGTCCTATGGCCGGTATTATGACGAGTTCGATGCCCGTCTGGATCATCAAAAATGAAACGTACGGCAATACTGCTTACGCGACGCTTAACGAAGGTCTCGGCAAGGTGCTTCGCTATGGCGCCTTCTCAGCTGAAGTACTCGACCGGCTTCGCTGGATGGAAAAAGAACTTGCTCCAATCCTCGTCAAGGCGATTGCCCATCATGGCCCGATCGACCTCCGCAGCCTGATTGTACAGGCACTGCAGATGGGCGACGAAGGTCACAACCGGAACCGCGCGGGAACCTCTCTCCTTATCCGCGAACTCGCACCGCACCTCGTACTTCTCGGCGAAAACCCCGAAGCAGTGTCGCGCGTACTCACATTCATGCATAACAATGACCATTTCTTCCTTAATTTGACCATGCCTGCAGCAAAATGCGTACTCGACGCGGCTGCAAACATCGAAGGCAGTACTGTCATCGTCGCCATGGCCAGAAACGGCACCGAATACGGCATTCGCTTGTCGGGACTCGGCGATCGCTGGTTTACCGGCCCCGCTTCTATGGTAGAAGGACTTTATCTTCCCGGCTATGGCCCGAAGGATGCAGCTCCCGACATCGGCGACTCGGTCATCACCGAAACCTCCGGCATCGGCGGCTTTGCGATGGCAGCAGCACCGGCAATCGTCAAGTTTGTCGGCGGTGTCCCCGCAGATGCGATCATGTACACGAACCGGATGTACGAGATCACGCTCGCGGATAACCTTGAATACCGAATCCCGGTGCTTGATTTCCGCGGAACGCCTACCGGAATCGATGTCCGCAAGGTAGTAGAAACAGGCATCCTTCCAGTAATCAACACGGGCATTGCCCACAAGACTCCCGGTGTGGGTATGGTCGGAGCAGGCCTGGTCAAGCCGCCCGTAAACTGTTTCCGCGACGCCCTTGCAGCTTTTGCAGAGAAATACACGAAGTAACCCGAGTTCCGGATTTTTCGGAATAATGTATACATGTCCTAATATGGAGGTCTTCATGAAAGTTATCGATCTGACCATTCCGTTGGGTGTGGGAACGCCGCCCTGGCCGACCTACATCCCCCTGCAGGTTCAGTATTTCAAGCGGCTTGCGCCGAACGGTGCTAATGGTCAAGTGGTTACCCACTCGAACCATATCGGCACACATCTTGACGGGGAAATCCACTTTTACACACCCGGTAAAGATATCGCCAGCCTCGATATGGACTTTCTGGTTCATGAGGGTGCGATTGTCGATCTTTCGGACGTATGCAGCGACTACGACGTGTATACTTCGAAAATGGTCGAAGATCGGGTCGAAGTGAAGGAAGGGGACATTCTCCTTATTCACACCGGATTCCACCACTATGGTTGGGATCAGCCAACTGGTGACGAGATTCGCTATATGATCAAACATCCCGGACCGGACCGCGAATTTGCAGAATGGGCCAAAAAGAAAAAACTCCGCTGGATTGGTGTCGACTGCGGAAGCGCCGACCATCCCATGAACACTAAAATCCGCGAATGGATGCCCAAAGAAGCCAAGCAGTGCGATGCGCACTTCAAGCAAAAATACGGTAAATCCCTCGAGGAAGTATTCAGCGAGGACAAATACCAGCTGATGCACATCGAAATGTTCGACAAAGGCCTTATTCACGCCGAATGCGTCGGCGGAGACATCGATCTTCTGTTGAACCAGCGGGCTGTGATCGGCTGCTACCCCTGGCGTTTCGTGGACGGCGAGTCCTCGATTGCACGTATCGTGGCCCATGTCGAAGATGATCGCTACGCCGAATTGATGAAGAAAAAAGCAAAAGCCGAGTTAACCAAGTTTGGTGACGTGGCCGGCGCAAAAAATCCGTGGATTCATGAAGAAGCCCGGAAACACAAATAAGGAGACTAATTATGGCACTTGACGAAATGGAAAAAAAACTGAGGCCCCCGGAGATCGCACTCAAACCCTACCCTGCAAAGGTAATCACCCTTGCCTCCGGCGAGAAAATGGTTGTCCGCGAAGCCCGCCGTGAAGAAATCGGCGTACTCCTCGGAACAGTAGCACCCCTCATGGGCGTACCCTCGGACTATTACGACATTGTGGCAGTCCGTATGTATGCGGAACTCCTTGGCTGGTACCGCTACCGCGTCGCCAACGAATTCGTTCTGGTCGGAGCCATCGATGGCGTCATCGCCGGTATCGTAACTAGTCGCCATGTAACTGACAAGCTCGGCATGAGCCTCCATACCATGACCATCAAACGCGGACTCCGCGTCGGTGCACAGCTGTTTGCCGCCAAGATGGAACACCACATCGACGTTCTCGGCGAAGAAGAAGTCTGGATAGTTGCAGAAAGCCCCAACGGTTTCAAGCGCTGGATGATCGAATATCAGCTTGAGGACCGTTCAGCCCAATTCCCCGAAGTTCGCCATGAACTCGGCGGTGTGCCGACCTTCGTACTTACCCGCAAACTCTGGGATGCAGTCAAAGCAATAAAATGCACCGGCAGCCGCCCTGTTTCCGAAGCAGATCTCAAATCTGCCGAAAAATTGATTATGCCGAGCGAATATGCTCAGCTTCCCGGTTTTAAGAGGTAACAAATGGCCATAAGAGTAGGTATTGCAGGAATCGGACATACACGGTTCGGAAATTCCTCGGAATACGACCTTGCAGACGTTATGTCCTATGCGGCTACTGACGCCCTCAAAGATGCCGGATACCTGGAAAAAAGAAAAGAAATTGATCAGGTAATTGTTGGAAACATGGCTTCGGGCATGTTTTGTCATCAGAGTGCGGTAGCCTCCTCGGTCATCAGCCGCATGGATATGGAACCCGTTCCCGCAGAACTCGTCGAAAACGGTCCAGCTTCGGGTGCCAGCGCCGTCAAGATTGCCTATATGGCAGTTGCGTCGGGTATGGCCGACGTAGTTCTGGTTATCGGCGGCGAAATCATGCGCAAAGTAAGCGGATGGAATTCGACTGATATCGTATCAACCATGCTTCACAACGAAGCAGAGTACAACATGGGACTCACCCTGCCGGGCTTCGGCGGTATGTTTACCCGCATGTATATGGAAAAATACGGTCTGACCGAGCGGGATCTTGCAATACTTGCAGTCAAGAATCATGCCAACGGGGCAAAAAACAAGTACGCACACATTCAAGCCCCCTGTGACCTCAATGCCATCGCAGACGGTCCCGAACATGATGTAGTTAATAACTACATCGCAGAGCCGCTGCGCATGTACTCGACCTGTCCGGTTTCGGACGGTGCGGCAGCCCTGTTACTCGTCAACATGGACTCTCCGCGCGTAAAGGACTTCAAGAAAAAGATCATTCGCATCGCGGGTGTTGCAAGTGCAACAGATACTCATTGCGTGCACAACCGCAAGGATCCTCTCAAGCTCGAAGCCGTCCGGATCGCTGCAGAGAAAGCCTTCAAAATGGCAAACCTCAAGCCTTCGGACATTTCCTTTGCAGAACTTCATGATGCCTTCTCGATTCTTGAACTCTGCATCAGCGAAGAAGTCGGTTTCTTCGAGCGGGGTAAGAGTTTCCTTTCAGTCCGCAAGGGTGAAACCAACATCGATGGCAGGCTTCCGATCAACACGTCGGGTGGCCTCAAGTCCAAGGGACATCCGGTCGGCGCGACCGGTGTTTCGCAGGTTGTGGAACTGGTACGCCAGCTCCGCGGCGAGGCAGAAGAAGGCAGGCAGGTCAAAGACCCGAAATACGGCATGTCTGTCAATTTCGGCGGCTTTGGAAACAATGTCGTAGCCGTCATCTGTGCCAAGGAATAGGGGGACCAAAATGACTATTGATTTTAGCATGTATGATGTTAAGGTACCCGTAATCAAGGCGTACAAATGCCAGTCTTGCGGTGCAACCTACTACCCGGCTCCGATGATCTGTGCCAAATGTTCTGCCCGGCGTGATCCGGTTAGCGGAAAGGGTTGGGAAACATTTAATCTTGAAGGAACGTGCACTCTTTTGACCTGGACTCGTGTCTGGAACCTGCCGGAAGGATACACGAAAAAGAACCTGATGTTTGGAATTGTGCAATTCGAAAACGGACTGCGCGCTTCCGGACGGCTCGAAACCGAAACGCCTGTCACCGGAATGAAGCTGACGGCAACGGTGGAAGAATCTGACGAACGGCCGGGCAAACCGGTCAATATCCTGGTATTTTCGTAAATAAGGAATAATTGTATGGCCGGACGGAATCTGAGCGGTGTCATCTACGATCAACTCGCGACGCGGATCAACACCTGGATCTATCCGCCCGGTCATCGCCTTATCGAAGACGCGATCAGCGCGGAATTCGGTGTTAGCAGAAGTCCCGTTCGCGAGGCTCTCAATATGCTTGTCGAGGCTGCACTCGTCGAAAAAGAAGAATGTAAGGGGTACCTCGTCCGCCGCATGGATATGCGGAACATTAACGAGCTATACGACACTCGTCTAGTTCTCGAACTGGCAATTATCGATCTGATTTGCAAAAACGGCATGGACGAAACTATTCTCGGTTCTCTTGAAAAACGGTGGAGAGAGCTTTTAAACGCACTTCCGGACATGGCCAGGGAAGCGGCCCTGGAAGACGAACAGTTTCATGAGACAATCGCAGAAGCCGGCGGCAATCAGGTTATCAAGCAACTTTTGAGCGATATTGACCGCAGAATCCATTTTGTCCGCATTTCGGACATTACCGATCCGGATCGTCTGAAGACAACCTGTATTGATCATCTCGAGATTCTTGATGCCCTCGGAAAAAAGGATCATACATTAGCGGCGGCGGCCATCAAGCGCAATATTCAATGGGGACGCCAGCAGGTATCCGCCGCCTTGAGGGATGCCCTTGCGCGTGTCTACGGTGTTTGAGCAGGATTGCAAAATCCTTGCCATGGGGTCGGCTTTTCCCGAGCAGCCCTTTACCTGCACCGTTCATTCTATATATAACACCGCCCTGAATCTTTCAATCGCCAGAGTAGAACCGCTTATTACCCTGATCGCTGACGAGGCATACATGCATCCGCTTGCAGCTCTGGTTACCAACGTTTCTCGCGAAGGACGAATACATTTCGATGACCTTGCGCTGTTCCGTGGCATGAAAGTCCGCTCCGATACTGGATATATGGTTTTTGAAAATGGTCTCAAAATGTGTGCAATATCTGCCAAACACACAGAGATCAAGGATGAATCGCCACCCGCGTTTCCTTTCCCGGCAGCAAAATTGCTCTCTGGCAGTGGCATAACACTTGACGAATTACAACGTACTTCCGCAACTCTTCTCCGCCACTCGTTTCTGTACAGTCCTGCCGATCCGGTGGACACGGCACCAGATCTTTCTGCAGCTTTCCGTAAATGCTTCGTGTCGGCCGCTCATGACACCGCTTATTTTCTTGCAGCCCATGATGCTCCTCGTGCTGCACAGGCTACCCTCAGGCTGGTAGGCCTTGGCCCTGGTCTTACGCCCTCCGGTGATGACTTTTTGTGCGGTTTTACCCTCGCCGCCTGGATACGTACCGATCCCTTATGGGGAAAAACCGGACACCTTTCGGCTGGAGTCGTTCAATCCTGGATCGATACGGTGCTGGATGCAGCAGACGGAGAAAAACCGTTAACGTCCGACGTCTCCCTGGCGTTTCTCCGCCTGGCGAAACGACGTCTTTTTTCACACTCCCTTATTGCCTTAGCCCGGTCTTTTATACCGGGAGCACATACCGACATGTTCAACGATGCCCTAGCTGACCTTGGTCACCTTGGTCACAGTTCTGGTCTGGATTCTGCGACCGGATTCCTGTTCGGTCTCGATCCTGCAACATCCCGAAAAAAGGACGGATTAGATGGAAACGAAACGTAAAATTGCCGTAGTCGCAGTCGGCGGAAACGCCCTGATACGGGACCCCAAGAAAACGAGCTTACAGGACCAGTTCGAGTCGGTCCGGCTCACCGCCCCCTTTATCGTTGATCTCATCCAGGAAGGATGGAGCGTGGTTGTCACGCACGGCAACGGCCCACAGGTTGGTTTTCTTCTCCGAAAAAGCGAACTCAGTGCCGGCGAAGTCCCCCCTGCACCTCTTGATTATATCGGTTCAAACACGCAGGGCTCCATCGGCTACATGTTTGAAACCGCCCTCTATAACGAATTCCGGAGACGGGGCATGCCCAATCGGGCCGTCGCTCTTGTCACCGAAACAATTGTCGACCGTAACGATCCCGCCTTCAGCAATCCGACCAAACCAATAGGCTCGTTCATGGACGAGGCGACCGCAACCCTCAGACGCGAGAAGGACGGTTGGACCGTCATCGAGGATTCGGGTCGCGGCTGGCGGCGTGTGGTTCCTTCGCCTCGCCCGAAACGCATCGTGCAGGAAAGCATTATTAGGGAACTGTGCGAGCAAGGCGAAACAGTCATTGCCGTCGGTGGAGGCGGAGTGCCTATGTCGGAGGGAAGCGATGGCACGCTGTCGGGACTCGAGGCGGTAATCGACAAGGACCAGGCATCGAGTCTTCTTGCTTCTTCGATCGAGGCCGAGCTTCTTCTCATTTCCACCGAGGTGGAAAAAGTTGCCCTCGACTTCACGAAACCGACCAGACGCTGGCTGGACGAGCTTTCGATCAGCGAGGCGAAAAAATATCTCGCTGAAGGCCAGTTCGGCAAGGGAAGTATGGAACCAAAAGTCATGGCAGTCCTTTCGTACCTTGAAAAAGGTGGAACGACGGCAATAATCACAAATCCGGAAAATATGGTGCGAGCTCTACGCGGAGAAACGGGAACACGCTTCCATTTATAGATATTAGTAGAAATAGGGGGTGCTATGCTGCACGAATTCAATTATGCCGCACCGGAAAGCCGGGCGGAATTGTTCAGCCTGCTGACGGCAAATCAGGGAAAAGCGAAAGTACTGGCGGGTGGAACCGATCTTCTGGTAAACATCCGTAACGGTGTCATGAAGCCGTCTCTCGTCATAGATATCAAAAAAATACCGGAGTATCAGGGCTTGGTATTTTCCAAAGACGGCGACTTGCATATCAGGGCAGCGGTCACCATCAACGAACTGATTCGCGATCCACAGGTGCGTGACCACTTCCCGCTTCTGCAGGAATGCGGACACGATCTCGCCTCTTTCCAGGTCAGAAACCGCGCAACCGTCACCGGCAACGTGGTTAACGCCTCACCTTGCTCGGACATGGCGCCAGCTCTCCTGTGCCTCGGTGCAAAAGCAGTTCTCGCTTCCGGCAGGGGAACGCGAACAGTGTTCTTTACCGAATTCTTCACGGGAGTAAAGAAAACAGTGCTCGCACCGGACGAAATTCTCGAAGAAATAATCGTGCCTTCTTCGTCGCGGGACGCAAAGGGCAAGTATAAAAAACTGAAACGAATAAACGGTCATGATCTCGGGATCATCGGGGTTGGCGTAGCCATCGTACAAGACAAGCTCAATATCGCAGTCAGTTCGGCAGCTCCCACACCGGTACTTGTCGCAGGACTTTCTCCCGACATATCGCTCGAAGACGCCATGACCGCGACACTCAAGGCAATCAACCCGATCAGTGATGTCCGGTGTACAAAAGAATATCGGGAATTCATGGTCGGTGTGTTCGTTAAACGCCTGTTGAAGGAGATACGGGGATGAAAATCAAGCTTACAATCAATGGACAAAAATATGAGCGGGACGTTGCGGAAAACCGCACCCTGCTCCGTTTCATACGCGAGGATGTCGGGCTCACCGGCACCAAGGAAGGCTGCGGTGCCGGCGAATGCGGCGCGTGTACGGTATACATGAACGGCAAGATCGTTAACGCGTGCATGGTACTCGCAGTCGAAGCAAATGGCGGCGCAATAGAAACTATCGAGGGCGAAGCTAAAAACGGCACGATGTCGAAACTTCAATCTTCCTTTGACAAGAACCATGCGGTCCAGTGCGGTTTCTGTACATCTGGTATGATCATGTCCGCCCGCGAAATTATCCACAATCATCCGAAACCGACCGTTGAACAAATCAAGGAAGGGCTCGAGGGTAATTTTTGCCGCTGCACCGGCTATCAGCAAATCATCGAAGCAGTGCTCGACGCGACTGACCAGTTGGGCGTCAAGGAGGGTTTGAAATATGCAGGAAAACACTAATCCCGGCACACTTGTCCACGTCGGAAAAAACGCAAGCAGGTCGGAGGCCGCAGAAAAACTTAACGGAAGCGCGACCTATGTCAGCGACATGACACTGCCGGGAATGCTGCATGCTCAGGTCAAAAAAAGTCCTCATGCACGCGCTATGATCAAACATATCGACATTTCGAAAGCCGAAGCACTCACCGGCGTCCGTGCGATTCTGCTCGGCGAAGAACTCGACTACAAATTGGGGCTCTACATCGTCGACAAGGATATTCTTGCCAAAAAAGAAGTACGCTATTACGGCGAGGCGGTAGCCGCAGTCGCCGCCGACACACTCGAAATCGCCAAACGGGCAGTTGATCTGATCGAAGTCGAATACGAAGTCCGCGAGCCGATTCTCACCCAAGAGGAAGCCTTGAAGGCCGACGCTCCTCTTATACATCCGGATCTCGGCAACTACACCTATTTCAAACCGGCTTTTACCCCCAAACCGGGAACCAACATAGCCAACCAAAGCAAGCTGAACAAGGGCGACGTTGAAAAGGGCTTTGCCGAATCAGAATGGATTGTCGAACGTGAATACACCAATCCGTCAGTACAGCATGTGCCGATGGAAACCCATGTGGCTATTGGCCAATGGGGGGCAAACGATATGGTAACGCTGTGGACCAGCGCCCAATCGCCGTTCACCGTACGCAACCTCTTCTGCATCACTTTCAAACTTCCCTTAAATAATGTGCGGGTACTCATTCCCCATGTTGGCGGAGGCTTCGGCGGCAAGGCCGGTATCGGTATCGAACCCTTGGTCGCATGCCTCTCGCGCAAGGCCGGCGGACGCCCGGTTAAATTCCAGGCAACCCGCGAGGAGGAATTTAGCCTCCTCCCCTGCCGAAGCGCCCTCACGTACCGGATCAAAACCGGCGTTTCTGCCGAAGGAAAAATTCTTGCCCAGCATATGTGGATGTATTGGGATGCCGGCGCGTACGCCGACTATGCGGTAAATGTCACCCGTGCCTCGGGATTTTCCGCTGCAGGTCCCTACGAGATCCCGAACGCGCGCATCGATGCCTACACCATCTATACAAATAAACCCTTTGGTACTGCCTACCGCGGCTTTGGACACGTCGAATTTCACTGGGGCCTCGAACGGCACATGGAACTCGTGGCAGGCGCTATCGGCATGGATCCTCTTGAATTCCGCCTGAAAAATCTGCTTCGTCCCGGGTCTCATACCCTCACCGGTGAAACGATCACCGACCATACCGGCGACGTACTCTCGTGTGTCAACGAAGTTGCCAAAGCAATCAACTACGGAACGCTCACCGATGCCGAAAAAGCGCGCGAAAAGAAAACCGGCATGAAAATCGGCAAAGGAATTGCTGCCCTCCACAAGGCTCCAGCAATGCCCTCGTTTACCGCCACCGCGGCCATCATCAAGATGAATTCCGACGGGACGGTTAACGTCAATGTCGGTCTTATGGAAATCGGACAGGGCTCAACGACCGCGTATCAACAAATTGTAGCGGAACGCCTCGGCTTCAGATTGGATCAGGTAAAAGTTACCGTCGAGAAAGACACCGACCGCGATCCGTATGACTGGCAGACGGTTGCATCCAAAGGTCTCATCCTGACGGGTAACGCATGTATTCTCGCCGCCGAGGATTTTCTCAAGCAGGGATACAAAGTCGCAGCAGGCGTACTCCGCGCGAACGTGGCAGATCTTGCCCACGACACAGACCGCATCTTCGTCAAGCACCGAATTTCCGATGCAGTCACCTGGTCGAGTATCGCCATCGGTTATGCATTCCCCAATGGAAACGGCTACGGCGGTCCGCTTGTGGGAACCGGCAGCTACATCGCGCAGGGGCTTTCCAATCTGGACAAAGAAACCGGACAGGGCAATCCCGCCCTCGACTGGACTTACGGCGCCCACGGCATCATAGTGGAAGTCGATCCCGAAACCGGCGAGTACAAGGTTCTGAAAGTATCATCTGCCTTTGACGTCGGTAAGGCCATCAACCCGGAATTGGTGCGTGGCCAGGCGATTGGCGGCATGATACAGGGTCTCGGCACAGCCGTCTGCGAGGGATACATCTATGACAAGGCAGGACATCTCCTCAATCCGTCGTTCACCGACAACAAGATACCTACTGCGAAAGACATGCCCGAGGTAATCGAGGTGATAGCGGTCGAAACACCCCAGCTGGATGGCCCATACGGCGCCCGTGGCGTTGGAGAGCATCCGATGATATCGGTCGCACCTGCACTCGGGAATGCCATTCAAAACGCAACCGGAGCCCAACTCATGCATATGCCGATACGTTTCGAGGACGTGTGGCGAGCCATACAGAAAAAGGAACCCGTGGACAACTGGATCACCAAGACTCCCACAGGTTCATGTCGTTCAGACCCTGCAACCCGGCATCATGACCCGGGCGCGGCGATTACACCGTGACGCATCAATAGTTTTTGTCAGAAAAAACTTGACAATTTTACTTTATGGATACAATGATGTATAGGTTCCTGACAGGATACAGAAATTAATCGCCGTAGTTTGTGCGATTAAAGATATGCAATAGGAGGCTTTAAATGTCCGAAGAACAAAGTGTTTCAAGCTCACGGGTTATTCCTTGGCCGGTGGATAGTAAACCGCCGTGGGGATTTTCGATTGCTGCAGGATTACAGCATATTCTGACTTTGTTCGGAGCAACAACTCTTGTTCCTATCATTTTTGGAAACGCAATGGGAATGAATGTCCAGGAAATGGGAATTTTCATTGCCAGTGTCTACATGATTACTGGTATCGCAACCCTTATTCAGGCGTATGCAAAAATCGGATCAGGACTTCCCATTGTACAGGGTTCATCCTTCTCTTTCATTCCCGCAGCAATGATTATTTTTGACAGCGTCAGAAATGGTGGCGGCGGAGTAAACGAGATGATGGTAGCTCTCGGTGGTGCCCTCATATACGGTGGTATTTATGAAGTGATTATCGGTTATTCAGGACTCGCAGGACTCCTGAAAAAAGTTATTACTCCGGTAGTAATCGGGCCGGTCATCATGCTTATCGGTTTCGGACTTGCGGGAACAGCCGTCGGCACCGCTTCGACATTCTGGCCGGTATCCCTGGTCGGTGTTGCCATGGTTCTCGTATTTTCACTCATAATCAAGAATAAAAGACTCAATGCTTTCCCGGTATTTCTTACCATGGTGATACTGTATCTATTCGGTCTGCTCGGAACAATTGTGGGCTGGTTCCCGGCAGGTCATCCGATGTTTATCAACATGAAAGCTATTGCTGACGCAAAATGGATTGTATTCCCGACTCTCTTCCGTTACGGCTCGATCGGCGCTACACTTCATTTCAACGTGCTTGCTTTTACCGCTATTCTTGCTGCGTACACTTCATCGATCATTGAATCGATCGGCGATTATCACAGCATGAGCTATGCATCCGGGCTACCGGATCCTTCTGCGAAAATGATATCGAAAGGTATCGGTGCTGAAGGTATTGGTTGCATGATCTCTGGTGTTATGGGTGGTGTCGGTTGTACAAGCTACACCGAGAATATCGGAATAGTGGCTCTTACCGGTATCGCATCACGACGTGTTATCAGAACTGGTGCCGTTATATTGATCGTTCTCGGTTTCATGTGGAAATTTGGAACAGTTATAAGCACAATACCTTCACCGATTATTGGTGCTGCGTATCTTTCGCTGTTCGGTCTTATTGGAGCACTCGGACTTCAGGTATTCACCCGCTGCGATGTAGGTTCAACCCGTAATCTCTTGATCTTCGGCGTGGCATTTACGCTTGGTCTCGGACTGCCCGGTTATATGGCCACCCATACAATTGTATTTGCAAATATGGAATGGCTTGCAGGTATCCTGAACGGACTATTGAAGAACGGAATGGCAGTCGGCGGTATGGTCGCTGGTATTCTTGACAACGTAATTCCCGGAACATTAAAAGAACGGGGCGTGGGAGTCAAATAACTTATTAGTATTGAAATAAAAGGAGGGCACACGCCCTCCTTTTATTTTATCAGGGCAAATGTATGCAAACGCAAAAAATCAACTTAGAAACAGCAGCAAAGGGGAACAGGATGTTCAGACTAAAACGCTTTCCGCATATCGTGGTTTCATTTTATATCATCGGATATATTTTCGCATTTTTTGCGCTTTTTTACCGGAGTAAACTAGTTTTTGCGCTGATCACCTTTGCGGTGTCCGGCCTCCTTAATTTTTTGCATTTTACGTCAGATGAATATCGTTCATCCCAATATATGATCCGCGCGAAAAAAAAGATCGACAAGGGCGAAACTGAACAAGCTGTCGATTTAATTCTGAAAGCTGCAAAAATCCGGCCGAATGAAGATATGCTGGTTCAGATAAACGCTGTAGCTAAAAAACATCCCGAACACTATGAAGCGGTAGCGGACTTGCTTTCAAAACGGCTTGCCGAACTCGATACGCCGTTCGTTCGGTTTGTCGCATCAAGTTTTTATTATTCTTCGCATAAAATTCAAAAAGCGAATGAGATGCTTATTAATGTTCCCTTGGACCAAATGTCTATCAAGGCAGTACGCCTCCTTGGCTCGGTTCTCTATGAACAGGAAGAGTACGCAAAGGCAATTAAAGTTTTTTCCCGGTATAATCCGCCAGCAGTACCCGCAAACGAAGACCAGCTGGCTATCTTATATGGGATTGCCATTTGTCATATCGCTAAAAAAGAAAGTAAAAAAGCAATCGAGTTTTTGACCCGCATCAGGGCGAAAAGTCCGAAATACGGAAACGCAGATAAACTGATCAGCCAATTAGAGGAAGATTTAAAATAATCGTATCGGCTGCCTACTTTTCTTATGTACCTGAAGTAGGCAGCGGCAGGAATATCGATTTCCGGGATGTGCCGTCAGGGGAACGGGACTTGTGGCCTTTGCCTTCAGTGTCTTCGACCAATACGATTTCTCCAGAACCAAAGGTACGCGTTTCGCCATCTGAAACTTGAATTTCGACGAAGCCTGCAAGCATGACAATGTACTGGCGCCGTGGGGCGACATGCCAGTCAAAATCGTAACCAGGCGCGTTTTCGCGTAAGATCATCGAGGTCACGGGAACCGGCTCGGCCATGCTACCCAAGGGGCCTGTAGGTACCGTTACTACCTCGATATCCTGATAATGAGACTCGCCTGTTTCATCCGCATAAATACGCGCTATCTTCATGATTTGTCCTTACTTGTGGTATACTTCAGTTACAATTATGCAACATGAAACAGAATTCGGCAACAGTAAAAAGGTCATGTGTGACTGCATCATCTGCGCCGCCGGAGCCTCTACCCGCATGGGAGAATGGAAACCCCTCCTACCCTGGGGAAAATCAAGCCTTGTCGAATCATCGGTCCGCACAGCCCTCGAAGCAGGCTGCCGGGTAATCCTAGTAACCGGAGCAAGCGGTGATCGACTCGAGGAATTGTTCAAACACATGCCCAACGTAATTACTGTCAGGAACGGTACTTGGGAAAAAGGCATGGTTTCGTCGATACAATGCGGCGCATTGGTAGTCAGGTCTCCTTATTTTTTTGTCGCCCATGCAGACATGCCACTGATTCCTACCCACATATATCGTGATCTTATTGTAGCCGCACACAGTAGGGAATCACCAACCGCTAACAAACCCCGTGTTATCCGGCCGTGTTTCAAAGACGCACCCGGACATCCGGTACTCTTTGATCGTACTGCACTCCCCTTCATCGCCGCGCTTCCCGACGGAGAATCAATGAAGGGATATCTCGACAGATGCGATCTTGCATTTCTAGAAACGGATAATCGCGGCGTAGTCCTTGATCTCGATAATCCTGAAATCTACGCGGATGAACTAGCACAGATTGATCTCGAACGTTCCACAAGCGGAATACTTGTCGTGACAGGAGAGAAAGGAACGGGCAAAACTACACGGATCAGACGCGTGTTCGAATGGGCCGTCGCACAAAACCTCAGCGCACTAATCATCCGTCAAATTGAAACAGGCAGAGGTTCTGATGGTCGTGCAATAGGCTTCGACATGGAAATGAAGGTTGTATATGCCGACCGCGAAACACAATGCCTGACGCTCCCCCTCGCGCGGTTCCGCACGGATATATTCAGTCCCGCCTCCAGAACAGAAATAGGACCGTATGTTTTTGATCAAACAGTCTTTGTTAAAGCTCTCTCTTTTGCAGAAGATTTTATTTTGAAGACACCAGGTGTGCCCCGTTTTTTTGGAATCGACGAAATAGGCAAACTCGAACTCGAACGTACCAGCGGGCTCATTCGCGTCTTTGAAACGATTATTTCAGCCAGCAGTAAAGCCCGGCTTGATGGGCTGACACAATATCTGGTTTGTTCTGCCAGATACGATACGCTGGAAATACTCACGGGTTTTCTTAAAACAAAAAATTTGGGTATGGATATACAGACTTTACAGCCTAAAACAGGAGTTACAGAATGAATATTGCTTTTCGAATACTCGAAAAATTACTCCCGATTTTTCTACTGATTTTTCTGGGTTTTATGTTGAAGAAAAAGAAATTCCTTACAGATGATACGATGGATGACCTCAAAAAGGTTATTGTCTCCATCTCGCTACCGGCCATCCTGTTTACAGCATTTCTCAAGCTGGATCTAAAAATATCGTATGCGCTTATTTTCCTAGTTATTTTTATTGTATGCGTACTGCTGTATTTGATGGGACGATTGCTGGTAAAAATGATTCCATCCAGCAGTAGATATCTTCCATTTTTAATGACCGGGTTCGAGTTCGGTATGATGGGAACTGTTTTTTTTGGTGCTGTATTCGGTCTGGAAAATATCGGCTACATCGGAATAATAGCCTTGGGACATGAGCTTTTCATTTGGTTCGTGTATGTCACGCTTCTAAAAAAACGTATCGAAGGCAAAACGAATATCCAAAGTGTCATGCGATCTTTCTTGCACTCTCCGGTTATTATTGCTGTCTGTTCCGGTCTCTTGTTTAATCTTCTTGGGGTTAACCTTTTTTTCGACACTTTTCCGCCAACAAGCGCATTTCTGAAAACACTGGAATACCTGGGCTCTTTGACTGTTCCGCTTATACTTATTATCATAGGATGGAATCTGAAACTTGACCGCCAGATTATTCGCGAATCAATTCTCCCCGTACTTTTGCGTTTCGTTCTGGTCATCGGTACCGCAGTCTGCATTGACACAATAATTTTTACACGCTTCCTGCATTTGGACCGTTTATTTTCCGCGGCCTTGTATACTTTTTTTCTGCTCCCGCCACCTTACATTCTGCCACTATATATCAAGCGCGACGAGACAAAGGAACTATCAGTGGTAAACAGTTTTCTTGTTCTATATACGCTTGTAAGCATTGCTGCTTTCTCGGCTCCTGCACCGCCTCCATATCCTCTTCCCTGATCAACGACTCGACATTGAGCAGGATCTTGACTGAATCGCCCGATTTGCCCATGCCCTTGATGAAGGCATTGCCCTTGCCCTGACGGCCCATCGGCGGCGGTTCGACCTGATCTGTCGGGATGTCGGAAACTTCGCTGACCTCATCGACCACCAGGCCGACTGTGGTGCCGGAAATATCAACGACGATGATGCAGGTCCGCTCGTCGTATTCGCGCTGGTCCATGCGGAAACGGGTGCGTACATCCATGACCGGGATGACCTTGCCGCGCAGGTTGATGACTCCGCGGATATAGTCGGGCATCTCGGGGATGTTGGTAATCTTTTGAATACCTATGATTTCAGTAACATAGGCTATTTCGACGCCATATACCTCGTTTGCCAGGAAAAAAGTCAGATATTTGTTGGCCATATCTTCATTGATTTCCTGGTTTTCCCTGTCGTGACCGACATTCTGATCCTGGTTTGCCATGGTGTTCCTCCTGATGTGTTTCTCAGACTCTCTCGTTTATTTGACATGCGCTGCGGCTGCATGCCTCGTGTGTTAAAAAAAAATGCTCAGCGGGCGGACATCCGTCCGAGGACATGGAGAACTTCAGCCATGTCGTTGTCGGTAAAGGTTAAAAAGCGCGGCATCAACAGGTGACCCCTGGTGACGGTCTCTTCGGCGCTGTCCGGCAGAATGAGAATGAGTCGAAAATCCTGCAGCAACTCCTTCATGTTCAGCAGTTGGTCTATCTGCTCTCTCTGGGCTGGGATAAGGATCAGCACATCGCCGCTGTGCATGTTATAATCCAGGAAGATTCTGGTGGGGAAATCATCCGGCAGGAGAATAATTTGTCTCTTGTCGAGGATGCCGTCGAGCATCTTGAGCAGCTTTTCGGCATAGTCGGGATTACCGGCAGCATATATGTATATATTCATAGGTGCAGTTCGTATGATGTTGAGTGAAAGGTCAGTCGCTGTCCACAGGCAGTAATGCATTTTGCATACCTGCATGGAAAAATCTATAAAATATAAATAAAATCAGTAGTTTAAATGTATGTTTCGGGGAAATTGGGTGTAGAAACGGCATACGCAGGCGTCTACAAAAC
>JBBRWY010000058.1:0-17811 GCA_038248875.1 Treponematales bacterium
AATGCATCGGAACAGCCCGTTTCATTGTCGCTGGCAGTAGACAGTTTTGCACGGGACAACGACACATGGCTCGACGTACTCGACTGCAACAGAGAATTCCGGTGTAGTGGCGGGAAACTGAAGCTTGACATCCCCCCGTTCTGGCTTCGCATCCTTGTGCGAAACCAGAGCTGAAAGACATCATTTCAATCATCATTTCAATGGGTGATGCTGGCGAAAAAAGCGGTTTTGGCGGCTTCCTGTGCGTGAATTACCCGGTTACAGAACTGGTCGAATTCGGCATCGGCAATCTGCGCGCGCGGTGTATCCAGAAGATACTTGATACATCGGCGAGATCCTTCGTCAAAACGTATAGTCGCAACAAAGTCAGGCACGAGGCGCTTTATTTTCGAGTTGTCGAACACAACGGTATGAGCCTTGTCACCTGCCAGCGTACCGATAAACTCGGGATCGCAAAAACCGAGAAAATCCGTGGTGACATGATATTTTTCAACCTTTTTCCCGAGCGCGTCCCCGATGCAATCATAGATCTGATCCCAGGAAAGGGACTCGTCCGTCGTGATTTGGAAGGTCTCACCGATAGCCGCCGGGTTGCCCATGATGCCGCAAAAGGCCTTCGCAAAATCCTCGCTGTGAGTGAGCGTCCACAAGGATAATCCGTCACCATGTACCAGCACCTGTTTTCCTTTCAGAATCCGGTCGACAACCTGCCATCCCCCCTTTTTTCCGTGGATCGCAACCGGCAGATACCGGTCATCATACGTATGACTCGGCCTGACTATCGTGCACGGAAAGCCCGAATTACGATATTCATTCATTAGAAAATCCTCGCAGGCAATCTTGTTGCGCGCATATTCCCAGAGAGGATTGGAAAGGGGTGTAGATTCGGAAATGTAGTAGTAGTTCAGGGGTTTCTGATAGACGGAAGCTGAACTGATAAAAATGAACTGGCGCGTTTTTCCGGTAAAAAGACGAAGATCTCGCTCGAGCTGTCCAGGAACAAAGGCGATAAAGTCGACGACAACATCAAAATCGAGGTCTTTCACGAGATCGGCTATTTCTGCTTCATCCATATTGATGTCGCCAACCAGAATTTTGGCACCCGGACATACACGATCCCCGCGGTTTCCTCGATTCAAAAGATACAGTTCCCAACCGAGGCTGATAGCGCGCGCGGAAACTCCCGAACTGATAGTACCTGTACCACCGATAAATAATGCCTTCATTTATTGTCCCCCACTCTTTGAGTATAGTATGCGAAACTCACCTGTCAATACGGGAAGTCTTGACACCGCGTTAATTTGTTGTCAATATAAACAAATATGAAACCGAAAACAGCCTCACTGTTTCTGCTTGTTATCATCTATTTCGCCTTCATCAGCCTCGGTCTCCCCGACAGCATTCTCGGTATTGCCTGGCCGTATATCCGCCTCGACTTTAACCGTCCGCTCGAGGCCGCCGGTATTCTGACTGTTATCGGCACACTATGCTCGGCGGCTTCAAGCATCTTGAGCGGCCATGTACTTGCCCGCTTCGGTACCGGGCGAGTGACGTTCGTCAGTTGCTTGATGACAGCGGCCGGTCTTCTTGGCTACTCGGTCGCTCCGTCGTTTTACTGGCTGTTGCCCTGCATTCCGCTTCTCGGTTTCGGAGCAGGCGCGATAGACAGTGGTCTCAACTATTATGTTTCCGCCAATTATTCTTCCCGGCACATGAACTGGCTGCACTGCTGTTGGGGTATCGGAGCAACCCTCGGCCCGATAATCTTGATCGCGGCAATTACCGGAAACACGGGATGGCGGACCGGCTATCGAACCATTGCATTCATGCAACTGGCCCTGAGCGCTCTCCTATTCGCGTCGCTCGGCCTGTGGATCAGAGTGCACAATGACCGTCCTGCCACGAACAGAAGCGAACGCGCGGAGAATAACCAAGTTGCCGATTCGACTCCGCAACTTGCGGTACAGCGGAATAAAGCGATCCGCACACAGATAGCGATCTACGCAGTCTATGCTTCCTGCGAGTTTCTGATTGGTCTGTGGTCCTTCAGTCTCCTTGCCGAAAAACGCGGGATCGCCCCCGTACTTGCAGGAACCTGGGTTGCATCATTTTACGGCTCACTCACCATTGCCCGCTTCTCGACCGGTGTAGTCGTAAACAGGCTCGGGAACCGCTTTATGATCAAGCTCGGCCTCACTGTCGCACTTGTCGGAACAGTCCTTTTCACCGCGCCCTTTTTCTTTCCCGCACTTCCAAACGTCACCGCACTTGTAGGGCTTATTTTCCTCGGCGCGGGATTCGCACCGGTATATCCGTGCATGACCCACGAAACGTCTCACCGTTTTCAACCTTCGACCGCACAGAAAATCATGGGCTACCAGGTAGGTGCGGCTTGTCTCGGAGGAGCTCTTTTCCCCGCTCTTGTCGGCCTTGTCTCCGCCCGGACAAGTCTCGAAATCCTCCCATTCACGGTTGGAGGTCTTATCATCGTGACTCTGGCACTGAACACAAATCTCGACCGGCTCACTGCGCGAGGCGCACTGTAATTTTCTGTTTTTCTTTCTCATTTTTCCGGCCATTTCAGTGGTTTTAAGTCGACAACAATGACATGAAATATCCGACCAGCGTCTGTTTTCCGAGAATTCTTCCCTGTCTTGTAAGCATGCTGAGCCTGCTGAGCATGCTGAGCATGCTGAGCATGCTGAGCATGCTGAGCATGCTGAGCCTGCTGAGCCTGTTTCAGTCATGCGAACTCCTCAATGTGCCGTTCGCAGGCACTGAACGGGTAAAAATACTATTGCCGTCCCCGCATCCGGCACTTTCACTTCTTGCACCGGGCACTATCCCTTCGTATACGCTGCGCTGGTACGACGTTGCCGGTTGCAGACACGAACAGGCGGGCATTACCAGTCCGGTAATCCTCGATCTTTCAACCAGTATGCTGACCCCGGTGCTCCTCATCCCCGAAACCGGCAGCAATCATCCGGGCACTCTTCCCTGCGCGGGAGCTCTGTATCCGGTGCATGCAGGCCGAAAAAACACCGAGATTGTCCTCGAAACAGGATGGAATACGGGTATGGCGGCATCTCTTACCGAAGAAATATGCCTGTCGGCTTCGGAGGGTTTCGAAACAGGACGAAACATCGCAGCTCATTTCAACTGGATGCGATTTTTGGAAAAGCTTTCCCGCATCTCAGATCCACTCGCTCTAGACCGCAAACGGTTCCGCGAAGCAGTGCTGGCCGGGAAGGTGACTATCTACGACATAACAGAAGGTGAGAAAATATCTGTACACTTTTCCGCACCGAACGGCACGATCCCACAGGATGCACCTTTCATATCAGCATGGCCCGATCAAGAGGGTTTCCGCTGGCCTGCATCGGATGAGCTGAGCCTTATGGCTCCTGAAGGACAAACCTGCTTTTATGGCACCAATGGAGTTATAGTTTTCCAGGTCGAAAAGGGAAAACAGGTCTGTGTATTTTACAGCCCATATAGCTTGCAAGATTAATCTGCCTCGGATACTGTAGAAGCAGTATGAAACACCTCCTTCCCTTAATCGTCGCAACTACCGTCCTTTTGTCCGCCGGATGCGCAAACCGCGGCAATCCCGAGACCGCACCGGATACAAACGGCACAAAGGCCGAACCGGCAGCCTCCCCTTCTGGTTGGTACTATTTTTCAGATTCGGGAATTCATCCGGCGCAAAATCCAGCCGAAATTCCGCCCCGCACCTTTGTTCCCTGGACGGAAGCAGTCCGAGTCTCGGATATGGCAATAGTCGGTGGGGTCCCGGCATTCCTGATCAACCGGCTCGGTCTCATGACAACCGGTTCAGACAATGCCCCACCAGCCCTGCACACCGATGCTGCGCTCTTCTCTTCGGCGACCGCGGCAGGAATCTATAATATAGCAAATAAAACCTCCGTCAGACTGTATCGTAACAGCTTCTTCACCGGGACGCGAACAGCCGGGGCAGAAGGTACCGACAGCGTCTGCATGGCCCGCTTCGAGCCCGGTACCGGCACTTTCACACCTTCACTGACCGCTGCAGATTTCGGCCTTCCCCCCGATGCCCAGTGCGTTACCCTCGACCGGATAGGCTCCATGTGGTACGCAGCTTTCAAATACGAGCAGAAAAGCAAGGTCCAGTTCAGCTATCTCGAGTTCGAAACCTTCCCGGCAGGGAAAGCTCCCGGAGAAAATGTAGAATTTACCGGTACCGAAAAAATTTCGTCCGAAACGTACCAAAAATCGGTTACGCCGTTCCGTTACCGTGATGCCCCGGAATCAATCGTTTCGATCCTCTCGGGAATCCCGGCCACAGTCGGCTTCACACTCAGAGTGTATGCACCGCTTTCCCACTCGACGGAAACCTACGTCCGCATCGGTGAAGGGACACCCGTCGATGGTACGGCTTTTGTCTCGGATGAGAGAACAGCAGTCCTTTTCGCCGACGGCACCTTCTATCTCAGGAACAACGATAGCTCCGCCAAGGTGCAAACGCTGCAGCTCCCCCCGCTTTCCAACGGCTATGTTTATACGTCTTTTGTGCTTTCGAGTAAAAAACTGCTTGTTTCCTGGGAGGAACAGCGTTTCTTCGAGACCGGAAGGGCCGGTCTTCTGGAAATACTCCTGCCGGATGCGATATACTAAAGAATAGATGAAAACAGAACGGTTATACCTACTGATACTGGCTTTCCTGCTCGTCCCGCTTTCGGGCATCGCGGCGCAATACTCCCCGTGGAGTTATTTCGGCGGCCTCAACCTGATCTATAACAGCGACGGCGAAGGAGTAACGGTGATTCCGGGCATGCAACCGGATGGTATCCCGGGGGGTCTTTCGAGCGCGCCGAGCCCCCTGGCGGGTTTTGCCGGAGCAGAATACCGCTGGCCACTGACACCGGTAATCGATTTTGCACCGTCTGCGTCGTTCTACACAGTTCAGTACCTCTTTGCAGAGGGCCGTGCGCTCCCCGCGGAAATAGAAAACAGAACAGCGTTTGTGCCATCGCTACTCCTCGATGCATCTTTCCTATATCACATTGAAAAGGATCGCTTCCTGTATTCCTTCGGCGGCGGCCCGGCCATCCTCGCGCGTTACGCCTTTCTCGAATCCGGGGTTCCCGCGGACGCCATTAATCCGGGCGAAAAACTGAACGCCAAAGACCAGGTCAAGGCAGTTAACAGCTATTTCTGGGGTTCGCTCCGCTGGTTTTATCCCATGATTCAGGCTGGTGTCAGGTATAAGCTCGAAACCGGTTGGGGTGCAGGTCTCACGGTACGAGCCGGAATTCCTTTCTTTAATGTCTGGTCGCAACCGAAGGTGCCGTTTACCGACTCCTTCATGCTGCTGGCCGCTCTTACTATAACTCCACCGATCTCGAAGTAATCTTTCCCTCGATGTAGGACATGAACGAGACGAGCGGCATTACTTCCTGCCTGCCGTCTCGGAAACGCACGGCAACTGCCTTTTCATCCATTTCTTTTTGACCCACCACTAGCTGATACGGGACCTTGAATGTCTGATGCTTGCGAATTTTCGCGTTCATCCGGTCGTTTTCAAGGTCTGCCGTGACTCGTATACCAGCAGTCGCCAACGTTTCGGCAACCCCGGTCGCGTAGGCGTCGAAAGCGGCGCCTATCGGGACAACAACAACCTGCCGAGGGCTGAGCCAGGGCGGAAGTGCACCAGCATAATTCTCGATCAGGATGCCGATAAATCGTTCAAGCGAGCCGAGAACCGCACGGTGCAACATAACCGGGGTATGTCGGGCATTGTCGTCACCAGTGTATTCAGCATTGAGTCGTTCCTTCGAAGGAAGCTGATAGTCTACCTGGATAGTTCCGCACTGCCATTGGCGGCCGAGCGCGTCGATCAGGGTAAACTCGAGTTTGGGGCCATAAAACGCCCCTTCTCCCGGTGCCAGTTCGTAATCAAGGTTAGCCTTTTTGCACGCGTCAGCAAGGGCTGCTTCTGCCCGGTCCCAGGTTGCGTCATCACCCACCCGTTTTTCGGGGCGAGTGGAAAATTTCACCAAAATCGAGTCATCACCAAAGCCAAAATCCCGGTACATGGCCTTCAAAAGATCGCAGAATTTGGCAACTTCGCCCGGTATCTGTTCTTCGGTGCAAAAAATGTGACCGTCATCCTGCACAAAGCCGCGAACGCGCATAATACCATGAAGAGAGCCGGAAGGCTCGTTACGGGTGCACGATCCGAATTCTGCGATACGCATTGGGAGGTCACGGTAGCTTTTCAAGCCCTGCTTGAAAATCTCGATGTGCCCCGGGCAATTCATCGGTTTGAGAGCGAACAGGCGTTTTTCGCTTTCGGTGATGAACATATTCTCACGGTATTTTGCCCAATGGCCGGAACGCTCCCACAGACTCTGTGGCATAACGAAGGGAGTTTTTACCTCGACATACCCATCGGCGGAAATCTTCTCGCGCACATAGTTTTCGATAAGCCGGTACACAGTCCAGCCATCGGCGTGCCAGAAAATCTGGCCGGGATTTTCGTCATCAATATGAAAAAAGTCGAGCTCGCGACCGATCTTGCGGTGATCGCGTTTTTCAGCTTCTGCAAGCATCTCGAGGTAGGCTTTAAGGTCGTTCGGCTTTTCCCAGGCGGTACCATAAATACGGGTAAGCATCGGCCGCTTTTCATCACCGCGCCAGTAGGCTCCCGCAGTTTTCATCAACTTGAAGCTCTGTGCATTGATCTCTTTGGTATTCGCGACATGGGGGCCCCTGCAGAAATCGACGAATCCGTCTGATTCATAGATCGAGATGATCTCGCCCTCGGGCAGTTCGCTGATAAGTTCTGTCTTGAACGGCTCATCCTTGAACATGGCGAGCGCTTCGGCACGGCTTATTTCGCGGCGATTGAAGTCGTGGTTTCCGTTGACGATCTTCCGCATTTCCTTCTCGATTTCCGGCAGGTCATCCGGGGAAATCGCTCGGGGAAGCTGGAAGTCGTAATAAAATCCGTGCTCGATGGCAGGACCAATTGCAACCTTGGTGCCGGGAAACAGTTTAATCACGGCCTCGGCCATGATATGGGCGGTGCTGTGACGAATCAGATCGAGTTTTTCGGATTTTTGTGCTGTTACTGCTTTCATTCAGCGCTCCTTTTTCAAAAAAGAAAATCGAACACGCAATACTGCATGCCTGGCAAAATAGTTTGCCGTACGGGGACGAAGCTTGACGCAAAATAGACTGCATCCGGTTGCTCCGCGGTTCCACCCCGCTTCGATTCCCCCTGACAGGGAGCGCTCTCTTCGCCGTTAACGCACGGCATACGACCGGAAATACTGGGCGGCAAACAATCCCGCTTTTGGTCCCGGCGACTCGAGAGTGGTTTTCGGTTCGTTTTGTGTCGGCACTCTTGCAGCCTGCGGAAAACTGTTCTTGCAATACAACAGTGTTTCCGACCGGAATGCCTCTCTCATGACACGGTTTTCGAACCTACTTTTCTCCGTCCTCGTCGTTATCGATACAGTACCCCCATCGCCAACGCCTGTCAACCGGAAGAAAGCAGTCCTGCGGCCGACTATCTTGCCGTTTTGCGGTTTTTATCCGATACTTGTTATATGGAACAGTCAAACAATTTCAACGATACCCTTTTTCAGGTAGTCATGGAGCGGCAGAAATATTTCGATTCTTTCCTCCTTCCCAAAATGCAGGAAGAATACCGCATATCCCAAAGCGCCGCCAAAACCCTGCGTACCGTCCTGATAAAAAAGGGCGTATTGCAAGAAGACCCGTATAAATATGACAGCAAGCTTTCGGAAATTGAAATTCCATCTGAAGATCCCTATACCGAAACTGAAAAAGCGGTCGAAATCGGACGACGCCTTTCCCGCTACGAAGCGATGATCGACTTTCTCAACAATTATTACCAGTTCAGTTGCGACTTTCTCAACACCAACCGAATCAACAAACTGGTAGCCCTTAACCGCAGCTTTACCTGGGATTCCTTTTCGCCGAATTCGGGCAAAGTGAACACCAAAGGTCTGGCCGAACTGGTCACCAACGTGCGCAATGGCGCCGATCCCCTTTCGCTCAACATCATAAACGATTCCCTCAGCCAACTGAGCAAATCGTCGATTACCATTACCAAATATCTAAAGGACCTGACAGAATTCCACAAAGAGCGGTACAAGCTGATGATCCGCAAGATGGTCATGACAGGACTCCCAATCACGGCACCAACACTCACAACCGGTTCCGGCACTGCAATAAAGGAAATTAAACGGGCCTTTGTAACCAATATGAAGGACCAACCCTTTTATACCGAACTGATCGAAGAAATTCTGAAAGAAGACTTTTCTCCCGACCATGCCGTTCTACAGCAGGAACTTCTGGCAAGGCTATCAACGACCAAGCAGGGCGACAAAAAGTCTGCAGTCGAGGAAAGCCTCAAGCCGGTGCTGCTCGACGGAATCAGAACCATAGGCAGCGCCGCACCACAGCTGGAAGTGATTGTCTCGAAACTCCAGGAAAACCAACATTACCTGCTCAACAGCGAGCAGGGGTTTTTCCAGAAACTGCAAAGAATGATACGCAAGGCGTTCAATTTTCCGGAGGAAGAGCAGGCAATGACCATCACGTGCACGGATCCGGTAACACAAACGAATAAAAAAGACACCTTTGTCCTTTCCGAGTTTATCGAGGACGTAAAGAGGAAAAGCAGGATCTACAACGGATTTACCCTCCGCAGTTCTCCGGCCTTCCAAAAAATAGAGGCAATGGAAGAAGCTCAAATTCTTGACCTTCTGACCCGCAATGTGGCCGAGCTCAGTAATCTGCTCAAGCAGTTCGCCGGACTCGACGAATACTTCAAACAGACCGCGCAGAACGAAACGCGGGGGCATATTCGCGGTATTAAGGTAGAAATCTCTGCAATCCGGAACAATCTGGTCAAGGCGAACCAGAGTAGAGCTGAATATGCCTCGCAGGTAGAAGAACTGCAGCAACTGAAAAAACTGGGGATTACCAATGTATAAAGCAACCCGCATTCTGTTTTCTCTCTGTCTGGCATCCCTTTTGGGCGGTGCCGGATTTGCCCTAACCGCGCCCTATCCTCAATCGGAATTTGTGGCCAATATTTCGCTTTCGGTACCGGACTGGCGACCTCATAAGGCTTATAATGCCGACGAAGCCCAGATTCTGACCGCGCTCTACGAAGGACTTTTCACCTACGACCCTTATAACCTCGACCCTGTCCTGGCCCTTGCCGAGTCTTGGACCGTCAGTAAGAACAGTCTCGAATGGACGTTCCGCATCCGTAAGGGCGCAAAATTCGAAAACGGGGACCCGATTACCGCAGCTGAAATCCGCGACTCGTGGATCAACCTGCTTTCGCCTGCAACCGCCGCGCCTTACGCATCCCTCTTTGACTCAATTGTCGGAGCCGCTGATTACCGTAGCGGCACAAATAAAAAAGTGTCCTCCGTCGGTATAACCGCCACCGATGCCTACACCCTGACCGTCCGTCTTGTAACTCCAACCGAACATCTTCCGAAAATACTGTGTCATCACGCCTTCAGCGTCGTGCATCCATCTGAACTGAAACAGGCTCAAAACTCGAAGGAAGACCCGCTATTCAGGCCCATTTCAAGCGGAGCCTTCAAGATAAAGTCGATTTCCGGCACCGAAATAATCCTCGTAAAGAATCCCGAATACTGGGATGCCGCGAACGTGTACCTTCCATCAATCAAACTGCTCCTTAACGACGATCCGGAAGTCTTGACAGCCCGGTTCAACCGCGGCGAAATCAACTGGCTCGCCGGCTCGACAATTGTGGACCGTATCCTCGATCCTGCCTCGATCCACATCACGCCAATGTTTTCTACCGAATACTTCTTTTTCCGCAGCACGCTCGGTCCCGGAGCGGACAGCCGGATCAGAAATGCACTACTCCTTGCCGTGCCGTGGAAGGAACTCCGCTCAAATTACCTGATTCCCGCCAAGACACTTGTCTTTCCAATAGCCGGTTATCCGGAACTTGAAGGCATCAGTGTTGAAAATGCAGCTGAAGCGAAAAAAAAATTAACCGAAGCGGGAGTCACCGATCCGGCAAGTCGCCCGCCCCTCGTCATCAGCATTCCTGAATCGCAGAATTTTACGAATCTCGCCAAAATACTCGAGAAAGCATGGACCGAACTCGGTTTCAGAGTTGAAATCAAGACACAACCCTACGAAACCTATTACAGTTCACTCAGGGAAAACAACTATACGGTTGGAATAACCTCCTGGATAGGTGATTTCGCGGACCCGCTCTCGTTCCTTGAAATTTTCAGACCGACTTCTACCCTGAACGATTCGGGATGGAACAGCCCCGGTTACGAAGCACTGATAATCGATGCCTCCGGACAGAAACAGGTGAAGGAGCGATACGCGAAACTGGCTGAAGCCGAAAAGATGCTTCTTTCCGAAGGGGTCATTCTGCCGATCGCGCACAATCCGTCGCTCAATGTCATCGATACAAATGGTATCAGCGGCTGGTATACCAACGCACTCGACATTCATCCGTTCAAATCGGTCAGATTCAGTCAAAAACGCGCACTCCCCGGAGTTGCGCTCATTTTTCCCTGATCGGACTGGTTGTTCAACCTACAGCGCGAAAGCGGGCTTTGACCACTACCTTTTTTTATGCTATACTGGTCAAGATATGAGTCAATCCACTACTTTCGCGGTAAACCAGAAAATCGTCTATCCCAGCCAGGGAGTCGGCAAAATTCTCGAAATCAAAGAAAAATCGTTCAAGAACGAATTGATTTTTTATTATGTCATTTATCTTGCCGTTTCGGACATGACCGTCATGGTACCCGTGAACAAGGCCGAGGAACTCGGCATCCGGGCAATCGTGTCACCGGAAGAAGCACGGAAAGCGCTTGACCTCATCTCGGAAGATTTTGAACCAATCCCCTCTGACTGGAAACTCCGGTACCAGATCAATCTGGATCTCCTCAAAAAGGGCAGCGTTATCGATATCGCAACCATCGTGCGTTCCCTCTATCACCGAAGCAAGATCAAAGAGTTGCCGATTCTCGAACGTAAACTCTATGACTCGGCAAGAAAGCTCCTTGAAGACGAAATAACCTACTCCCTTGATCTTCCCCGCGATGAAATCGAAACCCTCATCCACTCCCATCTCGAACCCTTCGGTTCGGTGACTCCCCATGTCATCAAAGATATTGCTGCCGTCATCGACGACGACGACGATCTGATGGACGTGGATATACCCGAAGAAGACGAAGGCGAAGATCCGGACGATTCAGACGACTGACCGATGTCCAACGCACTGGTTCTGACTGCCGCCGGCAATTCAAGTCGAATGGGCGGCGAGGTCAAAAAAGAGTACCTGACCCTTGGCACGACTCATGGTCAGAATCCGGATGGAAACGTCACAGTAATTTCTTCCGCCTTGCATGCATTTCTTTCAACCCGACAGTTCAAATATGTACTGATAACCGTTCCCGAAGGCGGCGAGACAGAAGCACGTCGAGTCCTCTCGCAGGATATCCGCATCGCATCCTTGCTCGAAGCGGAAAGAATCACCCTCTTTTTTGCCGAAGGGGGCAAGTCGCGGCAAGATTCCGTGCATAACGGCATCGAGGCCCTCGTACGGCTGACTGCAAGCGAAACCAAACCACCCGATATCGTCCTCATCCATGACGCTGCACGTCCCTGGGTCACCGAGAGTACAATCAGAGCTGTGCTTGACGGAACCGTATGCCACGGCGCCGCAGTCCCCGCGATAGAGTCCGTAGACACCCAAAAAGAAATCGACGATACCGGAAAAATAATCCGCCATCTCGAGCGCAATCGAATTGTATCGGTGCAAACACCCCAAGGGTTCCGTCTGCAGGACCTACTCAAGGCCCACGAGAAGGCAGCAGACGATGGTCGCTCCTATACCGATGACACCGAGATATGGGGCCGCTATGCTGGCGACGTACACGTCTGCGCGGGTGACCGGAACAACCGAAAAATAACGTACAAGGGAGACCTTTGAATGATACGCACCGGACTCGGATATGATCTGCACCGGCTCGTGGAAGGACGGCCGCTGATTCTCGGCGGCGTCACTATTCCTTTCGACAAGGGCGAATACGGGCATTCCGATGGAGACGTCCTCCTACATGCGATCACCGATGCCCTCCTCGGGGCTGCAGGAATCGGCGACATAGGGGAATTTTTTCCGCCGTCCGATCTTCAATGGAAAGGCTCTGATTCCCGGAAGCTCTTGTCAGTGGCTTGGAATGCCGTGCTCGAAAAAGGATGGAAGTTGGAAAATCTCGATTGCGTCATTGCCCTGCAGGAACCGAAATTCCTGCCCTGGCGCAAAGCGGTGCGGGAATCCATTGCCGCAGTACTCGGTGTATCGGCAGAGCAGATATTTGTGAAGGCAAAAACGGGCGAAGGTCTCGGTGCAGTCGGAAGAGGCGAAGCGGTAGAAGCCTGGGCAACCTGCTTACTGACAACTCGCGCATGAGCTGAACTGTCGCCATTTGCCCGTCAATCTGCAGACGCTCTTTATTTCTGGGGAAGCTCGAGAATGAGTTCCACCTCGCCGCGTGACAGATGCAGGGCGCGGGCTATTTCGTCAACTTTCCAGCCCTGATGGGCAAGTTTCACCACATTTTCACGGATACCGATGGGCGGGGCGCCCTTGCTCTTCTTGGTGCTGCCGTCTTCCTTTATCAGATCACCGAGTAGCTTGAGCTGGTCCTGCGACTGCTTCGATATTTCTTCGAGGCGAGTTTCGGTTCGCGCAAGCCATTCGCGGGCGGTCTGCATCTTGTCGGTACGCTTTTCTACATCATCAAGTATCATGTCGAGGGAAGACAGTTTTTCGACCAAGAGCGTAGTTTTGTCCTTGTTCTCGAGGAGCGATTCGACATTATTCCGTATTGTAGAAAGTTCGGCAGGAAGACCCGATATGCTGTCGCGGTAGCCATGCAGGCTGGTTTCGAGCGATTTGAGATTTTCGAAAGCCTTGTCGATCCCGGTTGATGTCTGATCGAGTACGACCGCCTTTTTCTCGAGCCGTTCGTATCGGCCGTTAACATCTGCCACGCTTTCTTCGAAGCGTCGAATCTGTACCTGATACTGCTGGAGATCGTCGTTCGTGAGGGTGAGCTCGGTGATCTTCTTGTCGATGGAATCGGAAAGTCCGAGCAGCTTGTTGAAATCGACCTCGAGGATGTCGATACGCTTTTTCTCGGTCATAAAGCGAGTCACTTTCTGACCGGCCTCTTCCTCGAGTTTTCTGATCTTTACATATTGCTGTTCGAGGTTGTGCATAGTGTCGCGGTATACATCGAGCCGGGTAATCTCGCCCTTGAGTCTTTCGATATTGCCCTCGAGCGTGACCTTAAGCTCGTCAGCTCGCTCGAAAATCCGGCTCTGTGCAATGAAGGCCTTCTGCTTGCGATCAATTTCCTCGAGAGTCTGGCCGAGGGCATTCGAGTCATTCTGGATTTTCTGGGTAACCCTCTCCTGTGTCTGCTCGAGCTTTTCACGCAGTTCCTGCACCATAGCTTTAAGAGCGCGTACTGTCTGGTCTGTTTCGCTTCCGGTTTCTCGAATGCGCTTTTCGCTGTCGACGGCGAGGGTTTCATAGGTTTTGGCAAAGCTGGAAACGGCAGCGGTGATATCAGTCTTGAGTGTATCAAGGTTGTCCTTAAGTTCCTTCCGTTCCGCAGCTGTCCGGGCAACAAAATCGCGGTACGTGGTCTGCCAGGCAGCTTCGATATCGGTAATTGCTGTTGACGAAGAAGCGGTAAAAGCCGCGATTTTGTCGGCAAACAGGGTCTTCGCCTCGGCGAGCTGGAGATCGTTCTTCGCCTGCCAGGAGGAAAAACCGGTCTTGATCGTAACGAGTGCGGTTTCAGATTCGTTTTTCGAATTTTCAATTGTATCTATGAACTCTTTGGTGCGGCTTTCAACCTCGCGTTCCTGCTTGCGTAGCAGTTCCTGCACTGTAATGGCATGGGCACCAAGTTCATTTTGCACGTGCAGACTGGCGTTCTGCCGAGCCTGCGCGAATTCCGCGCGGAACTGCTCGACAAAGGCAAGGATGGACTGGTCGCTGGCGGTAATGCGCGAACGAAGGTCGGTCTCGACAGAGAGCATCTGTTCCTCAAGTCGTGTCGCCTGCAGACGATACTGCTCACCGATTTCGGCAAGCCGCTCCTTGAGCGCAAGGGCGTGAACTGCCTCGGTATCCTTACGACCCGATTCGCTTTCTGCAGAAAGAGCTTCGAGGCGGGTATCGACATTGGCCTTCCAGCCTGCGAGAGCAGCGGTGATCGCATCGCTGCGTTTGGCAAGGTCGGTGAAGAAATCATCTTCAAAGAGTTTAAGTTTTTCGGATACGTTGTCGTAGGCGCGGGCCTTGAGTTCGTTGAGTCCGGTTTCGAGGCTGCGCATGCGGGTCGATACAGTCTCCGCTTCTTCCCGTATCTTGTTTTCGAAGGCATCCTGGCGCGATTGCTGGTCCTGCGTATAGAGACTGAAATCGGCAGTAACCCGTTTTTCAGTTTCCTGCATCGATACGCGGAGCTGCTCGTCGAGTCGGTCTACGTCGCCCATAACACGGTCAAACTGGGCAAGGCGATAGTCGACGTCCTTATGGTATGCGTCGAGTCTGGCTTCGGTCCCGGTTTCTGCGGTTTTGAGGCGCGACTCGATGCCGGAAACGGAGGCATCGGCAATTTCCTCGAGACGCTTGAGCTCTGCTCTGGTGGTTTCGAGAAAGGCGCCTGCCTCGGACTGCCATTCTGCCTTAAAAGTCTTGACGAGTTGCTGGGTGTCCTGCAGCTTTTCCTTGGTATGTTCATGGAGGACGGCTGTTTTTTCGTCCACGTTTTCTTTGTATTTAGCAAGGCGCTCCCCTGCTTGCTCCTTCAACTTCGCAAAAGCGGTGTCTTCGAGCGTGTCGGCACGGCGGGTGGCTTCGGTGAAGGCTTTCTGGAAGAGTTCTTTCAGTTTATCGGAAGCGGACTGAGCAAGTTCCGAACCAGTTTTATGGGCTGTTTCGATTCGATGCTCGAGATCCGCCACCGTCGTAGAAATGCGCGCAAGCGTATCGGATTGGAGTGCTGAAAGGACTTTCTTGTTTTCGGCAGTGAAAGCTTCCTTGATTGCGGGAAGGGCTACGGAAATTGCGGTGAGCTGCTCCTGCGAAGCGGCAAGTTTTTTTCCGAGTGAATCGGCAAAATCGGACTCTGAAGTGATGCGGGAGAGATTTGTTTCCGCGTGGGTAGTCATCTCGAGAAGTTGTTTGACTGTCTTGTCATAGGAATCGAACTGTTTGCCGAGTTCGGCTACTGCTTTGGTACGCTCGATTATCTCGGTTTCTTTGCGGGCAAGATCCTCCCGGATCGATTCAAGCCGTTTGACGGCGGCTACAGCCTTTGCCTGCTGGACGTCGAGGGCAATAGAAGATTCCTGGAGCGTGGCAGTACGTTCTTTGATGAACAGCTCGAGATCAGCTTTTAGCTTGTCGCCAAATTTTTTGACTTTTTCTATCGAGCGGTTGTTTTTGTCCAGCTGTCGGAAAAGAATGATCAGAACCAGCGATATGCATAGGGTTATGATGTTTCCGGAAGTAAAATTCATTACCGGGCCTGCCCTTTTTTACAGAGTTATTAATGAATTATGTTAGCACATTTTGGGTCAATTGACGATAGCCGGAAAAAGAAATATCAGCCCCGGGTACTGAATGCCCAAGGAGAGCAGAAAGGGGATGCATGATACAGGCTGTTTTCATACCGACAGCCGATGCACCACGAACATCGGAGCGGATACTGTTGCCTACATACAGGATACGTGATGGAGGGACCATAAGAGCTTTGGAAAGAGCCATAAAGGGAACGGGAGAGGGCTTGAGTGCGCCGGTCTCTTCCGAACCGAGAATAACGTCGCACAAATGCGCGAGACCCCAGAGATCCCCCTTCTGCGAGGGCAGAAAATCCGAAAGGATGCCTATCTTGAGGCCATCATTCTTGAGCGCGGAAAAGGTTTCAAGAAGATGTGGATACGGGCGGACGCACGCAAAAAGAGGCTTCCAACCAGTATAGATTTTGTGCTCGAGGAGAAGCCGGGCTTCGGATGGCGTTGTCCCGATGTTTGGCGCGAGCAGTTCTGCCTGCCAAGCGAAAAAATCGGCATGCGCCTCGCCGGGATGGGCTTGTTGCCACAGCCGGATGTTTTCGCGTACATGGCCGAAACGGGATAGAAGCGTCGCATTCCGCAGAAGAAAGGGACCGAGCCTGCGGTATAAAGACCAGTTAGAGTACAGGGTTCCGTCTATATCGAAGGCAATCGCGTCAATTTCCGATCTCATTTCACTTTTATACTATACCGAAACGACGCTTGTCCATCCTTTTCTCCCTTCGCGAAACGCCAGCGAGAAAATTCAGTTTGGAGGTAATCACGGATTGCTGCAGGCAGAAGGGCCGAGGGTTCGAAGGTAACAGTACCGCCGGGAACGCTACCATCGCTCTTAACCGTAAAGTGCACGGTCACCGTACGATCGGAATCCACGAGCTTCTCGAGGTTGGGTGGTAGAGTAATTATCGGCACCTTGGGGGATACAAGGGCCCGGGGAACGCCTTCAAAATCGAGACCGGAAATGCTAGAAACAGTATTTTGGGGTTTGCCGTCAGTCACGTTGGAAGCGGTTCCGGGAGCCACCTTGCCACCGGAAGCGAGACCATTCTGTGCTTGTTGCGCCACATCTCCAAGCGCTCGTGCTGTCGCGGCCGAGGCAGCAGTGCCTGTCGGACCGGCTTTGCTGCCGTTTGTACTGCCTGAAACGACAGCCTCACTGCCATCTGTCTTCTGGATTTGGGCCGCTTTTCCTTCAAGTTCGGGAACAGGAACTCCCGAATTAGCCGATTTGGGTCGCGCGGTTTCTGTAGTGCTTGAAAAACTGGAGTGTTCGAGGGTGCCCGAAGCCTCTTTGGACGAGGTAACAGGGGACGAGAAATTCGGAATACCGAGTCCCGCAGGCGCAGATTTGACAGCGGCAGGTTTCGAAACCGCCTTCGCGGATGACGATGCCGCCTTGGACACGGTTTTTTTTCCTATTGCCTTTGCCGGTGCGTCCGGCCGGGACGCGCTCTTTTCTGGCTTGGCTGATGCGAGAGGCATCTCTGCAGTTTCGGGCGTTCGAAGCGTGATTTGTATCGAGGGGAATTCCCGCGGAGGAATTGTTTTCGGGAGCAGCGGAATAAAGGCCAGCATGATGAACAGAACAATCCACAAGCCTGAACCGTAGAGCATGCTCTGGAGGAGTCTATTTCTGTCGTTGTCGCTGTATTCGATCAATGTAGTTCCGCCTTATCGAGTTGCCTTTATTCTTTAGTCCGCAGGTTGACGCCGATAAAGCCGGTACGCCTCAGCGAGTCGAGAATCTTTACAATTGTACCGTTCGGCACCATCGCGTCAGATTCAAGGCTTACCGGTACGGTATCCCGGGGCAAGGTTGTTGCCAGCTGCTCGAGCGCTGCATCGAGAGCTTCGAGGGGAACTTTTTCGGAATTAACATACAGAATTCCATCAACGCTCGCCGAAATGGTGATGCCATTGGTGCGAACACCCTGTGCCGTCGAGGATTGGGGAAGGTCGAGGCTAATGCCCGGAAGGACGGCAAAGGTGGTCGAGACAAGGAAAAAAAGGATGAGCTGGAAAACCACATCGATCATCGGGACCAGATCTATGACAGCTCTTGTTTCCAGTTTCCGTTTAAACTTCATGCTGCGTTTTCCCCGCTGCCAGTAGCAGGACCAG
>JBBRWY010000059.1:0-16763 GCA_038248875.1 Treponematales bacterium
CTTTGACAAAACAATGAAGATGCGATATCAATGAGCAGCGTATGCCGCTCAAGAGCATCTACTGATGCTCAAGCCTGAACAGGCTCGACAGAAGCAAGGTTTCTGCCCTTGCGTTCGTGATATTTGACCACACCGTCAATGGTAGCGAACAGGGTATCATCCTTGCCACAGCCGACATTGTTGCCGGGATGAATCTTCGTTCCTCTCTGGCGAACGAGGATGGAACCGGAGGTTACCGTCTGACCGCCAAACACCTTGACTCCGAGATATTTCGGATTCGAATCGCGGCCGTTTTTGGCACCGCTACCACCTTTACTGCGTCCCATATCAATCCTCCAAAAAATCGTTAGTATTATTCATGCAAGACGTTCACTTCGACCGCATCGGGGTATTCCCCCGCCAGAGAACCGAGGCCCTCCAGCAAAAAATCCGCTGCATACTCGAGGAACGGAAGGTCCACTTCGGTATATGCTGTAACGATAACGGAAAGCGATCCGCGGCCAGACGTTTTCACGTCCGCCACCAGTCCCTTCCCGGTCAGCACTCCGGCTGTTGTCCGCAAGAGAACGGTAAGGGCGGCACAGACAATGTCCGAACCTCGCTTGCCCGTCCCAGCGTGTCCCGAAGCATCCACGGAAACCAGGTTTCCACCTTTGCCCAGGGTAACAGCCACAGAAATCAAAACTTATGCTCCGATGATGTTCTCGACGGTCACATAGGTATAGTGCTGGCGATGACCGATCGTCCGGTGATAATCCTTCTTGGGCTTGTACTTGTATACAATGACCTTTTTGTCGCGGAAGCTGTCGCCGACAACAACCTGAACCTTGGCACCCTTGACATACGGTGCGCCGATGGTGGATGTTTCCCCATCGCTGACCATCAAGACAGTTTCGATATCAATCTTCGTGCCTTTTTCGGCATCAATCGAATCAACCTGAATCTGGGCGCCCTTTTCGGCCTTATACTGTTTTCCCTTATACTCGACAAGTGCGTACATCTTTAACCTCTAAAATTAAAATATAATCGTTACTTCGGCATATTAACGGGTGTACACCGAAGGCACATTACAACATGTAAAAACATTTATACCGTGTATGGGGTGCATACGTCAAGAGGGGATTTCGAAAACCCCTTCAAGGACATGGCGGGGGGAATAGGCAAAAGAGTTTATTTCTTCGCGGCAGGTTACGCCCGAAAGGACAAGGACGGTTTCAATGTCGGTCTCGATGCCGGCTATAATGTCAGTGTCCATGCGATCGCCGATGATGGCGGTTTCCTCCCGGGTAGCCCCGAGGCGCTTCATGGCCTGACGCATCATAAGCGGGTTGGGTTTGCCGACGAAGTACGCTTTGCGGCCGGTCGAAAGCTCAATCGGCGCTACAAGCGAACCGCAAGCGGGTACAAGGCCGTGCTCGGCGGGGCCGGTCAGGTCGGGATTTGTTCCGATAAGGCGGGCACCTGCAAGCACGAGGCGGACGGCGGTCTCGATGGCATCGAGGTTATAGCCGCGTGTTTCGCCTACGACCACATAGTCGGGATTAACATTGTTCATGATATAGCCCGACTCGTACATCGCATTAATGAGACCGGGCTCACCGATGACATATGCCGAACCTCCGGGTCGCTGACTTGCAAGAAAACCGGCGGTAGCAAGAGCGCTGGTGTAAAAGTGCTCGGCTTCAACGGTAATGCCGAGCCGAGCTAATTTCTGAGAAAGCTCTGCAGGCGAGCGTTCACTTGAGTTCGTTAAAAAAAGAAACCGTTTTTCGTTTTTTCGTAGCCATTCAACCAGCTCGGCAGCTCCCGGCAAAAGACGGTTACCGTGATAAATGACACCGTCCATATCGATTATAAAGGCTTGCTTGCCCCGGATAACCCCGAGATCTGCCGTACCGGTTAATTTCATTTTAGTCCGTTACCGTGCAGTTTTGAGGGCTTCGATGGCGAGATAGACAGCGGTTACATGAATGGAGGCACCAGAAATTGCATCGGAAGTAGCATCTGCCTTGACAGGAATCTTGGCCGGATCTTGGGCTTTCACAATAGCATCCTGCACCGCAACGGCCTGTACGTTCCATTCGCCTTTCTTGGCGGCTTTTGCCATACCGTACCGTCCTTCAACAGCTTCGACCAGTTTGGATTTTTTGGCGGCATCCTTGCTGCTGCTGTTCCAGAGAACGTCTACAACAGTTCCGTTTACGACAGTTAACAGTATGGAATCCTTCCAGCCGGTGGTCGCGTCAAAAGCATTCTGCTCGGCGAAAAACCAGCCATCTTTCGTATACATGCCCTTAGGTACCGGAGCATCCGCGAGGGCCTTGTTGGCAAGTGTGAAAAAATCGACAACAGTCATCGTGGCACCGGAAATAGCGTCGGTTTTTCCATCTTTGTCGAACTTGGCAAAACCGATGTCCTGGGTCTTCACGAGCCAAGCTTCCGCTGCTGCGGCCTGTTTGTCCCATTCACCCTGCTTGGCGGCTTTAGCCATCCCGTATTTTCCTGCCGCGGCGAATGCTTTCTTGTCGGTAGCACCAGGAAGATTCGACACACCGTTCCAGACGGCTTTGAGGATTTTTCCACCCTTCACTTCAAGTACAACCTGAGTTTTCCAGCCGGTTTTTCCGAACGCGGCATCTTGCGCGAAATAGAAACCATCTTTTGCCTTGACCTGCGCGAAGGCGGTTCCCGATAAGACCAGAACTAGTGCAAATATTACCGCAATGATACGTTTCATACAGACTCCTTAAGATGACATCAAGCTAATCAAGCAATTGATAAAAGTCAAGATATACAATTTTAAAGCAATTCAGGAATTATCGCCAAAATCAGAAAACTGCCCGTTACATAGTCTCGAGGAATGGCACTAAAACCAAATCCATCGCGCTTTTCTGCACGATCAGCACTGCGCGAACCAGCTCGAGCCGCGTGCGGCCGAGATCGGCCGTCTCTGCCGCAAGTATGGGGCAGTCATGATAGAAGTGGCTGAAACCTTTCGAGACTTCGTACAGGTAGGAAGTAAGGGCACTCGGATCCCGATTTTCTGCCGCTTTAGCTGCCTGTTCGGGATAAGCGGCAAGGGTCTTTAAAAGTTCCCATTCGGCATCATGGGTCAAAAGTTCCGGCTGTACAGTACCGAGCGAAACGGCTTGCGATTCCGATTCTACTTTACGGAGAATCGAGGAAACGCGTGCACCCATGTACTGCAGATACGGTCCGGTATTGCCGGTAAACGACAAGGATTCTTTCGGATTGAACAACATATCCTTGGTCGGGGTAGTTTGCAGAAGGTAGTAATGCAGGGCGCCGAGTGCAATCTTTTCGGCAACTTCTTGCGGGTCAACAACCGCTTCTTCACGCCCCTTTGCCGCGATTTCTTCGAGAGCTCCGTCGCGAAGGCTGTTTATCAGGTCATCAGCGTCGACAACCGTACCTTCGCGGCTTTTCATCTTACCCTCGGGAAGGTTAACCATGCCGTAGGAAAGGTGAAAGAGGTCGCTCGCCCATTCATAGCCGAGCTGGCGCAGTACGTAAAAAAGAACCTTAAAATGATACTGTTGCTCGCTTCCCACCACGAATATCATCCGATCAAAAGGCCAGTCGTCATGGCGATAGATCGCCGTACCGATATCTTGCGTCATATAAAGTGCGGTGCCGTCCTTGCGGAGCAGCACCTTCTTGTCGAGGTTTATTGGACTCAGATCAACCCACACAGAACCGTCTTCCTCGCGATAAAAAATGCCTTTTTCAAGCCCGGCGAGGATTTCGTCTCTACCCTTGAGGTAGGTTTCACTTTCATAGTAGAGCTTATCGAAGGAAACGCCCGTGCGCTCGTATGTCTGGGTAATGCCTTGTACTGCCCAGCCGTTCATCAGCTTCCACAGAGCAAGCACGCCCGGTTTTCCTGCTTCCCAGTCACGAAGCATCTCCTGCGCTTCGGCTTCGGCTTTTTCGGGATTTTCCTTGCTGTAATTATGAAATTTGATGTAAAAATCGCCCACAAAGCGATCGGGTTTAACACCGAGACTTTCGGGTGTCTCTCCGTTGCCGAATTTCTGGTAGGCAATCATAGATTTGCAAATGTGCACGCCGCGGTTGTTAATAATGTTGACTTTGAATACCTCGGCGCCGCAGAATTTGAGGATGCGGGAAATGCTTTCCCCGAGGGCGTCGTTCCGAAGATGGCCAAGATGAAGCGGTTTATTTGTGTTCGGGCTCGAAAACTCGACCATGATCCGCTTCCCCGCAAGGTTACCCGGCCGTCCGTATGCGTCGCCGGCTGCAATGATGTCCGACAGGATCTTGCCCGCGACGTTTCCTTTGGCAAGGAAGACGTTAACATATGGGCCTTCCTGGCGCGCGCTTCCGAGCGAAGCAGCATCAGGATCGGCTGAAAGGATTTTCACCACTTCAGCGGCGATGGCAGGCGGGCCCATGCGAAACAGTTTTGCAAAGCCGAACATCGGGTACCCTATATCACCCATTGCGGAATCGGGTGGGGTTTCGGCGGCTACAGAGGCAGCAGCGATGTCGGCAAGTTCCGGCATTTTGGTGTTTTTTATCGTGGTAAGGGCGGCGGCAACGAGGGCTCGCCATTCATCCCGGATTTCGGCCATAGTAATATCTCCTGTTCGTCAGGGGCTATAGTAGCCGAAAAGAGACATGTTTTCAATGCCGATGGATGAAGGCTGCCATGTGGGTGAACGAGCCGGGGCCTTCGCGACGGGAGGAACCAAAATCCGTCACACAGGTGGTACATTCGTTTGTGTCGAGTATATTGGATTCGATGATGCCGAGCGACAGGCATAGAAACCGGTTTGCCTCCGCGAGGGAAAGGCGCCAGGGCCACTGACTCCCTTCTTTTTCCCGTTCAGAATCAAGAACTACACATGACGGACCGAATGCCCGCATAAAATACTCGGCGCGCTCGGCATCAACCGTATAACAGCAGGAACGAATGTGCGGTCCTAAAATAACCCGGAAATCGGCTGCTTGTGCGCCCCATTCGTCCGCAGCGAGCTCGACTGCACTCCGGATGATGCCGGTGCCCTTCCAGCCCGAATGCAGCACCCCGAAACAGCCAGTCACCGGATCGAAGAGATATATGGGCATGCAGTCAGCTACCGAAATGACAGGCACCACATCCGCACTAACGGTAAGGATACCATCACCTTCGAGAAGATCCCGGAAGGCCGCTGCCGTGGAGGCTATCCGAACAACCCGGGAATGAATCTGATGGAGAGATACGACAGACGAAGGAACTATCCCCAGCTGGTGGAATATCCTCTGACAGTTAGCATCATCAAGTCCACCCTTCATGGAGCCAGCAGCGGCGAGGGTCAAACCGCACACGGGGGAGTCGCTCCCGAGGCCTCCACTCCGGTCTCCCGGAAAAGAGAAGTATTTTACCATATTCACAGGCATTCCTTTTCGATGATTTCGGCATCGGCCAGATATCCGACCGATCCCTGTATCTGGCTTCTGACGGATTCCAGCTCCTTGCGGTAGCGCTCGTTATACTTTCCCTGAATGGAAGCCATGTTAACGAGGGTTTCATACGGCCCGCCACGCACAACGCCGAGCACGCCGCCAAGAATGGCATCCATGCTGCGGAATGCCGTCACGGCTCTACCGATGATAACTTCCGCCTCGAAATCGATGTTGAGCATGAGATTCTCGAGCCGCGCCTTTCCCTTCACACTCGCGCCTTTCTCCGCATGCAGAAGGAGAAATCCTTCGCCAAGATCGCCTTTCGGCGAGAGCCTGTTTTCGAAGGTCTCGAGTTGCTGGTGCATGTGCTCAAGCGTACTGAATGCGTCTGTATACTCTGCCATATTTTCACGACGGTAAAAATCGCCGTCAAGAAGCAGAATCTTGAGCGGCTTCATCATATCAAGCGGATAAATGTTAGAAAACAAGGCTTTCAAGAAGGAAATTGAAAATTCCCGACGGAGTGACAGGCGCAACCACAAGCCTTCCCAGGGATGATAGAGAAGCCGTGGCACGGAATCCACCCCGAGAAATAAGCGGGTATTTTTCTCGAGCATCGCCTTGCGGTGCAACCGGTTCCATTCGGACCATTTTTCGTCGAAGCGTTTTTTCCATGCGTTCTTGAACAGTTGGAACCAGTCCTCACCCCGCTCGGTATAAGAAGGTTGCCAGGCGACATCATGCAGGGAGAACCGTACAAATTCGGTGACCGGTACGTTATTTTTAAACTGCCTGATCCCCGAAAGATTGACAGTGGCAGTCGCGACAAATACTTCACATTCCTTTTCCATATCGAATTTGTCGTTCAGCATCTCCTCCTGCATCGTGAACAGAAACAGCGATTCAAGGAGAAGTATGGGGATCTTTTTTCCCCCGGACAGCACATGGGCGAGAATTTTCATCTCATCTTCAATCGTATCGATAGTACACGAGGGTTTAATACCCTCGACCACGATGTACCGCAAAAGCATGCGCTCAAAAGGAATCAAGGTAAAGTTGCGCATCCATTCAATCGCCTGTACGACCTGGTACATGTGTCCCCGTTCCTTCTCGGGTAGGGCAGCGAAGATTGTCTCCATTTCGCGCAGAAAAGATTGTCGCACATCCTTGTGGAGTTCCTGATCATAGGGAACAGAGAAGGGATCAGTGGTTTTGAGTATCTGCGAACAGGTATGGGGCAAGTACATTGAGCCGAGGATGATATAGAAAGCTCCTTTGTCGTTTTCGTACGCAGTTAAAAGAGAGGTGAAAAAACCCTGTACTTTTCGCAGTTTAAGCAGTTCCTGGTACAGCTCACCGGAATATATTCTCTGTCTTGTATCGATAAGTCGCCCGTACGATACAGACAGTTTCTTTCCCAGTCGCGTCACGAGAGATTCTGAGTAGATACGTGTGGGTGAACTCGATGAAAAGAAAGCGATAATAGTAAACCAGAGCCGAACTAGAAAGGGTTCCTCAAGGAGCTTGCGGTCAGAAAACGACTGAACCTCGGGCAGTTCGCCTTCGGCCCGGCGAACCGGCGCCAAGGTGTTCTCCAGCTGCTCGTTCTTCTCGGCCAACTGCCGAAGCATATCCTGACGCTGTGAGGATTCAAGGGAGAGTACCAGACGCTCGAAAGTATTTGAATTTTCGTTCATACAAACGTAAGTATGCGCCTAAACGCGTAAAAAAACCATATAAACCGGCATCGGGCAAAAAAAAGCTGCCAGTTACGGCAGCTTTACGGTCCCTACGGGAGTCGAACCCGTCTCTAAAGATTGAGAATCTTTTGTCCTAACCGATAGACGAAGGGACCATGAAGAACCAAATAATCTGGGTACAGATTATTTGGTTCTTCCGGAGAATTTTTGTAAAGCAAAAATTCTCCATGATATTAAACCAACTTCTCCACGGTATTTCACCGGCAACTTTTCGAATGCAGATAAAAAAAGGGCGGAAGCTTTTAGCTCAGCCCTTGTTGATGTAGTTCCCCAGGGAGGATTCGAACCCCCACAAACAGATCCAGAATCTGTAGTGCTACCTTTACACAACCGGGGAATGAAGGCGAGATGAACGTATCATGCCCGCCTTTTTTTGTCAACAGACAGGAAGTTATTCTCCTTGATATTGAACGAGAGTCCTGACCGGAATATCACCCAAAACTTTTGCATAGTTCAGAAACGGAAGGCCGACTACGCCGAAAAAGCCTGCCACATGTGCCCCACCCTGTTCGAGCACACTCTTTGCCGCGTTAAGAGTTCCTCCCGTCGCGATAAGGTCGTCCATGACGAGAATGCGTTCTCCGGCTTTCACGTCCGCACGATGCACCTCGAGTTCTGCAGTACCATATTCGAGTGCGTACTGACAGGCCCAGGTCTTGCCCGGAAGTTTGCCTTTTTTGCGGATCAGGATAAGGGGAATACCCATTCGCTCGGCAAATGGCGCGGCGAAAATAAAACCACGGGACTCGATAGCAGCGATGGCATCGATTTTTTCGTCTTTGTAGAGCTCGACCATCTGGTCGATGCAGTAGCGAAAAGCTTCCGGATTGACCAGAATGCCAGTGATGTCATAAAAAAGAATTCCTGGCTTCGGAAAATCGGGAATTTTACGTATCGCGTCGTCAAGTGAAAATGAGCTTTTCATACAGGAATAGTAGTACAGGCAAGGGTGAATAGTCAACGCGGAACCGGCGGCTATCAGGCCGGAAAACAGCCTATTCCCTGCCGTTTTTTCGAAAACCCTGCACACGTGCGCTTGCGTTCACCGACCAGGGGCTTGTTTCCCCACGGGACAGATACTGATACCCAAGACCTGCTATCATCGCGCCATTGTCAGTGCAGAGCTTGAGAGGCGGAAATAGGCACGTAATACCCTTTTGCTCCATCAGCAGTTCCCGAAGACGTGAATTAGACGCAACGCCACCACCGGCAACGACGGTAGTAAGGCCTGTATCTTCTATGGCACGTAAAAGGCGGGATAGAAGTATGCGCACCGCTGTTTCCTGAAAGGATGCCGCAATATTTTCCGGCGTACGCTCGAAACCGGGATTCCAGAACTGATCGATCTGGTTGATGACTGCCGTTTTCAGGCCGGAATACGATACGTCGTACCGGTGTCGATTGATTCCCGCTTCGTCTTTCTTATGAAGGGAGGGCATCGGAAAATGCGCGGCTTTCGGATTTCCCGCTTTGGCAAGCTGATCGATGACCGCGCCTCCCGGATACCCAAAATTGTAGAACTTGGCAACCTTGTCGAAAGCCTCGCCTACCGCGTCATCGATGGTGGTACCGAGTACTTCTATGTCATCAAAAGCGGAAACACGACAAATTATGGAATGTCCGCCCGAGACCAACAGCCCCAGATACGGATAGGTAATATCATTTGAAAGATGCGCAGCATACAGGTGTCCGAGCATGTGATTGACCGCGATAAAGGGCTTCCCTGTCGACCATGCAAGCGTCTTTGCGAATGTAAGACCGACGAGCAAGGCACCCATTAGCCCAGGGTGGCCGGTTGCCGCGATTCCGTCAATGTCGTCGATTGTTAGTGTCGCCTCGGCTAACGCCTGCTTCACGACCGGCAGGATCCACTCGGTGTGTTTGCGGCTCGCGATTTCGGGAACAACTCCGTTGTACATGGTATGAAAGGGTATCTGGGTTGCTACGACATTACTGAGAATGGTCTTGCCATCCTCTACCACAGCCACAGCGGTTTCGTCGCAGGAACTTTCGATACCGAGAATTTTCATTCGTCCTCGTCACCGCTTACGGCAATCTCCGCTATCGTGGAAAGGGAAAAACCTTGACTGACAAGTTCCGGATACATCTCGGTCAGAATTGCGGCTAGATCGTTGGACCAGATATGTCCTATCATGATCGCCGCGCCTTTGTGGTCCGCGATTTTCATGCCGGTATTGACCGCCTCGATTATCAGAGTACGATCCTGTATATTATCCAAAAACACTGCACGCTCCCAAATAGTCATTTTTTTCTCCCGCGCGAGAGCGGGGACAACCGTTTCCGCATTTGTCCGTGAATCCAGAAAATAGATTCCATTGTCGCGGACAAAATCAAGCAGAGTGTCCATTGATGGTCTGTCTGCAGTGATCAAGGATCCTTCGTGATTGTTGATTCCGGTTACCGGACCGACTTCGGTCAAATTCTTTCGGACTATTGCCCGGATCTGGTCCGCATCCATCCCTTTCTTGATGGCTCCCGGCCCCGGATCAATCGATAGATTGAGTGCCTGCATGGGTTGATGCAGAATAACTTCCTTTCCAGCGGCTCGTATCCGTTGTGCCGCTACTACAGAATACTGTAATCCGGGCAAAACGGCAATAGTACAGGGAAAAGGTAGGCGAAGGAACGGTGCCAACTGGGCTAAGTTGTAACCCGCATCATCGAAAACAAAAACGAGTGTACCCTTTTTCTTGATGGGCAGCGGCCTTTCAGGCGGAGGGGCCGACACGACAGCAGGCATCGGCATTGCTGTTACTACTGGCGACTTTGTAACCGGTGGGGTTGTTTTGACGGCGGGTTGCTGTGTTTTTACGACAGGAACGGGCGCTTTCACCGCGGGAGCCTTCATTTTCGCGATAGGTGCAGGGGGTTGAACCGTAGTGACTGGAGGACTTGCTATAGGAGTACTTGCAACCGAAGGAACAGCAGCGGCGGGCGGCACTGGTACAGGGGGATCTACCAGGAAACGTCCGTATATGAGAGTAAGGGATACTCCGGTTATTATTGCAAGCAGAATCAGGTTAACCCTGATTTCTGCAAGCGTCATTTTTTTTTTCTTTCGGCTCATCTGGGCACAGAATAAAGGGAGAAAACCCTCATGTCAACTGTACACGATCTCCCGCAGTTCGTCAGAACAGGTCCGCAACTTGCGCAAAGCCCGCAATTCGACCTGGCGGATGGTTTCCGCCGAAACACCGTACTGATTTCCGATTGCCTTCAGGGTAAAATTCTTCCCGTCATTCTGGAGATTGTACCGCTTGAGCATGATATCGCGCTCGTTCTCTTTTAAACCTGACAGAGCCTGCAGCATACAATCATGTGTATACTTTTTCATAAACATGCTTTCGGGATTATAGGTTGAATCCGGAATGAGGTCCTTGAGGGAGGCAGAATCCTCGTCATCCAGCTGCACATCGAGACTGGTCACACTTCCCGAGTTCCGGATTATATCCCGAACCTCTTGGGAGGTAATATTTAGTTCGTCCGCAATCTCTTCGGTGGTCGGATTCCGCGAATGAGTCTGGTATAATTCGGCCGAAACACGGCGAACCCTGCCGGCAAGTTCTTCCTTGCGGAAGGGAAGCCTAATGAGCCGGCGTTTGTTCGCGATGGCACGGGTTATGGCTTGCTGAATCCACCAGCAGGCATAGGTTGAAAAACGTACATTGTATGAAAATTCATACTTCTGGGCTGCCGTTATCAAACCAAGATTGCCTTCTTGAATTATATCGAGCAACGGCAGATCCGGAGCCGCATATTTGCGGGCAACGGTCACCACGAGGCGTAAATTTGATTCGATCAGCTTTTTTCGTGCGGACAAATCCCCATTCTGAATAAGGCGGGACAGCTCTAGTTCCTGTTCAAAGCCAAGCAGCGGAAACTTTCGGATCTCTTTCAGGTAATCACTTATTGAATTTTGGTCGCTCATATAGCCCCCGTATATCATGAGCAATTACCGTACCAAGATGAAATATACATTGTACAAAGGTTGTATCTATATATCAAGCAACGATTTGTAAAAAAAATAGTATACACTCCAAAAACAGTGTGTATCTTTTATAATACAGTCAAGACCGATAAGTGTATACTTTTCCATCCATTCCCGGTGCGGAAAAGGAATCGGTACCGTTTTGATAACAGCAGGTATCGGCAAGCGCCGGAACTGACAGGGGATATTTCCCCCCTCCGCCGGGAAGATCGACGGCGTACACCGGCAGGGAAAGGCCAGAAACCAGTTCCTTCAATTCTTTCCAGATTTCAATCCCCCTGTCGAGAGAAACCCGAAAATGGGAAGTACCCGGCGCGAGATCGCACTGAAAAAGGTAGCCCGGTTTCACTCCGAGACTGACGAGTCGATGGAAAAGGTCGGCAAGAATTTCGGGGCTGTCGTTTATACCCTGCAGGAGCACGGTCTGCGATTGGACTGAAATACCTGCATCGATACAGGCCGAAAGTGCACGAACTTGTTCGCCACCGAGTTCGGCGGGATGGTTTATATGCGGAATGAGCCACAGAGGCCGAAGACTGCGGAAATACGCGATCCGTTCCGTGGTAAAGAGTTCGGGTGCGAAAATAGGAGCACGGGTACACAGTCGTAAGATCAGGTCGGGCCGTGCAGACCGGATGTGATCAAGCACAGTGGCAAGCTCGGCAGGGCTACCGCTCATCGGATCACCACCCGAAATCAAGATTTCCTGGACTTCAGAATGGGTAGAAAGGTAGGTACAGACGGTTTTCAGCTCGTTTTCGCTAATGAATCCTTCGGAACGGGCGGTAAAATTTCGTCTGAAGCAATAGCGGCAATAACCGAGACAACGTCCCGTAACAAGAAGGAGTACCCGGTTGTGGTACTGATGCACAAGATAGGGAGTGACGCACCAACGGGCTTCGCCCAGGGGGTCGGCACGCTCGAAAGGAAGAATCACACCTTCGTTGTCCGAAAACTCCACCTGCTTTCTGAGTGCGGAAGCGGCTTCGATGGTAGGGGCAGTTGCGATGAGGTTTTTGAAAGCTGCCAGTATACCTACCGGTAGGTATACTGGACTGGCGGAGCCCCTTTCAGCGTCCCGCCAGTCTCCGTCTGTTGCAGAATCTCTACTTTCCATTACCTACACCGAGCATCACGGCGGCCATGACGCATGCGTCGCCGGTCAGATTCTCGATCTTGCAGTATTCATTCGGTTGATGCGCAGTTTCGTCCATGCGGCTCCACACCACGGCATCGAATCCGTCGTTGCGGAGATACGCTCCAACAGTCCCGCCGCCAATGCCAATCGGCCGGGCCTTGACGCCGTACACAGTCTCTATGGCCGCCGAGAGAGCCTTCACCACGGGAGCATCGACGGGTGTCGAGCGGGACTCAACAGCTTGTTCCTCGGTCCAGCTGATGGTCACCCCATGCTTGGTTTCGACTTCGCGAGCAAGTCGGGCAACTTCCTTCCGCACTACTTCAAGCGGATAAAAGGGAAGAATGCGGCAGTCCATGCAAAACACGTCGTCGCCGGGAATGGTATTGATGTTGGGCACGTTTGCTTCTTTCTTGGTAGGCTGAAAAGTCGAGCGGTCCGGCTCGAATAGGGAATCTTGGTGGTCAAAGTGCTGTTCGAGCGCATTAAGCCGTAACGCAAGATCACAACCGGCGAGATGGGCATTTGCACCCTGGTCGGGCCTTGATCCGTGAGTTTGTTTGCCCTTGGTAGAAATACGGAGCCACAAGAGATTTTTTTCGGCAACCTCGATGGTCGAACCTTTATCGTCGCCGCCATCCGGGATCACTATGAGATCGGTGGGTCGGAACAGGTCGTGCTCGCGAAGCAGGAACTGGATACCGTATGCAGATCCCACTTCTTCGTCGGCGACAAAGAGGAGTTTGACGGTATAGGCAGGCTTGATACCGGTCTTGATAAAGGCAAATGCGGCAAAAATCGAAGCAACGAGCCCCTGCTGGTTATCTTCGACACCACGGCCGTAAATCTTTCCGTCCTTTTCGAGCACTTTCCAGGGATCTGTTTCCCATTTGGCAAGGTCTCCCGGCGGCACGACGTCGAGATGGGTCATGAGCCACACTCGCTTCGAATCGTCAACGCCCGCAAGGGTGACAACGAGATTGGGGCGAGTTTTAGATGGAACACGCGCATCAGGTGCGTCGTACCGTTCAAACTCGGTAAAGCCCATTTCTCGAAGGGCAAGAGCGAGAGCGTCGCATTTAGAAAGCTCCCCTTCCCCGCCGGATTCGGGCGCGAGGGACGGGATCGAGGTCAGAAGAGTCTGGAGCGAGATCATTGCGGGGACCTGGCTGTTAATGTGCGCGGTTAGTGTATCGAGTTCTTTCATAGTTTTCCCTTTTCGTCTGCGTATTTTTTGTAGACAACCCAGGTCGATTTGATAAGGGTATCCACGTCGGAGAATTTCGGTGCCCAGCCGATAAGCTTGCGGGCTCGTTCGGAGGTAGCATAAAGAACGGAGGCGTCGCCGGGGCGGCGGTCCACATATTTTGCGGGGATTTCTTTACCGGTAATACGGCGGGCGGCTTCGACCATTTCGGTAATGCTGACTCCGGATTCGCTGCCGAGATTAACTATGAGACTTTCCCGTTTCGAACTGATGTATTCGAGAGCATTCACGTGGGCAACCGCGAGGTCGGAAACATGAACGTAGTCCCGGATGCAGGTGCCGTCGCGGGTGTCGTAGTCCTGACCATAGATCTGGAGTTCCTTCCGCCAGCCGGAAGCGACTTCCATAATAATGGGCAGGAGATTCTGGGGATTCCGCTCGAGACCGAAGATTTTTCCTTCCGGATCGTAGCCTGCGGCATTAAAATACCGGAGGGCAGCGTATTTGATACCCTTGAGGGTGTCGTACCAACCGAGGAAGCGTTCGATCTCGAGCTTGGTAAAGCCGTAATAACTTTCGGGATTGGTCGGGTGTTTTTCGTCCATCGGGACGTATTCGGGCGAACCGAAAACGGCAGCGGAGGACGAAAATACAATGTTTTTGCAGGTATGTACGCTTGCGGCATTCAGGATGTTCAGAGTTCCGGTGATGTTGTTGACCGAGTATTTTTCGGGCTCGGACATGGACTCACCAACGGCCTTGAAGGCAGCGAGGTGAACACATGCGTCGAACCCGCGCGCGAAGGCTGCGTTGATGTCGTCGGCATGGCGAATGTCACCAGTGATGAGTGCAGCTTCCGGAAAGAGGTTGCACAGCTGTCCCGAGGACAGGTTGTCAAAAACGCTGACGTCATGTTTGGCCGCGAGCAGGGCTTTTACTACATGGCTGCCGATATATCCGGCCCCGCCAATTACGAGAACTTTCATTATTTCTCCTCCATTTGTGATACAAGTGTTTCCCATTCAGCGGATAATTCCGCTATCAGGGTATTCAGTTTTTCTATTTCAGCCTGCACGTTTCGGCTCTTGATTCCATCAGAATACACAACGGGGTCGGCCAGTGCCGTTTCATGCGCCTTCAGCATGTCTTCTGCCGTACCGATTTCTTCGAGCAGTCTGGCTTCTTCCTTTTCAAACTTCCGTCGTTCAGATTTCATCCTTTTTTCATCTTCATAGGATGAAGCAGAAACCGGTGCTGCGATTGCCGCTCCAGGTGACGATTTATTACCGATTACCCCTGTAGCCGCCACGATTTCGGCCGCTTCACGCTCGATGCGCTCGAGATAGTAGCGATAATTGCCGGGGAAATTCCGTACGCGCGAGGGGATCCCGTCGCCTTCAGCTGTCAGTTCGAGCACGCGGGTGGCGAGCCCTTCGATAAACGCGCGATCATGTGAAACGAAAATGATCGTCCCGTTGAAGCGGCACAGAGCATCGAGGAGCACGTCCTTCGAGTGCAAATCGAGATGGTTGGTTGGTTCATCCAGGATAAGGAGGTTAATCGGCTTTAAAAGCAGGCGTAAGAGAGCCAGACGACTTTTTTCACCGCCGGAAAGGACATTGACCTGCTTGTAAATGTCATCGCCCCGGAACAGGAAGGACGCGAGCATGTCGCGAAGTCGCGGTACGAGCTCGAGGGGAGCCTCACTTTCAAGGAGGTCGAGGATGCGTTCCGTGCCGGTGAGGGTTTCCGCGTTATCCTGGGAAAAATATCCGGCAGCTACGCCGGCTCCTTCGTTGACGGTTCCCGAGTAATCGCTGTCGTCACGGGCAAGGATACGGAGGAGGGTTGATTTACCCGCGCCGTTTCGGCCGACGACGACGAGTCGCTCGGATTTTTCGAGTATGAGATCGAGGTTCTGTATGATGCGCCGCTCGTCATAGCTCTTGTTGAGGCCGTTCGTCGTTAGTACAAGTCTGCCGGTATGCGGCGCGGGTGCAAAATGAAAATGCATCTTTTTGAGACTTTCGGGAATTTCGATACGCTCGAGCTTTTCGAGTCGCTTGACCCGGTCCTGCACCATGGCAGCTTTCGAGGCGTTGTAGCGGAAGCGGCGGATAAAGTCTTCGGTCTTTTCGATCTCTTCCTGCTGGGCTTCAAACCGCTTGATCAGAGATTCGAGCTCGGTTTCTCGGACTTTTTCATACTGGGTATAGGTGCCTACATAGCGCTTCAGCTCGCCGCCGAACAGCTCATACACCTCGTTGATGGTGACGTCGAGAAAATAGCGGTCATGGCTGACAATGAGAAAGCCGCCCGAGAATTCGCGGAGCCAGGTTTCGAGCCAGGAACGCGCCTCGAGGTCAAGATAGTTTGTCGGTTCATCAAGCAGCAGAATGTCCGGATGTTCAAGGAGAATTTTCGCGAGAGCGAGACGCATCTGCCAGCCGCCCGAAAACTCGTCTACCTGGCGATTAAAGTCCGAAAGGGAAAATCCGAGGCCAAGGAGCATCTGTTCGGCAAGAGCGCGACGACGGTGCCAGCCCGATTCTTCGAGGGCGACCTGTACTTCGTGATGTTCGTCGACCAAACGAGCGGTACGGGCATCGTCGGCGGTAGTGGCAGCAAGCTCGTCACCGAGGCCTTCAAGGCGCTCGGAAAGTTCCATTCCATAGGAAAAAGCGGTTTCCACCTCGTCCATAAGGGAGCGGCCCGAGTGCACAATTCCTGACTGGGGCAGGTAGGAAACCCGGGTGCCTTTCTGGATGGCCCGCTCGCCGCCATCGGGCCTAATGGTGCCGGCCAGTACCTTCATCAGCGTGGACTTCCCCGAACCATTCGCACCCGCGAGAGCGGCCTTGGTGCCGGAAGCCAGATTGAGAGAAACATTGTCAAGAATATCGCGGTCGCCGAAGGCAAGGGAAACGCGGGAAAATTGCACGAAAGCCATTACTGTACGCCCCGTTCCGCGGGATTCGGGGTAAAGAATACGACAGTTGGCGTCAGATTTTGCGAAAGCACTATTGAATCCTTAATATTCGATTCGCTCACCTGCTCGAGCTTGAGGCCCTGCGGTGTTAGATTATACAGAAAATGTATCCACCGGTCAGTCGATTCGAACCGGAACGAGAGAACACCGGTGTAGAGGGAAGCGAGGGTATCGGAAAGGAAACAGCGATTCTCGACCGTGCCGCCGCCGCCCGAGAGCGAAGGAATGAC
>JBBRWY010000060.1:0-16359 GCA_038248875.1 Treponematales bacterium
GACCTTTCTTTTTCGGGTGCGAAGGTGATTATGGTCGGGATAGCGGCTTTCCTCATCGAGAAGGAAGTGGTCGTGCGCATTGATATTGAGGATCCCCGAATGGCGATCGGCGTGAAGGGCAAAATCGTGCGAACCGAAGATGTCGAAGGTCGAAAGGATCTGGTGGCACTTGCGATAAACTACAACGACACGGAAGTGCCGATGTCCTATAAAATGCATATCAACAATTATCTCACCCAGCTGCGAAAAACGTCGCCAACACAGGAAGAAGCAGGGGACGCTGCGGCCGCCAAAACAGGTGCCAACAAAAATGCGTCAACGCAGCACGCATCAGTAAAGCATGACGAAGCAACGCAAAGCACCCTTGAAACCATTACCGATGAACCGGTAGTGTCGACAACACCCGAACCACCAGCCGCTAAATAATCCATACCAGAGGTTTCTATGTCGCATCCACTCGAGTCGCTCATTTTCATCACTATTCCGGAAGAACATCATCTTTCGACAGAAATTGCCGTTTTTGACCCATCAATTCCCCTACCCGTCCAATTGACCGGTTCCGCGGAGGAATTCCAGCAATCTGAGCTGACCTGGGAGATGATTCTCGCCGGGGTACTAACGGTTCTTGCTTACGACAATGAAAACACGCAGCTTGATTATTATCGCTCCATTTTGCTCGCGATCCGCCCGGGAATACGGGAAGAAATGACTGAGGCAGCTATCCTGAAAGTCCGGAATGGGGACTTTGAGCTGGCCGAGGAAATTTTTCTCGCACTGAAAGGGCTCGATCCCGAAGACAAGGTTACTATCCTCAATTTGGCCCTCCTTATGGATGAACGAGCGGACAACCTGCGCCGATCAGGTCTCGAGGACGATGCAGATGCCTTGGACGCAAGTGCTTTCGAGTATTATCGCGTCGCGATGACAGCTGAACCTTCAATTCCGGAAGCATTTTTTAATGCGGGTTTTTTCTATCTAAAGCAAAAGAGTTATGGCAAGGCGCGAAATGCGCTGGAAACATACCTCAAGCTGGAAACGGCAGAAACTGATACGTCCAAACATCGCAAGGAAAAGGCTAAGGAAATTGTAAATGAAATCGCTTCGCGAGACTTGGACGATGATTTATTTAAGACAGCCTTCGATTTTATCAATCTAGGGCAGGAAGAAAAGGCACTCGAGAGTATTAGGCTTTTTATGGACCATCACCCGGGAGTGTGGAATGCTTGGTTTCTACTCGGTTGGGCCTTACGCCGTCTCGAGCGCTGGGAAGACGCGCGCGCGGCCTTCGTGCAAGCTCTGGAGCTCGGTAAAAAACCGAAATCCGGCATCGAGACCGGCTATACCGATATCTGCAACGAACTGGCGATATGCCTGATGGAGCTGGGCGAACTCGACCAGAGCCGCTCGTGGCTTGTTTCCGCGCTTGAAGAAGAAACCGAAAACACGAAGGTTATTGCTAATCTCGGGGTACTATCCCTTAGGCAGGGAAAGAAAGCCGAGGCTGCAGGATTTTTCCGGACAGTGCTCGAGATCGATCCGAAAGATCAGATGGCCCGAGAAATGTTGGCGGGAATCGAAGAAAAATAAAGGTGCGTCGGCGCTATTGCTCGGTAAGGAGTGCAAGCGTTTCAGCAGTGAAACTGTCGCCTACAGCAATGCCAGTGCGGTTAAACCAGCCTGCAGGAACTTCGAGGGCATAGCGCACGGAGCGGATGCTCGAGACGGTTGCGAGGCTGAAGGGAACCATGTCGTATATTTCGCGAATGGTTCCTGCGGCGTCGATAAAGGCGATGGAAAGCGGGTACGGGGTGTTTTTCATCCAGAAGTGCATGTGCTGGTCGCTTGCATACACGAAGATCATTCCGGTTCCGTCAGGAATCGTTTTCCGCCCCATGTAGCCTTTTTCCTGTTCTTTTTCCGTCCGCGCTATTTCAATGACGGCCGGAATGACAATTCCTGCTGCCGTGCGGATTTCGAGGGTTTCATTCGGAAGAGAACCGCTCCCCGCCGCTCCAGTGCAAGATAAAAAACTGGTGCATAGCAAAAAAACAGACGAAAGGGTTGCGGACAATTTTCTAGAATTCATTGATAAAAGTCTCCCGCTGTACATCCGTAATCGCACGGTCGGCGCCGCTGTCGTCAAGAAGACTTTTAAAAATTTCAGTGTCGACATACTTGACGGTCAAGGGTCGCTCGAGGCTCAAGGTGACGCGATCGTCGGACCACACTGCCTTTCGGGGATCCAGGGAAACGGGTTCGCCGTATTTCTGTACAAGCGAACTATACATCGAATAGTAGTCGACTTTTTCAGAATCAAGATTAAAGGTCATGATGTAGAGTTTTTCTTCATAAAATTGGAACCATGCGCGTTTGATGAAGGATGAGCCGACAGTTTCGATGAGGCTGCGATTCATGGTCGGCAAGAGGGATACGTCACGCTCCCCCCGATAGCCGAACAGATTGTCGGTGAGCAAGGCTTCTTTGACCGCATCCATTGTCATGCCGAGGCTGATCGAACGGTAGGATTCGGGAATAGACGGAGAGCCGGAAGAAGTAGCGCCAGCAACCGGTGACGTGGCTCCTACGGGTGCAGCAGGTTTCGTCGTAGTTGCGGGTTTTGTGGTTGTCGCGGACGGCACGGCTATTTTGGGGGTCTGTGCGGCGGCGGGAAACAAAACGAGGGCGCCTAGCAAGACGGATAGGGCGAGGCGGGGTACGGTTACTACCATAGGACGGTGCTGTTGGTAGCGGTGGCTCGGGACTCGCTGCGGGCGCGTTCCATGTCCATCAGTTTTTTCCGATAGGAGGACTGTTTGCTCAATTCCATCATGTCAGTAACAGAAATATGGTCGTCGATAAGCCTGATGATCGGTTCGTGAAGGAACTCGGTGACAATACGGTTAGCGCTGTCCTTGGAAATGGCACACATGTTTGCAAGCTCTGTCGGACCGAAATCGAACGTATAGGCTTTTGCAGCCTGGAACGGTATTTTCTGTTTTTCGAGCTGGATGACGAGCATGTCATACATTTTGCCGACGGGATCGTTGATGAGGGTGTTGGCCAACTGCTTATACATGAGCCAGATGCGGTCCGCAAGGGTGGTGGTGAGCCGAGCGATCAGCTGCGGCTGAGTTGAAACCATCTGGTTGAAGTTCTGCCTGTTTACGGCGAGGAGCTGCGAGCCTTCGAGGGCGATGGCGCTGGCCGAACGGGGCTTGTTCTCGAGGAGAGCCATCTCGCCGAACATGTCGCCAACCTTGAGCACGGCGAGAAGCACCTCGTTGTTATCGACCATCTTGGTAATTTTGACCTGTCCCTTCTGGATAATGTAGAGTTCCGATCCGGGCTGACATTCGCAGAATATCATCGATTCGATGGGGAATATGCGCACCAGTTCGCCCGACTTGGGTTCGAGGAGACTGGCGTTAGCGCTGATGCCCATGGACTTGAGCGCCATGAAGCGTTCACGCGAGACTGCGGCATAGGGTCCGTTCGGTGCGTTTTTAAGGTAGTGGTAGTAGGCGTAGAGAGCAAGATTGTACTGGGAGAGCTTGGCGTAATACTCGCCTATGTTGAACAGGTGGGTTATGTCGCTTTCGATGTTCTTTTTGAGGGTGATCCGGGTGAGGGCTTCATCCAGGTAGCGCATCTTTTTGGTAAAGGAATAGATGATCTTCATGGCTACGGGGGTATTTTTCTCGATCAACTCGGAAAACTGGTCGCGGCGGACCGAGATGAGGGTGACGTCGGTGATAGCGATGGCTGTTTCGATCTGGCTGTGTCCGGACATGCTCGAAACGACGCCGATAAAGTCACCGGGCCCGAGAACGTTTCCCCCTTCCTCGGCTACGACTTCGGTTTCTTTCGTAATCTGGACCTTTCCGCCCTGAATAATATAAAAGCGGTCCGATTCGGCCTTACCTTCGACGAGTATATAGGAACCTTTTCGAAAATTGACAAATGCTAGTTGTAACAATTAGAACCACCCAAGAATCAGTATAGATTTGACTCAATCGCTTGTCAATTAAAACTCCATGAATGGAGACAAGCCATCGTTCCGGAGCATGTATTGTTTTTCAGCTGAATAAAAAAGGGAAGAGGCATCCGACACCGCTTTCGAAGACCGGTTGAACTGGGCAACAAAGGATTTAACCGTCTGGCCGTTCATGAGAACCAAGTTCATCGAAGATTCGGGTAGATAGGGAACGAGTTCCTGGATGCGGTATAAGGTGATCATGGCGATGACCATATCCGGACGAATGGCGATGAGGTCTTTCATGACCACCGGGCGTTCCTTGATCCAGTCGGACATGGTGCCTGACGGGCTGGTAGCCGAAGCATTCCGCAGCCATTTCTGGAGAGCTGCATTCGCGCGGAGCGTGGTGGCGCCCGATTCTACTTTCGCGGAATACAAGCTCCAGTTGGTGACAAACTGGTTAAGAAAGGTAAGGGGATCGGCGACTACGAGGTCGACATTGAAAGATTTCCATTTTTTTTGAAGTGTAGCCCAGTTTTCACCGAAATTTCCGGCAGGAAAATTGCCGGTGTTTAGCTGCCCGGATTCGAGCACTTCGACAAGGGTTCCCGGAACTGCGGATTTGCCGGTTTTGCCCGATGTACGGGTGGTGGTCACTTCGGAATATGATGAACAGAACACCTCTCCCTCTTCGCAGGCAACAAGAGCTGCCCCGTTGAAGCTTGCCACGACGAATTCGGTGCCGCGGACACCAAGAACAGAGGTGGGGGTCTTTACCTGCACGGCAGATTTGACGCCGGCAAGGCGCTTGACCTTGAGGTTGACCGAACCGGCCATGAGCTGCACTTCGTTCGCAGTTGTGCCGGAAAGCTGATCCTGCCGGATGACGGCGGTGGAGCCGGCAACTATCTGGACAGAGCCGGTAAGGCCTGAAGCTTTGTCAAAAACGATGGAAACAAGCGAATTGGACGAAGTTTTGATCAGGTCAAGGTTTTCGACCGCAGTTCCGATATCTGCATGGGGCAGGCTCGCGCCGTTACGGGTTATGGTCACGTCACCTTCTATATAATCTATTTTTCCCACCACTTGAGCTGTAACCGAGGCGGCACACAAGGCACCGAGAACACAAAGGGCCAAAAAGGATTTTTTCATGTATCTGCTCCTGTTAAAAAAGGTAGTAAAGACTTACCAGTCTCCGGCAATGATCACTTCCGGCTCCAAATCCAATCCCGTTCTCGTGAACACTCGTTTTCTGACTTCGTCCACGAGTTTCCGCATATCTTCGGCACGGGCATTTCCCGTATTTATCACAATATTACCATGCCAGGGAGCCACCTGCGCATCCCCGATCCGGAAGCCCCGTAGTCCCGCCTCATCGATGATCTTGCCCGAGGGTTTGCCAAAGGCATGATTGTTCTTAAACATGCTGCCGGCAGAAGGAAAACGATAATGGCCCTTTTCTTCCCGGTCTTGTATATATCGGTCCATTTCGGCCAGGATATGAAGTGAATCACCGCGACTGACGGTAAAAACAGCCGAAAGCACTATGCGGGTATTTTCGCCCACAAGTAGCGGATCAGCAGCGGTTCGCTCCTGAAACGGGGATTTTTTGTAACTCCACTCGTCGCTCTTGTAATCCACTGTTTCAAGTGTACACCCTCCACTCTCAAAATGCAGGACATCGGCAGTGAAAAACAGGTCCGAGACCGAAATCTCGTAACAACGGGCATTCATGAAAACCGCCCCGCCAACACTGCCGGGAAGGCCAGCGAAGCGTTCGAGACCGGAATATCCTTCGTGAGCGCACCATTCAGTTAGTTTTTGTATGGAGGCGCCTGCACCTGAACGAACGCGCAGCGGAAGAGCGGCGGGATCGGGAGAATACAGGCCGATACGCGACAGAGATTCGAGGGAAAGAATAGCACCGCGGATGCCTCGGTCAGAAACAAGGAGGTTTGAGCCGCCGCCCAGAATTGAAACAGGCACGTCCAGAGCAGTAAAAAAGTCGACGAGGACTGCAAGCTCCTCGGGCGTTGACGGAGAGGCAAAAAAGTCCGCAGGACCGCCGATCTGGAAGGTGGTATGCGCTTTCATGGGCTCGTCAAATCGCACCGAGGAGACAAGGCCCGGGCAACGGCTGCTTATATTGCTATTTTCCCATAATTTACGTACATTATTCATGTTAAATCAGTATATAACACACTGTAGAAAAAAACGATACCGGGAGGACTCCATGTCATTAGAGTTATACAATACAATGGGAAGACAGCTCCAGGAATTCAAGCCACTGACACCGCACAAGGTCGGATTCTATGGATGCGGCCCTACCGTCTACAACTTTGCACATATCGGAAATCTCCGCGCCTACGTCTTCCAGGACACTTTGAAGCGCGCATTGACCTTCCTTGGCTACGAAGTTACCCACGTCATGAACATTACCGACATCGGACATCTAGCCGGAGATGCGGACGACGGCGAGGATAAGATGGTGCGCACTGCGCAGGAACGGGGACAGTCGGTCCTCGAGATCGCGCAGTTCTACACCGACGCCTTTTTCGCCGACACGGAGAAGCTCAACATCGAGCGGCCCACCATCGTCTGCAAGGCCACCGACCATGTTTCCCAGATGATCGAACTGATCAAGCGGCTTGAGAAAAACGGCCATACCTATATGTCCGGAGGGAACCTCTATTACGATATCTCGACCTTCCCGGATTACGGAAAGCTCGCGAGACTAAACCTCGACGACCTCAAGGCTGGCGCCCGCATCGATGTCGATGCGAACAAACGGAATCCCTATGACTTTGTCCTGTGGTTCACCAAGAGCAAGTTTGAAAATCAGGCCCTCACCTGGGACTCGCCCTGGGGAATCGGCTATCCGGGCTGGCATATCGAATGCTCGGCCATGAGCATGCAGTATCTCGGCGAGCAGTTCGATATCCACACCGGCGGCATCGACCACATCCAGATCCACCACACCAATGAAATAGCCCAGTCTGAAGGCGCAACCGGAAAAAAATGGGTCCAATACTGGCTCCACAATGAATTTCTGGTTATGGACAAGGGCAAGATGTCCAAGACGGGCGGAAACTTTCTGACCCTCCAGCACGTCATCGATCAAGGGTACGAAGCGCTTGACTATCGATACTTCCTTCTCGGCGGTCATTACCGCAGCCAGCTTGCCTTCTCCTGGGAATCCATGGCAAGTGCGAAAAACGCCCGCAAGAGTCTCGTCCAGCGCGTTTCGAAAATAATTGAAACGGCCGGCAGTCAGTCGACGGCAGACGGCACAGGATCGAGCATTCCGGAAGGATCCTCTTCGCAGGGATACATCGACCGTTTCCGCACCGCTATCGAACAGGACCTCAATACACCGCGCGCTCTTTCGGAACTCCAGACCCTGATACGGGATGCTACAGTACATCCAGCGGATGCACTCGCAGCAATCAATCTGATGGATACCGTGCTTGGCCTCAAGCTTGCCGAATCGGCGCAGGCACTCGTGGGCGGGAAAGACGATCGTATCGATGCCCTCATCGAAGAACGTATAGCAGCAAAAAAGACGAAAAACTTCGCACGTGCCGACGAAATACGTAACCAATTGAAGGGCGAAGGCGTTATACTCGAAGACACCCCTGCAGGTACCTCCTGGAGACGTTCGTGATGCGGATTAACGTCCGCAGGAACCTCATCCTCCGGGCGCTAAAAAAAAGAAGCACTTGTGTGGGGGTTGCATTTGTTTGAATCATCAGCAGTATGCCTCCGTGCGAAATCTGATAAGGATTTCAAGATAATTTACGAGGCGACCATGCCCGTACTTTTTAAAGTTTCGGTGCGGATAGCGGGAAACGAGGAAGCGGCAGAGGATCTGTGCCATGATGCGCTCATCAAAATGACCGAAAAGGAAATGCAGTTTCCTTCAGTGAATGATGCGAAGTACTGGCTTATCCGTGTGGTCAAGAACGCTTCGCTTAACTATGCGAAACGCAAGGGACGCGAACGGAAAGCATACGAGCGAGCGTTGAAGGAAGACAGGCGAACCGTCGACTCGGGCGAAACCGTGCTCCTCAAAGAAGATTCGATCAAGCGGGTACAGGACGCGCTCGGGAAACTGCCCGAGAATTTGCGGTCTGTGCTACAACTCAAAGAATACGGCGAACTGAACTACAAGGAAATCGGCCGGGTGCTGGGAATTACCGAAGGAAACGTGAAGGTTCGGGTTTTTCGCGCACGCGAGCAGCTGTCCCGGTTGATAGGAGAAGAAGATGTCTTCATGCCCTGATTCGGATCTGTATTCAGCCTACGTTGATAATGAGGTTCCCTCTCCCTGGAAGGAAAAACTCGAGTCCCACATTGCTTCTTGCGCGGACTGCAAGAAACGGATGGAGCGATACCAAGACATCAAGAATTTCCTCGTAGCTGATACGAAAACACTTTCCCCAACGGAACTCGATGCTTCGTTTGCCCGACTCTCCGCTCGGCGTGAATTTAGCAAGCCGCGTCAGGCAACGGCATGGGTGCAGACTTCAATCCGTATCCCCATTCCCGCCCTTGCGGCGCTCTTTCTGGCCGCGGTGTTTTTGCCATCATATTTCGTGCTGAAAACAAGCTCGCGCACGGCCGGAACTCTCGTACAGTCGGCAGCCCTGCTTCCCGGCATCTCGGTTTCGGGCGCCTCCATCAGCCAGACCATGAAATCTCTCTCGACATCGACTTCCGTGTACAGCCCGGATCTTGCCTCCTACACAAATACCGCGAACATGCTCGACGCGAACAACAACCGCATATTCACTATGATCAATTTTGCCCGTCAGTTTGCCACGGACAAAGACCTATTCTCCGATACGGAAATAATCATAATCAAACTGCCTGACCTGACCCGTTTCAGCAATACAGGGGAACAGCTCTTTTCCAACAGAGAGACTTTACAACAGGCGGCAGGTTTTCATAGATGATCAGACTGTTTTTGACGCGGATCTTCCAGCGTTCACCCTTTCTCCGCTTTCTAGTCCTTCCTGCTCTTTTCGCCGTTTTTGCCGTGACCCTTACCGGAATTAATCTAATCGCCCGGAACCGCCCCGTTCTCGAATCCCTGTCACCGGCGATCGCCGAACCGGGTGAAGTCATCGTGATCCAGGGAAAGCACTTCGGCAATGAAAAGGGTGACAATTGGATCGAGATCGCAGGTAACCGAATTTCAGGCACTGCCTACATCAAATGGACAAACACCACCATCATGGCTCTGCTTCCCGAGGCAGTCGACGACGGTCTCGTGTACGTGGTCAACCGCGCGGGTAAAAGCAATCCGCTCATTTTTGCAAACCGAAACAACATTCCCGTCGCAGCTCGGGTAAACACCGACATCGGGCTTCCCTTTATCTCGTCGTTCGACAAGGTCACCGCCGAAACGGGAAAGCGGATTATAATTACCGGAAAAAATTTCGGCATAACGCGCAACAAGTCGACTGTGCTTTTTTCCTGGCAGATAGACTCGGCCATTCCCGTCGCTGCTGTCTCGCGCACAAGCCAGCTGAGCATTGCCTGCTCGGAACACGACTTCGACTTTGAATTCTGGAGCGACCAAGAACTCCGCGTCCGTGTTCCCGACGGAGCAACCTCCGGCAACGTGTACGTACAGACAGAACGGGGCATGAGCAACCCGATGGGCATCCAGATCATCAACCAGCCGGGTACGAAAAAATATGAAAATAAGCATACCTTCGTCCTGTCGCTGCAGGTAGACATTACTGGCATCTCTGCTTCCGAGGGAAACATGCTTTTCCTGCGCATTCCCGTTCCCGAAATCACGGCGACACAGCGCGGAGTCGAGGTTACAGCATCGTCACCGAAACCCTATATGGATAATTATCGGGGAACAATCCTGCACCAACTGGAAAACATTAAGTCGGGCAGGAACGAAAAAATCTCGCATAGTTTCTTATTAACAAATTACGCGATCAAAACCACGGTCAATCCCGCACTTGTCAAGTTGTATTCCGATACCGATTCGCCCCTGTACCTCGTGTATACCACTGCGGACCGCATTGTTCCCGCAGACAACCCCGCTATAGTCCGCAAGGCTGCCGAAATTACCGGGAAGGAAAAAAATCCCTACCTCAAGGCAAAACTCATCTATGCCTGGCTGATCGCGAACATCCAGCCAGCCGAGCGCAGTAAAGCGGACCGTACAGCGATCGACGCGCTATCGGCACAAAGCGGGGATGCCTACGATATGGCAATCCTTTATTCGGCGCTTACACGAGCCGCAGGGATTCCGTCTATACCGGTAGCCGGCGTGTTTGTCGACAAGGAACAAACGACCCGACCCCATTGGTGGGCAGAAATCTATATTGAGAATTTCGGATGGATTCCCGCGGATCCTGGACTCGCAGCGAGCGAATCGGCAGAAACGCACGCGGATGATAAAAACGAAAATACCTTCGGCAATCTCGACGTGTACCATATTGCCTTTTCGCGCGGATGGACCGATGCAAAATCGGTCACTGCCAAAAGCCGGATCGTGTACAAGCCGCGGTCGTTCGCCTTCCAGCCAATCTGGGAAGAATCAGGCGGCAACATAAAAGGGTATACCTCATTCTGGGCAGAGCCCAAAGTAACCGGAGTATATTAATACTGTACTGAAAAGGAGTTCATCATGATCACCGTACTCTCGCTCGGAGGTTCAATCGTAGCGCCCGACAATCCCGACACCGAATTTCTGGCTTCCTTCGTAACGCTCGTACGAAGCTGGCTGGCCGAAGACAATTCCCGTAAGCTCATTCTCGTAGTTGGAGGGGGCGGTCCCGCGCGTTCCTACCAGAAAGCGTTCCGCGCAATTTGCCCCGACTCCCCGGACGACCAGGCTGACTGGATAGGCATCATGGCCACGAGGCTCAATGCACAGCTTCTGAAGGCGATCTTCGCGGACATCTGCCCCGGAGACGTAGTGTACGACCCTACCCGCGTCGACGTGTTCACCGGGCGGATAATCGTGGCAGCCGGATGGAAACCCGGTTTCTCGACGGATAACGACGCAGTGCTCCTCGCTGAACGTTTTTCCGCACCGACAGTGATCAATCTTTCAAATATCGCAAAGGTATACACCGATGACCCGCGCACAAACCCCGATGCAAAACCGATTGACCGGATCACCTGGGCCGACTTCCGTAAAATCGTCGGCGACGAATGGGTGCCGGGAAAAAATGTGCCCTTCGATCCGGTTGCGAGTCTTCATGCCCAGAAATCGGGCATCAGTGTTATTTGTGCCGCAGGCCGTGACATCGAAAATCTCCGAAACATTTTGGACGGAAAAGAGTTCATCGGCACGCTGATCAATTAAGGATCTGCGCAACAAGACGAACAACAATCCAAAAAATTTCGGCCAAAAGATGCAATCCCTTTGTACAAGTAAACGGGGGATTGCATGGAAGAACAAAAAAAGCCCGATGTCCGTGAACGAGTGAAGGAACGGGGTGCACGGAACCTGAGCGACTATGAGCTTCTTGCGCTGACCCTGCGAACAGGCTGCAAAAATCTTCCGGTGATGAGACTTGCCGCCCGCGTAATAAAGGCACTCGATATCGCGCGGCCCGAATCGATTTTCGAGACGCTCAGCAGTATCGAGGGGATGGGCGACACGAAAGCCTCAACTGTTATGGCCGCCCTCGAGCTTGGCCGCCGCTACTCGGGAACCCTCAACCAAAAAGTATCCACCGCCGCCGACGTATTTCCGCTCATCCGCCATTACGCTGACCGTAAGCAGGAACAGTTTATCTGTGTTTCTCTCAACGGTGCCCACGAAGTAATTGCGATTCGTGTTGTCAGTGTAGGGATATTAAATAAAACAATCGTGCATCCTCGTGAAGTATTCGCCGATCCTCTTTCGGATCGTTCAGCTGCGATAATCATCGCCCATAATCACCCCTCGGGCCAGCTCGAGCCGTCCGAGGAAGACCGCTGTATCACAAAACGTCTCCACGAGGCGGGAGAATTGTTGGGCATATCACTCCTCGATCACCTCATCCTGAGCCCCCGCGGCGGTTATTTCAGCTTTGTGGAGTCGGGTGTGGCGATAGGATAAACAGACTTTCAGTCCTATACCTATTCATAATCTTCTGCAAGGTTTATCATTGACGGCATGAGAAACGGAACCTTTTATTTGATTGCCGTGCTTGCATCCATACTTGTGTGCGCTTCTGCGACGGCTCAAGGCCTTCCTGCTTCCGAAACCGAAACAGCGAGTCTCTTCGTCGAATCAAACGTCAAAAAGGCTGAAGTGTACCTGAACGGCATATTCATGGGCCTCACCCCGCTTACCATCAAACCAATGGAACCCGGGATTTGGCAGCTGACAATCAGAAAAGAGGGCTACTACCAGGCAGCCTACACAATCAAGATAGCAGCTTCAGAACAGAAGAAAATATCGGTCGACCTCGAGGCTGTCACCGGAACCCTCGTCGTAGAGCACGCCCCGGCGAATGCCGAATTCCAGACAGGCGAAAAAACATATACCTCCCGCCGCATCCAGCTGGCCGAGGGAAACACTATCGTAATCGTGCGCGCCTTCGGCTATACAGAAAAAACGTTCAGCGTGATGATTCATCGACGCACCGAAACCGTCATTGACGGAAAACTTGAAGCAGCACCGTTTGAGGTCACCGGCCTCCGCCCGCTGAAGCACGCCTTTAATCCCGACAATCCTTCGAATCTTGGAAAGTGCGATATTACCTTCCTTGCTACCGCCCCGGGAAACGCAGAAATTCGCATTCTCTCCCCCGCAGGCAATACACTCAGAAAATACACCGCCGGCCCCTTCACCACCTGGAAACAAATGCTGCACTGGGATGGCAAGGACGAATCGGGAAAACGCGTCGATGACGGAGAATATTCGATACTACTCAACGCCCGCCAAATCATAACGGCAGCTTCTTCGACTGCGGCCGACGTCGACAGCGACGCAGAAATAGAGCTTAGTGCCTCAGTCACCATCGACGGTGGTATCTTTTATCCCTTTACCGAATCCTTCACAGGCACGGGCGCAACGGGCTCCGTCGTTTCGGGTTCACTTATGCCAAAGAACGGGACGTTAATCCAGTTTGACACACTCGCAGTTGGCGGGAATGGAAGCAGTGGCATGTTCAGCCCCGGATTTTCAGCCCTGATCGGCATCACTGACTGGCTCGAAGCGGGAGTAAGGACCGGAATAATGGTGGGGAGCAGTACCGAAAACGCGGTGGATGTTTCAACAGGACTCAAGGCAGGTCGTGAGTGGGGTCGAATCCACTCCGCCCTCTCGCTCAGGTACTCGTTTCTGTCGACCACGATTCCCGAAACGGGACCGGTAAGCCGACGGGGCATCTCGTTCGGACCAGCGGCGGAATACCGGTTTCCGCGCGTCGCATTCGGCACGCTCTCGCTCGGCGGAAATGCGGACGTCACGTGGGGCAACGAGGAAGGCTTTTTCCCTGACGCGTATGTATCCTTTTCGGGCGGCCTTGCAGCACGCCTCGTATCCGGTCCGGTATCGACCGCTTTGTGGGCACAAGCCGAAGCAGGAAAAAGCTTGACGGCAGGACTTTCGGCCGCCTGGATCATTCCCTCGACGAATCTCATGCTGTCTGCGCAAGGCGGCTACCAACTGTGCAAGACATGGTCGGACTCCTTCTTTTTCCGCGGCGGATTCGGCGTGATGTTCTAGCTTGAAACGCCCCTGTTTTTAATGCTATTCTCCACCTATATTATTTGTCATCCACTATCACAGGAGATATTATGAAACTATCCGCATTGCAAATCGCACGCTATCAGTATGCGCCCAAGCTGCCCGCAGTTCTCTCGGGGAAGCTCAACACGATCGAGATCCAGGCAGGAAAGCCGACACAGTCCGTGTCGAATCAGGCCGAAATGAAAAACCTTTTCAAAAATACCTACGGCAAACCGCTCGTCACTTTCGTGAAGGGGAAAAACAAGCACATGGGCAAAGCGCTCCGCGTCGGCGTGATCCTTTCAGGCGGCCAGGCCCCCGGCGGACATAACGTCATCGCCGGCCTCTATGACGGACTCAAGAAAGGAAACCCCGCTTCCAAGCTGTTCGGTTTTCTCGGTGGACCATCCGGTCTCGTTGAAGCAAAATATGTCGAGATCAAGGACAAGTTTATGGACGAATACCGCAACACCGGCGGATTCGACATCATCGGCTCGGGCCGCACCAAGATCGAGACCTCCGAACAGATTGCCGCTTCCATGGCAACCGCAAAAAAAATGAAACTTGACGCAATCATCATCATCGGCGGCGACGACTCGAACACCAACGCAGCTCTTCTCGCTGAACACTTTATCACGGCAGGAATGAGCACCCAGGTTATCGGCGTCCCGAAAACTATCGACGGCGACCTCAAAAACGATCTGATCGAGACTTCTTTCGGTTTCGACACCGCAACCAAAACCTACTCGGAAGTTATCGGAAACATCGAACGTGACGCCAACAGCGCAAAAAAATACTGGCACTTCATCAAGCTCATGGGCCGTTCCGCCAGTCACATCGCCCTTGAATGCGCGCTCCAGACCCAGCCGAACATCTGCCTGATCTCCGAGGAAGTCGAAGAAAAAAAGATGACCCTCCGCGCGATCACCGATTATATCTGCGCCATCGTAGCCAAGCGTGCCGTTAACGGTGAAAACTTCGGCGTTATTTTGATTCCGGAAGGACTCGTGGAATTCATTCCCGAAATGAAGATACTCATCGCCGAGCTCAACGACCTTATGGCCGTCAAGGCCGACGAGTTTAACACGCTCTCGGGATTCGACGCGCAAGCTACCTGGCTCGCCAAGAACCTCTCGAAAGTATCTGCCGACGCCTTCGCATCTCTTCCTACCGACATTGCCAAACAGTTCCTGTGGGACCGCGATCCCCACGGCAACGTGCAGGTTTCCCGCATCGAAACCGAAAAACTTCTGATCAGCCTCGTCGAAGAACGACTCAAGGCAATGAAGAAAGAAGGAACCTACAAGGGCAAGTTCAGCGCCTACAACCACTTCTTCGGTTATGAAGGACGCTGCGCATTCCCGACGAACTTTGACGCAGACTATTGCTACTCCCTCGGCTTCACCGCATTCGTGCTCGTCGCAGGTGGCCTCACCGGATATCTTTCTTCCGTACGCAACCTCACTGCTCCCGCCAAGGAATGGATTGCAGGCGGCGTGCCCTTGACGATGATGATGAATATGGAACAACGCCACGGCTCACAAAAACCCGTCATCAAAAAAGCGCTCGTCGAACTCGAAGGCAAGCCGTTCAAGGCGTTCGCAAAAGCCCGCGACGAATGGGCGATCAAGACCAGCTATGCCTACACCGGCGCCATCCAGTATTACGGTCCGGACGAAGTATGCAATGCTCCCACCCAGACTCTGCTTCTGGAACGCGGTAAACCGAAAGCTGCGGTAAAGGTCGCGAAAATGCCGAAAGTCACGAAGGCAAAATAACTGTCCAGAAATCATGAAAAAACGGGAAGCGGCTGCGCTTTCCGTTTTTTTTTATCCCGTTTTGTCTCACCCGGACTCGAAAGGGCATGCCATGGCGATTTTACCGTGTAACAATTGCCGAACGGCTTTTTTTCTTCTATATTTTATGGGTACAGGGAGATAAAAATTATGCGTCTATACAGCAGGAACCAGGTTGCAGGAATTGTGCTGATCACCGCATCGGTGGCTTTCATAGGCGCCTTTGCGCTCGGGGATATGGGCTTTCACCTTTATAAGGGAAAAACCGCGACAGAAACAGCGACAGATGCAGCGCCCCTCATTACCGAGGAACCCTCATTCGTTTTCAACACAAACACTCCGCAAGCAGCCATTCCGGTAGCTGACGCTACCTCCTATACCCAGGACGAAACACAGAACATCACCGTGTACCAGAAAGCTAACGAAGCCGTCGTGAACATCACCACCGAAACGGTAGGAATCAACTGGTTCCTCGAACCAGTACCGCAGGAAGGCGGTTCAGGATCGGGTTCGATCATCGATACCCGCGGCTACGTCGTCACGAATACCCACGTCATCGCCGACGCCGTCAAGATTTTTATCGCCCTTTCGGACGGCAGCCAGTACGAGGGAAAGGTCATCGGCAACGACAAGGAAAATGATATTGCTGTTCTCAAATTTGACCCGCCCAAAGGGATCACCTTAAAGACGATTCCCTTCGGCGAATCATCAAATCTCCTTGTCGGGCAAAAGGTGCTTGCAATAGGTAATCCCTTCGGTCTCCAGCGGACCTTGACTACCGGCATCGTTTCCGCACTCGGACGGCCTATCCAGACCGAGGCGGGCACCATCATCAAGGATATGGTCCAAACCGACACAGCTATCAATCCCGGTAACTCGGGCGGGCC
>JBBRWY010000061.1:0-15948 GCA_038248875.1 Treponematales bacterium
AACCACGCAGTCTCCCTTCATAGGAGAATTGCCCTCAGGCAATTCTCCAGAAGAAACCACGCAGTCTCCCTTCATAGGAGAATTGCCCTCAGGCAATTCTCCAGAAGAAACCACGCAGTGGTTTCTTCATTACCACCGATAATGAGCAAATGCCTTGTTGGCATCCGCCATCTTGTGGGTGTCTTCTTTTTTCTTGTAAGCCGAACCGGTGCTGTTGAATGCGTCAACCAGTTCTGCTGCAAGACGTTCGGACATTTCATGACCACTACGAGAGCGGGCAGCGTTGATAATCCAGCGCATACCGAGTGCTTCGCGGCGAGTCTCCCGGATTTCTATCGGAACCTGGTAAGTCGCACCACCAACACGGCGGGATTTTACTTCCACCATCGGCTTCACGTTATCAAGGGCCTTAAGAAACACTTCAAGAGGTTCTTTTTCGGTCTTGGCCTTCATTTTTTCCATAGCGTCATAAATGATACCCATGCTGGTCGCCTTCTGTCCGTGCAACATCATGCGGCAGACAAATTTAGAGACAACAACACTGTGATACCGTGCATCGGGAGCGACAGGTCTGTCGATCGATTTATTTTTTCTTCCCATTTTACCGTCTCCTTATGCCTTTGGCCGTTTCGCGCCGTATTTGGAACGACTGCGCTTGCGGTCAGTAACGCCGAGCGTATCTTTGGTACCACGAATGATGTGATAGCGAACACCAGGAAGGTCTTTTACGCGTCCACCGCGGATAAGAACGACCGAATGTTCCTGGAGATTGTGGCCAATACCGGGAATGTACGCAGTTACTTCGATACCATTACTCAGGCGAACACGGGCTACCTTGCGGAGCGCTGAGTTCGGTTTCTTGGGCGTAACGGTCATAACGCGAGTACAAACACCGCGTCTCTGGGGGCATGACTGCAAAGCCGGGCTCTTGGTCCGGATTTCTACAGCTTTGCGTCCTTGCTTTATAAGTTGGTTAATTGTAGGCATCTGCCTTTTCTCCTATTTTAATCCGACCAGCACGCCGGATAGTTTCGTAGTTAATCGCTCTCCATCTTACCGGTTAGCGGCTTTCAGTGTCAATGGAGAAAACTGCTTTGCAGTTTTCTCCTAGAGAAATTGCTAACGCAATTTCTCTAATGGAGTTAGCTGCTTTGCAGTTGGCTCTGGGAGAAATTGCTAACGCAATTTCTCCCATGGAGCAAAACAGGGGTTTAGTCGTTTTCTTCGGTTTCGAAATCGGTGTCGTCATCGATCGTTTCGGTCGCTTTTTCGAGTTTGCGGCGTTCGAGAATCTCGTTCATCTGAAGGTCGAGATCTCCCTTTTCCTTGTCGAAGAGCTTTACATTGCGATACTGCCGAATGCCCGTACCGGCCGGAATGAGGTGACCAATAATAACGTTTTCTTTCAAACCACGGAGACTGTCGGTGTTTCCAGCAATCGCCGCATTCGTCAGAACACGGGTAGTTTCCTGGAACGACGCTGCCGAGATGAAGGAATCGATGTTGAGCGAGGCCTTCGTAATTCCCTGGAACAAAGGACGAGCAATCGCGGGTTGACCACCTTCGTTCATAACGCGACTGTTTTCCTCATGAAACTTATACTTGTCAACCTGCTGTCCGTAGATGAAACGGGTATCGCCAACAGCGATTATTTCGATCTTTCGGAGCATCTGGCGGACAATGACGCCGATATGTTTGTCGTTGATGGATACACCCTGGAGCCGGTACACCTGCTGGATTTCGTCCATGATGTAATTCTGAAGGGCATTTTCACCGGAAATCGCGAGAATATCGTGCGGATTGAGTGCACCGTCGCAAAGCTGTTCACCAGATTCCACGGTATCGCCGTCCCGCACGAGAAGACGCTTGGTCATCGGTACGAGATGCTTGAATTCCTTGGAATACTGGTCGCGGACGATCAGGACACGCTTTCCTTTGAGGATTCCCTTGAACGACACGGTTCCGGAAATCTGGGCAAGAACGGCAGGAGACTTAGGTTTGCGGGCCTCGAACAGTTCAGATACACGTGGAAGACCACCGGTAATATCCTTGGTTTTCGCGGATTCCTTGAGCATCTTTGCAATAGTCGAACCGGCCTTGATAGCGGCCTTATCTTCGACAAGAAGGTAGGCGCCACCAGGGAGATAATAAGAACCGATGGTGTTACCTGATTCGTCGGTGATGAGAATACGGGGCTGCTTGGTCTCCAGCTGGAATTCGTTAATCCGTTTTTCGATCTTGCCGGTTTCTTCGTCGAGTTCTTCATTCAGGGTCGATCCGGGGATAATATCCTCGAAATGTACGTAACCATTATATTCGCAAAGTATCGGCTCGGAGAAAGGATCGAAGGTTGCGATGGTCTGCTGCGCTGCGACATAATCGCCCACGTTGATAATGATTTCGGAACCATTCCTGATTTCGATCTTCTGATCCTGGCTGACGAGATAAATCTTGTTTTTACGAATGGCGACGTAAGCGATATCGGAAGCGGTAACTTCCTTGTCGTCGTGCATATAGAGGGATTCGCCCTTGATTATGCGACGTCCATCTTCCACGAGCAGCTTGTCGTTCTTTTCGAGCTCATACTCGCGCACAACTTTGTTGACTGTGAGCCAACCCTTACGGGTGAAGAGCCAGTTACCGTTGTCGAGCACAACATGTGTTCCCGCGACATCTTTGACGATGACAGGAAACTTGAGCAGAATGCGATTTTCTTCGCTAATCTTCGTTGCGGTACCACCGACATGAAAAGTACGCATCGTCAGCTGGGTACCCGGTTGACCGATCGACTGAGCAGCAATAATACCAACCGCTTCGCCGATCTCGATGATCTTGTTGTGTGCGAGATTGCGGCCGTAACATTTTACACAAACACCATGCTTGGCTTCGCAGGTAAGCACGGTGCGGAGCTTTACAGACTCAACGCCGGCTTCTTCAATTTCGGAAGCAAGCTCGTCGGTGATGAATTCGTTTACATCGATGATGACGTCGCGGGTGATTGGGTGAACTACGCGCTCGAGGGTATACCGGCCAGTGATTCGGTCACGGAGAGCTTCGACAATTTCGTCGCCTTCCTTGATCGCAGAGTACTCAATACCGTTGATAGTTCCGCAGTCATCGTCATTAACAACAACGTCCTGCGCAATATCGACAAGGCGGCGGGTAAGGTAACCAGCATCGGCGGTCTTGAGTGCGGTATCAGCGAGACCCTTACGGGCACCGTTGGTCGAAATGAAGAACTCGATAACGGTCAGGCCTTCTTTGAAGTTCGAGCGGATTGGCAATTCGATGATGTCGCCGTTCGGCTTGGCCATAAGACCACGCATACCGGCAAGCTGGCGGATCTGGTTGCGGCTACCGCGCGCGCCAGATATAGCCATCATGTAAATTGTATTGAAACCGTCTTTATTCACCTCGAGGGTCTTCATCATTATATTGGTGAGATCTTCGTTTGTCTTGGACCACACTTCAACTACACGGTTGTAGCGTTCGTCCTGGGTGATATGACCTTTCTGGTACTGTTTCTGGATTTCTTCGACTTCTTTGTTCGCCTTCTCGATCATTTCGGGCTTCTCGGGCGGAACGAGAATGTCGTCCATGCTGAGAGTTGCACCGAAGAATGTGGCGTACTTATAACCAGTCGCCTTGAGAATGTCGAGCATCTGAACGGTCAGCCAGGGACCCGATTCCTTGTGGACCTTTTCGATAAGCTTTCGAATCTGCTTGTCGTCCATGGTCGTATTGGTAAGCGGTACGCCCTCGGGCATCTCTTCGTTGAATATGAGCCGTCCGGGTGTGGTTTCGACCATCTGTCCGCGGTAATTGACCTTGATCAGAGATTGCCAACCGAGTAAACCGTTTTCGGCGGCCATCATGACTTCGTTTACATCGGTAAAGCGATGGCCCGTTCCGGGACCGTTCGGCTTGATCTTGGTCAGGTAGTAGAGCCCGAGAACCATGTCTTGCGACGGGTATACAATCGATTTGCCGTTTGCAGGGTCTAGGAGGTTGCGGCTCGAGAGCATAAGTGTCCAGCATTCCATCTGTGCAGCCTGGGTAAGCGGAACGTGAACGGCCATCTGGTCACCGTCAAAGTCAGCATTGAAAGCTTTACAAACGAGAGGATGCAGACGAATCGCCTTGCCGTCAACGAGAACCGGCTCGAAAGCCTGAATTCCGAGACGATGAAGGGTCGGTGCGCGGTTGAGCATAACCGGGTGTTCGCGGACAACCTCGTCGAGGATCGCGAATACTTCGGGGGATTCCTGCTCGACAAGGAGCTTGGCTTTCTTAATATTGTAGACGACGTCTTTATCAACAAGCTTCTTCATGATGAAGGGCTTGAAAAGTTCGAGAGCCATCTTTGTGGGGAGTCCACACTGCCAGAGTTTGAGCTCCGGTCCAACGACGATTACCGAACGTCCGGAATAGTCGACGCGCTTGCCCAGAAGGTTCTGGCGGAAACGGCCCTGCTTTCCCTTGAGCATGTCAGAAATTGACTTGAGCGGGCGGTTAGAAGCACCCTTGATTACGCGTTTGCGTTTGGAGTTATCGAATAAGGCGTCTACAGCTTCCTGAAGCATGCGCTTTTCGTTGCGAATGATGATATCGGGAGCATTAAGGCTCATGAGCCTCTTGAGGCGGTTATTACGGTTGATCACCCGGCGATACAAGTCATTGAGGTCGGAAGTAGCGAAACGACCACCATCGAGCTGAACCATAGGGCGCAGTTCCGGCGGAATGACCGGCACGACGTCAAGTATCATCCAGGACGGTTTATTTGTCGAAGCACGGAAGTTTTCTACGATTTCGATGCGCTTAAGGAGGCGTTTATCGCTCTTCGCTCCCTTTTCGATCATTTTGGCACGTAGTTCGGTCGCAAGCTCGTCAAGATTGAGATTTTCCAGCAAGGTTTTAATCGCTTCGGCGCCCATACCTGCAGTGAAGGATCCGCCGTAGCGTTCCTGTGTTTCGTGGTATTCTTCTTCGGTGAGGAGCTGATTTTTTTTGAGGTCAGTGTCGCCCGCATCGATGACGATATATTTTTCGTAGTACAGAATTGAACGAAGAGCCGCTACCTGCAAATCGAGAAGAAGGCCCATGCGGCTCGGGACAGAGCGGTAGTACCAGATGTGGGATACAGGAGCAGCAAGCTCAATGTGTCCCATGCGTTCGCGCCGAACCTTGAAGTGTGTGACTTCAACGCCACAACGATCGCAGATAACACCTTTATAGCGGATGGATTTAAATTTACCGCAATAGCATTCCCACTCCTTGGTCGTACCGAAAATACGTTCGCAGAACAGACCGTCTTTCTCGGGGCGGAGGGTACGATAATTGATTGTTTCAGGCTTCTTGACCTCGCCGTAGGACCATGCGCGGATGGTTTCCGGTGAGGCAAGTTTTATCATCAAACTGTCGAAATCCTGTATATCTCTCATTTCAGCACCTCTGGGTAAAAGAATCGTGGAGTTTACAATCTAGTATTTGTAAACTCCTGAATTTCCGAAGCACGAGCTTTAGAAATTCGAACCGGCCTTGGCTATCAGTTCCTCGTCACGTTCAGTGAGGGGGATCTGCTTGCCTTTGGCGTCAAAAATCGTAAAGTCGAGCGCGAGACCGCGAAGTTCCTGTACCAGAACGTTGAAAGATTCCGGAACACCAGCTGCCGTCGAAGGCTCGCCCTTCACGATGGATTCATAGATCTTCGAGCGACCATTCATATCGTCCGACTTAATTGTAAGAAGTTCCTGCAGCGTATTAGCCGCGCCATAAGCCTCGAGGGCCCAGACTTCCATTTCACCAAGGCGCTGTCCACCGAACTGTGCCTTTCCACCCAACGGCTGCTGGGTAACAAGGGAATACGGACCGGTCGAACGGGCATGCATCTTGTCGTCGACAAGGTGATGCAACTTGAGGAAGTATATGACACCGACGAAAACGGGATTATCGAAGGATACACCAGTACGGCCGTCGCGGAGATTAACCTTCGCGTTGGTCGGGAAGCCAGCTTCGGTAAGTTTGCTTTCGATCTGTTCGTTGGACGGAGATTGGAAAACCGGTGATTCATACCACTCGTTGAGGTATTTTCCGGCAAGACCCAGTTCCGACTCCATAATCTGTCCGATGTTCATTCGAGATGGAACGCCGAGCGGATTGAGGCAGATATCGAGCGGGGTACCATCATCCATGTAAGGCATGTCTTCTTCGGGAAGAATGCGTGCAACGATACCCTTGTTACCGTGACGTCCGGCCATCTTGTCACCTTCGCGGAGCTTCCGTTTGGTAGCGATAAGAACTTTTACCACTTCATCAACACCGGGATTAAGATCATCACCTTCGGTGCGCTTGAGGCGCTGGACATCGATAATCGTACCTTCAACACCATGCGGAACGCGGAGGGACGAATCGCGGACTTCTTTAGCCTTTTCGCCGAAGATCGAGTTTAGGAGCTTGAATTCGGGAGTGGTCTCGGTTTCGCTTTTCGGCGTAACCTTACCGATGAGGATGTCGCCGGAACGGACTTTCGCGCCGATGCGGATGATACCTTCACTGTCGAGATTATCGAGGCTTTTTTCGCTCGTATTCGGGATATCACGGGTCAGTTTTTCCGGCCCGAGCTTGGTTTCGCGGACTTCGGTGACGAATTCCTTGATATGGATGGAAGTGAACATGTCTTCTTTAACGACCCGCTGGGAAATCAGGATGGCATCTTCATAGTTGTAACCGTTCCATGGAACGAATCCGACGAGAATGTTGCGCCCGAGGGCAAGCTCGCCATGATAGGTGGCAGGTCCGTCAGCAAGAGGCGTACCCTTTTCGACTTTCTGGCCGGGAAGGACTACAGGCCGCTGGTGATAGCAGGTGTCCTGATTGGTTCGCTGGTACTTGAGCAAAGGGTATTCGTCGCGGATAGAAGGATCTTTCATATCGGAAGGAACGATGACAATCTTGTCTGCAGCGACGAATTCGACCGTCCCGGCTCTCTTTGCCTTGACGAGAACGCCTGAATCATACGCGCATTTGCCTTCCATACCGGTACCAACCCGCGGAGGCTCGGGGAATACAAGCGGTACAGCCTGACGCTGCATGTTCGAACCCATGAGGGCGCGGTTGGCGTCATCGTGCTCGAGGAAGGGAATGAGCGAAGCCGAAACGGAGATGATCTGTTTCGGAGAAACGTCCATATACTGTACTTCTTTCGGAGTGCGGGTCGTATAGTCGCCATGGCGGCGGCACGAAATCTGATCAGCGTGGAACACACCCTTCTCGTCCATCGAGGTCGACGCCTGTGCGATGTAGAACTTGTCCTCGTCCATTGCCGACAAGTATTCGATGTCGCGGGTAGCGACGCCATTCACCAGCTTAACGTAAGGCGCCTCGAGGAAACCGTAGTCGTTGACGCGGGTATAGTTGGCGAGCGAAACAATAAGACCAATATTCGGCCCTTCAGGTGTTTCGATAGGGCACATGCGGCCGTAGTGAGTATAATGAACGTCGCGGACTTCGAAGCCGGCACGGTCTCGGGAAAGTCCTCCGGGACCGAGAGCGTTGAGGCGCCGCTTGTGGGTCAGTTCGGCGAGCGGGTTAACCTGATCCATAAACTGGGACAGCTGGCTCGAACCGAAGAATTCCTTGATTGCAGCGACGATCGGTTTGATCGAAATGAGGTCCTGGGGCTTGATAGTCTCGGTTTCCTTCAAGCTCATGCGTTCCTTGGCGATGCGTTCCATGCGCGAGAAGGCCGTTTTGAGTGTATTGGTCATGAGTTCACCGACCGAGCGTACGCGGCGGTTTCCGAGATGATCGATATCATCAATGGATTCGTCGCCGACATACACCTTGATCAGATATTTCATCGTGGAAATAATATCCTGCTTGACCAGAGTAAAATCGGAAACAGGCTCAAGGTAGTCGAATTTTTTGTTGAGCTTATAGCGTCCCACCCGTCCGAGATCGTATCGACGAGACGAGAAAAACATTGAAACAAGGTCTTTTTCAGCTGATTCGACGGTGATCGGTTCGCCGGGCATGAGAACCGAATACACGGCAGACAGCGCATCTTCCTTGGTCGGCTCGTCACTCTCCGCTTCCTTGCCGGAATAGCGGATCTCTTCACGTTCAAAACAGTTGATGATCATCGGGGAATTGAGGGAGCCTTCAGCCTGGAAATCGATAACGTTGATTTCCATCACCTTGTTGAGACCGAGTTCATCAATATTGTGCGGATGCATCTTTTCGCCAGCACGGTACAGCTTTTTCTGCTCGCCGTTGTCGCCAGTGATGTAGACTGCAGAAGCCAGAACCTTACCAATCAGCTTATCGCGGATAACTCGATCCTGGGAAACTGATACCGTTTCGGTTTTGTAAAAACACTGAATAATGTCTTCGCGAGTTTCGAATCCGAGCGCGCGAAGAAACAAAGATCCAAGAATTCGCTTTTTTCGGTCGATTTTGGCGTAGACTAGTTCTTTTTTCTGGTCGATCTCAAACTCAAGCCAGCTTCCGCGGTACGGAATGATGCGGCTCGAATAGATGCCTTTTTCGTGCGAGAAAATAACACCCGGAGAACGATGAATCTGGGAAACGACAACGCGCTCTGCACCATTGATGATGAAGGTTCCACGGTCGGTCATGAGCGGGATATCGCCCATATAAATATCTTTTTGACGGATTTCACCCGTCTGCTGGAATATCAGATTAATACGCGCCTTGAGAGGCACGGCAAACGTAAGGCTTTTCTGCTTGCATTCAAGTTCAGAAAATTTAATATTTTGCTCGTCGAGCTCATAAAATTCATATTCGAGAAGCATGTCGCCATTCGGGCTTTCAATCGGGAATGTAGAACGAAATACGTCTTCAAGACCCACTTCTTCAGATGAAACTTCAGAACCTGACTTGTCGCGCTGAAGGAATTTCTCATATGACGACAACTGGATATCAATGAGGTCGGGCAACTCCATAAAATTACGGATATTTTTACCAATATACTGACGGTTGATCGCCTGATTTCTTGCGAACATCCCACACCCCCTAAAACGATTAGACTCTTGTTACTTATATACTACAAAAAGGCTCCTGTACAAATACAGGAACCATTTGAGAAAATTCGAAATTAGGCGGGGTTTGCCCGAAGGCAGACCCCGCAAGCTTTCCGGCCTTCACGGCCGGAAAAAGCCGAAAAATCAGGCAATCTCGACCACGCCACCGGCTGCGGTAATAGAATCCTTGATCTTTGCTGCATCTTCTTTGGAAATATTTTCTTTGAGAACTTTGGGAGCGCCTTCAACGAGGTCCTTTGCTTCCTTGAGTCCAAGACCGGTAACCGAGCGAACTTCCTTGATTACAGAAATTTTCTTGTCATCGGCGGAAAGGCCTTTGAGGGTTACGGTGAATTCGGTCTGTTCTTCAACAGGAGCGGCTGCTGCGGCTCCACCTGCTGCTGCCACGGGGGCGGCGGCGGTTACTCCGAATTTTTCTTCCATAGCTTTTACGAGCTCGGAAACCTCAAGAACGGTCATTGCCGCCACTGCATCAAGAATCTGGTCATTGGTTAAAGCTGCCATATTATCTTCTCCTTAAAGGAATCTTTTTCTTCAATCTGTCGAAGCTTGCTTCGTCAGACTGTAGCCGGCGCTATTTCATACGAAATAGGCATCCTGCATTTTTTATCACACGGCCAGGACGACAGCCCTTAGTTCGAATACGAACCACGGAAGCCTGAGCCATAATAAAATCAAACTGCTGCTTTCTGTTCCACGACTGCCTGTAATGTTGCTGCCAACTTGGTAGTATTGGCCTGCATAACGGACAAAAGCATGGAAATAAGCTCTTTCTTTCCAGGAAGCTTCGAGAAAGCCGCGATCTTGGCTGCATCATAGATTTCGCCATCGATTAGTCCACCCTTAATTTTCAAGGCGGGTACATCTTTCGAGAAGTCGAAAAGAATTTTTGCTACCGTGTTGGCTTCTTCGCCCGCCAGCGCGATCGCGGTCGGTCCGACCAGGTAGGAAGACACATCACTGGCCTTCATTTCCTCGAAAGCGATGCGTGCGAAGTTGTTTTTTACAACTTTGAACGAGCAGTGCTTTTCACGAAGCTGGCGGCGCAGTGTGGTGATCTGCGCAACGGTCAGTCCGCGGTATTCGGTAAAGATATAGTCGGAAGCCGATTCAAAGCGTGCCTTGATTTCGGCAATGGCTGCAGTCTTGGCCGGCTGCATTTTCTTTGCTTTAATTGCCATAATTACTCACCTGCCTTGTAAGACACCCAAACACCGGGGCCCATGGTCGAGCTGACCGACACAGACTGAACGAAGTCAGCCTTAGCATCAGACGGCTTCTTGCGTGCCATTTCAATAAGAAATGTGTGAATGTTTTCAACGATTTTCGTGGCGTCCATGGACACTTTGCCCACTGCGAGATGGATTACACCAGTCTTGTCGGCGCGGAATTCAATACGACCCTTCTTGAGTTCGTTGATTGCGGCAGCAATGTCGTTGGTTACGGTTCCGGTCTTCGGATTAGGCATAAGACCCTTGCGTCCGAGAACCATACCGAGACGACCGACGTCTTTCATCATGTCGGGAGTCGCAACGGCGATATCGAATTCGAGCCAGCCACCCTTCACTTTTTCGATGTATGCGTCAGAACCAGCATAAGCCGCACCGGCAGCCAAGGCTTCCTGTACGCGGTCTTCCTTACAGAACACCATGACTTTCTTTTCCTCGCGGAACTGATGAGGAAGCACAACGGTGTCACGTACCGACTGACTCTTGCCGAGCTTGAGCGAAACATGAACCTCGACGGTTTCGTCGAATTTGGCAAACTTTAGTTCCTTTACAAGGCCAATGGCCTTCGAAAGGTCATAAACCTGAGTGGAATCGTATTTTTTGAGCGCTTCGCGATATTTTTTTCCGTGTTTCATATTATCGCTCCACCTCTACACCCATACTGCGAGCAGTACCGGCGATGATTTTTTTGGCCGCTTCAATATCGTTGGCATTGATGTCAGGCATCTTCAGCGTAGCGATTTCTTCAAGCTTTGCCTTCGAAAGGGTCGCTACTTTGTGGGTGGCAGCATTTTCGGAAGCTTTCGTCAGATTACAAGCCTTTTTAATCAGGACTGAAGCCGGCGGGGTTTTCAGAATGAAAGTGAAAGTCTTGTCCGAATAAACGGTGATGACAGCCGGAATTACGAGTCCCGGTTCCATGTTTTTCGTGCGTTCATTGAACTGCTGCACGAACTGCGGTGCGCTAACACCGTGGGGACCAAGTGCGGGACCAACGGGGGGAGCTGGGGTCGCTTTTCCCGCAGGGCACTGCAGCTTGATCATCGCGGTGATCTTTTTCTTCGCCATAAGGTTCTCCTATGTGGTACGATCGGGCCTATCCGCAACGCAGACGGCAATGGGTTTTCAAAATAATATTGAAAACCCGTAGCGAAAAACCCTGAGTTTTTCACCCTTCCATATATGTAAGAACTGAAGCGTTCCGGTATTCCCGAAACGCCACGTTACTTGCAAACTATATTTTTTCTACCTGTAATAGATCTACCTCGACCGGAGTCGAGCGGCCGAAAATGCCGACCATAACACGAAGCTTACCCCGCTCCATATTAACATCTTCAATTGCACCAGTGAAAGAATCAAATGGACCGTCAATAATCTTGACCTGCTCGCCAATCGCGAAAGACTGCTTAATACGCTGAGACTTCTCGCCCTTGATTTCGCCTGCTTTCTGGAGAATGGCCTTCGCCTCATCAGGAGTGATCGGCTGCGGACGCACACCGCTAGGAGTACCAACAAAGCCGGTAACGCCCTGAATCTTTCGAATAGCCGAACAGGTCGCTTTCCAGCCAAGTTCGGGCAGCATCATCTCGATAAGAATATATCCAGGAAGGAATTTCTTTGTGACGTTCCGTTTTTTACCATCCTTAACTTCGACAAATTCCTCTACTGGCACCTTTATATCGGTAACCACCTCGGCAGAAATGTCGTTGGATTCGATGAGCAAGCGAATAGTCTTTTCAATCTTATTCTCGTACCCGGAATAGGTATGAAGAATGTACCAGCCTTTTGTCATTGATTACGCCTAGAAAACAAGGTTTACACCGGCCACCAGAACTGCATCAAGCAAACCTAAAAAAGCAGCGACGATAATCGTGGAAACCACAACTACCTTGACGGAGGAAATAACATCATCTCGAGTCGGCCAGACAACCTTGCGGAGTTCGGCAACACACTCTTTAAAAAACTGGACGATTTTCGACATACCAGTCCACCTATATTTTACAAAGATAGCAGGCCAGGCAGGACTCGAACCCGCAACATTCGGTTTTGGAGACCGACGCTCTACCATTAGAGCTACTGACCTGAGAAACTCAAAGATTCTGGGTACAGAATCTTTGAGTTTCTCTTCGAGTATTTTTGTTGCCAAAAATACTCGCTCGATTTTTACCGTTTCTGGGTACAGAATCTTTGAGTTTCTCTTCGAGTATTTTTGTTGCCAAAAATACTCGCTCGATTTTTACCGTTTCTAGGTACAGAATCCTTGAGTTTCTCTTGGAGAATTTTTGCGGAGCAAAAATTCTCCCTGAGCGCGGATCAACAAGAACGGATTAACGGAACAACCGTTCCCGCTACAACCAGAGGTTATTTTACCTTGGTTTCTTTGTGCATGGTGTGTTTGCGCTCGAACGGGCAATACTTGCTAAGTTCAAGCTTCGCCTGGGTGTTTTTGCGGTTCTTCTGGGTTGTATAGTTCTTGCGCTTGCATTCAGTGCACTGCATTGCAATAATTTCTACTGACGATTTCTTGGCCATAATAAATCCCCTTATTGATTGACAAGAGCTCCCGAACGGAATCGAACCGTTGACCTCAACCTTACCATGGTTGCGCTCTACCGACTGAGCTACAGGAGCAAGATGCTAGTTGTTTCGGCGTTAAAGATGCTCGCCTAAATTAACAGAGGAAAGCGGATTTGTCAATAGGCACGTACCGCGAAAATGACTATATTGGTTGTATGAAATGGGCATTAGTACTATCAGGCGGCGGAGCACGCGGCCTCGCGCATATCGGCGTTATCGAAGCATTGGAAGAAATGGGCGTACCACGCCCCTCGCTGATCACTGGCTGCTCCATGGGTGCGATCATCGGGGGACTCTACTCAACCGGCATGACAACCGCGGAAATGCGCAAATTCCTCGGAACCTCGTTCGATCCGGCCGACTACATGAGCAATGTCGCTTCAATATTATCACACGGACCGATCGGGAAGTTTTTCCGCCTTGGCCGCGGAATAACGAACCTTTTTTCGTCATCAGGACTCGATTCGGGTGAAAATGTGCACGAACTGCTCCTCCGACTAACCAATGGAGCCTGTTTCGGGCAAACCCTGATACCTTTCAGGTGCAACGCGACCGATTTATGCACCGGTACCGAATTTGTGTCGAAAACGGGTCCGCTAGCCGACGCCATGCGTGCTTCTTCGTCCTTTCCCGGAGTTTTCACCCCCTTCCGTCAAGATGATATGCTTTTGGTGGACGGTTATCTGATGCACAACACTCCTGTGCATTTGGCACGTGCAGAGGGCTTCAAGCATGTGCTTGCCATAAAACTTGATGATTTCGATTATCAGGAGCCATTCGCATTTAAAAACTCCTTCGAAATTCTGCTTCGTGCTGTCGATTGTGCGCTGCATACCCGGAAACCCGTCAAACAAGACATTCCAACCGCCCACATTCTGGCTGACAACAATCGATCCCCGTACGACTTCGACCGACCGGATCTGCAGATCAATTTTGGTTATGCTGCGGCAATGGAACAAAAAAAAGTACTTGAGGCGTTTTTTGCAAAGGGATTGAAGGGTGTTCTGGGCAGAAAAAAACTTTCACAGATTGAAAAACGAATTGGAGCACGAAAATGAGCAAGCTTGACGACCGTATCGAACGGATATTGACCAGTTACGACACCTATGGCGGCATTAATCTGACCGACTCACAGAATTTCCCGAACCGTGAAAGTGTAGTTGCCGTCCTTAACGATCTTGAAAATGTCATTTTCCCCGGTTTCCGCGAAGATTCCTACCTGGACCGCGAAACAATGCGTTTTGTAACCGGCGAACGGTTACACCGGATCGTGCGGAACCTGACCGGCGAAGTACTGAAAGCAATCAAGTACATTTGTTATATCACAAACCGCGACGGCACCGGCTGCTATAAATACTCGGAACAGATAGTCCTGGCTCTGATCGATGAAATACCCGAATTCCGCCGACTTTCGTGCACCGATGCGAAAGCGGCTCTCGAGGGCGACCCGGCAGCCCGCTGCCTTGAAGAGGTAATCCTGTCCTACCCCGGGCTCGAAGCACTCCTCGTGCACCGCATCGCTTTTTTCCTCCATTCAAAGGGTGTTCCGATAATACCGCGCATCATGAGCGAATACGTACATGGAAAAACCGGCATTGATATCCATCCGGGTGCTTCCATAGGTGAAGAATGCTTTATCGACCACGGAACAGGCGTCGTCATTGGCGAAACAAGCGTGATCGGCAAACAGGTTAAGCTGTACCAAGGCGTTACTCTCGGTGCACTGAGCGTCAAGAAAAACATGGCCGATAAAAAGAGACATCCTACGATAGAAGACAACGTGACCATCTATGCCGGGGCAACTATCCTCGGCGGCGAAACGATCATTGGAAAGGGCAGCATAATTGGTGGTAACACCTGGATTACCGAATCGATTGCCCCGGGAAGTAAGGTCTTCAACAAGCCATAATGAAACAGTTCAATGTATCTTTCAAACCGGTCGATTTAGCCATTCTGGCCGTGGTACTGACTGCTGCAATCGTCTCGGGGGTTGTCATTTACGGAAACCGATCAGTGAAAGCCCATCTCGTGATCGAAGCACCGACTGGAAAATGGATATATTCGCTGGATACCAACCGGACCGTCCAAATTCCTGGCCCCCTTGGCAACACGATCGTCCGCATAGAAGGTGGCAGCGCCCGCATTCTCGATTCCCCCTGCCCCAACAAAACCTGCATCGCCGGTCCCCATATTTCACATAAAGGCGAATGGAACGCCTGCCTTCCCAACCAAGTGATCTTGCGCATTGACGGTGATGAGGATGAAAACGGAATTGATGTAATAGTGAACTGAAAACTGAAAATGCGGAGATTATGACTGTATTCTCCGCATATCGTGCGGATATTATCTTGTTATTCTCCGCAAATCAATGTACCATTGTAATATGACATATATTTGGGAACGGACGGACTGGACACGTTTCCGGTGGAACGCAGTAACGATCGAGCCGCTACTTCGAAAAATCCGGATGGAACAAGGAAAGCTGCTCGGCAGCATGGAAATGCTCGGGTTTCCGGTTCAGCAAACTAAACTTCTCCATACCCTTACTGAAGATATTCAAAAATCAAGTGAAATTGAAGGCGAAAATCTCTCATTGATATCGGTGCGATCTTCGGTCGCCCGCCGACTAGGAATCGATATCGGCGCATTACCGAGCGAAGATCGGCATGTTGCGGGCATTGTAGAACTAATACTCGATGCAACCAGAAATTGCGGGGAGGCGCTGACTGAAGAACGCCTTTGCGGATGGCAGGCATCATTGTTACCTACCGGACACTCGGGAATATTCAAAATTGCAGCGGGTACATGGCGAACGGATAGCGAAGGCCGCATGAAAGTCATTTCGGGTTCCATGGGAAAGGAAAAAGTCCATTATCTTGCCCCACCTGCAGACCGACTTCAGACAGAAATGACTGCTTTTCTTCTGTGGTTCAATTCAGACACTGCGATGGATTGCCCCGATTTGATATTGAAAAGCGCCCTTGCCCACCTGTGGTTCGTCACCATTCATCCTTTTGATGACGGAAACGGACGTATTGCCCGGGCAATAGCCGACCTCTGTCTCGCTCGTGCGGACGGCA
>JBBRWY010000062.1:0-15465 GCA_038248875.1 Treponematales bacterium
GTGTGGTCGCATCAAAAGATGAAGGCGCTCTGGTGCGAACAGATTTGGCAGATGAAAGAAGAAAATCCACCGATTATAGATTTTACTACAGGGGTAGCATATGAAAAGGGACAGCCGGGGTCGGGGTGGAGAGCCAAGCACCTGATTGCCTAACCGAGGTTGATGGTTTCAGAAAAGACGGCTGGTTTTATAAGCACAATATTGGGAGCAGTTTCTGAGACTTACAGGAGAACCGAATCAACCAGTTTCTGGAATTCGGAATCAATAGACTCTCCCACTTCTGAAGCCGTTTTTGCGGATACAAGGAACAGTCCGTCGCGGTTGGTAACCGAGCTGTCTTCCTCTTCGAATCCGTCGGCTATATCGACGAGTTCGGCGGGATCTTCGTCGCCGAGCACTTCAAGAAATTCATATACCGGTGTATTGGCAAAATTATCCCTGAGGGGAAGCGCTTGGCTAAAAAGGAATGAGTCGATGTAGTCCACTTCAGTTGTATCCTCTGTATCTGACGAGTCAAGCGAGGTAAAATCGAGGCCGTGGATCGATACAGAATCGAGAATCTCGTTTTCCTCATCGCTGATTCCTGTTTTCGATTCAATGGTTTTAGCTGGCGGTTCGTCAAAATTGTAAATCAGAATGGAATCCGGTATTTTTTCTTCAATGAACCGGGACAACTCTTCCTCGGTCGCGACTTCAAGCAGGGCTGGTTCCCATTCTCCATCGAGATACACAACTTCTTCCGGCTCGACCTCGGGAAGGTTGAAAGCCTCGTCATTGATGAATTCGTTCGAATCGGCAAAGCTTTCGATAATCGCATCCGTTTCTGCGAGTGCTTCGGGAATCTCGTATATTATACCGCGTTCCTCGGTTTCGGAAAGTTCGTCGATGATGCCGCTGTGGTCGATTTCTTCAAATTCTCTGAAAAGATCAAGGACATCTACTTCAGTTGAATTCTCGCTTTCAGCTATATCATCGAGCTTTTCCACGTTTTCTGTGTCACCAGGTTCTTCAGCCGCTTCGACTTCGTCGAGCTCTTCTGCGTTTTCTGTGTCACCAAGTTCTTCGACTTCTTCGATATCATCGGTTTCGGCATCGCCGAGTTCTTCGACTTCTTCGATATCATCGGTTTCGGCATCGCCGAGTTCTTCGACTTCTTCGATATCATCGGTTTCGGCAGATTTTTCTGTGCGATTTTCTATGGCTGCGGCTGGTCGTTTCGGTGTTTTCGTTGCGGCCGGGGCTCCGGTCAGGTTGAGTGAAATGGAATTGTTCTGAAGCACCTGCTCGAGCATGTCTCGCAATTCATCGGTGCTCGTAATGCCGGTCTTTTTGGTTTCCTGTTGACCCATGGCCGAGAGGATCTCGACCCAGCTTTTGTCGAGGAGTGCATCGATTTCATTGCCATGCTTCTTGTTCATCCGCCGGCCGAAACTTTTTTTGATCTCGCTGGCAATATCGTTTTTCCGGGTTGAAAGATTTTTCTGTATCTCGTCCCAGTGGACCTCTTCGTTCCGATCCATGAGTTCTTTGAGTAGATGTGCGTGAAACCGTCTGATTCGGTTGCGGATCAGCATCATTGCGTCCTGTTTCAGGTTGAAAAGGAGGAAAATGACAAGGAAAAGGGTCAGAAAACTGATCGCCAGAAACAGCATGCGGACTGATTGCGGGAAGGTGAACACTTTTTCCTGTACCAGCTGTCCGGTATAGCCGTAGTCGCCGGTTTCGCGCGAAAGCAGGACCCAGCCCGAATCATCGGTGGAGACGATCCGGTCGGTCGTGAAATCCTTGCGTTGCCAACGTTCGATAACCGCATCCCCGAGAATCTCTTGACCAGCGCGCGGCATACCAATGACGATGCCCGAAACGCTGAACGTATTCTCGCCGAGCAGCACAAGACTGTCGCTGATGCGGAATAGGTTTTCGCTGATCAGGTATTGGGCCGCAGCCCGTGCCGAAACGTAAAAAACAGCGGTTCCCCGCCAGCTGGAATATGCGTCATAGAATGGATAGCAGTATTGAAACAGGTCCTTGTTTTTATCGATGACCAGTTTCGGCGGCGATCCATCCGGTGCAGACAGAATAGTGAACGGAAGGTCGCCTTCATTTTTGCCGTAGTTTTCATACGCGATCTGGAGATCTTCCTTTTTGAGGATATCCTCCCTGAACGTGCTGAAATGAATACGCCGGGAGCCTTTGTCGTTTTCGGGTGCAAGGGTGGTGTCCCCGGCATCAATGATGCGGATTCCGACAAGTGCAGGCATTTCAGATAACAGGGTTCCGGCAAGATTAGACCGGTCAAAAATATCCTGTGCGCTCTGGTTTGGTAAGAGGCTCCGTTTTACCGGCTCGGCATTTACAAATTTCCCGAATGTGTCCATGTTTTGGTTGTGCCAGGTTTTCAACGCTTCGGCGGTGGCTGCAAGCTGTTCTTCCATGGAGCTGATGACGGCGGGTTGATAGAAGCGTGTTTCTAATATATTGAAAAGTCCGGCATAGGCGGCAGCGGCCAGTCCGGAAAAGAGGAGGATGGATAGAAGTAAACTTAACGCAACTTTTGGTGCTGTTCGCACAAAGCCTCCGAAAAAAAACAAAAAGGGCTCATTACTGTATCGGAATATTCACTTAAAATCTGAATAAAAGAAACCTAAACTACCATTTTCGCTGGATTCAGGATATATTCATACATAATGATAGACGTAGAAAAAGAAAGTACGAAACCTGTTTTCGCTATTTTGGTCGGCAGAACCGATGACCGGAACCTGTTGGATGCCGATGCGGTGCGCGAATTGGCCAGCCTTGCCGAAACAGCCGGCTTTGTCGTATCGGGCTCGGTGGTGTTGCGGCGCTTCGAACCCGCTCCAAAATTTGGCATGGGTTCGGGAAAAGCCACCGAAATTGCCGCTTTTGCCAAAGAGCATGACGCCGAGCTGATTGTGTTCGACTTTGAGATTACCCCCACCCAACAGCGAAACTGGGAAGAAATGACCAAGATCACCTGCATGGACCGGCAGGAAGTAATCATCCAGATTTTTGGAAACCGCGCGATCACCCGCGAGGCCGTGCTGCAGGTCGAGCTTGCCAAGCTCGAATATTCGCTGCCCCGACTTGCTCATACGTACGAAGCTCTTTCCCGGCAACGGGGCGGCCGTTACGGCACCAAGGGTTCGGGTGAAACCCAGCTCGAGCTCGACAAGCGCGAGGTGATGAACCATATTGCCCAGATCAAGAAAGAACTGGGCGTCGTGCGCAGCGAACGGGCCAACCGGCGTAAACAGCGCGAAAAGGTTCCCGTGCCGTCCTGCGCGATCGTCGGTTATACGAATGTGGGTAAATCGAGCCTCCTCAATGCGCTCACTGGCGCAGGCGTTCTGTCAGAGGACAAACTCTTCGCAACCCTCGACCCGACAACCCGCCGTTTTAAGCTTCCCACGGGACGTACCATCCTTCTGACCGATACGGTCGGCTTTATCCGCAATCTTCCCCACAGTCTTGTCGACGCCTTTCATGCAACCCTTGAGGAAGCGGCCTTTGCAGATGCGGTACTTCTCGTTCTCGACGCTTCGGATCCTGAGATTGACATGCAGTACCGTACCACACGCGAGGTTCTTTCCGAGGTTGACGCTTCAGACCAGCCCTGCCTTCTCGTGCTCAACAAGATTGACCGTGTGGACGAGGCCACTCGGGAGCGACTCGGCGCCGAATATCCCGATTCCGTCATGATAAGCGCCCGAACCCAGGAAGGTTTCGGCGAGTTCATCAAACGGATGGATGCGATTGTGTCCGGTGACGAGCACCGCTACCGCATTCCCTCGAGTCGTTCCGACCTTCTGGCCTTTGCCCACCGGGAAGGTTCAGTGATCGAGGTTGTTTACGAGGACGAGACGATGCTCCTTCGCGCGCGTACCTCAGGTCGACTTGCCGCTGCCCTCAAGGAATTTGAGGAAGTATGAACTTCTCCGGACGAAAAACTGAACTGGTGCTGTTGGGCGTCGCCGCCTTCCTTGTCGTTGTTTTGGTGACCGGAACTATTTGGGCGTTTGCCTCGGGGCGAGCCCGCCCCGGTGCCGGATCGGGAGTCAGGGGTAGGCACCTCTACGACAAAGATGTGTGGAAGCCGGATTCTGACGGCAAGACGGCAGTTTTTGGTGATATCGGTGTTCTCCGGGCCAAAACGGCCGATACTGAGCCGATAACTGTTGTCGTTTCGCCTTTTCTCCCGTATCCTGGCGACGACCTTGCCTTCCGTGAGGAACTCGTCCAGAAAACCCGTATCCTCCGCACTTCGACTCTTGGCTGGTTCTCTGCCCACACGCTTTCAGAAATTAACACTATGGGCGAAGACGGAGTGAAGAAGGCACTGATCGCGGTTATCAATGCGAATCTGGTGCTTGGCAGGATCGAGATTCTCTATTTTGATGAATTTATGGTACTGGGCTGACGAAACCGAAAAAACAGGCGCAACCGTTATTGCCTTCTCCGTGTCAAAAAAGAATAGGAGTTACACATGATCGAATCAAGTTCGGCTGAGGCCGCAGCTGCGGCGCAGATATTAATAGCGATAGTACCGATAGTGGGTATCGTTATGGGCGGAGTAGTCATCTTTTTTTATCTTTTGTGGCGTCACCGACAGATACTCCGGCTTATCACAATCGGCGAATACAAACGACCGGTTTTCGATCTGTACCTGTTCAGTATCCTTACGGGTTTTTTGCTAACCGGTACTGGCCTGGCCCTTTCCTTTTTATTTATGTTCATAGAAGGCCTCAGCTATGTCCTTCTCGGAGGCTTGATTCCGTTCGCTCTCGGAATAAGCCTTGTGGCTTTCTACTTTGTGACACGACCGGACAGCACGCGCATTGAATCCGCAAACTGACAGTCGCCCTGCCTCTGCACAGGAAGATACAGTTCTCTGTACGGAAGTGTTGGCGGGAAATTCGTCTGCGTTCACTATTCTCGCTGAAAAATACCGTAAGCGTATTTTTGGACTCGGTTACAGCTTTTTCAAGAATCCCGACGATACCGACGACTTTGTGCAGGACGTGCTGGTCAAGATGTACGTGTCGCTTGCCACCTTTCGGGGAGAAGCCCGCTTTTCTACTTGGCTCATGCGCATTGCGTACAACACGGCGATCAATTCGGTCAAGCGAAAACGGGAATATACCTCGCTCGCGGAAGACTACGAAATCGAGGACCCGTGCGAGAATCCTGAACAGCAGCATATGCGTGCCATGACAAGAAAAGCGATTCGTACCGCGCTCGGTACATTACCCGAACGCTACCGGGTCTGCGTGGATATGTATTTCTATTATGATATGCCGTACGCCGACATAAGCGAGGTTACCGGTCTGCCGGTTAATACCATCAAATCCCATGTGTTCCGGGCCAAGAAGATCTTGCGGGAGCAGCTGGCAGAAGGAGAACTGAATGAAGTGTGATAAAGCCTTTGATCTATATCTGTCCCTCGACAAGGACGAACGCGTTCCTCTATCGCTCACCGTGCATCTGCTGGTATGCCCGGTATGCCGTACCGGAGTTCGTCACCTTACCCATGCTGAAGAAAGCCTGTCGTCGATTCTCGAGCCGGTACCTACCGTCCGTTCGGGTGACCCTATTGTAGCTGCCGCCCTGTCCCGGATCGCCGCCGCAGGTCTCGTGTATCCGTTGGTGCCCGTGACCGTCCGTTCCGTTTCTCTGCTGCGTTGGTTGGTTGCAGGTCTTATTCTCGTAGCGGGTTTCGCGGTGGTTCCCTTCAGCACCATCGGTTCCTGGTCCTCCGAAACCTTCGGTCCGTCTTTTCTGGTACCGTTTTATCTTTTGTGTGGAGTTGCCGTTACCGCCTACTGCGGCTTGTTTGTGGGAACCAACATCGATTTATTTGTAAAGAAATTCGGCTTTCGTCACACCATCTAAAAGTAAACTCCAAGAGAAGTTTGCACCGTAAACGCTAGGTGGATGTTTTGCGCTACGCGCAAAACTCCAAGAGAAGTTTGCTCCGCAAACGCTAGGTGGATGTTTTGCGCTACGCGCAAAACTCCAAGAGAAGTTTGCACCGTAAACGCTAGGTGGATGTTTTGCGCTACGCGCAAAACTCCAAGAGAAGTTTGCTCCGCAAACTTCTCAATTCCACAGAGATGCGGGGTTGATAGTGGCGCGGTTTTTGTAGACGGTAAAATGAAGATGGGGGCCGGTACTCTGTCCGGTATTGCCGACCGTGCCGATCTTTGTGGCGGTTGTTACGCGCGCGCCTTTGGCAGTCAAGATTGTGTTAAGATGTCCGTACATAGTCTGGTAACCCGAATGGTGCGAAACGATTATGTAGTTGCCGTAGGTGACGTTGTAGCCGGTCGATGCAACCATACCGTCGAGAGCTGCATATACCGGGTTGCCTTTCGATGTCGCCATGTCCATACCGTTGTGGAAAGTTCTGCTTCCGACGAAGGGATTGTCCCGCCAGCCGTAGCGTGACGAGATATAGTAGCCGCCGCGCAGCGGCTTTCTGAAGAGGTCCCCGTTGATTTCCTGTATGGTTATCCAGTCGAGTTTTGCATCGGGAAGGAAGATAACGGCTCCCGCGGTGACAATGTTATCAGAAATGTTGTTGGCGAGAGCGATTTTTTCGAGCGAAACGCGGTATTTGTCGGCGATCAGTTCGGGTGTGTCACCCTTTTTGGCGGTGTAGAGAATTCCGTTGATGGACGGTATTTTCAGGAGCTGCCCAATCTGAATGGTGCGGGTGTTCCGGAGCTTGTTCAGGCTGATGAGCGCATCCTGCGACACGCCGTGAGTCTTCGCAATAGTCCCGATTATATCGCCTTTTTGTACCATATAAACAGAGTAATACAGCTCGGGGAGCTTTTCGCCCTCGCCCTGCGCCGCATCGGGTCGCTCCGAGGGAAGACTTCCATCCGCACCACCCATACCCGTATATCCTTCGGGTTCAGCCGACGCAAGCTCCCCGGTATTAGTGTCCGCGGATGCTGCGGGTTTTGCATCTCCGCAGGAAGTTGCGGTCAATAAGTATATGGCGGCGGCTGCACAGAGCAGGACTCTACATTTCATGGTTTCTCCACTATATCATGATACTAAGATCTGTGTAAAATATTATTTTTTACCCAGACCGACGAGGTATGTCTCGAAACTTTCGGTCCTGCAGGATTCCGGCTTGAATCCTTTGGCTGTTGCAAACAAAGTGCGCAGTTTTTTCAGATGTTCCTGTTGGTCCCCACCTTGAAAAATCTTGACCACAAAGTTGCCACCAGGAAGGAGCATCTGCTCTGCATAATATATCGCCAGTTCTACGAGTCCACTTGAGCGTGATGTATCGACCGTGCGATTTCCGGTCGTTGCCGGAGCTGCGTCGCAGATGACCAGATTGTAGGGTCCCAGTTTTTGGGCTGCATCCCGGATGGCCGGAGCGTACAAATCGCCCTGGAAAAAAGACAGGTTGTTGCCTTTTACGTCCTTTGAAAGCGGCGCGAGGTCGATTGCAGTGACATGTCCGTTTCCCTCGAGCGCGCGAAGGACGAATGTTGTCCAGCTACCAGGAGCGGCGCCGAGATCTAAAACCCGCGAGTTCTTTTTGAGGAGAGTGAATTTTTCATCCATTTCTTTCAATTTATATACTGAACGAGCGGGATACCCTTCAGCGAACGCCTTTTGGCTCCAATAGTCCGGTTTCATGTAGTTATTCGACGGCATGTTTTCCTCTTGCAAGAATATGGATATCGGATACAATTGATCTATGAACATAGAATATACACGGCGCCTCGAAAAGATTGAAGCTGTTTTGGCCGCCAAATTACCGGCTTCAGTCGATGCCGACTGGATTTCGCTTGCTTTTTCGACCGTTCCTGACGCTGTGCGTCCCGTTCACCTGGCTCCGCTCGTGGAACCCTGTCGCGATTTACTGCTTCGGGGCGGCAAACGCTGGCGGCCTCTTCTTATGGTCCTTGCTTGCGAACTTTCTGGCGGCGGGGACCGGGCATACGGGCTTACACCCATTGTCGAATTTTCGCATACCGCCAGCCTCATCCATGACGACATTGAGGATCACGCTGATGAGCGGCGGGGTAAACCCGCAATCCATCTTATTTATGGACAGGACACTGCTATCAATTGTGCAGCATGGCTGTATTTTTACGCCCAGTCGATCATCGAATCATTCCCGTCCTCGGATTCCCTCAAGCTTGTATTGTACCGGACTGTTACCCGCGAGCTCCGGCGCCTCCATCTCGGCCAAGCCATGGACATCAGCTGGCACAGAGATCCCTCCATGGTTCCTGTGCGCGCCGAATACGAGGCGATGGTGACCCTCAAGACCGGAACACTTTCGCGGATGGCCGGAGAACTCGGCATGTTGGCCGGAGGCAAGGACGAGGGTGAGGCAAGCGACTTTGGCAGCTTGTCTGCGAAGATTGGCGTCGGTTTCCAGGTACTCGACGATGTGCGAAACCTGACTACCGGTAATCCCGGGAAGAAACGTGGCGACGATATTGTCGAAGGCAAGAAAAGCCTGCCCGTGATTTTTCATCTCGAAAAGAAACCCGAAGACCTTAAATTCCTTTCGCGGGCTTTTACTCGAGCCCGCACTGAAGGAATAGACTCCCCGGTCATCGAATCGGTAATCAACCGGCTAATGGATTCCGGGGCGATCGAAAGTGCCCGGCTGTATGGTGTGAAGCTCGTTGAAGCGTCCTGCCTGTCGGTTCGTGGCCGCTATCCGGGACCGGATGCAACCGAGCTTATTGCCGGTCTTTTCGAAAGCATGCTCGAGGGGCTGAACTAAACGCCGCCATTTCCTTGTTTTCTCGCCGGCAGTGTAGTAATCTTAAGGTATGAAGACAGCACGGTTTTTACCTGCACAAATCTGGACTATCGCACAAGCTGACGAGGGAAATGCGGTATTCATACGCCCTGACGGCTCCAATATGGTCCTTCCGGTATATGTTTCCGAAGGAGATATCCAGAATATTCTGGTGGAGCTGACTCATATCCTTGCTCCCCGGCCGATGGTCCACGAACTGCTGCTTTCCGCGATCGAATCCCTACAAGGCAAGCTTGACCGTGTCGAGATTTACGGTATCCGCGCCGGTTCCTATCTGTGCCGCATTGTGCTGCTGCAAAACGGAAAAGAAATCCGACTTGAATCCCGCCCTTCCGATATTCTATGCCTTTCTGCCCGGGTAGAATGCCCGGTGCATGTTGACGATGAGGTGCTCGCACGGAACGGGATTCCTGCCGATCGGGTTACCGGTAAATCAGACGTGACCGAAGGTGTGCATGAGCCGCCTTCTGTAACCAATTTTCTGCAAAAAGAGCTCAATTCCGCCCTTGATCATGAAGAATATGAGCGTGCGGCTGTCCTCAGGGACCGGCTCTTCGAGCTTTCAAGGATCGAAACCGGCCGTCATTGATTTTCACCAGGGGACATACATGAAAGAAACAGCCGAGTTTTTGAATGATAGCGCGGTTATTCTCGCCGCCGCAGGTCATCATCCGGAAGCCATTGCTTCGCTTCGCAAAGGTCTCGCACTCAATGCGGGAAACGGTACGCTCTGGCTTAATCTCGGTTTAAGCTATCGTTCAACCAACCGGCTCGACGATGCCCGCCATTCTCTTCTGCAAGCACTCAAGACCAATCCTCTCGATGTCGATATCCTCGATACTCTTGGGGTTGTTCTGCATGAACTGTACGAGGATTCTTCTGCAGAGGAAGCCTACAATAATGCCCTCGAAATCGAGCCGGGCAACGGTCGTGTGTGGAACAATTACGGGGTACTGCTGTTTGGGCAGTCCCGGTTTCCCGAGGCCTGCCAATCGTTCGAAAAAGCAATCGCGCTGATTCCCGAATTTGACGAGGCCCTGTATAATCTGCGGGATACCTATGAGGCGCTGGGAAAAACCGGCGAGATGGAAAAATGTTCGGCGATGCTTGTCAGACGCGATGCAGGCACTGTGTGAAAAGCTGGACCAGGGAGTGATGTTTGGGCATTCGAATTCTATATATTGGCGAGATTGTGGGGAAAGCAGGCATCTGGTGCGTCAAGAACGCGCTTCCTGACCTTAAAAAAAGCGAGAAGCCGGATATTGTGATCGCAAACGGCGACGGATGTACCGGTTCTTACGGATTGGGAAGACAGCACGCGGGATATCTCCGTAAACTGGGGATCGATCTGGTTACCGGTGGAGAGTGCATTTTTTACAAGAAAGACCTGGTCGAGGGCTTTGAAACCGTACCCTACGTCATTCGTCCTGCCAACTTTCCGGATGAAAGTCCGGGGCGGGGCTGGCGGTTCGTGCAGGCAGGAAACGTAAAAGTCGCCGTGGTTTCGATGTTGGGTCGCGCAGGTTTCAGCCGGGTGCATAGCGAAAACCCGTTTACTGCCCTGCCTGTACTCGCGGCGCGCCTGCATCAGGAAACGCCGTACATTCTGGTTGACTTCCATTCCGCGGCTACTGCCGAAAAGCAGGCGTTTTTTTGGCATGCCGACGGAAAGGTGTCTGCTGTCATTGGCTCGCACGGCCGGGTACAGACTTCCGACGAGACCATCTTGCCGCAGGGCTGTGCGTGCATAACCGACGCCGGTCGGACCGGAAGCCGGGACTCAGTGGGTGGTACCGACGGTACGACGAAGATTCGCGAGTACCTGACCCGTATACCGGACTGGTCCCATGACGCGTGGGATCATCCCCAGCTGCAGGGTTTGGTGATAGATATGGACCGTTCGGGAAAAACAACCGCCATACGGCGCATACAGGTGGATTGTGGCGAACCGCCGCAAGATGAACGTGAGAAGGGGCCTATTGTCCGATCCGTCGGGGCGGTCCAGATGCAAGGAGAAAAAAATGCAGGAAAAAGCTAAAGTGATCGGTATAGAAAAAGACATTATCTCGGTAATTCCACTCGAAATCGATGCCTGCATCGGCTGTACAAATGATTCTTGCAAACAGAACGGAAACGTATTCACCGCGATAAACCGGCAGAATTTAGACCTTCGCATCGGAAGCGAAGTCCGCATTGCCGCCCCGGTTAAAAATCAGCTTTCCCAGGCATTCCTTTCCGTCGGTGTGCCAGTACTGGCCGCAATCGTGATCTGGATACTCCTACCGCTCCTCTATTCCGGTGCTACCGAGGCCTTGCAGGTGGGCGGAGCTCTTCTTTCATTTATAGCCGTAGCCGCATTGATGTTCCGCATTACCGGCAAAGCCCCGAAGGACCTACCGGAAATTACCGCCGTTCTGTGACCTGGTTGTCTTGAAAAGTCGCTCGGTTACCGGGCAAAATCTTTTCCATACTTATTGATAAGGTCGGCCATGCCGGAAAGGGCCACCTGCTCCATGACGCCGCCGAGCTCCCATGCTACGCGTGGCATTCCGTAGACGATGCTGGATTCCTCGTTCTGCCCGATAGTTCGGGAACCTTCCCGGTACAGTTCGGCCAACTTCTGGGCGCCGTCCCTTCCCATTCCCGTCATTATGATTCCGAGCGCATGATTCTGAAATTCCTTCAGGACTGAGGCAAAGAGCACGTCGGCAGAAGGCCGGTGCCCGTTTTGTGGCGGTGCGTCCGTGATATGCGCGATGGTGGCCAGTGCGCGTCGCTCGACCTCGAGGTGCTTGTCGCCGGGTGCTATCAGTATCCGTCCGGGCTTTATAATGTCGCCTTCGCAGGCTTCCTTCACTTCGAGAGGACATATTCTGTTCAGGCTGTTTGCAAATTCTTCGGTAAAACCGGCAGGCATGTGCTGAACCACCACGATGGGCTGGGGTAGATCCGGATCGAGCTTCGAGAAGACTTCGCGGAGGGCGTTCGGTCCGCCGGTGGAGATTCCAATAGCGATGATCTCGATGTTTCCCGGTGTGCGCAACGGAACAGGTTTTTGTATCGGTGCTGCCCCGCCTTGGGTACGCAACGATGACTGTGAAAGTGAAGCAAGTGTTGCTGCGGATATCTGCTCGGTCCGGGGGAGGGGTTCGGCCCGTGTTTTATGCTCGTAGGTACCGTGCTCGATATCGGTCAGACGCGATTCGTACTTCCGCAGGATATCCTCGGGAAGCTTCCGTGCTGTTCCGGCGACCTTTTTCATTTGATACTGGCTGCCGTATCCGAGGAGCAATTCGACAAGCTGTTTTGCGACAGTATGGAGATCGGCTGATTCGGCGCCCGAGGGTTTGGTTACAAAATCGCTTGCACCGAGATCGAGACATTCCATGGTGACCCGAGCTCCTTCTTTCGCAATGCTGGAAAGGATGATAACCGGGATGTCGATGCCGAGCTTTTTACGTTCCTCCAGGAATTCGAGCCCGTTCATTTCAGGCATTTCTATGTCTAATACAATGATGTCCGGCTTGACCCGGGCTATTTTCTGCAGTGCGAAACGGCCATTCATTGCCTTGTCGGCAATTTGGAGTCCGGGTGTGGCATCTATTATTTTTCCGATAAGGCTCCGCATCAGCGCAGAGTCGTCGACGATCAAAACCGATACAGCATCCATTTGTACATCCTGTCAGGAATTTTTCTGGTATAAGCAGGCCCAGTCTGTTTTCAGAAATTCGAATTTTGTCTTCATCCCGAACAGGGATTCCGAATGTCCGATGAACAAAAAGGATTTTGCGGACATCGCGTCCCAAAAACGGTCGATAACCGCTTTCTGGGCAGCTTCGTCGAAATAAATAAGCACATTGCGGCAAAAAAGAATATCAACGTTCCGCTGTCCCGAATCGTTCTTGAGATTGTGGTAATCGAACCGGATCAGCTTCATCAGCTCGTCTTTTGCCTGGTACCCGTTGTTTTTGCGGTCGAAAAAGCGGGGAAGATACGCATCGGGGATGCCGGTAATTCTGCTATCCGGGTAGAATCCGGTTTTTCCGATAAGAAGGGACTTAAGTGAGAGATCCGAAGCGACGATTTCAACATTGTATGTTGGTGGCAGTTTGTCCCGGAAAATCATCGCAAGGGTGTACGGTTCCTCACCAGTGGAACAGCCCGCGCTCCAGACCCGGATTTTGGTGTCGTTTCGTTCTTTTTTGATCTTGAGGATCTCGGGAATGATGTAGTTTATGAGTGCATCGAAATGAGGCTGATTTCTGAAAAACCGTGTCAGATTGGTTGTGACTGAATCGAGCATGAGCTTCAGTTCTTCCTTGTCCTTGATCAGTAGTGAATAATACTCGCTGACATGTCCAATCTGTTTTTCCCTAAGACGTTCCTTAAGACGGCTTTCGAGGATTGCGCGGTTTGTGGAAGAGAATGTAATTCCGCTTTCATCGTAGATGAGCTTGCGATACTGGTCAAAATCGGCATCGCTTAAATAATCTGCCATACATACTCCTGTGCAAACGCAAAAAATGCCCTTTTTAAGTCTAAAACCTCTTAATGCTGCTGTCAATGCACGGTTTGAATGTTTTGACGAAAAGGGCGAATACCGGTATATTGACTGTATGCAGTCCGTTCGCCCGTTGTCTTTTCTTGTGGCTTTTGCTTTTGCCTCCGCTTTCTCCTGCTCTTTCAACTACGGGAACGTAGAGTTCGACGGGGAAAGCGTTCCCGAAATGGTTCTCGAGTCCGTTTCCGCAGACCGCTATGAAAATGCTGCCCTTTCGGTCTCGATCTCGGCTCGTACGCTCGAAATGTACAATACCGACCGTGTTTGGGCCGCCTCGGACATTTCCTTCGTACAATATGCTTCTGACAACTCCTCTGCCGTCGAGGCGGAAGGCACTGCGGGGCTTCTTCTGGTGAATGATGTCGACGAAACTTATTCCCTTGGTGAAGGTGTTTCCTTTCATGTAATAGAAGATAACCTTTTTTTGAGTGCAAATGACCTTCATTGGTCAAAAAAAAACCGGACCCTGAGCGGTGCCCGTTCCGGCGAGGTCGTTCTGAGTAAAGATGACGGCACCCTGATTCGAGGTGTCGGCTTTTTTGCCGACACGACCAGCCGTACCTACGAATTTGCCGAAAACGTGTCCGGCAGGTTGGTTTCGGGTAATGCGGAAACATCTGCGGGGATCCAGTGAAAAAGGCGTTTGCAGTACTGTTCATTTTGGCCTGTGTGACTTTCCTGTATGCCGAGGATAAGACCATTTCCTTTTCTGCTGCACGTATGAGCGGAACAGCAGGGAAGACTGCCGGTACGACGGTGCTCGAGGGTACTGCCGTCGTCGATATCGGTGCGCTTCGGATTACTGGCAACCGGATCGAGTTGTCCGGAAAAGATTTTCGCTATGTGACGGCGATCGGCTCGGTAACCGGCACCGACTCCGAGAAGGGATATGCCTTCAGCGCCGATTCGCTCACCTACGACCGGGATCGTGAAGTTGCTCTTTTTCGGGGGAATACGAAACTCGTCGACTCGAAGAACGAGGTGGAAGCCTCTGCCGGCATGATTTCGTACAACCAGAAAACCGAAATCGCCTTTCTGCAGATTGACGTCAAGCTGAAGCGGAAAGACATCGATTGTACGGCGGTTTTTGCAACCTACCGCCGCACGCTCAACTTGCTCGACCTATCCGGTTCGCCGCTGGTACTCCGGGACGGGGACGAATTCAGGGCGGACCGCATTGCCGTCAATCTTGAAACCGAGTACATCTCTCTCGATGGAACGGTGAGCGGTATGCTGAAGGATACCAAAAAGGAAAAAAGCGAATGAGCGACATCCTGCGCGTCGAAGGACTCAACAAATATTTCCGCAAAAAACATGCGGTCCGCGATGTGACCTTTTCTATGCAGGCGGGCGAAATTCTCGGCCTGCTTGGCCCAAACGGCGCAGGAAAGACAACAACCTTCTATATGGTAGTCGGTTTCTATAAACCTAACAGCGGCAACATCTACCTCGACGACCTGTGCATTACTCGCCTTCCAATGTATAAGCGAGCCCGCGCGGGCGTGTCCTACCTGCCCCAAGAATCATCCGTTTTCCGAAAGCTCACCGTCGAGCAGAACATTTTCGCCATCCTCGAAACCCGCAAGGACCTGACTCCAGCCCAAAGACAGTTCAAACTCGATTCCCTTTTGGCCGAATTCGGGATTGAATCCAACCGCAAACAGAGCGCCTACACTCTTTCCGGTGGCGAGCGCCGACGCACCGAGATTGCTCGCTCCCTCGCCATCGAACCCCGCTTTCTTCTTCTCGACGAACCTTTTGCCGGCATAGACCCGATTGCGGTTCACGACATAAAAGAAATAATCCGCCGCCTTGCCAAGGCTGGTATCGGCATCCTCATAACGGATCACAACGTCCGCGACACCTTGGAAATTACCGACCGCGCTTGCATCATCAACAAGGGCGAAATAGTCGCCGAAGGCCCACGCGATTTCATTCTCGACTCCGAGATTGCAAGAGAAGTATACCTCGGCGAGTCTTTCCGAATGTAGCACCCGGGGGGGGGGGCGTTCTTGCGATGAAAGGTTCCCAGTACCCCCGCCCCCCCCCCCATCCAGGCCAAGGGACGCATTTATAAAAA
>JBBRWY010000063.1:0-15312 GCA_038248875.1 Treponematales bacterium
GAAAGGTATTCGGGGAACACCGATGCCCAAAGAAGCTCATGATGCCAACATCACTTCATTTCAGAAGCTCATGTTTGCAGTAATTATCTGCGTGCTTCTTTCGTTCCTTTTTCCTGTGGCTGCACCGCTTTTCTTCTCGCTCTTCCTCGGTATCGCCGTGCGTGAATCCGGTATCAAGCAGTTTCAGGATCTGGTAACCAATGGTATTCTGTATTTTGCTACGTTCTTTCTTGCCCTCACACTCGGCATTCTCTGTGAAGCCGGTACTATTTTTGATCCTAAAGTACTTCCCCTTTTGCTGCTTGGTATGCTCGCTCTTCTGCTTTCTGGAATCGGCGGTCTTATCGGTGGATACATCGTCTATTTCTTCAAGAACGGCAAGTATAATCCGGTCATTGGTATTGCAGGTGTATCCTGTGTTCCAAGTACTGCAAAGGTAGCTCAGAAAGTCGTTTCCGCAGCCAATCCGCAGGCGATGATTATGCAGTATGCTCTCGGAGCCAACATCTCCGGTGTTATCACCACCGCAATCATAGCCGCCATCTATGTAACCATCCTGGGTTAGGGGAGAATATAATGATTAGCACCGATATCGTTATGGCTTCCGCCCTGGTGGCTCTCGTTCTGATTTTCATCCGCATCTCTTGGACACTCAAAGAGATACAAGAGGCAATGGTTGCCACCGAGGACAAGAAAATCAGAATCAAAGAAGAGACGGCACGGGTCAAGGCCGAAAAAAAAGCGAACGCAATCGAATCAACCGTCGACGAAACCGAGATTGCAGCGGTTATCGCCATTGCCAGCGCTGCTATGCGCGCTGCAGTGTAACTAACAAAAGAAAGGATTAGCCATGAAGAAAATAGATTTTATGCTTACCGCCTTCCGGGACGGTTTCCAGTCGGTATATGGCGCGCGCGTATACTCCAAAGATTATCTGCCCGTAGTCCAGGCCTGTGCCGAAGCCGGCATCACCCATTTTGAGTCGGGTGGTGGAGCCCTGTTCCAGTCTCCCTTCTTCTATACAAACGAAAACTCGTTTGATGTGATGGACGCCTTCCGCAAGGCTGCCGGCCCCAACGCCAACCTCCAGACCCTCGCGCGCGGCATCAATGTCGTCGGTCTCGACAGCCAGTGTTCCGATGCAATCAACCTGCATGCGAAGCTGTTCAAGAAGCACGGTGTTACCACGATTCGCAACTTCGACGCCCTGAACGATGTGAATAACCTGATTTATTCGGGAAAATGTATCCACGAAGCCGGTCTCAAGCACGAGATCACCGTCACCATGATGGAACTGCCCCCGGGATGCGAAGGCGCCCACACCCCCGAATTCTACATGGAAGTACTCAAGAACATTCTCGACGCCGACATTCCTTATACTTCTGTCTGCTTCAAGGACGCGTCCGGTACCTCCCGCCCCACAAAGGTCTATCAAACCATCAAGGCCGCTCGCAAGATGCTTGGCCCCAAAGCACGCATCGTGTTCCACAGCCATGAAACCGCCGGAACCGGAACGGTCAGCTACATGAGCGCGATTGAAGCCGGTGCCGACCAAATCGACCTGTCGATGGCGCCATGCTCGGGTGGTACTTGCCAACCGGACGTGATTACCATGTGGCACGCCCTCCGTGGCAGTGAATATTCACTCGATATCGACATCAACAAAATCATCAAGCTCGAAGAAACCTTCAAGGAAGCGATGAGCGACTATATGCTTCCCCCGGAAGCTACCAAGGTTGAGCCCCTCATCCCCTTCTTTCCGATGCCGGGCGGAGCGCTTACGGCCAACACCCAGATGCTCCGCGATAACAAGTTGCTCGACCGTTACCCCGAGGTCATCAAGGCCATGGGCGAATCCGTTGCGAAGGGTGGTTTTGGTACTTCCGTCACCCCGGTCAGCCAGTTCTATTTCCAGCAGGCCTTTAACAACGTGATGTTCGGTCCCTGGAAAAAGATCGCCGAAGGGTATGGCAAAATGGTTCTCGGTTATTTTGGAAAGACCCCGGTTGCCCCCGACGCCGAGATTATCAAAATCGCGGAAGCCCAGCTCAATCTTGCGCCGACTACCGAAAGTCCACTCGCAATCAATGACCGCAATGCTAAAAAAAGCCTTGCCACCGCCGCGAAGATGCTTGAGGATGCCGGTCTCGAAAAAACCGATGAAAACATTTTCATTGCCTCTGCTTGCCAGGACAAGGGCGTGCTCTTCCTTAAAGGTGGAGCAAAAACCAGCGTGCGGAAAATTTCCGAGGAAGCCGCCGCTGCAGCAGCCAAACCGGCAGTTGCTGTTGCCGAAACTGTCGCAAAGAAACCCGATGCAGTTACTGTTACCCTGTCGAACAAGGCTTACGGTGTCAAGTTTGCCGGCAATACCGTCACCGTAAATGGCGTCGCGTACAGCTTCAACGTAAAGGATGGAATCGATTCCGAGGCAGTTGCCAAGACAGCGATCCTCCCGAAGGACTACGCAGCGCCCGGGGTCAACGAAACACACACAGTAGAATCTCCGCTACCCGGTCTCGTGCTCAAGGTTCAGAAGAAGGCCGGTGACAAGGTTGCCGTAGGCGAAACTGTTGTAGTCATCGAATCCATGAAAATGGAAAATCCGATCAATTCGCCCTATTCGGGAATTATTCAGGATATCTGCATTGTGCAGGGAGACCAGATCGATTCCGGTGCTGTGCTCTTTAAGGTAGGAACCATCGCCCATGGATCGGTTAATACCGTTTCCCGTGCAGCAGACGCGACTGCCAAGGCACCGTCGAAAGCCGAGAGCGCAACCGGCGTTCAGACCAAGATCGAATCCCCGCTTCCTGGTCTTGTGCTCCGTATTTACAAGCAGCCCGGCGAAAATATTTCCGCGGGAGAGTCTATCTTGGTCCTCGAGTCGATGAAGATGGAAACCCCGATCAACAGTGCTGTTAGTGGCGTGCTCGAGAGCATCACCGTAAAACAGGGTGATCAGATAGAAGCCGGACAAGTTCTCGCGACTGTGCGGGAATAAGGAGTAAAAAATGAATATGGAAGCCGTAACCGTCGCCTTTACTTCATATGGAATCGCGGCTGCGATATCAATGTTTACTGCAGCTCTCATAGCTGTCATGGTAAAAGTAATTGAATTCAGCAATAGACGCAAAGCAAAAAAAATCAAGTAAGTGAAAGGAAACAGGCTGTCTTCGGACAGCCTGTTTCATTATGCTGACGATGTCAAAAAAATTATGGTATACTGGCCGCATGAAATACTTCAGATTGTCCTGCTTCATGTTGCTGCTTTCAGGCGGACTCTTTTTTGCGGAAAACTCGATCAATCCTGTCACTTTTCCGGAAATATGGGCATATCTGATAAATGGCGAGGAACAGTATCTGGACATCTCGTATCCGATTTCTGATCTGGGTTATTTCGGTGCAGGTATCAGTACCTATGGCGCCCTGACCGGAGTTCCCAATCTGGCTAAAATAGCTTTTTTCCTGGGCAAAAAACATCTGGTCGTGGCGGAAACCGGTAACGCCGCGCTTACCCATTTTTGCCTCGACCCCCAGTATCGGCTTCGGGACCCGCTTATCCGTGACATTATCACCGCTTCATTACCGTATGATGGCGTGCAAATTGACTTCGAGATGGTTCCTCTGCGGGATACCGATAACTTTATCGATTTTCTGAAACTACTCAAGGGCTTCCTCGGAACAAAAACGCTCAGCGTTGCACTCCCGGCACGCTGGAGAACGGTCGGTGATTCCTACGACTATGCACGGATCGGCGCGGTGGCGGACAAGATCATCGTGATGGCGTATGACGAGCACTGGAGTGGCGGCGTTCCTGGTTCGATCGCTTCGCTAGACTGGTGTGCCAATGTTTCAGCCTATGCACTGTCGAAGATCGGCCGGGATAAACTGGTGATGGGCCTTCCCTTCTATGGACGTGCCTGGATCGATACCAATCCGGCAAAGGCGTACAAACATTCAAGCATTTCAAAACTGGTACTGGACAAGAATATCAGTACTCTCCTCCGAAACAAAGATATTCCGTATTTTGAATATCTGGAAACAGTGAAGGTGCAGGTATTTTACGAAGATGCTGTTTCGACCATTTTGAGGCTGAATCTCTACAAAACTGCGACCGTCAAGGGAATATCCTTCTGGCGTCTCGGGCAGGAAGATCCCGAGGTGTGGAAATTTATGAGTGTGGAAAAATAAAACGTTCAAGCTTTCAAGGCGGATATAATCACGAAGCCGTCGCTTTCTGCAAGCACCGTCGACCTGCCAAAGAGGTCTTCGAGGTAGCGGTGATGTCCCAGATGCTTGTTTGCGACGACAAGAAGTGTGGCTCCGCTTTTCAGACATGCTTTTGACTGCTCGAACATTCGGCGGGCAATTTCGAGGGTTTGTGTTTGCCCCTGTCCTTGATGAAAGGGTGGGTTGCAGAGCACCATATCGGCTGAATCAGGCTCCACTCCTTCAAGACAGTCTGTCCATAGAAAACTTCCCCTGCCGTTAATACCATTCAGTACGAAGCCCAAGCGGGTGGATTCGATCGCCACAAGTGATTCATCGGTACATACGAAGGATGCGTCGGGAAAGAGCTTGGCGGCAGCAAGCGACAGGAGTCCATTGCCGCATCCGCAGTCGATGATGTGTGCATTTGCGGGAACGAGGCCCGCATTGTTTTTGAGGCAGCGGAGGAGCAAGAGACTTCCTTTGTCGTGGCCGCTGGCCGAGAATACCCCTGGAAGGTTGCACACTGTTATCTCTGGTAGCCCCACCTCGGTGAGAACCAGCTTTTGCGGCCATTTCGCTAAAATCTTTTTGACCTGTGCTGCCGTTATTTCGGGAGTGAATATGCTGTGAACGAGACGAGCTTTGTGCGCCGCCAAGCTGGTATGTGAGGTACCGATGCAGGATGTGAAGAGTTCCGAGGTTGAATTATGAATGTCACGAGTCATGCCGCCTGCGCAGACCTCGGTGCCGGGTGCGAGTAGGCCTGCATGCAGATCTGCAATCAGAGCTAGCTGGTATTCGAGGAGGGCGTTACTTTTAGGAATCTGCATCAATACGATATCGCAGTGCCAGTCACCTAAACCGGTAGTATCGGGCAGGTTGAGGAAAATCGCCTCATCCGCTTTCAACCGGTTTAACTCGAGGTTTTTCAGGCAGGCATCGCGGGAAAGCCGGGAATCTGCGATAACCCGGACCGAGTGACCGCACTTTGCGGCAAAACAGGTCAGTGCGCCGAATTGGTCGTTGAGGAGAAGTACCTTTTTTATTGTGCCGGCCGAAACGGTTTTTAGATGTTCTGCGAGCAGTGTATCTGCACCGTTCCAGGCTTGAAGACTCGAGGTCGGGTGCCCTCGGTTTTCCATATCGTAAGGGAAACGGCCCAATGAAAGTGGGCCTTCCGGACTTTGCCATGTTTGCATGGAGCGATGCTACGATAAATCGGTGGAAAAAACTAGCATCGTTAAATGAAAAAAAATATGTAGAATCAGCCGGATATAATTGCACAAATATGCATATTTTGGTATAAATATACAAAAGCATGTGTGCAAAGGGGTATGCAAGCTCAAATCCGGTAACTCGGATTATCAGGAGGTTGAAGTATGCCCTTTAATGAAGCTTTTGGTATCAATGCATTTGGCGATTCGGTTATGCGGGATCGTCTTCCTAAATCGATATATAAAGAAGTAAAAGCAGTTCTAGACGGTGAAAGCGAATTGACCATTGCGGTGGCCGAAGTAGTCGCAAACGCGATGAAAGACTGGGCGATCGAAAAAGGCGCAACGCACTATACCCACTGGTTCCAGCCAATGACCGGCCTTACCGCCGAAAAACACGACTCGTTCATCTCGCCAACACCCGACGGTCGTGCAATTCTCGAATTTTCCGGCAAGGAACTGATTCAGGGCGAGCCTGACGCGTCAAGCTTTCCTTCCGGCGGACTTCGTGCTACCTTTGAAGCCCGCGGCTATACCGCTTGGGATGTCACCAGTCCCGCCTTCCTCAGCGAAGACGGAAACTGCAAAACTCTCGTCATCCCGACCGCCTTCATTTCCTACCATGGCGAGGCTCTCGACAAAAAAACCCCGCTCCTTCGTTCGATGCAGGCTATCAATATTCAGGCCATGCGCGTGCTTAAAGCACTCGGAAACACCACATCGAAGCGCGTCGTTTCGTACGTTGGCCCCGAACAGGAATATTTTCTTGTCGACGAAAAATATTTCTCCGAACGTCAGGATCTTCGCCTTACCGGACGCACCGTATTTGGCGCCCTTCCGCCGAAGGGTCAGGAAATGGAAGATCACTACTTCGGAACCATCCCCGCGCGAGTTGCCGGTTTCATGACCGAGCTGAACGAAGAACTCTGGAAGATCGGAATCCCCTCGAAGACTCAGCACAACGAAGTTGCCCCGAACCAATTCGAGCTCGCTCCGCTGTATAACGTTTCCAATGTCGCAACCGACCAGAATCAGCTGGTTATGCAGATGATGAAGAAAGTTGCCCGACACCATGGCCTTGTGTGTCTCCTGCACGAAAAACCCTATCGTGGCGTGAACGGCTCGGGAAAACACAATAACTGGTCGATCGGCACCGATGATGGTATCAACCTGTTCAATCCCGGAAAGACCCCCGGCGATAATATTTCCTTCCTCGTGTTCGTTTCGGCGGTTCTCGAAGCCGTAGACACCTTCGCTCCGCTCCTCCGTCTTTCGGCCGCCAATACCGGAAACGACCACCGGCTCGGTGCAAACGAAGCTCCCCCTGCGATCATTTCGATCTTCCTCGGAGACCAGCTCCAGGAAATCATCCAGAGCATAGCCGAAGGCAAAGCAATCAAATCCGGTGAAGGTTCCAAGCTCGAACTTGGCGTGAATACGCTACCCAAGCTGCCGAAGGATCTGACCGACCGCAACCGCACTAGCCCCTTCGCTTTCACCGGCAACAAATTCGAGTTCCGCATGGTACCGTCATCCGAATCTATTGCGGGACCGAATTTCGTTCTCAATACCATCGTTGCAGAAGTTCTTTCGGGCATCGCGGATAAATTCGAGAAATCGAATGATATTACTGCCGCTGTCAAGGACCTCCTTGCGACAACCTGGAAAAAGCATAGTAAAATCGTTTTCAACGGCAACGGGTATACCGAAGACTGGGTAACGGAGGCCAAAAAACGTGGACTGCCGAACTTGACGAGCTCCGTTGAAGCATGGCCATATTTTGTGAAGGAAGACTCGGTGCGGATTTTCACCAAACACAAGGTCTTCACCAAGGAAGAGCTGCATGCCCGCCTTGATATCGTGCTCGAAAAATATTCCAAACAGATCAATATCGAAGCCGGCGTTGCCTTCGAGATGGCAACCCGCGAGATCCTTCCGGTATGCTCTGACTACACAGTCGAACTTGCCGTACAGGTTCAGACGCTCTCTGACTCCGGCCTCAAGGCTGATTCGCTCAAGAAAAAGCTTTTCGACATTGTGACCCTCGTAGAGGAAGCCGCTAAAATCGCGGATCGGCTCGATGCTGACCGCAAGGCGGCCAAGGCAGTTGCCGATCCGCTCGCCCAGGCACAGGCTTGCCGGGATAAGGTGTTTGCCTCAATGGAAGCACTACGGGCGCCGATCGACCGGCTCGAAAAACTCCTGCCGAGGGATTACTGGCCTATGCCGACCTACGAAGAGCTTCTGTTCAGGATGTAACGGTTGATATGAATGCATGAAGCTTAAAGCCTCCACCGGTGATCCGGTGGAGGCTTTTTTTTACCGATGCAGCTGTTCGAGAGCAAGTTTGAGCGCATCTATAGAGATGAAAATTTCATAGAGTGACAAGAGGAGTGAGACCATCAGGAGAATCAGGCTCGCGGCGAATATCATTTCCGCGGCGAGGATGGCGCCCGCGAAAATGAGAAACATGCACAGCACGCAGAAGAAGAAACTCAAGACCCCGAGTAGTTGCGTATATTTGATTATCTGCAGTCTGACGCGAAAATTGGTTATTTGGCCTGCGATTGAGTCGTTCATTTTTTCAGGGAAAAGAGTGATAAATTGCCTGACGAGGCTGGCGATGGCGAGAAAACGGTTGGTATAGGCAAGCATCAAAAGGGAGATTGCCGAAAAAAGCAGGGCAGGGCTGGTTATATTGAATTCCACGTCTGGTTTCCTTTGCTGGTGTGATAGAGTAAATATAATCCGGAGGATACCGTTTTGAAAAAGAAATCTGCCTTTTTTGCCCTTATTATCCTTGTGTTCTCTTGTTTCACTTTTGTTTCCTGTCTTTCTACCCTGGAATCACTTGCCGGCAGTTATGGTGCAACCCCGCAGAAGGAGGCAATAACGAACGCGGATGCCATCGCTGCAATGAAAGATGCGCTGAAAGAAGGTATTGCGAGTGCAAGCGGAAAGTTGTCCGTCACTGACGGTTATTTTGGTGATGCTCTTTTACGCATCATGCTACCGCCCGAAGCGAAACCGATACTGGACAGCGTCGGGAAAATTCCCCAGGGACAGAAGTATATTGACGATGTAGTTCTGCGTTTGAATCGGTCTGCAGAGGAAGCGGCGAAGGACGTCGTTCCGATATTTGTCGATGCCATAACGACCATGACCGTTGCCGATGGCTTTGCTATCATCAAGGGGCACGATCGTTCTGCGACGAAATATCTGGAGGCGAAAACACGCCAGTCACTGCTCGAGTTGTATCGCCCCAAGGTTGAAGCAACTTTGGCAAAACCTCTTTTGATGAACGTTTCGGCAAAAAAATCCTGGGAAACTCTATCGATTTCATATAACAAGGTGGGTCAGGTTGCCAATGTGGCTGCCTCGCTTGCAGGGAAAAACCCGCCCATGCCCCCCGTCGAGGTTGATCTTGCTACCTATGCAACGAACCGTGCCCTGGATGGCTTATTCCTTAAAATCGGCGAGGAAGAGCAGAAAATCCGCAGTAATCCGCTCGCCTACGCTTCATCCATGATCAAGAAGGTATTCGGTGCATTGAAAAACGGACTTTTATAAGGGGCTCATAAATTTGGTCAGATGCTGATACGAGAGCGCCACCGGTTACAGGATGGCGTTTTTTTTCATAGAAACATGCTTGACCACTTGAACACTTGAACATATAATCAATTGTATGAGTGATAATGAAGACATTTGCCAGACTACCTGTGTGCATGCGGATGAAGTAAAGCGGGCACGCTCGAAGATGCCGAGTGAAGATATTTTGTGCCAGCTGGGTGATTTTTTCCGTACTTTCGGAGATTCAACCAGAGTTCGTATTGTTTCCGCGCTTATTTCCGGAGAACTGTGTGTGTGCGACATAGCCGCTGTTCTTGATATGTCGGTTTCAGCTGTTTCCCATCAGTTGCGTGTCCTTCGTCAGGCCAAAATCGTACGCACCCGGCGCGACGGCAAACAGATCTACTATTCGATTGAAGACCATCATGTCGGAATACTGGTGACGGTGGGGCTTGAACATATCAGAGAGGGAAGTGAAAAATGAGTTGTTCATGTAGTACCTCCTGTGCCGAAACCAATGAACCTGCAGCAACCATTCACGGCAGGGATGCTCGTCGGGAAGTGCGGCTGCTGGCGGTGCGTTTTATAGTAGCCTCGATTTTGTTCGCCGCCGGCTTAGTGATGTCGCTTGCGGGTGGCCCGGCCCTCGCTGTACGTAGCTTGTATGTTTTAGCATGGCTTGTCGCGGGGTATCGTGTGGTGTTCAACGCCGTGAGGAATATTTCGCGGGGACAGGTATTCGACGAGAATTTTCTCATGTCGATCGCAACCATCGGTGCCTTCCTGATAGGCCAGTGGTCCGAGGGAGCCGCAGTGATGCTCTTCTACAATCTGGGCGAGATGGTACAGGAGTCTGCGGTCAACCGGTCTAGGCGATCTATTTCGGAACTGATGGATGTGCGACCTGATATTGCCCGGCTTGCCGAGGGTAATCGTGAAGTGCATCCCTCGGCTGTTCCCGCAGATACGTTCATTCTGGTAAAACCCGGGGAGAAAGTCCCGCTCGACGGCATCATAATAGAAGGCTCCTCGAGTTTTGATACTTCCCGCCTGACAGGCGAAAGTCTGCCCCGCGACGGGTTTCCCGGAGAACAGGCTCTTGCCGGTTTCGTCAATGGAAGCGGTCTCCTTACAATCCGCACGACGGCGATATATGCCGAAACCGCGGCTTCCAAGATGCTCGAGCTGATCGAAAACGCCCAGAACCGCAAGGCGAAAGCCGAAAAGCTGATCACGTCCTTTGCCAGAATCTATACGCCGATCGTCACTGTCGGCGCAGTGTTGCTTTCTTTTTTACCGCCGCTGGTGCTGTCTGTTCTGAGCGGAGTTCCCCTTGATGGTTGGGTTTCGTTCCAACCCTGGATATCGCGCGCTCTTGTGTTTCTCGTCATTTCTTGTCCGTGCGCCTTTGTCATTTCGGTTCCTCTCGGCTTTTTCGGCGGAATCGGCGGTGCCGCGAAACTGGGCGTCCTCGTGAAGGGTGCTGATTTTATTGATGTACTGGCAAAGGCCAGGGCGGTCGTTTTTGACAAGACAGGAACCTTAACCAAAGGGGTGTTCCGGGTGCAGTCGGTCGAGGGAATTCCGTCTGGCGAGTATACCGACCGGTATGTAACCGCCCTTGCAGCTACAGCCGAGTTTCATTCCAACCACCCGGTAGCCCATGCAATCCGGAGTTATGCTTCGGATGCCGGAATCGCGGTCGATGAATCCCTGATTGGCTCGTATACGGAAAACGCAGGATACGGGGTCTCGTTGACGTATGACGGGGTCGATCTGCGTGCCGGTTCCCGGAAATTCATGCTCGATAGCGGGGTTTCAGGGCTTCCTTCGGTGTCTGCTGAAGCGGGAACCGCTGTGGAAATTGCCCGAAATCTCGGTTATGCAGGCCGAATCATTCTCAATGACGAGCCGAAAAATGACGCAGCTCGAGCAGTGAGCGAGCTGCGCGCCCTCGGGATCGAAGAGATTGTGATGATAACAGGGGATACCCAATCCGCCGCACAGGATATTGCCGGAAAACTCGGCATAATCGATATGTACTTCGGCGTGCTCCCTCACCAGAAGGTATCATTATTTGAAGAGATATCGGCAAAGGTGAAGGCTTCAAATTCCAGTGGGACTGTTCTTTTCGTCGGTGACGGTATAAATGATGCTCCGGTGCTTGCCCGCTCGGACGCCGGTATTGCGATGGGCGGTATCGGCAGCGATGCAGCGATTGAAGCAGCAGATGTTGTACTCATGAATGACAACCCGCTGTCAGTTGTCGAAGCCATCAAATCTGCGCGCTGGACTCGTCATATCGTGATGGAAAATATTGTGCTTTCGTTTGTGATCAAGATCGGTTTTCTCGCACTCGGGGCAGCCGGCATCGCGACATTATGGGAAGCCGTTTTTGCTGATGTCGGAGTCGCCCTTCTGGCTACTGCAAATTCCCTTCGTGCCCGCAGCCTACCCCGACTTTCAGCCCGTAAGTAGACAAGTCGTCCTTTTTTATGGTAGTATTAAACATCACGCCGGCGTGGTGAAATGGTATACACTGCAGACTCAAAATCTGCTGGGGGCGACCCCGTAAGGGTTCAAGTCCCTTCGCCGGTACTTTTTTGGAATTTGAAAGTCTTTACGTTGTAAGGACTTGGAAGACCCTGCGACGGGATTCCGCCCCTGTTATACCGCATGTGTGGCACTATTTGTGACCCATTTCTGGAGAAACGGATGGCGCGGAATCCTGTTTCGTTTTTAAAGCCCCCGCCTACAAGAAAGGGCAAGGGTATGTATTATCTGCGGTTTTGGAGTTATGACGAAGGCAGATACACCTCTTCCAATCAGCTTCAGTGCGTGCTGACAGATTACGGCTGGATATTCGGCAATGGCCACCTGGAACGATGGCTGGCGCGAGCTCTATTGCGCTCGAGGCTTTGAAATGTGGTGTGACTCCTAACCGGCGGAAACCCCCGATTTTGCTGATTATTGCCTTGCATTCTGGGATTGGGAGAAGTCTGAATACATTCAGGGAAAGTTCGCACGCGGGCAATCGATCGGAAAACCGTAATGTGATCAACTGCAATTAAAACTCACGAAAGAAACAACACGTGGAGCGAACTCGATAAATAATACCCTTGCAGCGGTGTGTCAGCCGCTTCGTGAGGCGTTTCGCCTTGGGTTGGTACCATAGGATTTTACCGTCGGTTTTCACATGATTGGCGGTGATGCTCGCACTCAGTATGTCATTGAAAATGGATTTTCGGCAGCTTGCGAAGACAGGGCTTGATGACTATGCACTTTGGTAATGCGAGGAGCCTGTCGGACTAGCGGATTTTGCGTGCCAATAAGCGCTCAAAATCCCGATATAAGGGCTCCTTTGGGAGTTTTCAAGGTAGAAAAATCGCATATAATGCAATTTTTCCATTATTTGAAGGACAAGTCCGACAAACTCCTCGCACTCTTTTCGGCAAGGAAAAGACTGCCAATCTTCTCTACTTTGTGGTGAAAAATTATTCTTTTCATGACGGTAATAAACGTGTTGCAGTAAGTGTCACAGGAAGTGATACACTTTCGGTTCATACTTGCTGGTAGATGCGGAATTAAGTTCCGTAAAAACACGCAAGGAGAGATAAATGCATGCACGAAAGTACTTTATGAACATGGGTATTGCCCTGGCAACGACGCTGGTAATAGCGGGATGTTCTACCCTGGTTACCATTCAGAGCGAGCCATCTGGAGCCGAAATTATCCTGAATAATCAGAAAGTCGGGAAAACGCCCTTTGCAGTGAAGTTGAGCGATTTTGCCTTCAATTCGTATGATGTGACCCTCAAGAAAGAGGGGTATACGGATGTGCACGGTCGCATATCCAAAGAGGCAAAGGCCGGAGCTATTGTTGGTGGCTTTTTTGTTTCTGGAATCTCTTGGCTCTGGTGCTACGGACCGCAGCCGTACCAGACCTTCTATCTTTCGGAGAAAAACTCGAAGGTTGGTGCTGCAGTGGTCAATAAGGCAACGAATGTTGCTATCCTGATCGACGAGACCGAAATCGGGCAGGAACCGATAACTATTTCAGCCGGTGTTCATACGGTCACTTTCGTTCGCACAAACGGGGAAACGGTAAGGAAGGAAGCCGAATTCCTGGACGGTAACTGGTACGAATTCCACATGTAAAAAAACCGATCGATGATATACTGAAGGTGTAATTACAAAACAAGGAATAAAAAAATGCGAATTGATGCCGAAACGAGCCTTTTTGATATCATCGATCTTATGCGGCGGTCGCAGGGGGCGAGTGTGCAGGAAATCTGTACCACCCTTGGCTGCCAGCGTACGACTTTTTATCGATATCAGGACAAGCTGAATGCCTTCGGGATTCCGTATTACAACAAGGACGATTATAACGGAAATACGAGTTCGAAGCGCTGGTATATCGACGAGGAAGAATACAAGCGGACACTACCTGTACGGCTCGACCACGTCGAGCGGATGATGCTTCGGACGATCCTTGGACGGACCCGCATGTTTGATGGTACCCGTTTAAAACCGAGAATGGACGGTCTTCGATCAAAATTAAATTCAACCTTGCTTCACGATCGAACTAAACGCATTGCGACCACGGTATATAGTTTCAAGGGGAGCGTCTCCTACGAAGGGAAAGAGGAAATCATTGATACCCTCTGTTCCTGCATAGAGTCCCGGATCCGGGCGACGGTGACCTATCAGGCCGCCAAAGCAAAAGAACCCAAAGCCTACGACATCGATCCCTATACTCTGGTTGATCACGGAAATGCCCTCTATGTAATTGTCGCTGTTCCCAAGTACGACGGGGATATCCGTATCCTGGCTGTCGACCGTATCAAGAAACTCGATAAAAGTGAAACGAACTTTAGCATACCTGAGTCTTTTGACCCGGAACAGTACCTTAATCCATCGTTTGGTATTTTCGTTGAGGAGCCGATGCGTGTTCGTGTCCTGTTCAATCCCGAAACTGCCGTGTATGCCCGTGAACGGAAGTGGGGGCAGGAGCAGACCGTGGAGGAACTAGAAGATGGTTCGATTGAGCTTTCCTTTACCGCAGCGGGCTTTGAAGAGATCGTTCGGTGGGCTCTTTCGTTCGGGAAGGGTGCACGGGTGCAGGAGCCGGCGAAACTGGTGGAGAGGGTGAAAGAAGAGCTGAATGGAGGGGCACAAGGTTATTAAAGAGTGTTGCAGCTGTGTGACATTTTGGGAGTACACTCAAGAAGTCGATAACGCTATGGATGCAATCGAGAAAGACAACCCCTCCCTCAAGGATGTGCTTCCCAAGGTCTACGCTCGGGGTAACCTTGATCCTACAAGTCTTGGCGGGCTCATTGATCTTATTGCCAATATCGCCCTGGGTGATGCCAAGGCCCGCAGTGCCGATGTGCTGGGTCATGTATTCGAGTATTTTCTTGGCGAGTTCGCCCTTGCGGAAGGCAAGCAGGGGGGGCAGTTTTATACGCCTCGCAGTATTGTGGAATTATTGGTGAAAATGCTTGAACCCTACAAGGGTCGTGTGTTTGACCCCTGTTGCGGTTCAGGCGGTATGTTTGTTCAGTCAGAAAAGTTCGTCTCCAAGCATCAGGGGAAGGTCAACGATATTTCCATTTATGGGCAGGAAAGCAACCAGACCACCTGGCGTCTTGCCAAGATGAACCTGGCCATCCGTGGTATCGACAGCTCCCAGGTCAAATGGAATAACGAAGGGTCTTTCCTCAACGACGCGCACAAGGATCTTAAAGCCGATTTTATCATTGCCAATCCCCCGTTCAACGTGAGCGACTGGTCGGGCGAGCTTTTGCGTACCGACGGCCGCTGGAAATTCGGCACACCTCCGGCGGGCAACGCTACCTATGCGTGGATTCAGCACTTTCTCTATCACTTGAGTCCTTCCGGTAGTGCCGGATTTGTTTTAGCAAAAGGCTCCCTCACCTCCAAGAGCTCCGGTGAAGGTGATATCCGCAAAGCATTGATCGAGGCACGCCTCGTGGACTGTATCGTCAATCTACCCGCCAAGCTCTTCTTGAACACCCAAATCCCTGCGAGTCTGTGGTTTCTGTCCTGCAACAAGGCAAACGGCGGCTATCGAAACCGCACTGACGAAATTCTGTTTATCGATGCCCGTAACGAAGGCGTGCTGATTAACCGCCGTACAAAAGAACTGACGCCACAAGACATCGAGAAAATCACCCAAACCTACCACGAATGGCGCAAGGTTAAGGGATCGTACGAGGACGTAAAGGGTTTCTGTAATTCGGCAAGTATCGAACGGGTTAAGGAGCTGGATTATGTGCTCACCCCCGGCC
>JBBRWY010000064.1:0-15030 GCA_038248875.1 Treponematales bacterium
AGAATTAGAACCAGAAATACAATAAGAACCTGAAATAGAATTAGAACCTGAAATAGAATTAGAACCTGAATCTGAACCATTTGACCAGTATTCTGACGAACCCGCTCCGGCCAGGACTCCCCGCCAGGAAAAAAGGCCTCCCGCGAAGCCGTTGAAAAGACCGCCGGTTGAGGCTGCTCCGGCAAAGGAACCCGAGGGAACATTTTCCGAGAGTATGCTCGACGATGAAATCGAGCTTGAACCGGAAGCGGAAAGTGCTCCGGAAATTGTGCTTGAACCCGAAGCGGAAAGTATGCCGGAAATCGAGCTTGAACCAGAAGCAGAAAGTGCTCCGGAAATTGTGCTTGAACCCGAAGCGGAAAGTGCTCCGGAAATTGTGCTTGAACCCGAAGCGGAAAGTGCTCCGGAAATTGTGCTTGAACCCGAAACAGAAAGTGCTCCGGAAATTGTGCTTGAACCCGAAACAGAAAGTGCTCCGGAAATTGTGCTTGAACCCGAAACAGAAAGTGCTCCGGAAATTGTGCTTGAACCCGAAGAGGAAAGTGAGGGGCAGCCGGAATTTGATGTCGGGACGGAAATGGATTTTGGGGATGAATTTGCTCTTGACGATGAATTTGAACTGGAGCCTGAAGCTGAAATTGCTATCAAGGAGGATGAAGAACCGGTGGATTTGCCCGAACTCGATCTTTCGGATCTCGAGTATACCGACCTTGACGATGAAATTCCGTCCGAGGAAAACCTTTCCGTCGAGAAGGCGCAGCTACTTTCACCACCCAAATTTCAGGAAGCGCTCGAGGATATGTCAGGCGGCGAAATGCTTGGTCTCTTCCGGTTTCTTAAAACGATCACTCTGGCGCTGCCCGAAGACAAGCTTTCCAACTATCTGTTCAGCGATGAGCGGATCAAGATGGAGTATGTTATAGATCGTCTGTCGGGAAAAAGCGGACTGAAGGACGATTTGCGTATCGGGCGTATCCGGAGAAGTCTGGGAAAAAAACAGGAACCCGCGCGTAATACCGATTTCGGTGAAACTCTCGATTTCCTCGAAGCGATGGTCACCGGACTGCCCGATCAGGGCTTCGCGGTGACCTTCAAGAACAAACTTGAACGGATACGAGATCGCTATAACGAGAACACCTGAGAGAACCTTCTCATATCCTGATTATTCGTGAATTGGTCAGTACTCGGTAGCCAGTTTCGGTTATCAGGATGTCGTTTTCGAGTCGGCAACCGCCATGAACCGGGTCATAGAGTCCGGGCTCGAGTGTCACCACCATCCCGTTTTCATAAACCCATGTATTGTCCTCGCGGTTGCGGATAGCCGGTCCCTCGTGGGCCTCGAGGCCGATTCCGTGACCGAGCGCATGGGGCATCGTTCTTTTTGCCTTTCGAAAAATCTCGTCCACCTTGAGCGAGGCTTCGCGGGTAGGTGTGCCGGGCAGGTAGAGTTCAAGTGCAGCTTTGTAGGCCTTTTCGACGAGCGCGAGTTGCTTTTCTTGGCCCGCCGTCAGTTCTCCCATCGCGATAGTGAGCGTGACGTCGCTTGTATACCCCTGATATTTTATACCGAAATCGAGGATCGACAAGCCGGGGGCGGGAAAAGCCCCCGAGGTATAAGGAGGGTAGGCGTGAATACCAAAACTTCTTGCCGGGCCTGCTACCAGCGTTTCGAAGCCGGTGCCCTCGGCTCCCGCAACGCGCGCTTCGCGTTCAATCAGAAGTGCGACGTCGCTTTCAGTTTTGATCTTTCCGCTTTTTACCTGTTTTTCGATCAGGTTGATCAGGTTGTCTGTTATCTTACAGGCTTTTTCAATTATCTCGATCTCTCCGGCGTCCTTGAGCGACCGCATCCGGGCTATTTCCTGGCTGACGCCGTTTTCCCGGCAGATCACGTCAAATTCGAACAAGGCTTCCACATATTTGAGAAATAGGGGATAGGGTGTGCTTTCCGGAATCTCGATTCGCGAATGCACGGGTACGCCGATTTTGGCGTTGATTCCCTGTACCGCGGTGACTGGATGACGCCCGAAATCGGTATACGGTACGATTACATCGACCTGCGCATGCTGATTAGCGAGATTTTCATCCCAGGGGCACAGCACCGAATGGCCGGTGATGGTCAGGAGCAGGAGTGCGTCCGACGGATGGCCCGAAAAATAGCGGACTGCCGGATCTCGGCGTCCTTCCGTGTCCTCAAGCACCACAACCGAGATACTATTGCGTGCCATCCATGTATACAATTCCGCTCTGCGTTTCAGGTACATATCCATATGATAGTAATATACCCCAATTTCTTTGACAGGGTAAAGCAAATCGGCTATCATATGCGACAAAACCTCTGCAAGGAGCGGTGCATGAACCTGTCTTTTGGTAAAAAAGTTGTCTATGCACTTGGGCAATTCGGACTCGTCCTCAGTGCTTTCGGCGCGGGTAGCCTGTTTGTGACTTTTTTTGTTACCCGTACTTTTTCCGAAACAGTGCGGTTTCCGGTCTTACTGCATCAGAATTATTTTTTTGGGTTTTTTACTACCGCGGGGCTGGTGCTTGCCCTGAGTAAGCTCGTCGAGGCTGCCGGAGGATTATTTTTCGGCTACGCATCCGATCGAAATACGATGAAAAAGGGACGTCGAACCGGCTTCATGCAGGTTGCTGCACTGCCAGCGACAGTGTTTTCGGTGCTGGTTTTTTTCCCGCCCTCCGGTTCTGCGTTGCTGCTCAATTCTCTGTATGTCCTTGTTGTAACAGTCCTTTTCTACTTTTTTCTTTCAATGTACACTGCGCCGTATCTTGCACTTCTTGCCGAACTCGGTTCGAGTCCCCGGGAACGGATGTTTCTTTCCACCTTGCAGGCCGCCGCCACCGCGCTCGCTTCGCTTCTAGGAAACCGGATTTTAATTTTCATGCAAATGATCGGAAGCAGGTTTTCACTGTCGCCGCTTGATGCGTTCAGGGGTATCATCGTGCTCTATGCCCTCGTGTCTGGTATCTGTATGATGCTGCCGGTATTGCTGATCGATGAAAAAACTTGCTGCAGTGCGGAACCGGTGAAGGAAACCCTTTCGGTTTCGATAGGGACTGTGCTCAAGGATGCCTATTTCAGGCCGTTTCTGCTTGCCGACCTCATGTACCGCCTCGCCTCGGCCTTCATTATGACCGGTTTCATGCTGTACCTCACTGCTCTTTTGGGCTTGCCCAAACGGGAGGTATCATTTTTTATGTTGCTCGTGTTTTTCTCGAACTTGCTTCTGTTTTTTCCCGTTTGCGTGCTGACACGTTTCATCGGCAAGAGGAAAATGTTGCTGAGTGCTTTTCTGCTGTTTATGGTAGTGCTTGCTGTCGCCGTGTTCGCGGGCAAATATCCTGTTGTTTCGTTCACACAAGGCGTTATTCTGTCGGTACTGCTTGCGATTCCCTTTTCGGTGTTTACTGTCGTGCCGAATGCGCTGGTCTCCGACCTGGTGTTTGCCGCAGAACGGCGGACTGGAGTGCAGCGGGGTGGTATGTATTTCGGCGTCTATTCCCTTGCCGTCAAAGCAGGACTCATGTTTTCGTCCCTGCTGTCTCCGCTTGTCATGTTGATCGGTTCTTCTACTACCGGCACAGCGGGACGGATGGGACTGCGAATTACCATTATAGCCGCAGCGTTCTTTGCGCTTGCCGGGTTCCTTTTTTTGTTCGGCTACCGGGAGAAAGAAGTGACTGTGCTACTCGAGAAAAAAGGCTGAAAAAAGTACGTTCTGACTATCTGCCCAGTTTCCGCCTGATGTTTCCGGCAAGCTGCATTGCCAGCCTGTCCCGGGTCACGAAAAGAAGACCAATTCCGATAATCCCGAAAATAGCAAAACTTGCGATGAGCGGCACGCCCTGGCTGACAAGCCGATTGTGCCCGTCAAAGGCCGCGTACAGGGGCACACGAAAGTACCATATCGGTAGTGCAGCAACCAGCGAAAAGATGGTAATTTTCAGGGTATAAAAAACCGTCGAACGTAGAACGGAGCCGACATCGACCGATTCTTTTTTTCGTAGATAGAGTACGAGGATGACGGTGTTGGAAGCGCTGGCGATGCTGAGCGCGAGTGCAATGCCGCCGCCCCGCATTGGATGCACCAGAATCAGCGCGAGCACGATGTTGACAGCCATGGACGCGATTCCGGCGATGGTCGGGGAACGTGTGTCGCTTTGCGCATAAAACGCGGGCGAAATGATCCGGTTGAGGGCGATAAAATAGAGGCCTGCCACATGCCAGGTAAAGGCGTTGACTGTCAGACGTACCGATTCATCCGAAAAACTCTTGCTCTTGAAGAGGAGTGAGATAAGTCCTTCCCCGGAAACAAGAGAATAAAAGGTGACCGGGATGGTGATGAGCGCAATGCTGTTCATGGCCACTGCAAGCAAACGGTTGAACGCGAGCCAGTCTTTTTTCGCGGCATGTGCAGAAAGGTCGGGAAGGATCACTGTACCTATTGAGACTGCGAATACACCAAGAATCAATTCCTGCAAACGGAGCGAATACTGGAGGCTCGAGACCACACCCTGTCCCGCGTTGCCTGCAAGCATTGTCGAGATGAGGTCGTTCATCTGGTAGGCAGCCATGCCGAATATTGTGGGACCGATTAGGCGGAGTACTGTTTTGGTACCGGGATCGGCGAAGGCTTTTCCGAGGGGAACAAATGTAAACAGGAAACCGTATTTCAGGACGAAGGGAAGCTGGAAAAGTGCCTGCACCAAACCACCGAGAAGTACTCCTGTTGCCATCGCTCGGGCGGGATTGCCGAATATCGGTGCAAGAATGTAGGTGGCAGCGATAATGATTGCGTTGAACAAGATCGGGGTAAAACCCGATGGCGAGAATACCCTGACGCCATTCAGGATCCCCTGGAAAAAGGCGGCGATCGAAATGATAGCGAGGTAGGGAAACATGATGCGGGTCAGGAGTACTGTTTCGGAGGTTCCGGTGCCGAAAAAAGGGATAATGAGCGGAGTTGCAAGAATACTGATTACCACTGTTATCGACGTTACGAAGGACAGAAAGGTGAACATCGCCGAAAGGAAGGCCTCTGTTTCTGTTTTTTTGTCGCGTTCTACATACTGGCGGAACGTTGGAATGAAGGCGACCGAGATGCTGTTTTCGGCGAAGAGCCGGCGCAGAAGGTTGGGTAACATAAAGGCCACGGTGAAGGCATCCGAGAGGGCGGAAGTACCCAAGAAAGCAGCTTTTGTCATTTCCCGGACAAGACCGAGCACACGTGAAACCAGGGTCAGCGCCGATAGACGCGACCCACTTTTTACCAACGAATTTGCCATAGGCACGACCATACCACAGCACTGACTCTTGTTGAAAGGGGGGTTCTGTGGCATCATGGGGCCATGGTAAACAGAACAGTCATACGCGTCGGAATAGACGTCGGCTCGACTACCGTCAAGGTAGTCGCCCTCGATCTTCAGGGAACTATTATTTACAGTAAATACGAACGCCACCGAGCAGATATACGGAGTACCATTATTTCGGTTGTTGAAATGGCGCTCGATTCGATAGAAAAACTCTTTGCGGGAAAGGAATTGCCCCTTTTAAGCGTGAAGGTCACCGGTTCGGGCGGTCTGTCCGTTTCCCACTGGCTTTCGGTCCCCTTCATCCAGGAAGTGGTTGCTTCTACAACTGCTGTGCGCAAAATGATTCCACAGACGGACGTCGCAATCGAACTCGGCGGCGAAGATGCCAAGATTACCTACTTTACGGGCACTGTGGAACAGCGCATGAACGGCACTTGCGCGGGCGGGACCGGGGCTTTCATCGACCAGATGGCAGCTCTCCTCGAAACCGACGCCGACGGCATCAACGAACTGGCACGCGGCGCTACTATCATTTATCCGATAGCTGCACGCTGTGGCGTATTCGCCAAGACCGATATTCAGCCGCTTATTAACGAAGGCGCTCGGCGCGAAGATATCGCGGCGAGTATCTATCAGGCTGTGGTCAGTCAGACCATTTCGGGTCTTGCATGCGGAAAACCGATTCGCGGACATGTGGCTTTTCTCGGCGGTCCCCTTCATTTCATGGATCAGCTTCGCTTCCGTTTCACTGAAACCCTCAAATTGAAAGGTGACGAGATCATTGTCCCCGAAAATTCCCAGCTTTTCGTTGCAGCTGGTGCTGCCTGGTCTGCGGAGCTTCCGAACGAGGACAATTCTGCCGAAGGCGTCAAGGACGAAGGCGCGGTGCTGACCCTTGTCGAGATCGGCGGGCTGCGGAACGATCTGAAAAAACTCGTAGGCGCCGAAATGAACGAGGTCCAGCGGCTCGAGCCCCTGTTCCGGGACGCGAAGGAACTGGACGAGTTCCGAATGCGCCATGCCTCGGAGATGGCCGCTTCCGCAGATCTTGACACCGCCAAAGGCCCGGTATTTTTGGGTCTCGACGCTGGTTCTACCACTACCAAAGCAGTGCTGGTCGACGAATTGGGCCGTATCCTGTGGCGCTTTTACGACGTAAATGGTGGTAATCCCGTCGATCTTGCCGTGCGGGTGCTCAAGGACTTTTACCGGCGCCTTCCGTCGTCGGTTACCCTGATGCGTTCTGTGTCGACCGGTTACGGCGAAGCCCTGTTCCAGGCAGCACTCGGTGTCGACTCGGGCGAGGTCGAAACGATCGCGCATTACCGCGCCGCAGAATTCTTCGTGCCCGGTGTCGAGTTTTTGCTTGATATTGGCGGGCAAGACATGAAGTGCCTTCGTATGAAGAACGGCGCTATCACGTCCATCCAGCTGAATGAAGCCTGCTCGTCGGGTTGCGGCAGCTTCCTCGACAACTTTGCCCGTTCCCTTGGACTTGATATCCACAGTTTTTCCAACAAGGCACTGCTCGCCGACAAACCGGTCGACCTCGGTAGCCGCTGTACGGTGTTCATGAACAGCCGGGTCAAGCAGGCGCAGAAAGAAGGCGCTTCCGTCGGAGACATCTCCGCCGGCCTTTCGTATTCGGTTATCAAAAATGCTCTCTTCAAGGTTATCAAGCTGCGAGATGCTGCCGCAATCGGCGAAAAAGTTGTCGTCCAAGGCGGTACTTTCAATAACGACGCAGTGCTTCGTGCCTTCGAAAAAATATCCGGACGAAACGTATTCCGTCCCGACGTTGCCGGCCTTATGGGCGCATACGGCGCCGCTCTCATCGCACTCGATCAGTGGAAGGCCGCAGGCAGCCCCGCCGACGCGCGCACCGGCCTCGCCACTCCCGAACAGCTCGACTGCTTCAAGGTGGATCTCGAACTTCGCCGTTGCGGAAAATGCTCGAACAACTGCCTTTTAACTATTAACACCTTTACCGCCGGCATCTCGACCGCCGGGCCCATGGAAAAAATGGTCGCCCGACCGCGGCGTTTCGTGACGGGAAACCGCTGCGAACGTGGTCTCGAGATCAGCCTTGCTCCGAAGCCCGAAGTGGGCGATGTGGACCACGCCGACAACCGGGGTGGCACCGTCATACCGGAAAACAATGCCGAGCCGGTGGGCATTGGTAAGCCTTCGAAGCGTGCGGTACCGAATCTGTTCGACTGGAAATACCGGCGCCTGTTCAGCTACAAGTCGCTGTCAGCCGAGAAAGCGACGCGCGGCGATGTTGGCATCCCCCGGGTACTCAATATGTACGAGAACTATCCCTTCTGGTTCACTTTTTTCACGAATCTTGGATTCCGGGTGCGCCTGTCGCCCCGTTCGAGCCGTCACATCTACGAGCTCGGACTCGAGACCATACCGTCGGAATCGGTATGTTACCCGGGAAAAATCAGCCACGGCCACATCGAAGCTCTCCTCAAGGCTGATATCAAATTCATTTTCTACCCCTGTGCACCATACGAACAGGTCGAAGATCCGGGGGTGGGCAATCATTACAACTGTCCCATCGTTACCAGCTATCCAGAAGTGCTCAAGAATAACGTCGATGTGCTCCGCCAGGATGCATCAATCACGTATATGAATCCTTTCCTTCCACTTGATGACGAGAAACGGCTTGCCGAACGCCTTACCGAGGAACTGTCTCCCAAATTTGCCATTCCGGCCGAGGAAATCACCGCTGCAGTGCGTGCCGCCTGGCTTGAACAGGACGCATTCCGCGACGATACCGCCCGAAAGGGCGAGGAAACCATTGCAGAACTCCACGAACGTGGCCTCAAGGGCATCGTACTCGCCGGTCGTCCCTATCACCTCGATCCCGAAATCCATCACGGTATTCCCGAGCTTCTTAACGGTCTCGGACTTGCCGTCCTCACTGAAGACTCGGTGGCGCACCTTGGTTCCGTCGAACGCCCGCTTCGCATCGTGGATCAGTGGACGTACCACAACCGCCTCTACCGTGCAGCCCAGTACGTCACCACAAATCATGATCTTGAACTCGTACAGCTGACGAGCTTCGGTTGCGGTCTCGATGCGGTAACTTCAGATCAAGTGCAAGAAATCCTCGAGGCAAAGGGCCGTATGTACACCCTCATCAAGATTGACGAAGGCTCGAATCTCGGCGCCGTCCGCATCCGTATGCGCAGCCTTATTGCAGCTATCAAGGCACGTGACCGGAACGCGACTAAGGCGAAAAACCGCCCGTCGGCATACCATCCGGTGGTTTTTACCAAGGAAATGAAAAAACGGTATACGATTCTTGCGCCCCAGATGTCTCCGATCCATTTCAAGCTTTTACAGCCGGCGTTCGAATACTCGGGTTTCAACATGGTCATTCTGCCGGAAGTCGACGCAAAGGCGGTTGATATCGGGCTTCAGTATGTCAACAACGATGCCTGTTATCCGTCGATCATCGTCGCTGGTCAAATGATTTCCGCCCTCAAATCGGGGGAATATGACCTCGACAAGGTTGCGCTCCTTATAACGCAGACAGGCGGCGGCTGCCGGGCGACCAACTATATTGGTTTCATCCGGCGTGCCCTGTCGGATATCGGCTGGGGACACATACCGGTTATTTCTTTGAGCGCCCAGTCACTCGAGAAAAATCCGGGCTTCAAGATCACTCTGCCGCTTCTCCATCGTGCGATGATGGCTATCATGCTCGGCGACCTTTTGATGCGGGTGCTGTACCGGACTCGACCCTACGAGGCAATCGAAGGGTCGGCGAACGAGCTGTACGAATCATTCAATACCTGCGCCATGACGCAGATCCGCTCCCTGTCTCCGAACGGGTATCACCAGCTCGTGCGCGAGATTGTGCGCGCCTTCGACGAACTGCCGTTACGCATGGTTCACAAGCCTCGTGTCGGTGTCGTCGGCGAAATCCTCGTCAAGTTCCATCCGACAGCGAATAATGATATTTTCGGTATCATCGAACGGGAAGGGGCCGAATGCGTGGTTCCCGATCTGGCCGACTTCTTGTTTTACTCGTTCATAAACGGAGTATACAAGCATCAAAAACTCGCATTTCCTGGTTCAACCGAGGTCAAGGCACACGTTTCGGTGTGGTTTCTCGAACTGTACCGGACAGAAATCAAGAAAGCTCTGATGAAAAGCAAGCGGTTTACCCCGCCCGAGTCCATCTATAGCTTGAAAGACGGGGTCGACGGAATCGTTCAGCTTGGCAACATGACGGGCGAAGGCTGGTTTTTGACAGCCGAAATGGTCGAACTGATTCATACGGGTGTGCCAAGCATCGCCTGTGTGCAACCTTTTGCCTGTCTCCCCAACCATGTGACCGGAAAGGGCATGATAAAGGAGCTTCGGCGCCGGTTCCCGGAATCGAATATCGCCGCAATTGACTATGATCCGGGTGCGAGCGAGGTAAATCAGCTCAACCGGCTCAAGCTTCTTCTGTCGAACGCACCGAAAGGCTTGCATCCGGACGAGACGAAGACCGGTGGGACGGTGCATCTTTAGGTGAGTCTTTTTCATGCCGATACTTTTGAATGTATGAAACGAACTTTTATGAATACAGTGAGCCTGTGTCTTCTCCTCGGCGCCGGGACGGGAGTCTTCGGTGCCGATATCCCGTCGGACGATTATCCTGATTCGGCGGCGGTGCGGATGCAAATTGCGGATTCCTGGCTCGGAGCCGAACTTGATCCTCTGTCGGCCTTTCCGTCCGCCGACTATACCGACCGGTATGTACAGACTTTCACGGTCAGCCAGAAAAAGTACCCGGTAGCCGGCTTGATCGCCATCACAGTGGCGCCGGTCGTTCCCGCGGGCATGCAGGGCACCTGGATCCTGTTCAGGCGACTAACCGACGGAATGCCAGACCATATCCGTCTCTATCCTGAAAAGGATTCTGACCGCTACATTTCTCTCCGTCCGGATGGTAGTGATCCTGCGCGAGGGAAAACGCTTCTCGATTTTCACCTCTATGGGGCCTTTGTTTGCAGGGATATACCCGTAGGACTTCCGTTCCTTAAGATGTATACAACCAGCTTTTCTTCAATCGTCAGGATGACCTCGAATACTGTTCCCTGGAACTTGCTTACCCCCGATATTCCTCGCTACCGTGATCTTGTCGACGCTTCTCAAACGATCCGCGAACGCCTGGGAACCCTCGTATACCTCGATGACGGAGCGTTTAACGAAAAGGGCGAGCCGGTGCATATCCTCGATGGCAGTCCGCAGGATCCGAAAGCGGTGCTGCTTGCCATGACTCCGGGACAAAAACCGGAAACAATCGCGGGTGGTGTGAACTGCTCCGGCTTCGGCAAGTGGATTGTCGACGGTATTATCAAACCGCGTGCGGGTACCGGGCTCTACATCAATCCTCTCAAAACCGCAACCGCCTCGCCCGATAACCATTTCACCGAACCCTGGCGAGAAAAAAGAGATCTTTTTTTCGCTCTTGACTGGACGCGCAACCTTGCCTCTGCTGTTGTCTCTTTGGAAACGGGCCGGACGGTTAAACCGGACGCTTCAGGCGTAGATGTGATGGTGGAACCTTTTGCCGGCAGCACCAGCTACAAAAAAAATGTTGGCTACCGTGCCGAAGAAATTCTGCCTCTCCTGTACTGGCTTGCAGTGAAGGAAAGTGGCACCTTCTATCTCGGTGCAGTCAGCAACGAACGCGGAGATCCAATCCTACGCCAGTTTCATCATATAGCTGCCTTTTTTCCCTATTTTGAAAATGATGGTACCTTCAAGGTCGCTGTTTTCGAAAGCGCGGCCGAAACTCCTATCGATACCTTTATCAGGCGAAATACCGGTTCTTTCATCCATTTGGTGCGGATTCGTGCGCCCGAAAGCTGCTGTTTTCAGCCTTGAAAACTGTTTATAACCTCCGGGGACGGAATACACTGCTTTTTTCGTCCCGATTGGTTACCATTCATGCAACTATGTATTTATATTAGTTGAGAGTCCAAAAGTAATCGACTTTTGCAAGAGGCTCATTGATAAGGAAATCCTCGAGTGTTAAAAAAAAGCGCGTGTAAATCAGTATTTTGCGGAGTCCTCATGCTGGCCGGTTTTGTATCGGCAAACCTTTGGAGTGAAACACCTCTCGAGCTTTTGAAACAGTCACGTACACTTCCCTCTGTTTCGGTTGCCAAGGCCCTTTTGACAAAGAATTTTTCCGCTTCGGCGGAACTTCGTCCCTGGTATCTCCTCGAACTGGCCCGGCTTTCCGCCCGGGAAGGTAACTGGAGCCAGTCGCTGTCCTGGAGTGTGGCCCAAACGCAATCCGCAATTCCTGCAGCCATCGCCGACGAAGTGGCATACTGGCACGGCGAAGCCCTTATCCGCACCGAACAACCGGCTAAAGCTGTCGAGGTGTATCGCAAGCGACTCGAGACCGGTTTGGTCAGCGACCCCTCCTTGTACCTGTCGTTTTTCCGTGTCGCCTCATCCGGGGCTAAAAAAATGACGGAGCGGCTGGATTTCTCGTTTCCCCAATTAAAAAACACCGATCCTGATACGTTTGCCCTTTCGCGGTATCTCGGCGGTATTGCTGCAGTGCGCGAAGGAGACTGGCCATTCGCGATCGTCTCTTTTAGCAGGTTTTCCCCGTCCGGAGACACCCGTTATCCCGATTTCGCTCCCTGGAGCCGATATTATCTTGCCTACAGTCAGTACCGTCTAGGCAAATGGTCTGAAGCGATAGATTCATTTACAATTTATTTGGATACGTGGAAAAATCACGAGTATGCTTGGCAGGCGGCCACTGCTGCTTCCGTTGCAACTATCCAGGCGGGTCGCGATCCACTATCCCTGATAGTACGCGCAGTGAAGCTTGCACCTACCGGGACAGCCGCCGCCGAATCGATTTTACTGCAAGCTTCGGTGCTGATCGACCGGAAACAGTATTCCGATGCGGAAACTCTGCTTGTCGGAATCGCGGATGGGACGGCAACCAGCGGACGTACTCCTTCGGCCCCGCGAGCTCTTTTCATGCTCGCCGATATCGCAGTTCGGATGAAAAAACCCGCCCTTGCCGAGGAACGCTGGCTTACCCTGTCGGCACAATTCCCGAAAGATCCCCTTGCGGAAGAAGCGCTGTTCCGGAGTGCTGAGATGTGGTATCTCGCCTCCGAGTGGAGTCATTCTTCGATCCTGTTTGCCCAGTATCGCCAATCCTGGCCGACGGGCAGGTATCTCGATACCGTGCTCCGTAGTGGCGGCGACGCCTGGAATCGTGCAGGCAATATCGATCTCGCGATCCTGTGGTGGCAGGAATTAATCCGGAAATATCCAGAAAGCTCCGCATCTCCGCGCGGATATACCGAGTTGGTCGCCGCCTATCGAAAAAAAGGTGAATACGGTGCGGCTCTTAAAAGTGCCAACCAATACCTTAAGCTCTTTCCTTCCGAGGCAAAAATCGACGAGATGGATAGAGAAATTGAAGAACTGACCAAACTGTCCAAGGGTGAATCCGCCGACAGTGCAGCATTCCTTGCCGCATATATACGCTCGGGGCGGTCTAAAACAGCCGAAGGCCGTGCAGATGGTCTCCGCCTTGCTCGGCAGTATCTGACCGATTACGGTACACGCGAGGATGCGAAAACGGTGCTGAAGGAAATTGTTTCTGCCATGCCGGCTTCACCTGATACGCTGGTTCTGCGCGAACGGAACACGTATGCCGCATCATTGAGCCTCCTCGGAAACCTCTATCGGGAAGCCGCTGATTTTAAAGCTGCCTCGGCAGCTTTGCTTTCCGCCGGTACCCTCTATGCGCCCATAGATAGCGAACGCTCGGCGGAAGCTTTGTATGGCGCAGCCGACAGCTTCCTGCAAGCCGGTTTCCGTGCTGATGCGGAAAAAACCATCGATACCCTGAAAAGCACCTGGCCCGCTTCCGTGTGGACGCGCAGAGCGGCCCTTTTAACGGATTCACTGTGAACCGGAGGAATGAATGAAACGAACTATGCCTGTTATCCTGCTGCTTGCCGCAGCGGTCTCTCTTTCGGTTGCCCAGGAAATCAAGGTACCTGATCTTGAAACCCGCATTACCAATACTGGGAACGCCATTCCCGAATCCGCTCTTCCGGCGGTTAAAGCCCCTGCTATCGCGCCCCTGCCAGAAGCGGTTCCTGCAGTCACTGCGGTTCCCGTCGCTGTTGATGTTTTTGTGGTCCCTGCTATGGATCCGGCCGTAGCACCTGCATCCGCTACCGAAATAACCTCGTTTAACCAGCCATCCGTTACGGGTTGGCTCGAGCTCGGAGCGGGTGGTCCCGGTTCCCTTTTCGGAGATATCTCGCTTTCGCGCGATAGTGGTTCTATTCCCGGCTTCTCCACCGATTTTCGCTATGATTCGGCCGACGGCTACGGCAGAGACAAGGCCGGGACCGGCTTTTTCGACCGGAGCACTCGTCTTGCCGCCAGCCTCTTTAGTGATACCGCGGATTCCTCTTGGAACGTTTCTTTCGGTCTGCTTGACCGGACGGATGGTTTTCAGGGAAAAAGCGCTATGAACACAGGCCCTTCCTTCGGCCTTTCCCGCCGCGACATTTCCTGGAATGCGGAACTTAAATCGAAAACTTTTCTTGCGGAAGGGTTTTCCGGAACCCTCGGCTTTGCCGGCACCCTGTTTTCGGCGGCTGCAGCTCCGCTTGACGGCCACGACGGGTATCTGATGACCCCTCGGGCTTCGATCGGCTTCGAGTATGGTGCTTTCAATGCGGAAGCGCATGGATTCTACGGGTACGAAACCGCAGCAGGCGATGGTGAATATCACTCGGGTGTGTTCGGTATTGATTTTCGATATGCGTTTCGAGCCCTTGTCATGGAAGCGGGCGTTTCGGCCTTCGGCGACTCGGAAGACGGATTTCTCGTACCGTTCCGCCTCGCGGTTGCATTCGACCGGAACGAATCCTTCTTACGGAATCTGTTTGTCGCGGGTGGTCTCTCGGCGGAACGGAATTCCCCCTTATTGCTCTCGACCGAAGAACCGTTTGCCGCTCTGGATGGACTTTCGGTCCATGCTGCAGACTGGATGGCCTCGGGCGGTTTCTCTGTTGCCCCTGCCGACGCACTCTCGGTCAGCGCTGAGGCAGTTTATCGCAAAACAGCCTTCGGTCGCGGAACCCTTGTTCTGCTGGATGAAAGGCTTGCGACAGGCCTGATTCAGGTTGTCCGCGAAGAGCGGGACAGCCTCGTGATGAAGGCCGTCGTGGTTATGACCGCACCCGGTTCGGAACTTTCCGCGGGATATGAGGGCGAGTGGCTTGACCGGCTCCACCGGAAAAACGTACATTCCGTCGAAGCCGGATTTCGGTTGTTCGACACTACGGACAAGCGACTGTGGGAAGCGGGAATCCGCTCCGCCTTTGCTTTGGACAGCGTGGAACTTCCCCGACTCAGTTTGAAGGGGACTGTATCACCAGTTGCAAATTTTGCGCTTAACCTATCCTTTACTGATGTCTTGCCATTTCTTTTTGACAAGGACCGCACCCGAAACGGACTCTATGCAGAACGAAGCGGAGAACTGGTATTTTCCGCACGACTAGATTTTTAAACAAACAGGAATTGATTTTTGGAGGTTCTTATGTTGTCCATACTAATTTCAGGCGGTCCGGTAATGATCCCGATCGGCCTTGCAGCCCTCATCGCTACGGTAATAATCATCGAACG
>JBBRWY010000065.1:0-14782 GCA_038248875.1 Treponematales bacterium
CCGCGATCTTCGCCGCCTGCATAGCCGCCGCCATGGCCACCCTGACTGCCTTGATAACCGCCACCTTCACGGTTGCCGCGGTATCCGCCCCCCTGACCTCCAGGAGCACCAGAACCGCCGCGGTATCCGCCCCCCTGACCTCCAGGAGCACCAGAACCGCCACGGTATCCACCGCCGCTCGAGCCGGTTCGGAAGCTTCCTGGCCGGGGACCGGAATGGAAATCGCCTTCGCCGTCTTTTACATCAACATGCATGTGGGGTACATTCCTGCGGGATTTTGACAGATCGAGAGCGGCCGTAGCAGCATCGATCGGAAGGGTCGCAAGCGAGAAAGCGTCCATAACTTCGATGCGATCAACGAGCCGTTCGGGTACACCGATAAGGTCGCGGAACAGCTGCGCGATACCGCGCCGCGTCTGACCATCGCGTCGGCCTACGCCGATGTAGAGGCGAAGATGTGTCTTGTCGGCAGCGTTACTGCGCATAGATTTGATGTCGCTGTAATGTTCGGAGGAAAGTGCATCGCCATATTGGAGAGCAAGGACTGCGGCGAGCACTTCATTGAGGTCGCGTCCATCAGCAAGCTGCTCGGCAAAGGTGATGAACTCAGGAGAAAGTTTTGCAGGAATGGGAGCCTTGCCAGCCTTAACCGGAGCGGTGTTTTCCACAACAGCAGATTCGACTACAGCGGATTCGACTCCGGCATTTTCCAATACTTCAGCCGTTGTTTCGGTTCCTGATTCGGTGTCATCCATTGCGGGAGCGGGCACAGCCAAAACAGGAGCGACGATTGTAACCGCAGGGAAAAATTTGGCCACCGAGTCGGTGGTTGCTTTCATCAAGCGTTCACGCTTGATATCGAGAACTTCGCGAATTGTCGGTACCTTTCCTTCCTGCAGGTTTCCCCGCGCGTTGTTGCGGAGGTACCCAAGCCGGCGGCGTTCTTCAGGACGTACAAAGGTGATTGCGATACCCTTCGCTCCTGCGCGGCCGGTACGACCGATACGGTGGGTGTATGTGGCACCGTCAAAGGGAAGGGCATAATTGATTACATGGGTTAAGCCTTCAATATCGATACCGCGCGCGGCGACGTCGGTCGCTACAAGAATGCGGGTCTTTTTATTGCGGAAGCGACCGAGAATCTTTTCGCGTTGACTCTGAGCGATATCACCGTGAAGGGCTGCAGCCTGATAATGGCGTTCGTCCAGTTCCTTTGCGACAGCGTCCGTGTCTGCCTTGGTCTGGCAGAATACGAGGCCGTAAAAATCGGGGGACGAATCGATAAGGCGCACGAGAGCTTCGGTTTTATCATCCTCACGCACAGTCCAGTAATACTGCTCGGTAAGAACGGGTTCTTCGGGTCGGGCTTCTTCCTCGACGATTTCGTAGTCGCCCATGAAGTTGGTTGCTATCGAAAGGATCTGTGGAGGCATGGTTGCCGAGAACATGAGCACGCGAGCTTCGGGATTGGCCCGGCCGAAAATCGCCTCGATATCTTCGATGAAACCCATGTTGAGCATTTCGTCGGCTTCGTCGAGCACAAAGTATTCAATTTTTGAAAGGTCGAGCGAACGACGTTCGAGATGATCGATGACACGACCGGGGGTTCCGACGACGATTTCCACGCCGTTTCGCAGGGTACGCAGTTGTTCGACTATGGACGCACCACCGTACACGGTAGTCGTACGGGGGAACTGTTCGGTACGGAACGAGTCGATTTCGGTCGCGACCTGAACGCACAGTTCACGGGTGGGCACAAGAACGAGTGCGCGCGGACAATGATTGTCGGCGCGAAGTTCTTGAATCATCGGAAGACCAAATGCGGCGGTCTTGCCGGTTCCGGTACGTGCTTTGGCGATGATGTTTGCATCGCCGTTCAACAAGCGGGGGATAGCCAAAACCTGTATCGGTGTCGGCTCCGTAAAACCTTTGGCGGTAACTGCCGAAAGGACGACCTCGTCTAGTCCGAGATCCGCGAAAGTGAGACCTTTCGTTTCTGAAGAGATGGATTCCATGTGTGTTTCCTTTTTTCACGCGGGATCTTCAGCATTCGAGAGCAGTGTATTGTCCATTAGACATACTGCTCCAAACGACCACAACCGCATGAATAACCGGAAAAACACCAGATGGGCGATTACTGTTCGTTGTTAAATGCTGCGAATAGATAAAACGCGGCAGATATGCCGCTCCTCGCAGGACAATGGATGCCACCATACGGTAGCATATTCCCTGCATTACTCTAATGAAAATAATATACCCCAAAAAAAGAATACTGCATAGTGCAGATAGAGGAAAAACGTACCGTTTTAAGCAAAATCAGCGAAACCTTCGCATTCAATAAATCAGGAAAGGTCTTGCACTATCCGCTCGAGCTCATCTATTATGTTGTATGTACAGTTACACAAAAAACGATATCATGAAAATGGTGGCGGAAAACGATGTCCGCTTTATCAGGTTGCAGTTCACCGATATTTTCGGCACACTGAAAAACGTAGCAATCACCATCAGCCAGCTCGAAAAAGCGCTTGATAACAAGTGTATGTTTGACGGCTCATCAATCGAAGGCTTTGTACGTATCGAAGAATCCGACATGATTCTCCGTCCGGACCTGAACACTTTCTGCATGTTCCCCTGGCGCCCCTCCCCCAATCGCGTAGCACGGCTTATCTGTGATGTCTACTCCCCGGACGGTACCCCGTTCCAGGGTTCACCCCGCCAGGTACTTAAAAACGTTCTTGCCGACTGCAAGAACATGGGATACGAGCTGAATGTCGGCCCCGAATTGGAATTCTTTCTCTTCCATACCGACGAGGAAGGTGGCCCGACACTCAAGACGCTCGATAATGGTGGATACTTCGACATGGGCCCGATCGATCTCGGCGAAAACGCCCGACGCGACATGGTCCTCACCCTCGAGGAAATGGGCTTCGAGATTGAGGCTTCCCACCATGAATGTGCGCGCGGCCAGCATGAAATCGACTTCAAGTACAGCGAAGCGCTCGAAACAGCCGACCGCATGATGACCTTCAAGCTTGCCGTTAAAACTGTCGCGCATCGGCATGGACTCCATGCAACCTTCATGCCCAAGCCCATATTCGGGATAGCCGGAAGCGGCATGCACCTCAACATGTCGCTTTCGAGCGAAAAGAAAAATGCTTTTACCGACGAAAATGACAACAACGGATTAACACCGATAGCCTATCACTTTATTGCGGGCATCATGAAACACATAAAGGGCATCACCGCAATCACCAATCCCCTAGTCAATTCATACAAACGGCTCGTACCCGAATATGAAGCGCCAGTATACATCGCCTGGTCCGCACACAACCGCAGTCCGCTCATCCGCATCCCGTCTGCGGAAGGCCATGCAAGCCGCATTGAACTTCGTAGCCCGGATCCTTCAGCAAACCCCTACCTCGCCCTTGCCTTGGTGCTTGCCGCCGGTCTCGAAGGGATCCGCGAAAAACTTGAACCTCCTGCCTCGGTAGATGGAAATATTTACGAAATGACAGCCGCGCAGCGAAAACGCCATCATGTCGAAAGTCTCCCCGGCGACCTTAAAGAAGCCATCGAAGAAATGAAAAAAGACAAGCTGATCCGTAGCATTCTCGGTGAACATATGTTCGAGAAATATATCGAAGCGAAAGAGCTGGAATGGAATGACTACAAAACCCGGGTTTCGCACTGGGAGATAGAGAACTACTTATCTAAATATTAAGATATCCGAGAGAAGAAAACCTTTCGATCGAGCGAAAGGTTTTCCTCTCTCGGGCTCTTACCTTTCCAAAGTACGACTTGGGGAAGGTTCCCCAAGACCCCTCAAAAATTATAACACTACCTTTTTTACAATTTATTTTCTGCCTGTTGAGATTTCAAAAAACACCCACAACCATATAACCTGCCACTTTGCTACTAATTTCACACTTATTTGGACATTAATTCACTTTTACGTATTATATTTTATAATTTATTTCTTTTTGTCACCATAATCCCCCATTTTTACAGTGATTATTTGGGCATTTTAAGTGTTATTTCCAAAAACAACTTTCCTGGCTTCTATTTGCTCTAAAAATTACTTTGTATTGAATTTAAACCTTCAAAATGCTATTTATGAAAAAGGTTGATTTTAACTGGTGTATTTTTTCGAAAATCTGCCAAACGGGGCGAAAATGAAAGGATATTTGATTCTGGAAGATGGTTCGGTGTTTGAAGGGATGTTTCATGGGGAAGAACAGGAAATTTTATGCGAGGTGGTTTTTACCACAGCCATGACCGGCTACCAGGAAACGGTGACCGATCCTTCTTTTGAAGGGCAAGCAGTTGTCCTTACCTACCCGATGATCGGCAATTATGGAGCAAACTCGGTGGATATGGAGTCAAGCCGCCCCTGGCTTTCGGTTCTCATTGTCCGCGAACTTTCTGCCTTTCCCAGTAACTTCCGTAGTGAAACCGCTTTTCCCGACTTCCTCGAAAAACACGGTGTAACAGTCCTCTCGGGCATCGACACTCGCGCCCTTACCCGCAAGCTCCGCGACAACGGTACGATGAACGGGCTCGTCACCTGGAAAAAACCCGGAGATGTGTCCATCCGTCTCGATGAAATCAAAAAGTTCACCGTCCGGCACAGTGTCATCCGAGTCAGCCGGAAGTATCCGGCTACCTTCGGAAACGGCGCGCGAAAAGTTGCCCTCCTCGACTTTGGCGCAAAACAGAACATCATCAACTCGCTTGTCGCAAGGGACTGCACGGTTACCGTCTGGCCCTGGGATACACCCGTCTACATCATCCTCGACTCGAAACCAGACGGCATCATGCTTTCCAACGGCCCCGGAGACCCGAAAGATTGCATCGGCGTTCTCCGCCACATACGCGAATTGATGGATTCCGGTATCCCGGTGTTTGCGATCTGCCTCGGGCACCAGCTGTTGGCCCTCGCCGCCGGGTTCGACACCAAGCGGCTTAAATTCGGCCACCGTGGAGCGAACCATCCAGTGAAGGACCTTGCCTCTGGTCGCGTCTACATGTCGAGCCAGAATCATGGCTACTGCGTCTGCCCGGAAACGGTCGAACCTGGGATTGCTGAAGTAAGCCATATCAATGTGAATGACGGCACGGTCGAAGGACTCCGGTTCAAGGGACGGCCAGTTTCCTCGGTGCAGTTCCACCCGGAAGCAAGCCCCGGACCGCGCGAAACCGCATACCTTTTCGAAAACTTCATAAACGAAATCGATACCGGTAAGGGAGAACGCTAAAATGCCGAAAAAAGAATCCATCCGAAAAGTTCTGGTAATAGGTTCGGGACCGATCATCATCGGACAAGCCGCCGAGTTCGACTATGCAGGAACACAGGCATGCCGCACCCTCAAGGAAGAAGGAATCGAAGTGGTCCTCATCAACTCGAATCCCGCGACGATCATGACCGACCGCGATATCGCGGACAAGGTCTACATCGAGCCGCTCACCGTCGACACCGTCAAAAAAATAATCGAAATGGAAAGACCCGACTCGATCTTGCCGACCCTCGGCGGACAGACGGGACTCAACCTCGCTATGGAACTTGCCGATTCGGGATGGCTCGAAACGCAGGGTGTGGTCCTTCTCGGCACCAACTCCGAAACCATCAAAAAAGCGGAGGATCGGCAAGCATTCAAGGACACGATGGAATCCATCGGAGAGCCATGCATCATATCGAAAGTCGTGACTACCTATCCCGATGCCCGCGATTTTGCGCGCGAAATCGGCTACCCGGTCATCGTGCGGCCGGCCTACACCCTCGGTGGCTCGGGTGGCGGCATTGCGATTACCGAGACCGAGCTCGAGGAAATCGCCCCGAACGGCCTCGCCCTCTCCCGCGTCGGCCAGGTGTTGATCGAAAAATGCATCTCGGGCTGGAAAGAAATCGAGTACGAAGTGATCCGAGACGGAGCTGGCAACTGCATCATCGTGTGCAACATGGAAAACTTCGATCCCGTCGGCGTGCATACCGGAGACTCGATCGTCGTCGCCCCTAGCCAGACTCTTTCGGACAAAGACCACCAGATGCTCCGATCGAGCGCGCTCAACATCATCGGGGCTCTCGGTATTGAAGGCGGCTGTAATGTGCAATACGCCCTCCATCCGTCTTCTTCCGACTACGCGGTCATCGAGGTAAACCCGCGTGTCTCGAGATCGTCGGCTCTCGCGTCAAAGGCGACCGGCTATCCGATTGCAAAGGTCGCAGCAAAAATCGCTCTCGGCTATCGGCTCGACGAAATCAAAAACTCCATCACTGGAAAAACCTACGCCTGCTTCGAGCCCGCACTCGATTATTGCGTCGTCAAAATCCCCCGATTCCCCTTCGACAAGTTCGTCAACGCGAAGCGAAAACTCGGTACCCAAATGCAGGCAACCGGCGAAGTGATGGCCATCAGTTATTCCTTCGAGGGCGCCCTCATGAAGGCCGTGCGCTCGCTCGAGCTCAATATTTTTTCTCTGTGGCACCGCAAGTTTGCTGCCATGAGTACAAAAACACTCATGGATAAAATCACCGTAAAGGTGAGCGACGAGCGCCTCTTCGAGATCAGTGAACTGATGCGGCGAGGAACCACTGCGCAAGCTATCCACGACATCACCATGATCGACCTCTGGTTTCTGGACCGGATTGCACACATCCTCGACATCGAAAAACGCATCTCCTTCGGAGCGAAAGACTACGACACCCTGATGGAAGCAAAAATCTGCGGATTTCCCGACCGGGAAATCGCGCGGCTTCTCAATGCTGACGAAAAAGAAATCCGGTACTTACGGAAGCGCCTCGGCATCTTGCCTGCCTACAGCATGGTCGATACCTGCGCCGCCGAGTTCGAGGCGCTCACTCCGTACTTCTACTCGAACTACAACGCAACGAACGAGGCAGTGGATGAAGAATTCAGCCACCGGGGCATCGGCGCGAACAAGGGCAAGGTGCTCGTGCTCGGCTCCGGTCCCATTCGGATCGGGCAGGGCATCGAGTTCGATTACTGCTCGGTCCATTCGGTGTGGGCACTGAAGGCGCTCGGCTACGAAACTATCATTGTCAACAACAACCCCGAAACAGTCAGTACCGACTTTGATATTTCGGACCGCCTCTACTTCGAACCGCTCACCCCCGAGGATGTCGAGAACATCGTGGAGAACGAACGGCCCGTCGGTGCCGTCGTCCAGTTCGGCGGCCAGACCGCCATCAAACTCGCCGGAGCAATCGCCGCTCTCGGCGTTCCGATACTCGGCACGTCGGCAAAAAACGTCGACCGCGCCGAGGACCGCGAACTCTTTGACCAAGTGCTCGAAACGACACAGATTCCCCGCGCTGCCGGAAAAACTGTCTTCACCGTCGAAGAAGCAGTTACGGCCGCAAACGAACTCGGTTACCCGGTGCTTGTGCGTCCATCCTACGTGCTTGGTGGACAGGGCATGGAAATCGCCTACTGCGATGCCGATGTGCACGAGTTCATGGAAATCATCAACCAGATTCAGCAGGACCATCCGATCCTCGTCGATAAATATATTGAAGGAACCGAGACCGAAGTTGACGCGGTCTGCGACGGAACGGACATCCTGATCCCCGGCATCATGGAGCATATCGAACGCACGGGCATCCACTCGGGCGACAGCATCTCGGTCTACCCAGCCCCGAACCTGACTGCAACCCAGAAAGCGAAAATTGCCGACTACTCGCTTCGCCTTGCAAAAGAACTGCATGTTATCGGTCTCATCAACATCCAGTTCATTGCCAAGGGAGACGACATCTTCGTCATCGAAGTAAACCCGCGTTCAAGTCGTACCGTCCCCTACATCAGTAAGGTCACCGGCGTACCGATCGTGGATCTCGCGACACGGTGCATGTTCGGCGAAAAACTCGCAGACATGGGCTTCGGTACCGGACTCTACAAAGAATCGGAATACAGCGCGGTAAAAATGCCCGTTTTCAGTTTCGAAAAACTCCATGGCGTCGAGACCGCCCTCGGCCCCGAAATGAAATCCACCGGAGAAGCGCTCGGCATTGCCCGGAACTGGGCAGACGCGCTTTACAAGGGATTCCGCGGCTCGGGCATCAAGATCCGCACCGACGAAAATGGCAAGGGAACGATCGCCGTGTCGTTGCGCGAACGGGATTATGCAGAAGGACTCCCGATCATCGGCCGGTACGCGAAGGCAGGCTTCTCCATCGCTGCAACCGAGGGTACCTGGAAAATGCTCAGCGCTAGCGGCATCCCCGCAGTCAGGATCAACCGCCCCTCACAGCCGTCACCGAATATCCTCGACGCGCTCCAAAAAGGCGAACTTACCCTCGTGATCAATACCCCGACCCGCGGCCGCGACAAAACCCGCGATGGCTACCGCATCCGCCGCGCCGCCGTCGAACACAACTGCGCCTGCCTCACCTCCCTCGACACCGCCGGCGCCTTCGCCAGCTGCATGGAACGCGGCGTCGGCCAGGTCCTGGAACCCCTCGATATCGTGGAGATATTCAGGTAATTGGTTGATCTTGCAAAACTTAGAAAGTTTTGCAAGATCAACCAATAATGTAGGTGGAGAATTCTAACAAGTTGTTGTTTTACAAAGACTTGTTAGAATTCTCCAAGAGGCTCATTCAATAATTCGATAAAAATTCCCTGAAAAAAAACAATAAAAAGGATATACTGATTTCTATCATTCATAATAATGATAAAAAATATTCTAGGAGTTTTTATGAAACTGAAACTGTCTGCCGCAATCTGTGCGTTGAGCATCCTGGCAACCGGTCTGTTCGCACAGGCCGCACCCTCACTCGTCGCAAGCACCAGCATGTGGTTATTCACCAACGAAATCGATTGGACTGCCGGTCCCAACAAACAATTCAACAAGCTTACCAAAAATTTTATTCTCGGTGGACTCGATTCAACCGGCGTGGGAACCGATGCGGCAATCGGGTACTACAAAGCGGGAGATATGCCGTTTGCGATAAAAGCGACTATTAATGCTGTGAATGATTTTGATCCTGTGGAATCAGAATCATCCGGAACGGGGTACAAGAGCTCAACAACAGCAAAACGTCCTCTCTTCAATTCCTATGATTCCTACCTTTCAGGGACCATCGGACTGCCCCAGTTCAGCGACCTTTCTATAGGTTTGCAAGTGGGAGCCTTCGGCAACGACGATGGATACGAATCCGCAACGAACACCAACGGTGTTAAAACCGAAGCAGACCTCACCAACAAGGATGGTACCTTGTATATAAATGTACCTTTCGGCTTTCAGGCACCCAAATTTTATAATTATGGCTATGTGAGCATTACACGTTCATTTGACCTATACAAAGACAAGGCAGCGCCTGCACTCGATCTCGACCGCTCCGAAGTGGTTGTAGGTTTTTACGACAAAGCCACCTTTGCTTCCCTTCTTAAAGGCGGTACGGAAACAGCCGTCTGGGTAAGTTTGGGAAGCCCAGACCGGGCGAACTTCACTACCAGTGTTTATACATCAACAGCCCAGATTGGAATTAGTAACCGTTTTGACCTGGAAATTGCAGAAGGTATCACCTTTGCTCTCAATCCCCAGTTTTATATCAACGGCACATTTACCGATACTCGAAGTGCAACTCCGGTCACTTTGTGGGATATTTCTAATACGCTTGCAAGTGATCTTTCACTCAGGGCAAAACTAGGTGCCTCGCCGTTCACCCTGTATACCGGTATTACTCCTTTCATCAGATTCAGTACCAAATCGAACGAATCGGAAAGCACAATCGTTGGAATTACCACAACAACCAAAAACAAAGGAGCCGAAATTGAAACAGATTATTATCGAAATGCACTTCTCGGCATCACTGCCAAACTCCCCGGAGATGTTGCTATCGACCTTCAGATCGTGGATGCAAACACCTATAAAGTGGAATGCGTAATTCCCCTGAAGTAAACCTGCTCCTTATCTGTTAAATAAAGCCCTGGATAATCTCCGGGGCTTTTCTATGCCTGCCACGACACAGGGTGTTGACCGGTTGATTTTAACGCCTTCCTGCAGTAACCTCTCTCCATGATATCCTGGTTAACAATTTGGTCTTCGGCAATTATTCTTATGTTCGTTATTGACCCGTTCGGAAACATTCCGCTCTTGCTTGCGATCCTCAAGGGCATGCCGAAAAAACGGCAGTATGTGATTATCCTCCGCGAAATGACCATCGGGCTCGTACTGATGATTATCTTCCTGTTTTTTGGAAAATCCTTTCTGTCGCTTTTCCAGCTCGAAACTGCGGCAATCCGGATCGCCGGTGGCATCATCTTTTTTGTGATCGGCCTCCGCATGGTCTTTCCCGAAGCAAACGGGCCCATGCATATCGGCGAAGGCGAACCATTTATCGTTCCAATCGCCATTCCCCTCATCGCTGGCCCGTCTGCCCTCGCCACCCTCATCCTCATGAGCGAAGGCAACGCACAGCCACGCCTGTCCGTTCTCTTGTCCCTCGTCATCGCCTGGACCCTCTCCTGCGGCGTCCTCCTTTCATCCCCCATCCTCTACAAATTTCTCGGAGACCGTGGCCTCGCTGCCCTCGAACGGCTCATGGGCATGCTCCTTCTAATGCTCGCAGTCCAGATGTTCATCGTCGGCATCCGATCGCTCGCTCTTTTTTAAGGCCTGTGTGGGGCGCCCCGGCGGCCAGGCCGCCGTCGCGTGCTCCGCTCGTAGCCATCCGGTACGCAGTAGCGCCCCGTCCGGGCTACCGCTTCGCCCGCTGGCGCGAGTAAACTTGCAGTTTAACCGCCTGAAATTGCATATTTATGCAATTTACTGCTTGAACATACCCATCATTTAAAGTAGATTGGATATATCCGGAAGCAATGAAGCTTCCCGCGTACAGTCATGCGCGGGAAGCTTTTTTATATTCGGAAACGAACGCGATTCGCGGACCTGCTGTGTGCAGGCAAAAACAACAAGATCCCTTGAGGAGGAATGAGCTATGTGTGGTATCGTCGGCGCATTTGACATCAAAAAAAATACGGAGCCATTCCGTAATCAGATCCTGAAAATGAGCAAAACGCTTCGTCACCGCGGACCCGACTGGTCGGGCATTTATTCGGGCGAAAAGGCCATCCTGGCCCATGAGCGGCTCGCCATCGTCGATCCTCTTTCCGGAAATCAGCCCCTGTTCAGCAAGGATGGCAAGCTCGCGCTTGCCGTCAACGGCGAAATCTACAACCACAAAGAAATCAGAAAAAAATATTCAGGAAAATACGAATTTCTTACCGAGTCCGATTGCGAAGTTATACTTGCTCTCTATCGCGACAAGGGTCCGGATTTTCTCGAAGACTTGAACGGTATCTTTGCATTTGCCCTGTATGATATCGAAAACGACTGCTACCTTATCAGCCGTGATCATATTGGCATTATTCCCTTGTATCAGGGCTGGGATGATGAAGGCCGCTTTTACGTCGCTTCGGAATTAAAAGCGCTCGAAGGCATCTGCACAGAAATTCGCGAATTCCTTCCGGGTACGAGCTACTACAGCAAGACTGATACGACCACCACCTGGTATAACCGCGAATGGACGAACTTTGACGCGGTCAAGGATAACAAAACAGACCTGCTCGCTCTCCGCACCGCACTCGAAGCGGCGGTAAAACGGCAACTCATGAGCGACGTACCCTACGGCGTCCTCCTCTCGGGCGGACTGGACTCGTCGGTTATTGCCGCGATCACCCAAAAATACGCCGCCAAGCGTATTGAATCAGGCGATACGCAGGAAGCCTGGTGGCCGCGCCTCCATTCATTTGCCGTAGGCTTACGAGGCTCGCCTGATCTCGCCGCTGCGCGAAAGGCAGCAGATTTCATCGGAACGGTTCACCACGAGATTTTCTTCACTGTACAGGAAGGACTCGATGCTATTCGCGATGTTATATATCACCTCGAAACCTATGACATCACCACGATTCGCGCTTCTACTCCCATGTACCTACTTTCTCGCGTGATCAAGTCGATGGGAATCAAAATGGTGCTTTCCGGAGAAGGTTCAGATGAACTTTTTGGAGGGTATCTCTATTTTCATAAAGCCCCGAACGCAAAAGAACTGCACGAAGAAACCGTACGGAAGCTCGAAAAGCTGCATCTGTACGACTGCCTACGCGCAAATAAGTCCCTCGCTGCCTGGGGTGTCGAGGGCCGCGTTCCATTCCTCGATAAAGAGTTTATCGATGTAGCCATGCGTATGAATCCCACGGACAAGCTGTCCGGGCGGGCCGGTGGTGGCAAGATCGAAAAGTGGGCGCTCCGCGAAGCTTTCAAAGACATGCTACCCGAAGAAATCGTGTGGCGCCAAAAAGAGCAGTTTTCCGACGGCGTCGGCTACAGCTGGATAGACTCGATCAAGAAGCTTACCGAAGAAAAAACAACCGATGAACAGTTCGCCCGGGCTGCAGACAGATACCCGATCAATCCCCCGATGACCAAGGAACAGTACTACTACCGAACCATTTTCGAGGAATTTTTCCCGTCATCGAGTGCGGCTCGTACCGTCGCATATGAGGCAAGCGTTGCGTGTAGTACTGCGAAAGCACTCGAATGGGACGCTTCGTTCAAAAACATGAACGATCCCTCGGGTCGTGCAGTTGCCGGAGTGCACGAGCAGGCGTATAAAGGGTAAAAATTTTAGGGAAAGACTTTTACTATACCGAACGGTAGGTATACGGGTTGACTTGTATACCTACCGTTCGGTATAGTGCTTATATGGAACCAATTAAAACCGGCAACCGAGAAAATATCCTCACGATAGCACTCGATCTCTTCGCAATCCGTGGCTATGAATCGGTAGGCATTCAGGAGATCGTCGATCAATCAGACGTCTCAAAACCAACCCTGTATCATTATTTCGGAAACAAACGCGGCCTCCTTGATGCGATATTCGCACTCTATGGTGGCAAGATGTTTACCGTCGTTCAGCAGGGCACAGTGTACAATCATGATATTGTCATGAACCTGACCATCCTCACCCGCGAACTGATCAACTTCGCTCTTTCGAATCAGGCTTTTTATCGCTTCAATATCGCACTTTCGGCTTCAGCCCCGGACAATGCCGGCTATGCAGCTTGTCTTCCACTCAAAACAAGCATCAACTCCAGTCTCGAACAGCTTTTCATAGCGGCCGCCACGGAACACGGCAACATGCGGGGCAGAGAAAAAGCCTACAGCGAAACCTTTCAGGGAATGGTACGAACCTGGGCGATGTTGGTGCTCAATAAAGAAATAGAACTGACCGAAGAAACCCTTCATAGGGCTGTCCATCAATTCATGCACGGAATCTTCTCGTAAAATTGGTACCGGGGAAATACATTGAATGTTTTATTTTTCCGGTTTTTTTTAATCTCTTGCTGTATACCTACCGGTAGGTATAGTATCAACTTAACCCCAAGGAACTCCAATGAAAGCCTCAATCTCCCGCAACTTCTTCTACCACATTTATCCCCTCGGCATGTGTGGCGCCCCCGCGCGAAACGATTTCACATCTCCTGCAGGCACTGGTTTAGTCAGGCTGCAGGAAATAATTCCACATCTTAAATACCTCGGCATCACCGCAGTATATCTTGGCCCGCTTTTCGAATCGACAGCCCACGGATATGACACACTCGACTACTACCACGTAGACCGCAGACTCGGCACCAACGCCGATCTCTCGGCATTAGTCAAAGCCCTGCATGATGCAGGCATTTCAACCGTTCTCGATGCAGTCCTGAACCACACCGGTAGACATTTTTTCGCATTTCGGGATTTACAGGAGAACGGAGCAAATTCAAAATACCGCGACTGGTTCTTGAACGTCGATTTCAGTAAACAGAGTCCTGCCGGAGACGCCTTTTCATACGAAGGCTGGAGTGGCCACTATGATCTGATAAAACTGAATACTGGAAATCCCGAAGTTCGAGAATACCTGTTTGGAGCAGTCAAGCTCTGGATAGAGGAATTCGGTATCGATGGAATACGCCTCGATGCGGCAGACGTTCTCGATCCTGACTTCATGGATGCGCTTTCCGGTTTCTGCACAAGTATTAAACCAGATTTCTGGCTTATGGGGGAGGTAGTTCACGGCGATTATCGCAATTGGGTCACAGAAGGAAGGCTTGACTCGGTTACTAATTACGAGGTGTACAAGGGTCTGTGGTCCAGTCTCAACGACCAGAACCTTTTTGAACTGGCATGGAGCCTCAACCGGCAGTTCGGAGAGGAAGGCATCTATCGGGCAATGATACTTTATAATTTTGCCGACAACCACGATGTAAACCGGGTCGCGAGCTTACTTAAAAATCAAAACCATCTCTTTATTCTGTATGGTCTTTTGTTCACTATACCCGGAATTCCTTCAGTGTATTACGGCAGCGAGTGGGGTTTACGAGGTGAAAAACAGAACGGCAGCGATGCACTTCTCCGGCCGGCCATACAAGACATGTCCGAGCAGGGCAAACGTAGCGACGTTCCTGCTGCCTGTATCCCGAAAACAGATTCAGTCGCTCTCGAAAACGCCATTCGCATTTTTGCTGAAATTCGCGCTCACCATCCTGCATTGCAATCGGGAGAATACTGTCAGGTTCTCGTCGCCGGCGAGCAGTTGGTTTTTAGACGCTGGACGGAATCAGAAGAAATACTGATCGCGGTAAATGCATCGGAACAGCCCGTTTCATTGTCGCTGGCAGTAGACAGTTTTGCACGGGACAACGACACATGGCTCGACGTACTCGACTGCAACAGAGAATTCCGGTGTAGTGGCGGGAAACTGAAGCTTGACATCCCCCCGTTC
>JBBRWY010000066.1:0-14471 GCA_038248875.1 Treponematales bacterium
CCTCGTCGTGCTTCTTTTATTTCTCAATTTGTTCAAGCAATCGGCACGAGGGCCGATCGTCGCCCTCATGCCCGACACTATTCCCGGACAATTCCGCTCACAGGCAAACGGGGTTATCAACACGATGGGCAATATAGCTGCCATTGTTGGGACCCTGTTCCTCGCGAGGCTCATGGACGTCGATATGGTGTTGCCCTTCCTCGGCGCTACTAAAAATCGGCTCGCTTTTCCTGCCGGAGCGCTTTTTGTTCTTTTGGCAGTCGTATTCCTCTTTATTTTCGTGCGCGAAAAAAACGTCTCAGACGAGTCTGACAGCAAAAAAGTTGAGCTGTTTCGCAGCCTCCGGATGGTGTTTACTTCCAAGGATAAAAGCGGTTTTCTGGTGCTCGTCAGCCTTTTTCTGTGGTTTGTCGGCTATCAAGGCGTGGTACCCTACCTGACCGAATTCAGTATCCGCACCTTCAACCTGACCACAGGGCAGGGGCCGCTTGCTATGGGCATGGTGGGGATTTCCTCGGCCTTGGCTGCCATCCCGATGGGCTATGCCGCGAGCCGCTGGGGCCGCCGCCGGGTAATCCGAATTTCGTTGCTCGCGGTTGCATTCCTCACTGTCTGCGTGTTCTTTCTTGAACCCTTTGGAAAACTGACCGGTACCAGTGCACCCACACTCAAACTCGTGTTCTGGGCCCTGATGTTCGGTTTCGGTGTCTTTTGGATCTCGGTTGTTGCCAATTCCTTTCCAATGCTCTGGCAGATGGCCCATCACAGCAATATCGGTGTATACACCGGCCTCTACTACACCTTCTCTCAGCTCGCAGCTATCGTCGCTCCCGCGTTTTCCGGCTTTTTTATCGACATCGCCGGCTACCGTTCGATGTTCCTGTTTTGCGCGGTATTTTTCGTGCTCGCTTTCGTAGTGATGGGTTTTGTGACCGGCGGCGAGAAGAACGACGCACCGGTGGAGCTTGAATAAGCCAATACTAAAAAAAAAGGAAAAACCTGCTTCTTGACCATGCGGAAGGATACAAGTTATCCTTCCAGTCAATGAAAGATTTGACCAAGGGCCATGAAGCAAAGGTTATCCTTCTGTTTGCCCTGCCGATGCTTTTCGGCAATGTGTTTCAACAGATGTACAATATGGTCGACAGTATCGTAGTCGGCAAATTTATCGGCAAGCAGGCGCTAGCCGCAGTGGGCCAGTCTTTTCCGATCCTGTTCGTTTCGGTCGCACTCGTCATGGGTTTTGGCATGGCGAGTAACATTCTGATAGCGCAAAACTTTGGTGCGAAACGGATGGATAAGGTTCGTACCGTTATTGATACGACAATCACGGTCATGATTGTTTTTTCTCTTGCAGTCACTGTTCTCGGCATACTGCTTGCCCCGTTCATCCTGCGCCTCATGCAGACACCGCAGGATGTGTTTGACGGAGCCGTTCTCTATCTTCGCATCATTTTTGCCGGCTCCCTCGTCAGTTTCGGCTACAACGCTCTTGCTGCGATCCAGCGCGGACTCGGCGACTCGAAGACTCCGTTGTATGCGCTGATCATCTCGACAATTGTGAACATCATTCTCGACCTCGTGTTCGTTATTTATTTCGGCTGGGGCATTGCAGGTGTCGGAATTGCTACGGTGATCGCGCAGGGTGTGTCCCTCGCTTGGACAATTTTGTATCTTCGCAAGAACAATCCGCTGCTCAGAATCAACTTCCGCGCGCTTTCTTTCGACCGCGAAGTGTTTTCGGAAATACTGAAAATCGGATTGCCTTCGGGCATCCAGCAGGCTCTTGTTGGCGCAGGACTCATGACCCTTTCAGGCGTGGTCAACGGCTTTGGCACGAATCCCGCTGCCGCTTTTTCCGCGGCCGCGAAGCTCGACAGCTTCACCATAATGCCTGCTATGAATATTGGCATGGCCGTTTCGACATTTACCGGACAAAACTTGGGGGCGGGAAGAAAAGACCGGATCAGGCGCGGCCTCGGTTACGGTCTTCTGGCCGCGCTTGCGATTACCGGTTCGATAGCTACTGTACTGGTGATTTCGGGCGACCGGCTCATCATGCTGTTCAGTGATGACGGCGAAGTGATTCGCATCGGTTTCGAATATCTGCGCATTGTCGCGTTCGCCTATATCGCCCAGGCGGTGATGTTTATTTTCGGTAGCGTGATACGCGGGGCCGGGGAAGCTGTGTTTCCCATGCTCATGACGCTTACCGCGATGTGGATTGTCCGCATTCCGCTCGCGTTCATCCTCTCTTCGTCCCTCGGCACGAGTGGCATCTGGTGGTCAATTGATATCGGCTTTCTCGTCGGCATGATCGGAACCGTACTCTATTATTTTTTCGGAAACTGGCATCGAAAAGTCATCGTAAAAACCACGTCCGGGCCGGACGCATCGTCGGCAACGATCAGCGTGGTTGAGTAAGCTCCGCGAGCATGTCGGTGTAGAATCGTGTCTCGATGGCAGATTCGGGGATTCCGCAGCGGGTGAGTGTCGAGCGGACGAGGTCCCGTGCGTGTGCGATTTTCGCGCTATCGGGTGAGTCTGCAAGAATTTCAATTTCGATAAACCAGCCAAGCGCCCCTACCACAGACAGTTCGATGCCGACTGCAGTCCCATCGACAGCGGTCCAATCGAACGTCTTGGTCTGTTTTTCCTTGCTGATTGCTGGCGCAAACCCCAGGTCGCCGAGCAGTGCCTCGAAATCGGCGCGGTTATCTACCGTAAATTCCTTTTCGTCGTTTACTTCGACATTTCCGGCAAACTCTTTCCGTTTGTAGGTGACGACGGTTTGGCCCGCTGAATCGTCAACGGCGGATTCTTCACGGATGCGCACTTTTAGTTGTTTGGTATGTTCCATTCCACCGCCCGCCGTCCAGTAACAGTCCTTTTTGACTGTTTCCGAACGGAAGGAGGCGAAGGCGCGGATGAGCTTTTCCGTTTCGGACGGATCGGCTACATGTGCCTTCATTTCTATTTCGGTCACTTTATTTGTATACCAATACGGATGGATCGTAATCTGATGGAGCCTGCCATCCAAGCAGTTCCATGCAGGTAGCCGCGAGAGACGAAATACCAAGCCCTTCTTTCAACTCGCTTTTGTATTCGCCTTTTCCGGATGGATCATAGATCACGCAGGGAACCGGATTGAGCGAATGACTGGTTTTTGCCTGAGCATTGCCGTCTTTTTTGATCTTGACCGCGCCACTCTTGTCATGTTCGAACATATCGTCCGCGTTTCCGTGATCGGCGGTAAGCACCATGATACCGCCGGCGGCAGTTATTGCCTTGCGGAGGCGCCCGAGCTGGATGTCCATGCCTTCCATCGAACAGATGACCGCCTGATAGATACCGGTGTGGCCGACCATATCACCGTTCGGGAAGTTGAGACGGATAAAGTCATATTTGCCGGACGAGATTGCATCAAGCACGTAGTCGGTAATTTCGGCACATTTCATCCAGGGGCGCTGTTCGAAGGGAACAACGTCGCTCTTGATTTCGACATAGGTTTCCAGTTTTTCGTCAAATTTGCCCAGTTTGTTTCCATTGAAGAAATAGGTAACGTGGCCGTATTTCTGGGTTTCGCTGATCGCGAGCGAGCGGACGCCAGAAGCGCACAGGTATTCGCCCATGGTGCGGTCGATAGCAGGCGGGGTGACGAGGTACTGAGCGGGAATATGGAGGTCGCCATCGTATTCCATCATGCCTGCATACTGAACGGCGGGAACGCGGACACGGTCAAACTTGTCGAATTCTGTGCCGGTTTCGAAGGTAGCAGTCATTTCGAGGGCGCGATCTCCGCGGAAGTTGAAGTAAATCACCGAGTCACCGTCTTCGATCGTGCCGACCGGTTTGCCATTTTCGGCGATGACGAATTCCTTGAGGTCCTGGTCGATAATGCCGGGGATTTCTGTACGCCAGGTTTCGACAGCTTCGTGTGCGGAGGCGAACTGGCGACCTTTTCCGAGCACATGTACGTTCCAGCCGCGTTCGACCATGGACCAGTCGGCGCCATAGCGGTCCATCGTGATAAACATGCGACCGCCGCCCGAGGCGATGCGATAGTCGATTCCGGCTGATCCCGGTTTTCCGTCGTTCAGACCCGTAAGGTATGTTTCGAAGGGATCGATATAGTCGAGCGCGCTTGTTTCGCCTACATCACGGCCGTCAAGCAGGGTGTGCACTCGCGCTGTTTTGACACCGTCTTTTTTTGCCCGCTCGAGCATTGCTTTAAGATGGTCGATATGGGAATGGACGTTTCCGTCCGAGAAGAGTCCGATGAAGTGGAGCTTCGAGTTGTTTTTCTTGACGTTTTCTGTCAGTTTCTTCCAGGTATCGCCGGTAAACATCGCACCGGTTGCGATAGAGGCGGTAACCAGTTTGGCGCCCTGCGCGAATACCCGGCCGCAACCGATCGCGTTGTGGCCGACCTCGCTATTGCCCATATCGTCGTCCGAAGGAAGTCCAACCGCCGTTCCATGGGCGCGGAGTTTTGTAACGGGGCTGATTTTTGCCATCGCATTAAAGGCGTCCATCCGCGAATCCGCAACTGCGTCGCCTTCAGTATATTTTCCGTATCCGACTCCGTCCATGATGACAAGGACTACCGGACCCTTTCGGCCCTGCCATTTCATATTTTTTTCAAGTGCTTTCAGCATAGTGTCTCCTGTACGTTGCAAGTCTGGTTGAATCTATACTTTTTGCCCTATTTCGGCAAGAAGATTTGGTTTATACCCCTAGGTTGCGGGTGCGTTTTTAAGCCTTGACGAGTCGGGCGAGTTCGCGTCCTTTTTCCTTGAGTGCGGTAAGGTCTTCCTTTGATGCGACACCCTGCCATTCGTATGATTCGACACTCGTCCATTTAAGCCCGGCGATTTTTTCCTCATATTCCTTTTTCGCGCCGCCGACCCATCCCCAGCTGCCTATACGCAGTGCTTTCTTGCCGGTAAAGTGTTTGCGCTCGAATAGATCGAGAATTTGCGCCATCGGGGGGAACATCTTGTATTCGTAGGTTGGCATAGCGAGCACGAGTCCGCTGGCTTTGTACGCATCCGCTAGTATGAATGACGCGTCCGTTTCGGGAACCTGATGGATAGTGTAGGGGACTTTTTCGGCCTCGATTCCTGCTATGACTGCGTCGAGTCCTGCCTTTGTGTAGCCGTACATTGAGCCCCAGACTATGCAGATTTCTTTTTCGCAGGAAGATCCAGTGTTGTATCCCGCGAATTTCGCGTATCGATTGATTATCTCTGCCGGGTTTCTGCGCCATACAATACCATGACTCGGGGCTACGACGGCGATGTCGAGCGGGGCGAGTTTTTCGATAGCTTTGAGTACGAAGGTGCTAAAGCTTGAAATAATATTTGCATAGTAGCGGAGGCTTTCCTGTGCATAAAAGGCGTGCTCTTCTGCAGTAAATTCATCGTCGAAGATTCGGTCCCCAAGGGTGCCGAAGGAGCCGAACGCGTCACAGCTGAACAGGATACGGTCAGTGCGGTCGAAGGTCATCATCGTTTCCGGCCAGTGGACATTTGGCGTCTCGAAAAACTCGAGGAGCTTTCCGTTGCCGAGATCGAGGGTATCGCCTGTTTTTACTTCGCGGAGATTGTCAGTTATTTTGAAGAAGTTCCGAACAAAGGCGATTCCTTTGACGGATGAAATGATTTGTACGCCTGGATTCCGTTTTCGGATCTCGGATATAAAGGCGGTATGGTCAGGTTCGAGATGATTGAGTACCACAAAATCGATTTTTTCGAAACAGGTTTCACATGAATCGAGCTGTTTATCAAATTGTGCGATGGAACCGGCCCAGTCCTTTGCAAGATCTATAAGCGCTGTTTTTTCGCCTTTAACGATATATGAATTGAGTGTGACGCCGTGCGGAATCGGCCAGATTCCTTCGAACCGTGATGCCGTCTTGATATCCGCATGTATGGCAAAGACGGTTTCGGTTATAGCATGTGCTTTCATGATAGCCTCCAGTCGTTTTCTATAAGTTGATTCTGAGTATAGACAAGGTTTCCCCTTTTTACAACTGTCCTAAACTGCTACAATCATGTCATGAAATTGGTCCTTGCCCCGATGGCAACTCTCAGCCACGAAGCCCTACGCATCCTGATCCACCGCTACGGCGATCCAGACGAATATTTTTCCGAGATGATCCACGCTCCCACGTTTATTGCTGACGGCTGTTTCGAAAAATGGTACGTCCGCACCGCTCCGGCTCCCGAAAAGATGGTCTGGCAACTCACTGGCAGCACGGCGGGCCCCATGGCACAAGCTGCCGGCATGCTTTCGCAGATTGGTGGGATCGGGGTTGACCTCAATATGGGCTGTTCTGCCCCCGACATCGCACGTTTCGGTGCGGGCATTGCCTGGATGCTCAAACCTCCCTCAGAAGCCGCCGCCCTCGTCGCACAAGTTCGCGCCGAACTCGACCGCCGTGCCGTACTCGAACGCGGCGGCGTACTCGGCCGCCCTACAAAGCCCTTCCGCCTGAGCGTCAAGATGCGTCTTGGCGAAGACGAAAATTATCCGCGACTTCTGGCCTTTTGCAACATGCTTATCGACGAGGGTGTCGAATTGATTACCCTGCATCCCCGCGTCCGTAAGGATAAATACGGGCGTCCGGCCCGCCGCGAATACGTCGCTCGCCTTGCTCGTGATCTGTCCATTCCCGTGTACGGAAACGGCGACATCGATTCCCCCGAAGATGCTTGGGCTTTCATGAACGACCATCCCTGTGCAGGCCTTATGATCGGTCGTGCCGCGGTGCAGAAACCCTGGATCTTTGCCGGCATCCGCTCACACGGCCAGCGCCCGCCCGCGTCTGAAACCACCACCGCGAATGAAACCTCGCCCGCGTCTGAAACCGCCACCGCGTCTGAAACCCCGCCCGCGTCTGAAACCTCGCCCGCGTCTGAAACCGCCACCGCGACTGAAACCTCGCCCGCGACTGAAACCTCGCGTATTGACCATCTCGAGGTTGCATCCTTTTTCCTTGAAAACCTCAAGACGAGCCAGCCGCCCGAATTTCACTTGTCCCGCGCGCATCGGTTTTTCTTTTATTACTGCGACAATTTCAGTTTTGCCCATCATATCAAAATGCGCATCCAAAATGCAAAAACCCCCGACGAAATCAGGGGTTTGCTGGAAACGTATTTTGATCAAGTTCCGCTCGACCGGTATTTAGGGTAGCGGAAACTCGGCCTTAAAATTGACGAGAACCTGGGCGCTTGAGGGGCGTGCGTCGATATTCGTCAATTTGGAGCGGGATTGGTAATGACTGATAAGAGGTGCTGTCTGCGACCGGTACACCTCGAGTCGCTTGATGATAGCCTCTATCTTGTCGTCTTCGCGCACGAAGAGGTTTCCACCGCATTTATCGCAAATGCCTTCAACTTTGGGCGGCATGAAGGTGACATTATAGTTTTGGTTGCAGTTTTTGCAGACGCGGCGGCCGGAAAGGCGTGCTACTACTTCCTTATCTGAAATATCGAGGTTTACGGCGCGTTCAATTCGTACAATTGTATCTAGAGCTTCGGCCTGGGGTAGTGTACGGGGAAATCCGTCGAGGATAAATCCTTTTTTGGTGTCGTCTTTGGACAGGCGTTCGCGGACGAGTTCGATGGTAATGTCGTCGCTGACGAGTTGTCCTGCGTCGATCACCGACTGAACTTTCAAGCCGAGCGGCGTTTTTTCATGAATCGCCGTGCGGAAAATCTCTCCGGTCGAAATATGCGGTATTTTATAAGTTTCTGCTACAAGAGCCGCAAGTGTTCCCTTCCCTGCTCCGGGCGGACCCAAAAAAATGAGTTTCATCGTATGCTCCTCAACTGAATACGAGGATAATACCGATATAAAAGGCCTGAATCAAGGGGCAACGGAAAAAAGTGTGACTTGAATTATAAAAGTGTCCTCAGGGCCCCTGCGAAAATCCGGAATACCGCATTTTCGCACCGCTCTTTCCGCTCCATAAAAAACCCGCCTCCTGCCTAACTCAGCCGGGATTCTCACGAATCCGGCCCAGCCAAACCCGGGCGGGTCTTTTATACCGCTCCAATCTCTGGGGCAGGAAAGAGAGGGGTTATTGGAAAACTGTGCTACTACTTGTGGTGTTTACTATCTTGTAAATCTTGTACACATCCTTAACATCTTCTTTTAGGTCAAAGGTATAAGCGATACCATTTCTGATTGCAGTTGCAGAGTTACCTGACATGGTGTAAGTTAAATTACCAGTTAAAGGGAAAATAACCGCCCAGTATGCAGTATTGGCCAGTGCGTAGGATACTGTGAGTGGATGTGTATGTCCCTTCAGGTTACCAAGATTACCAGCATTTAAATCATCCCTGAACATGGCCATCCGTTCGCTTGCGCTTACCGATTCAACCTTCTGGGGACAGCCAGTCACTACAAAGATGAGTCCAAGTAATAAGGTAGCAATAAGAATTCCTGTGTATTTCTTCATATTAATCCTCCATTAATAATCGTTTTCGTTTAATTCAGGTACAATGTTTGCTTCGTACCGCGTGAGCATTTCCGAATGGTTGGTAAAGAATTTCTGCACGTCTTTTGGTTGATTCACTGGATAGCGACTTTTCATCTCCATATACATGTTCGAAACAACAAATCGGCGTACCGACAGGTAGTTGAGTGCATGGTAGCGGATATTGAGGATGAGAGTTGCGCGTTGATCTTGCGCAGGGAAGAGTTTTTCAGTTTGGAAGGCCTTGATGGCTTCCTTGTCGTCGGCTGCCAGAAGTTTCTTGTACTGTTCGGTAATTGCCGTCCATGCGGCGGTAGAATCTTCATACGGTTTTTTTAGGGCTTCCAGCTTTGACTTGTAATCTGATAGTTGCTCTTCCACTTTGGCGAGGCCGGCTACTGGATTTGCGAAGAATTCGTCCATTTTGCCTTGGTTCCAGCTGCTGAAGTCTTTTTCGCGGCCGAGGAAGACGTACTTTTCGCCGGGGGCTTGGCCGGGGGTTACTTCTACGGCTTCGTTCTTCTCGAGGGATACCATTTTGCCTTGCGACTCGACGTCGACGATACCACCGGTAACGGCGAGGAGGACAGAGCCGTCGCGGCCGGCGTAGACTTCGAACTCGGTGCCGCGGACACCGGCTACCATACTGTTGGTCTGGATGACGGGCGACTTACCGGCGACTTTGTTCAATTTATAGGACACCTTTCCGGCGGTCGTCGCAAGAACGGTTCGGCTGTTTGCTCCCGTTCCTGTGCTCGAATAGCCGAAAACCGAGTTTTGCGTCACCTTTATGGTACTGCCGTTCTCGAGAACCATTTCCACGAGGCCGTCTTTACCGGTGATCACCGACTCGCCGTAGGTTACCGTGCTTCCGAAATCAGCCACGCGGAGTTTCCCTGCAGCCGACTTGATATTCGACGTGCCCTCAACATACGTGATGTTCGCTTTCTGCGCAAAGCCCGAAAGCATCGTTCCTGCGGCTAGAAACAAGACCGCACTTAACAGTTTGACATTCAATTTTATCATTTAACCGGTCCTTTCAGTCCCTGAATCCGGGGATAGCCCTTTACCTTGCGGTCAAGAAGAAGATAATACCTGCCATCGCCGGTTTCGACCGTCACGACCGACGTGTTGGCACCGGTATACTTGGTAAAGTAGTTTTTCATGTCATAGGTGTCGGCGAAAATCTTGTAGGAATCGGTAGTTACTGGTTTTGTCGACTCGAATGTGGCATCAGTCATTGCGAAGGACGCTGTTTTCAGATTTTTCCACATTGTAGCCACGTCGCTTTCCAAATACAGCGTTTCGGTATCAAGTACAAACGGCGTATGGCTCAGGCCTTCAACCTGGTTCACCTTGCCTTCATTTATTAACCCTACGAGTTTGAGTACTCCTGCTTCCTTTTGGACATACGGTGTACTCGCGCACGAAGCCAGAAGCAGGCAGATGCCGGCAAATCCGGTCAAACCTCTGATCAAAGCGTTTCTTTTCAAAATAGCCTCCAATTCAGTAATGCAAGTGTATCGAGGATCTTGCAAAACTTAGAAAGTTTTGCAAGATCAACCAATAATGTAGGTGGAGAATTCTAACAAGTTGTTGCTTTACAAAGACTTGTTGGAATTCTCCAAGAGCCTCTTGCAAAAGTAACCGACTTTTGCAAGAGGCTCTATTTGTTATAGAAAGAAAAACAATATTCGGACAGAACAAGTTACCGATTACGGTATAATGATAGACGTCATTGTACTGGATGGTCAAGGATACTCACGACAGGCGAATTTGGCTAATAGGTAACATTTTTCATATAAATTCCCTGTGCACACAGGATTGAAAGCCAATGTTTTATTCGTCCTTTCCCAGCAGACCGATTTGTATATATTTTTTCATCAATTTATAAATATCCTTCTTGTCACCGGCTTTTCTGATTCCGATTGCAACAACAACAATAACGATTATTTCGCTTTCCTGAACTTTGTAAATTATCCGGTATCTCTGTCCGGCTGCTCGTATTGATCGATACTCTTTTAATGGACCCTTTAACGGTTTTCCAGAAAGTAACGGTTCAACCTTCAATAATTCAATTTTTTTAATAATCTGGTGTTATATTCTTGACTCGATTTTTTTTAGATTTTCTACCGCTATTTTTGTCAGCTTGATCTTATACATGCACCATCTTCTTGAAATCTTCAAAATCTATGAGTTCATTGTCCTGTAATTGCTGCAGCCCGTTTTTTAAGTCTGCTAGTGTTCTTTCGTCCGACATAATTTCCAGTGTTTCCGCAATACTTTCATAGGTATCCCATCGTAACAGGGCAAATATCTCTTTACCGTTATTGGTAATGGAAATCGTATCTTCAAAGGACAAGTCTTCTTCCAGTGACGTTATTTTCTTTCTGGTTTCGGAAATGGACATTTATTTGATCATCTTTTTGTGCTTCCAATCGATTATACTTTATATTGTACACTACTTCAATTTATTTTGTATAATAGCAACCCGACAAAAAGCTATTTCGAATTCCCAGTCGACAGGGCCGTTACGGATGATTGATTCCAGCTTTTTGGTGAACAGGTCGAACTGAACGGCGCCAAGGGAAGCCGAGATTGTCTTGCCGTAGGCTGACGATGCAGGATCAAGCCATCGATGGAGATCCAGTTTCGGGACGCGCCTTTTTTCGCGTAAGAGTGCTGTAGTACAGCTATTGGTACATCCCTTCTCGGTTAGCATGGTAGAGAGGTTCGATTCGTCCCACGAAAAGAGTGCGTTTGCGGGATCCGAATAAAGACTGTTTTCTGCCTGTTCGGCAGCAGTTCTCAGTGGATCGGTTTCTTGTAAAAGACGAGATAGCCGCATGCCCTTTGCAGGAATGCGGGCCGAAAAAACGATTTCACCGTCGGAAGCGAGCCGTTTGGATGCTTCGGCAACAAAGATGCAGATTTCATCTGCGGTGGTAGCCGGATCGCGGGCGAGGATGCGGTCGTACGGAATATCAGGAATAGCTTCTATAGAAGAAACGAGCTGTGGCCGATCTAGTTCTTCGAGGGTGGATGCATATTGCTCGAGCGTTTCTTTGGCAGTTTCTGAACGACAAAATCCTACCGACAGTCCTTCGGGTGCACGGCGGCTTGCTTCCCATATAAGGAGTCCGTCGTCGGCACCAGAAACGAGCACACGAAAGTGGCGTCTGATTTCTGCCAGATCCATCAGACGGTTTCTAATTTCAAGCAAGGTGTCCGATTTTCCCGAGTCGAGGCGTTTTGTCCATTCATCTCGTTTTGTGCCGCCGGGGCTGAAGGTCAGGATTTCGCCCGTTTGGGCCTGTAACGCGCCGCTGCCGCTATCTTCCATTATTGCAGCTATCTGGAGTTCCCGGCGGGTTAGCACTTCGTTGCGGATTTTTCCTTCATAGCCCTGCACAGAAGGTGTGTAGAACACTTTGCCAACGAGTTCATCGGGCAGATATTGTTGGGCCGCCCAGTGCTCACGGTACGAATGCGGGTAGATGTAGCCTTGTCCATGGCCGAAACCTTCGGCATCGCGGTTTCCGTCCCGCAGGTGGTTTGGTACCTCGGTGTCTTCTTTCTCGATCGATGCAAGTGCATCGAAAAAAGCCATAGAGCTGTTCGATTTGGGAGCTGTCGCAAGGTAGAGCGCAGCGTGCGCCAGGTGATACCGGCCTTCGGGTAAGCCCACCCGGTCGAAGGCCGCGGCACAGCTTTCGACGACAGTGATGGCGTGGGGATCGGCAAGCCCCGTGTCCTCGCAGGCGGAGATGAGCATGCGCCGGAATATAAAACCGGGATCTTCGCCCGCTGCAATCATGCGGGCCAGCCAGTACATCGCAGCGTCGGGGTCCCGTCCGCGCAGCGACTTTATAAAGGCGCTGATTACGTCATAATGATAGTCGCCGTCCCGGTCGTAGAGCACCACTTTTTGCTGGATGCTTTCTTCGGCTGTTTTCATGTCTATGACGATTTCTGTACCATCAGCGGGTGGCCAAGCCGGCACCGAGGATTCGACGGCCAGTTCGAGTGAGTTAAGAAGGCTTCGCGCGTCGCCCGAGGCGGTGTTCACGAGGTGTTCAAGGGCTCCATCAGTAAACGAGACGTTCCATCTGCCGTATCCCCGTTCCCGGTCGCCAAGTGCTGCGAGTGCTGCTTTTTTGAGGTCTTCCGCGGTAAGTCCCTTCAACTGGAATACACGGCTCCGGCTGACGAGTGCTTTGTTCACTTCGAAAAAGGGGTTTTCCGTGGTAGCGCCGATCAATACGATGGTGCCGTTTTCTACCCAGGGGAGGAGTGCGTCCTGTTGGGCGCGGTTCCATCGATGCACTTCGTCGACAAAGAGAATCGACCGTCTACCATAGAGTTTTCGGTGTTCTTCCGCGACAGCGACGGATTCGCGTATCTGCTGGACTCCGGATAATACCGCATTGAGGGTGACAAAGTTGCTTTTGGTGTGATTGGCGATGACCCGGGCAAGGGTGGTTTTTCCCGTGCCGGGTGGTCCGTAGAATATGACCGAGGTAAGCTGGTCTGCCTGTATGGCCCGTCTGAGGAGTCGGCCGGGTCCAATGATGTGGTCTTGTCCAATATACTCGTCGAGGTTCCGCGGCCGCATGCGAGCGGCCAACGGTTCATGTTGTCCCTTCTCCGATTTCCCGAACAAATCCACCAGGACTACCTCTTTTTTGTAAGAATGCGCAATTATTCCCGGTTCCATTCCTGCTGTGAGGTCGAATAGTATCCCCAAAGTCCGTCATATCGCGTATCATACACGCCCGCATAGACGACATACGAATCGCCTGCTGGAACTGGTCCAGGAGCCGCAACCGCAAAAATAGAATGCAGGTTCCACTGGTCAAGGCTGCTTTCGTATTGGGACTGAGCTGAGGTGGAAATAGAAGATGCACTTGAGTCTCCGGGTGATAGCGTCCCCGTGAGAACGCCTGAACCATCTGTTGTGATTTCTCCATATCCTTCAGCCCCGCTGACGAGAAGCAGCTTTTTTGTTCCTGCTAGATAGGCGATTCCAGTTGCTGGGGTGCTGACCGTGGCGGTTTCCGTCGGGCCAAGTGCTGTTCCTCCCACGAAGGGATAGACGGTTCCTGCGGATGTAAGTACGAAAATATTTGCTCCGCCCGCGGTAATGCCCGTAATTGATGCGGTCGGGCTTCCGGTAAGCAGGGTTCCTACGATGTTATAGACACCGGTTGTTGTTGCGAAGCAATCTCCAGCGCTCCCGACGGGCAAGGCTATTCCAGTTGCTGCTCCGATAGCGGATGCGGTCGTTCCTGTTATGGTGTATGCATTCCAGCTAGAACCGCTTCCGGTAAATCCGAAAACTTGTCCATCACCGCTACTTATTTTTTTTATCCCTGCAACATCCGTAACGGCCGTCCAAATGGTTCCGTCAAAACGGTACACATCGGTTATATCGTAGTGTTCATCCTGAAAAAGCCCGTACAGGTCTGTTCCATCTGTTGCTACTTCGGTGCATCGGTAATCGGGCATGCTGATTTGATTCCAATCGCCTGAGCCGCCGGTGCGTTTATAGATACGGCCGTTGGTGACGTACAGATCGGAACCGACGGTTACGAGCGAGGTTATGGTGCCGCGGACCGAGGGATCTTTTAGTTTGACTTCTTTTTCGATGGCGGCAAAAATCGGTTCGTTTGAGCAGCCTGCGAGAAAGAGGCCTGCGACGAGCAGAGCCGCCACGGTGAGTAGTATATGTTTCGACATGGTGTCGTTTTGCTTGCGTGTGTTCATGAATGACTCCTGTTTTGCATCAGAAATGGTAGCGGACGCTAAGGATTGCCTCGAGAATGTTGCCGGTGCGGTTGTTTGCGCCGTCCTTGTACCATTGTGGAATTATGTTCCAGCCGAGACTGGCCCCGTACGACCATTCAGGCGAATACTGAAAATAAGCGCCCGCTTCCGGTTTTAGGATCGGGCCGAAGTAGCTAGTGTTATTGTAGGTCTGGAAGGC
>JBBRWY010000067.1:0-12828 GCA_038248875.1 Treponematales bacterium
TCCGTAGACGCGGAACTCGGCGGCATTCAGTTCGCGCCACCTTCGGCCATTCGTTTCGCGGATGGTTCCTTCGTCGTCAGTGACATATACCGAAACGGAGCCGGTCACCGGTGCGTCGGGAAGGACGAACCATTTGCCGGAGGTAAGGGCGGTCACCGGAACGAGGGTGTCTGTCACCTCATTCATGCCGGAAAGGACTAACAGCCGGGAGGCTGCGGCGTCGTAGCGGACGATTGCGTCCGCATTCCAGGAGTCGCCAGCGAAGGTTCCCATGATGCCCGGCGCGATAGCTGTGCCGCCGCCCACACGTACAAAGGGATAGATTCCGGGAAAGGTGATGCCCGAATTGCCAAGGCGTACATGCTTCACCGGGGTTTCGTCGTTACCGATATAGCCTGCAGCTACGGTGTTTTTGGTGAATTTTTCCGTAAAATTTGACTCGAAATACCAGGTTTTGTTGATGAACACCCAGGAAGAAAGGTCAACCGTCTGACTGAAGACGGGCGGTACGATCGCGATCACGGGTGATTCCCCATCAAACGAGATGCTGAGTGCCCCGTCGAGCCGTGTTTCCCAGGAACCGTCAAGAATGAATTCCACTTTTTCGTCATATACGTCGAAGTCATAAATGGAAGTGGGATCTTCCGCCCTGAAAAGCCCACTGAGGCGCGCAAGAAAGGCAGCTTCGGGATCGAGTCCTTCGGGTAGTTCCGGAACCTGAGCATACAGCGGAAAAAGTAAACTGGCGCAAAGCGCGGAAAGAACGAATAGCCGTACGCGCTTCATGATTCGTTCCTGCCCCGGGGAGGAATAAGCCGGGCGCGGGTGACCAGTTTTTTTCCACGCTTGTGCGCAAGGGCGAGCACTGCTTCCTCAACTTTCCGTTTCCGTACTGAGTCGCCCGTATCAAATAGATCCATCTGACCCGGATCGGAGCCCGCAGCCACATTGTGTACGCCCACGCCGAGGAGGCGAACCGGACCCGAGCGGTCGTATTTTTTGAGGAAGAGATTTCTGGCAAGGTCGTACAGCTCTCCTGTATCGTTTATGGTATGGTCAACCGTTTCCTGGATCGAAACAGTGCGAAAGTCGCTATATCGAATTTTGAGATGTATCGTGCGGCTTGATTGTTTTTCGTCCAGCAGGCGAAACATTATATCGGAGGCAAGTTCGAGGAGGGCGGTTTCGATAGCTGCAATATCGTCGAGATCATATTCGAAGGTTTGCTCGCTACTGATCGAACGGCTTGCTGTTTCTCCGGTAAAGATTCCAGCATCGATTCCCCTGATAACCGAATGCAGAAAACTGCCACCTGCCTGCCCGAGCAATCCCTGCAACATAGCCTCCGAACAGGATAGAATGGACTTGACGGTGGAAAGGCCCGCATCCTCAAGGCGATTACGTGTTTTTTCCCCGACGCCCCACACATCCTTTAACCTGAGCTCTGCCATGAACGCGGCTTCTTCCCCGAAAGGCACGACAACAAGCCCGTCAGGTTTCCGTAGTCCTGAAGCGATTTTTGCTATGTATCGATTTGATGCAACCCCTGCCGAAACGGTGAGTCCGGTTTCGGCAAAAACGCACTGTTTCAGTTTAAAGGCCGTTTCTTCCGGAGGGCCGAAAAGGCGAGCTGTTCCGCTCATATCGAGAAAGGCTTCGTCGACAGACATTTGCTGCACCGCAGGAGAAAAGGTTTCGAATATGTGCATCACGTCGCGCGATTTTTCATGATAACGGTGCATCCGTCCTCGCACGTAGATGCCACCGGGGCAGAGGGCTACTGCTCGGCTTATGGGCATGGCCGAATGTACGCCGAATTTTCGTGCTTCGTAGGAGCAGGTTGATACGACGCCTCTCTTTCCTATTTCGCCGCCAACGATGACCGGTTTTCCCCGGTACGCAGGATTATCCAGCTGTTCAACCGAGGCGAAAAATGCGTCAAGATCGACATGAAAAAAGACGGGAGTTTGGCTCACTATGCGCCGCCGGGAAAAGTGGCCGGAGGCACGTCCACAGTCTGTACGACATCCAACAAATAATCTGGCACGAGGTCCTTGTTGGTTACCGTTATTCCCCAGGGATTGGAGCGGGTCCACAGACGTACTGTTACTTTTAGCTGAGAATCGAGATCCGACGAAAAAGTGAAACTGAAAGGAATCTTCGGATTTTCCCCCGAGGCAAAAAAGCTTTCCTGGCCTGCTTTGCGAAGTTCGTAGGGCAAGGAAGCATCATAGACTGAAAATCCGTTTTCGCTCGTGACAGTCACTTCTATTTTTTGGGCACTCAGCGCAGGATTTACCGAAACGGTCACAAGCTGGCGTTCGAGAAATCTTTTGGAGGCAGTTGTTAGGCCAAGGAATCGGGCAGGATCACCGGGAAGGTCGGGAGCGGATGCGATGGTACTGTCGGTCCAGATCACGAGATTCGAAAGCTCTACCGGAGGTTTCACGTCCAGACGGCTACCCGAGGCGTCGATGGTTTGGCGGACCGGCACTGTAAGCGGTTTTTTTTCTGACCAAGCCGGATAAAAAAGAAGCACGCCGGTAAAGGATATGGTGATTAAAAAAACGAGCATCAAGTTTACGGGTAAATAGAATTTTGCCTTGCGCCCGAAAACGCCTACGGTATGGAAGAAGCGCGACAGAAAAAGCTGGAACGGCATTGCGAATAGCGCCATGAGGAGAGTCCATGTATCCGTACCCGTGTACAGCGGCAGGATCGCTTCGGATCCGCCTGCGGCGAGGGCACGGACATATGGCCAGAAAGGAAGAAACAGTACGATGACGCCGATGAGCTGGAATACTGGATGCCGCAAATGATACACAGCGAACGAGATGCAGTAAACCGACAGAAAAAGGAGCGATAGTGAAAAATCGAGTGACGAAAAAAGAAAGAGATTGATCAGGCATACGACACTCGCAATATAACCGTAGATAAAGTTGTCATCGGGAAAACGTATAAGTTGGTTGAACGAGATAACAAGGGTGATAAAAAACCAGGAGATAATAAGTTTGCCGGCGAGCGCGAGACCGGGCACGAGAACCCAGGACTCCGCGTTACCGAAACGGAAGCTGAACAGGTACGATACGAGAGTTCCCCCGATGGAAAGACAGATGATATTAACTCCCAGATACAGGAAGGGGAGCCACCACACATGTACAAGGTCTTTGAGGCGCTGGTCGCTTTTTTTTCCGAGCAGAAAACTGAACACAAACAGGAAAAAAAGGATTGCTGCCGAGGCAAACAATATGGCGATAACAAGGGTGCCTTCTCCTGCGAACACAAAGCGGCCCGCAATTTTCCACACTAAAAAATGACGGTCACCGCTGGACGGAATGCCACTTTCGAAGGCTGTGACGAGGCCAGCCAATACGCTGTCGAGATTGGCATCGGTTTCCAGGATGAGTGCAGGAATATCTGCGTTGAGGTAGGCAGCAAGAAGCGGATCTTCAGGTATCCAGCCGATTCGGTACAGTGGAAGCCGATCCTCTTCGAGATCGGCAGCAATCCGGGCTGCTTCGAGGTTCTGTGTCACCGCCTCCAAAATCCAGCGGGGCGCCGTCCGTCCCTTTACTCCATTCTGTATGAGTACCGAGTCTGTTTTTCCGGGTTTGAGGAGGATAACTGCGCCTGATTCCTGTTCTTCCAGAAGAGATATTACCTTGTTTGTGCCTTCCGGATACTCGCCCCGAATTTCAGGGGGAAGATCAGTCCGATCGTTTTCAGTGATGATGACACTTACGCGTATTTCCGGCGGGCTTTTTTCTAGTCGTGCGGCAAAATTTTTCAGTGCAGCTTCTGCAGTGCTGTTGTCAGCGGCTGGAGTGGTGAATACCAGTACTGGCCCCGTGTCGGGTCCAAAGTGCCAGGAGCGATTTTCCGCCTGCGCCGAGAGCGGCGCGGTCAGAGCTGCCGCAAGGAGCAGTAAGAAAAGGAAGAAATTTTTCCGGCAGTTCATATCTTTTAACAATAGGGGTATACGGCAGAGCCGTCAAGTATAGCGTGTCAGACTACCAGCCAAAGAATTAGCTTGTAAAATAAAATTGATATGGTATATAATGAGATATGTTAAAAAAAGGGGATATGCATGGCAGCCGGTGAAAGAAAGACAAGCCTCAGCCTGCCTCTGAAAATTATCCTTACCGAAGAAGGTTCCAATTTTTTTATCCGGCAGAACAAAAAACTTCTCAAATTCAAGCTTGCAGACAATGTCGAGGAATACGGTATTTCGCTCGATCAGTTCACTCCGTCCACCGTGCAGCGGCTGCTACTTATAGACTATATTTCGAAAATAGAGATATCCAAGCCCGAATTCGTCACTTCCCGCCAGGAAACCATGGACCTGTCCAAGCTCATCGTCTACTCGGTTCTCTATCGTCAGTACGATTCCTATATTTTTCATCAAATTTTGGCATCAGATGTGATAAAAAAATGGAACCGGCTCAATCCGGCCAATATTATTGACGAAAAAACCCATATAAACGAGAATTTCCTCCGTTCCGTGTTAAAAAAGAATGAAAAAATTATTTTAGCCGCCAAACAGGAAATCTTGTCCCCGTTGTATACCTTCATCAACAAGAATACGTCTCTTTTGCCCGAAGAAAAAAATATACAGCTCCTCCTGAGCGAAAAATTCATGAATAATCTGCGTCCCTTTACGTGGTTCATTATCACCAAATTCCGCGATGCAGATGGCTTCGATTCGATCCTTCGTACCATTCGTTCCAGTCTGACCGAATACATGGACAAGGCAAAAATTGGCGAATACATCTCGCTCATGCTCATGGAACTCGTCGTCAGCGCAGAGAACACCAATCTGCGAAAAGAAGTGATGAACATGTACAAGGGCGCGGTGGACCCAAATACGGTAATGTTCGATCCAAGTATCCGGAAGAAAGCGATCCTCGAACTGGAACGCAAACACGAACTGGTGTTTCTGTCCTGGAAACTCGGCGGTGGAAACAGCTCGATTGGCACGCAAGGTAAGATCCAGATCACCATTTTTAATAAAGATGATCAGTCGGAAACCGTCCGGGAAAGTATAAACGACAAGAAGAACGCCGATCTCAAGAAAAAATCGCTGATCGACTTTTACCGGGAAATTCCCGAAGGTGAGGAAGACACCAATCTGGGAATGTACTACCTGTCATATCTGAGCGAGGCCTGCGACAAGGTTAATGTAAAGTTCGAGTCGATGGCAAACCAGTTCCGCGATTCCGATCTGACGGTAATCAATCTTTCGTTCATTTTTTAAATCGTGATGGTAGCAAGAAAATCCGTCAGTATCATTTTAACTCTCATGGTGCTTTGCTGCCTTGCCGGACTTTTTACGGCATGCACGCAGGGAAAACCTGTATTCCGTTCATCGCTCGTCCAGCTCCTCTTCGTCGAAACTGACACAAATGTTTTTGTCGAACGACTGTCGTATTTTGTGCTTTTTGAAGATACCGATGGGGCGTATGATTTTGGATCGATCAAGATCGTGCATAACGAAACCGGCCTTGAATGGACCATCGACAGCAATGCTGCGCAGGTACGCCTCCGGGGTGCTGACCGCTGGACCGGATCGGCCAGTCTTGCCGGGCCGGGAGATGCCTCTATCCCCGGCGGAACGTATTCGGTAACCGTGTCCGATCTTGCCGGTCATGAGGCGTCCAGTTCCTTTACTCTGGTTCGCCCGGTGTTTCCCGAACGCTCTCCGGCCGTTTTTTCGATCAAAGGAGATGATTGGGTACTGGAACGAAACAGTCTCTCGCCTGATTTCAGACGCACATTTCTGTTTCTGTCCGATGAAAAGGGACGTCTGTTGTATTCCTACCGTGTGGACGATGCTGCCAAACTCCGGGTGACTGGCAGTGTGGCCGGACTTCTTTCGCTTGCGAAAGAGGCTGTGTCGGTGCAGGGTTTTACCGAAAATGAATCCGGCACGGCCGGGGTATTGTTGATTCCGGTCAATATAAGGTAAAATAGATCTATATATGGAAAATACCGACGAGATGCATTTGGCACCCTTACAGGGAATACATACCTTCGTTCTCCGTGCTGGTCGCATGACCGAAGCGCAAAAGCGTGACTATGTCATTCATTCGGCCCGTTGGTGCCTGCCGTTCCAGGAGACTATTCTTAATTTTACCGATCTCTTTGAAAATACCGCGCCAGTGTCCATCGAAATCGGTTTTGGCATGGGCAAGGCAACTGCTATCATTGCCGCAGATAATCCCGACAAAAACTATATCGGCATTGAGGTACACCGTGCCGGAGTCGGTCGTCTGCTCGGCGAAATCGAAAAACGCGGCCTGCGGAATATTAGGATCATTGAGTACGATGCGATGGAAGTGCTTCAGTACATGATCCCCGACAATTCCATAGCAGCTTTCCATATTTTCTTTCCCGATCCCTGGCCTAAAAAGAAGCACCATAAAAGGCGGCTTGTGCAGCGTCCGCGCACTGACCTCTTCGCTACAAAACTCGCGCCCGGCGGTTACCTCTACATGGCTACCGACTGGGAGCCGTATGGCGAACAGGCTTATTTCGAGCTTACCGGCACACCCGGCCTCGAAACCATGTACGAGGGATTCGCTCCCCGGCAGACATGGCGGCCCGAAACACGCTTCGAAGAAAAAGGGCTCGCAGCCAATCACGAAATCTGCGAGATTATGTTCAGGAAAAAGCAGACCGGGGAGTAGGCTGATGGCTAAAACACGGTTAAAACGTGCCCGCGACCTTGAAAAAGCAATCAAAAATCACCAGGAACGCTATTACAACGGAAACCCCGAAATTTCGGATGCAGCGTTTGATGTGCTATGGGACGAACTCAAGGCCCTGGAACCGGATAATCCCCTTTTTTCAACTATCAACTCCGAATCGACTGACGGTTTTCCCAAGGAATACCACCTCATACCCATGGGCAGCCAGGAAAAGGCTGCAAACCCAGAAGCCTACGCGCTTTGGGCTACAAAAATGGATTTTAAAGAGTTTCTTGTACAGTATAAACTGGACGGCGCAAGCCTCGAACTTCAGTACGATGGCGGCCGCTTTTCGCGCGCGGTGACCCGCGGCGACGGACGCATCGGGGACGACATCACATCGAATGCCCGCAAGATGCAGGGCGTAGTCCCTGTTTTGCGGGGTGATTCCGCACCGGACGGAGACCATCCTTTTTCAGGCGGTGTGCGCTGCGAAGTGATTATGGAGCGCAAAGTGCTCCTGAATCTCTATACCGAGAAAGCAAATTGTCGGAATGCTGCCAATGGCTTGATGAAGCGAAAGGATGGCACGGGGAGCGAGAATCTCCGGGTAATATGTTATGATGCGGCGACCGGAGTACCCGGTAGCCCCTTTACTGGCTTCGTTCCGTTCAGCGACGAAATCTCGAAGCTTGAATGGCTCGAAGCTCAGGGTTTTAACATTGTACCCATGCGACTGTGTGATGGCATTCAATCTGTCATCGACTTCCGTGCGCACGTTATGGATGAGCGCGCCTCGCTTCCCTACGACATCGACGGTCTCGTTGTGAAAGGCCGGGCCATCGATCCTGCGGACCTCACCCGCTCGCGCCCGGAAAAACAGATTGCCTTTAAGTTCAGTCTCGAAGAGGCCATTACCGTGCTTCGCGAGGTCGAGTGGAGCGAGTCGGGCGCAACGTATACCCCGATTGCCAAGATTGATCCGGTGCAGCTTGCTGGTACCACCGTGCAGCGTGCCAACCTCGCCAACCCAAACATGATTTCCTCGATGAATCTTCGCATTGGAAGTCGTGTTGTTGTGACCAAGCGCGGCGAGATCATTCCTAAAATAGAAGCGCTCGTCGAACATCCCGAGGACTCCCAGCCGATCATCCAGCCAGAGCACTGCCGTTCCTGCGGATCGACGCTTACCGATGAGGGAACCCGGCTTTTTTGCCCGAACCCGACTTGCCCGAAACTGATCCATCATCGCCTTGAAAAGTGGATATCGGTACTCGATATCCGGGACTTCGGTATTGGCCTCATCCGGCGATTATTTGAAACTGGCCGTGTCCGTTCGATTCCAGACCTATATACGCTGACCGTTGCCGAACTTGCTTCTTTTGACCGAATGGGGGAGCTGAGCGCTACCAAGGTACTCAAGGCCCTCCATGCCAAGCGAAGTGTGCCGCTTTCAACTTTCATAGCCGGGTTTGATATCGAGGGCATAGGCGAGACCATGGTGGAAAAACTCGTGGCCGCCGGCTTCGATACCATCGATACACTGTTTGATGCCTCCGAGGCAGATTTTGCACTCGTGTTCCAGTTCGGGGAGATTATGGCTCATACCCTCAAGGACGGACTTGCCGTTCTACGTCCCGAGATGGAGGCTCTGCTCGCCTCCGGTACCTTCACGATCATAGCTCCGGTCGCAGGCGGGCTTCTTGCTGGAAAGTCATTCTGCTTCACCGGAGAACTCGATTCCCTGAAGCGGGGCGAAGCAGAATCTCTCGTCAAGTCTCTCGGCGGTTCCTCGAAAAGTTCCGTCGTAAAGGGACTTTCGTATCTCGTGACCAATTCGAGCGGATCGGGTTCTTCAAAAAATGGTAAGGCTCGCGAGTTCGGCATACCGATACTAAATGAAACTGAATTTCTTTCCCTTTCACGGGGAGAAGCTGTCAAAGAAAAAACTGTATTCGCCCCAGGTGATACACGCGGTCAAAATCCGCAAATGGAACTGGATATATGAGCAAATCAGCTATAGTACTGCATTCACTCGAGCCGGTATTCGACGGCAATTCGACGATTTTGATTCTTGGAACAATGCCCTCTGTGGCTTCTCGCGAGAACGGTTTTTATTATTCGCATCCTCAGAACCGCTTCTGGCAAGTGCTGTCGGCTGTTTTCGACGAGCCGCTCCCGTACACGAGCGAGCAAAAGAAAAAACTGGTGCTGTCTCGCGGTATAGCCTTGTGGGATGTGCTTGCCAGCTGCGAGATCGACGGTTCGGAAGATTCTTCGATTAAAAAACCTGTCTCGAACGATTTTACCGCGCTTTTGGCCGGCTCGGCGATACGGACTGTGTACACCACCGGCGAGAAAGCCACTAGTCTTTACCGGAAACTTTGCCGTTCCTCGATTGGGCTCGACGCCATTTCTCTTCCATCCACTAGTCCTGCAAACCGGGGGCGGTATCCGCTCAATACCCTCATCGAAATCTATTCGGTGCTCAGGCAGAAGTAGCGTATGGAAAGACGGGTGCGGGGAATTGGTATCCGGAACGTGGTGATCGCCGCCGCGCTTGTTTCTACCGCATCGATTTCTATTTTTTTGCTTTTTTTTGGTTGGTCGTCCGGTATCGGCAGTGCTCTTTCGCGTTTTATGGTTTCGGACAGCCGACTACCGGTGTCTATCACGGTTTTTGGTCGAAGCACCGACAACGCGGGAAATGACACACTAAGTGCCCGCATCGATCTGTATACAGCCGATGGTGACCTTGCGGGAACCGTCGAACGGTCCTGGTCGGGCTGGGAATTAAAGCTTGATTGCGTGATGATAGGGACGGGGACAAAGTGGCTCGTGTTTCCGTTTCTTGCCTATACCGACGAGACAGAGCGCGGCCACGGGGTTGACCTTTTAAGGCTGTACAATAGGGATGGTTTCCCTGCAATATTTGAATCCTCGCTTTTGCGAAATGACGAGCGGGCTTCGCTGAAGAGGTTGTTGTCGCTGGTCCGTACCGAGAGATGGATGCCTTCTGTTTTCGGCGCTCTCCATCACGAAACGGTTTCGATCCGTTCGTTCGAAGCGGGAACTGCTTATTCCCTGTTCGTAACAAAAGAAGGCAAGCTTCTTCTGCGTGCGAACTAGCGGCTTTTTTTCAGCTCATCGAATTTTCGCTCAAATTCCGTCGAATCGGTTGTAATAAAAAAGCGGAGTTTGAAGTCGGCTAGTCCGTTCCATTCAACTACACATTCCTCATCTTTTCGTAACACCAACATTTGCGCAATCTTTTTCAGCAAGGTTTTTGACCTTTCCTGTCTGACAAATTTGATTGAATGTATCGTCGTATAGGGAATGTGAACCGAAACGGGCTCTGAAGACTCAGCATTAGTACTTCCCCGGAAGAGCAGTGCCATCGGAGCTTGTGCAGGATGTACAAAGAAACCAAGTCCGTTATCGTCGAGGTACAAAAGTCCAAAGTTGGGCGCAGGACTATGATTCATCGAAAAATCGGCGGGATTAGCGCCTTCGGCAATCTGCTCCAAGTCCTTGCGGGTATAAGGAAGGTGTGCGAGAAGCAACCCATGCACCGGACGCTTGTCCGGCAAAAAACTTTTGGTTTCCGTCATAATACGCAATGATAGGGTAATCCTGACGGGCTGTCAACTTGAGCGCAGTACCTAATCAAATCGTGAATTTTGCTTTCATTTTCGCAAGGATGTCGAGGGCATTTTCGGTTTCGACCGGCTCCGTTGGTTCATGGTATTCGACGAGGCTGGCCGGTATTTCCTGCAAAAAGGGCGAGGGTGTGCATTCGACGACGCCTCCCATCTTGCGCCTGCGGTGACAGCTCGTAATGAACAGCTTGTCCCGGGCGCGAGTGATAGCTACATAAAAGAGCCGCCGCTCCTCCTCGACGTTTCCGTCGCCTTCCTCCATGCTTCGTGCGTGCGGAATGATGCCATCTTCCGCCCCGATAATAAACACAACTGGAAATTCGAGTCCTTTCGACGCATGAATCGTCATCAGGTTGACCTTTCCCTTGTCTTCGTCATCCTCCATGTCGTCGCGGCTGATGAGCGTGATGCGGTTCAGGTAGTCATAGAGGGATTTTTTATGGTTGTCGGGATCCTTTTCCCAGGTACCCATCGAGGTAATCAGGCTGTCAATATTGAGGAACTTGTAACGGGCGGCTTTTTCGCTTTTCTGGTATTCCTGGACGAGATAGCTCCAATAGTCGATTTCGTCCACCATTTTTTTGACCTTATTTGCAAGATCCTTTCCCGAAAGCATGATAGTCCGGTGGTTGACCACGAATTCGATGAAATGCTCGAGATCCACTTTTGTGCGGTCGCTGACTGCAAGGTCATCAGCGGCGACAATCGCGTTCATGGCAGTCCACAGGGAACATTTTTGCCCGTTCGCCACGGCCGAGATTTCTTCGATGGACTTCCGCCCAATACCGCGCCTCGGAGTATTAATGATGCGTAACAGGTTGATGTCGTCGTCAGGATTTGCTATGACGCGGAGATAGCTGATGACGTCCTTGATTTCCTTCCGCTGGAAAAAGCTGGTGCCTCCCGACATGATGTAGGGGATTTTCGCTTCGAGGAAGGCTTCTTCCGGGGCACGGCTCAAGGTATTGGCGCGGATCAGAACGCCGAAGTCCGCGTAGCTCCGCTTTTCATTCATGCGGATAGTCTGAATCATCTCGGCTATGAAGTCGGCTTCTTCGGTCTCGTTTTCGGGGATGTAGATTTCGATGGGCTTTCCCGAGCCGTTTCCCGACCAGAGCGCCTTTTCCTTCCGGTTGGTGTTGTGTCCGATTACGCCGTTCGCTGCTGCGAGGATCGTTTCGGTGGACCGGTAGTTCTGCTCGAGCTTTATTTCCTTCAATCCGGGAAAATCCCGCTCGAACATTTCTATATTTTCGTAATTTGCCCCGCGCCAGGAATAGATTGACTGGTCATCATCGCCGACTACACAGACGTTCCGGTCGGCCATCAGGTGCATAAACTCGTACTGCTGGATGCTCGTGTCCTGGAATTCGTCAACCATGATGTACTTGAACCGTTCCCGGTATTTTTCGAGAACTTCCGGATGTTCGTGGAAAAGCTTGATGGGCAGGATAATAAGATCGTCAAAGTCCACTGCGTTGTAGAGTTTAAGGCCTGACTGGTATTCCTCGTAAAGCTTGCGGTACTGGTCATTGGCGCTTTCCCAGGTCCAGCGGCCAATTTTTATGTTTGAAAAGAGGCTGCCGATTTTATAAACATCGAGGGCGTCGGCAGTAAAACCCAGGTCGCGTCCCGTTTCCTTTATGAGCTGGTTCCGGTCCACATCGTCGTAAATGCTGAAATTCTCGCGCCAACCGAGCTTGTCGATGTCATCGCGGAGAATGCGTACCCCAAATGCATGAAAGGTACTGACGGTGAGCATCTGGAGTTTTTTTCCGGTCAGCTCCTTGACGCGTTCGGCCATCTCGCGCGAGGCCTTGTTGGTGAAGGTGAGGGCAAGTATCTGGGACTGGGGAATGCCTTTGTCGAGCATATAGGCCATACGAAAGGTGATTACCCGGGTTTTTCCGGAACCGGCGCCGGCGATGATGAGCACTGGTCCTTCAATTGATGTTACTGCAGCATATTGTTCGTCGTTGAGCTCGGCACGGTAGTCATGGGTCATAGGAAACGGAGTATAGCATTTTGGCAAAATAAGTAACACCGGGATTGTTTGTTAAATGATTGTTGCTTGTTTGTTTTTTCGGTATAGTTTTCAAAGGAGTTTATAAATGAAAAAGTTCATGTTTGTGCTTTGCTATTTTTTATCTCCCCTTATTCCTCTTTCGTTGTATCTTGCTTCTGCCGGTTTCTCAGTCGATACCTATACACTTTCAGTGGTTTTTGGGATTTTTGCTTTCATTTTCGTCTGTAACCAGTTTCTGCTTGCCTCTCGCCCGTCATTTGTGGTCAACGCTATAGGTATGAAAGGTCTCATCTCCTTCCATAGTTCGGCCCCCCTTCTTATTCTGGTCTTTGCCGGCACCCACAAAATCCTGAAGGAACTGAACGGCTTCGGCGATGACACGGTGCAGGCAACCTTCGGTTCTGTTTCCTGGTGGACTTTCGCAGTTGTAACCGTCTTTACAGTACTTTTTATGGCA
>JBBRWY010000068.1:0-12790 GCA_038248875.1 Treponematales bacterium
GAATCGAAGGAAGCGTAGCGGTTCTTGAGCATGGACGGGATGCGTCCGTCATCGATAATGGCCTGCGCCTTTTCGAGTCCGTAGGCAAAGGTGTCCATGCCGCCGATGTGGGCGATGAAGAGGTCTGCTCCTTCGATCGAGTTGCGGCGAACCTTCGCGTCAAAGTTGAGTCCACCGGTCTTGAAACCGCCCATGCGGAGGAGGGCCATCATTGCCATGGTGGTTTCGAACACGCTGTTCGGGAACTGATCGGTGTCCCAGCCGTTGCGTGCGTCGCCGCGGTTGGCGTCGATCGAACCGAGCATGTCGTTATCGATGCAGACAGTCAGTTCATGGTAGAAGTCGTGTCCGGCAAGTTCGGCATGGTTTGCTTCGATATTGCACTTGAAGTCCTTGTCGAGACCGTGTGCGCGGAGGAATCCGATGACGGTTTCGGCATCGAAGTCGTACTGGTGTTTGGAGGGCTCCATCGGTTTCGGTTCGATGTAGAAGGTTCCCTTGAATCCCTTGGAGCGACCGTAGTCGCGTGCCATGATAAGCATCTGTGCAAGGTGATCTTTTTCGCGCTTCATGTCGGTGTTGAAGAGGCTCATATAACCTTCGCGTCCGCCCCAGAAGGTGTATCCCTGGCCGCCGAGCTTCATGGTCGCGTCGATAGCACCTTTGATTTGGTTTGCAGCGAGGGCAACGACTTCGAAGTCGGGGTTGGTCGCGGCGCCGTTCATGTAGCGGGGATTGGAGAACGCGTTAGCGGTACCCCAGAGGAGCTTGACGCCGGTTGAATCCTGCCGTTTTTTGAGTCCATCGGTGATTTTTTCGAGGTTGGCAATGCTCGCGTCGGGGCTGTTTCCTTCGGGTGCGATATCGCGATCGTGCCAGCAGTAGTAGGGAGTGCCGAGCTTGGTGATGAACTCGAAAGCGGCGTCTGCTTTTGCCTCGGCGTTCGCCATTGCGTCGCTGGTGGCATTCCACGGAAAGTCGCGGGTTGCTGAACCGAAGGGATCGCTGCCGTCCCCGCAGAAGCTGTGCCAGTAGGCGGTCGCGAAACGGAGGTGGTCCTTCATTTTTTTGCCGGCTACCATTTTTTCCGGATCATAATACTTGAATGCGAGCGGATTTTTCGAGGACGGACCCTCGTACGCTATTTTTCCGATCCCGGCGAAATACTCTTTGTTTCCCTTGAAATAAGACATACAAACCTCCTGTGGTTTATGTTCGTGGCTCTGTTACATATATAAAGGAGCGAGCGCTCCCAGATACCGGTTGTATTCCGCGTAGGCCTTGTCATAAGCGGCTACCGAGGCAGGATCGGGCAAACTGCTGCCTTCGTCACTCACCCGCACATGTTCGTCGGTGAGTGAAGCGATATTTACCTTTGTAGCGGCAGACCCCTGATTCTCGAGTACCTTCTGGTTTGGGAGCACCTTTTGGTGCTCGAGGCACCAGAGGGCCTGGATCGCACCGCCCATTGCGGCCGCTTCGTCATTGTCCGGCCGCTTGACGGGCAAGTTCATGACGTTTGCGGCGATTTTCCGCCAGAGGGCACTCTTCGAGCCGCCGCCGGTGATACGGATTTCGCGGGCGCGGAAGCCGAGTGCCTGGAAGGCCTCGAGCCCGATGCGCATACCGAAAATGGCTGATTCCATCGCCGCTCGGGCGATATTCTCGCGTGAGCAGTTTGCCGCGGTGAGTCCGTTGATGCTGGCCCTGCCGTTCGGCAGATTTGGTGTGCGCTCGCCGTTAAAGAAGGGGAGAAACACAACGCCGTCGGCTCCGATCGGCGCCTTTGCTGCGCATTCGTCGAATTCCTTGACGCCGAGATCGAAGAGTTTGCGGGTTTCCTCGGTGGCGACGGTACAGTTCATCGTACACAAGAGTGGGAGATAGCCGCCGGTTGACGAGTTGAAGCCGGATAGTCCCTGTACCGGATTCGAAACGGGGTTGTCCGAATAGCCGTAGAGGGTGCCGGATGTTCCGAGACTCATCGTGAGGAAGCCGTCGCGGACGGTGCCGGTTCCAATGGCGCCCATCATGTTGTCGCCGCCGCCCGAAGAAACGGGAATATCGGCGGGAAGTCCGAAACGCGCAGCCGCTGCCGCAGAAACGGTTCCGGAAGGCTTATGGGATTCGACGAGGGGCGGAAGGAGGGCCAGGAGGCCGGAGTCGACCAAGTTGCACATTTTTTCGGACCATTGGCGGCGGATGCCGTTGAAAAGGGCGGTTCCCGAGGCATCGCCACATTCGGCGACATATGCTCCTGTTAACAGATAGTTGAGGTAATCGTGGGGAAGCATGATGTACCGGAGTTTTGCGAAAGCCTCGCTTTTGTGCCGCTTGAGCCAGAGGATTTTCGGTGCGGTGAAGCCCGGAAGCATAAGATTGCAGACTTCGGCAATGACCGCGTCGTTTCCGCCCGCTGCGTCGGTCAGGATACGGCATTCCTCGGCGGTCGAGGTATCGTTCCAGAGTTTGACGTTGTAGAGGGCGTTGCCCGATGCATCGAGGGGTACAAAGCCGTGCTGATGCCCGGAAATGCCAATTGCCTTGATGGTCTTGCGGTCTGCATCGCTGAAGGCGGCAAAGCATTTGGAGAGGGCTTCGTCATACCATTCGGTTTTCTGCTCGCGGGTTCCGTCATTTTTGGCGATGATGTCTACGCTTTCCTGTGCCTGGGCCACTATCTTCTTGGTTTTCCAGTCATAGAGGATTACCTTGACGCTCTGGGTTCCCATATCTATTCCGGCTACTGTTTCCATGATTGCCTCCGTCTTGCTTACTTCAAATTATAGGGGTGAAATATACATTCGAGTATGGTCGAAGCTGATTTTATATATCTAAAATTGATATTTCTCGTGGTTCAGGCTATAGTGCAGGCATGAAAATAGTAGATTCGGTGTTCGTGTACCGGCTTTCCGGGGGAGACCGGCTTTCCTGGCACGGCCGCTATCATGCCCATGGAGCGCTCGAATTCGAGATTCATTTTTTTCTCGAGGGGAGCGGTTCTTTTTTGTGCAACCGAACCCGGTATCCGGTATCGGGCGGCCAGATATTTCTTTCGGGCCCACGCGAATTCCATTCGGTGTTGCCCAAAGAAGTTTCTTCGCCGCTTACCTATTACGCTATCCTGTTTTCGTTTGATGGCGCCGAAAGCGGTCATGATGGATTCTCCGAGGAATCGCTTTTATCCCGGCTTGATTCCTCCATCGCAGACCGTCACACGGTTCTTTCTATAGACACCAATTTCCGTTTTCAATTCGAGGATCTCGTTCAGATGGCTCGTTCCGCTGATCCTTCTTTGCAGGAAGCCGCCCTGCATCTCTTGTGCAGCTTTCTGCTTCGCTGGTTTGGCAAGCGAGGCGTATCTTCCGGCGCACTTTCCGGCGAGACAGAGGGAACTGGAGCGGAAACGGGAAAGAAAAACCGTTTCCATGTTGAAAAAGCATTGGCGATCATGGAAAAAGAGGTGCGCGAAAACATCAAGATAGAGGATATCGCCTGGAAGATCGGGATCTCGGACGAACACTTCATCCGGATATTCCGGCAGGAAGTACGAATGACCCCTCATCAGTATTTTACGCGGCTTAAGGTCGAGGGCGCTTCGGGGCTTCTTATGTCTACCGACAAGCAAGTCGGCGAAATATCAGACTGGTTCGGATTTGAAAACCAGTTTCATTTTTCACGTATTTTTAAAAAATGTACCGGAATGTCTCCGGTTGCGTATCGTCGCGCTTATCTTCAGACAGTCGATTTTACCTGATTTTGGTAAAGTTTCGCACGTTAACCGGTTTATATGACAAAACGTGTGTGAAACCATTTGACATATTTTAAACACCAGGTGTAGGATACAATCAATCAAAGGCAACCGATTGCCAAACATAGGGCAATCGGTTGTCATGCCGAAAAGAGGAGAAAACATGAAGAAAATTCTTATGGTGCTGGCTGTTGCCGTCGTCGTGCTGAGCGGCTGCGCTAAAAAAGAGGAAGCTAAAGTCGCTTCCGGTCCGCTGGTTATCTGGTCGTTTACTGACGAGCTCAAAAAAATGGTTGACAACTACTACGTTCCGGCACATCCCGGCGTAACTGTCGAATATTCGCTTACCCCCACCGACCAGTTCCCGAACAAGCTTGACCCGGTACTCGCTTCCGGACAGGGCGCGCCTGACGTCTTCGCACTCGAAGATGCATTCGTACGCAAGTACATCGAATCCGGCCTTCTCCTCGACATCAGCGACATTGCTGCAGAAGTCAAGGGCAAGCAGCTTGCGTATCCGATCGAAGTCGGAACTTTTGAAGGCAAAGTATACGGACTGTCATGGCAGGCAACCCCCGGCGCAATGTTCTATCGCCGCAGCCTCGCCAAAAAATATCTCGGTACCGATGATCCTGCCGAAGTGCAAAAATATGTTTCCGACCTGAACAAGTTCGTCGAAACTGCTGCCCTCCTCAAGTCCAAGTCTTCCGGCAAGTGCGTTATCGTATCTTCGACCGGTGATATGTTTATGCCCTATAAAGGCGCTCGCAAGAACCCTTGGGTTGTAGACGGAAAACTCAATATCGATCCCGCAATGCTTTCCTACATGGACATGGCCAAAATACTTAAAGAAAAAGGCTACGAAGGCCGTTCACAGCAGTGGTCCGAAGGCTGGTTCGCCGGTATGAAGGGCACACTCAAGGACGAAACTGGCAAGGACGTAGAAGTATTCTCCTACCTTCTTCCCACCTGGGGCCTCCACTACGTTCTCAAAACCAATGCTCCTGACACCTCCGGTGACTGGGCAATGGTTGCCGGTCCTGCTCCGTACCGCTGGGGTGGTACCTGGGTTGCCGCATACAAGGGCACCAAGAACGTTCAGGCTGCCAAGGACTTTATCCGCTATGTGACCTCCGATGACGCTTTCCTCGAAGCATGGGCCAAAGACACCGGCGACGTTGTCTCCAACACCAATGTAACCACCAAGGTCAAAGACACCTATACCGAACCCTTCCTCGGTGGACAGAACCACTACGCACAGTTTGTCGAAATGGCAAAGAACGTAAACGGTAAACTTTCCCAGGGTACCGACCAGGCCATCGAAGCACTTTTCAATGAAGCCGTCATTTCTTTCACACTGGGTGAAAAGACCCGCGACAAAGCAATTGAAGATTTCAAGAGCCAGGTAAACGCTCAGCTCGGTCTCTGATCTGAATCCGGGTGTGCTCTACATCCGGGTGAAAAGGCACGGGAACGGTGAGAATACCAGGTCCGTGCCTTTTTTTTTAAGTTTCAACTATACTCTGAGACAAGGGGGAAACCGATGAGACAAAAGAAACTGGGCCACGAAGCTCGCGTTAACCGCTGGGGTTATTTCTTTGTGCTTCCGTTCGTGATCGTGTATATTCTTTTTTCTTTGTACCCGACGATATATACATTTTTGCTCGCGTTTACGGATCTCAAGGGATTGCGCGTTGATTTCAGGATGGTCGGGATCAAGAATTTCGCGAAGCTTGTAAAAGATCAATATTTTTGGGGTGCCGTCCAGAACACCTTTATTATGTGGGGCTGGAATTTCGTTCCGCAACTGGGAATAGCGCTTCTGCTGTCCATCTGGCTTTCGGATATCCGACTGAGATTGAAAAGTCGCGGCTTTTTCCGGGCCGTTATCTATATGCCGAACCTCCTTACCGCAGCTTCGGTCGCTATCCTTTTCCGCAGCCTTTTCGGCTACCCGGTGGGACCGGTAAACCAGTTCCTGCAGTCCTTCAATATTTTTGCCGAAGTGACCCGGGATGGAAAAATCGTCCGGGAGGCGTTTAACTTTTACCGCGATACAGTCATGTCGCGCGGCATTGTCTCGTTCATCCAGTGGTGGATGTGGTATGGCCACACAGTCATTATGTTGATGGCCGGCATTACCAGTATTTCTTCTTCCCTCTACGAATCTGCCGTTGTTGACGGTGCGAACAGCCGCCAGACAACTTGGTTTATCACCCTGCCGATGCTTCGACCCATGATGCTCTACCTCCTGATCACCTCGATGATCGGCGGCATGCAGATGTTCGAGATACCGTTCCTTCTGACCGACATGCGCGGGGCGCCCGATTTCAAGATACGCACCACGTCTGTGTATTTGTACAACATTGCCTTCCAGGGTGTGAACGATTATGCTTACGCGGCGGCCATATCTATTGGTGTATTCATCATCACGATAATACTCGCATTGATCATTTTCCTGTTCCTGCAGGATCGCAGCGACAATAAATATCGCCGCAATCTCAAGCGGGTCGGGTAAGGAGGCACTGGATGAAATCATCTGTCAATGCGCTTAATTTCAAGCGTTTCTTTGTGTATCTTTTCATGATTTTTCTGGCGCTGCTCGCGCTCGTGCCGATATACCTGTTGCTCATCAACGCGACCCGCTCGACCGAGCAGATCAACGAGGGTATTTCTCTCCTGCCGGGTAGTATCAAGCAGATTGCATACAACTGGCACGCCCTTACGAGCCGCGGGTTCCAGATACAGCAGGGTTTTTTCAACAGTCTGTACCTGGCCTTTTTTATGACGATTTTCGCGGTATATTTTTCCGCGATGACCGCCTACGGATTGCACGTCTACCGGTTCAAGGGACAACGTTTTCTGTGGGGACTCATTCTCCTCATCATGATGCTTCCTGCCTCGCTCTCGTTTATCGGTTTTTACCAGTTCGTCGCACGGCTCAAGTTGCTCAACAGCTACATACCGCTGATTATCCCGACTATCGCGTCGGCTGGTACGGTGCTTTTCCTCAGGCAGTATCTCGCCTCGATCCTTTCTCTCGAACTTGTTGACGCGGCGCGCATCGACGGAGCGGGCGAGTTTCTTACGTTCAACTTGATAGTTCTGCCGATCATTACGCCAGCGCTTGCCGCCCAATCAATATTCTCGTTTGTTGGTTCGTGGAACAGCTTTATCACTCCCTTCGTGCTCATTTCGACGACGAAAAAATACACCCTGCCCATGCTCGTTCAGATGTTGCGCGGGGATATTTACCGCACCGAGTACGGCGGAATTTATCTTGGTATTGCCGTTTCGATTTTACCAATCCTGTTTTTCTATTCGTTCATGTCCCGCTTCATCATATCGGGAATAACTATGGGTGGTGTAAAGGAATAGCCACTAGCAGCCGTCCCGGAATTTCCGGACCGGCTGCGGTTCCATTTTTGGGGAGGTTGTGTATGCTTCGTGTCAATAATCCCGTTTTGCCCGGGTTTCATCCTGATCCTTCCATCCTACGAGTCGGTGACGACTATTTTATTGCCAATTCCACTTTCGAATGGTATCCCGGTGTGGAAATCCATCGCTCGAAGGATATGGTCACCTGGGAAACAGTGCCTTCTCCGCTTTCAGAAAAACGCCTTCTCGACATGGACGGAGCTGCTGCTTCCTGCGGCATCTGGGCTCCGTGCCTGTCGTATTCGGACGGAATTTTCTATCTAATCTATACGAATGTCCGCAACTGGAACGTCGGTCCCTGGAAGGACACGCCCAATTTCCTGACCACCGCGCCTTCGATAGAAGGACCTTGGTCGGATCCCGTATTTCTCGACTCTTCAGGTTTCGATCCATCACTGTTTCATGATAGCGATGGAAAAAAATGGCTCGTCAACATGGAATGGGATTATCGAAAAACCGGCAGCTACCAGTTCTCCGGTATTCTTTTGCAGGAATATTCATCTGCAGAAAAAAAACTGACCGGTCCAGTGCAGAAGATTTTTATGGGCTCGAGCATCGGTCTTGTCGAAGGTCCACATCTGTATGTGCGCAACGGCTGGTATTATATCGCAGCTGCTGAAGGTGGCACGAGCTACGAGCACGCCCTTACGGTTGCTCGTTCACGGTCCTTGTTCGGTCCGTACGAACTGCATCCGCATAATCCGCTCATTTCATCTTATGGACATCCTGAAATTACCATACAGAAAGCCGGCCATGGCAGCTGGTGCGATACTCCGGACGGACGGACGTATCTAGTCTTCTTGTGCGGACGGCCCCTTCCGGGAACAGACCGTTGCGTGCTTGGACGTGAAACTTCCATTGCCGAAGTGATATGGCACGATGACTGGCCCTACCTAAAACCGGAAGCTGGTAAGAACCTCTTCGACGGAGGCATCGTACATAATTGGCCTTCAGATAGCTTCGAACCGCCAGTGATCCACGATGAATACCGCAAGATAGGCTCCTTTCCACAGGCTACAGCGAGCCGGAATTATCGTTTTGACGGTAGCACTATTCATGTAGACTTCAAAAACCTGCGTACCGAACGTGATCCGGCTACCTATTCACTTACAGCCAGACCCAGCTTTCTCCGTCTTCGGGGTGGCCAGTCCCCTGTTTCCCGCTGGGGACAAACACTCCTCGCGCGTCGACAGACCGATTTCGAGTTTGCAGTGGAAACCTGCCTTGAGTACGATCCGTCCAATTTCCAGCACCTGGCAGGTATCACCTGGCGTTACGATGAAGCCAATCAGTTTTTATGCGCGCTCTCGTTCGATGAGCACCAGGGTAGATCTCTTTCGGTGTTGACCATGATCGATAAAAAATTCGAACGCACCGACGAGATATTCCTTCCATCAGGTGTAACGCTCTGGCTCGGCCTGACTGTTCGGGATGGCAGGGGTAATTTTCGGTATTCGCTTGATGGGAAGGTATGGTGCGTACTTCGACCTGTTCTCGATGCAGGGGTGTTGTCCGACGAGTTTGGTGGCATGGGCTTTACCGGTGCTTTTGTTGGTATGTTTGCGGTCGATACCGTCAACTATACCCAGAGTGCCGATTTTAAGTTTTTCGATTATAAGGTACTGTGATCAAGAATGGTCACCATTTATGACATTGCAAAAAAAACCGGTTTTTCTCCCCCGACAGTCTCGAAAGCACTGAACGGGACGGGAGGCCTGAGCAGTGCGACCCGCTCCCTGATCCTCGAGACGGCGAGTGAAATGGGCTATACCCCGAACATGACGGCACGTACGCTCAGTACGAATCGCTCGTACCTGATCGGTGTCATCTATGAAGACTACTACATGCTCAAGGGTTTTAAGCATCCTCTGTTCGGCGATATTCTTAACAGCTTCCGCAAAGTAATCGAAAATGCCGGGTACGATCTCCTCTTCCTTTCACGTACCCTCGGCGCCCGGCAAATGACCTATCTTGACCATTGCAATTACCGAAACGTAGACGGCGTGCTTATCCTCAATCCGGTGCCGGGCGATGCAGACGTGGTGAACTTGGCGCACTGCGGACGTCCGTGTGTATCGGCCAACGAGCCGATTCCGGGCATCTGTACGGTGGTAACCGAAAACATCGAAGGCGCGAAGGAAATAATCCAGTACCTGATCAATCTCGGTCACCGAAAAATAGCCTATGTGTCCGGTCCGATGCGCATAACCGCGCCGGCTGCCTTTGAGCGGTTACAGGGCTATCAAGCATGCCTCACGATGAACGGGATTCCCTTTGACGAGAATCTGGTGGAAGAGGGGATGTTCTGGCATGCCGAGGAAGGATACGATGCCACAAAGCGGCTGCTTGCGCGTACCCGTGACTTTACCGCGATCTTCGCAGCGAACGATACCCTGGCCTGCGGCGTCAAGAACGCACTCGAGGAATCAGGGCTTGTCATACCGTCAGATGTATCCCTGGTCGGCTTCGACGGCGACGAGCTCGGTCTGTATATGACGCCCAAACTCACCACCATGTGGCAGAACAGCGAACAGTTAGGCATTATGACCGCCCAGATGCTCCTGAAGCGGTTTTCAGGCGAAGATTTACCGGAAATCATCTACATTCCCGCCAAATTGATCGAGCGTGATTCCTGCAGACGGGTGTAGATCGGTACTAGTAGCCGGTTTTGGGTGTAGCAGTTCCCGATGCGTTATCGCCCGAAATAAGCGCTTCGTTTGCCGAGTAATTCGTGCCGAGCCGCTGTGCGCCCATTTCGATATAGGCAATCGCAGTTTTTTGATCGCGGATTCCCCCAGAGGCCTTCACCTTGATTCTTCCCTTGGCCGTGTCGAGCATGACTTTTACCGCCTCGACGCTGGCTCCGCTTGTGGCGAAACCGGTCGAGGTTTTGACGAAGTCAGCTCCTGCCTTGATGCAGATCTCGGTTGTCCGCTTAATCTGGTCGCTTGTCAGATAACAGGACTCGAAAATGACCTTGAGCGGTATTTTTTTTGCCCGACAGACGTCGGCGACGGCGCGGATATCGGCTTCCACGTATTCCCATTCACCGGACTTGATCATGCCGTAGTTGGCGACCATATCGATCTCGTCGGTACCGAGGTCTATATAGGTTTTTGCCTCGAAGGCCTTGACCGATGATGGCGCACAGCCGTGGGGAAAATTGAGTACACAGCTTACGCCCGTTTCGGTACCGCTGCACATTTTTTTTGCGAGCGCGATATCGCAGGGGCGGACACAGACGGTTTTCGTCTTCCATTTGATACTTTCGTTGATTGCCGCGATTACCTCGTCCTGGGTAAATTCGGGTTTGAGGATTGCGGCGTCGAGATAGCGATTAATTGGTTCCATACCGTCTAGTATAGCATGTTTTGGAATGCGTTGCCCGATTGGCCGGCCTTGTGGTATAGTATGTTCCATGAAATATTGTGACACACGGGATGCTTCCCGGCAAGTTTCCTTCAGGACGGCAGTGCTTCAGGGTATGGATCCGGAAACGGGCGGATTGTACATTCCGATGGATATTCCGGCCTTGCCGAAATCATTCCTGTTCCGCAATCCTTGTCCCTCGTTTCGAGATATAGCATTCGAGGCGTCGAAGCCCTTTGTTGCAGGCGAAGTTCCGGACGACGAACTGATGGCCATCATAGCCGAGTCTTATCCTTTTACTGCGCCGATAGCTCCGATAGATCCTACCACTTACGTACTCGAGCTGTTTCATGGTCCAACCTGTGCCTTCAAAGATTTTGGCGCCCGCTTCATGGCCCGCATGATGGCATATTTCAACCGCGCCGAAAAAGAAACCTTGCACATCCTTGTGGCTACATCGGGTGACACCGGCAGCGCTGTCGGAAGTGCCTTCCACGGGGTGGATGGCATTGACGTGACCATCCTGTACCCGGCCGGAAAGATATCGCCTCTGCAGGAAAAACAGCTTTCCACCTTCGATGGCAACGTACGTTCTCTTTCGGTGTCCGGCACCTTTGATGACTGCCAGAAAATGGTAAAGACCGCCTTCACCGATGAAAAGCTTCGTGCAAAACTTCGTCTGTCATCGGCCAACTCGATCAACATCGCACGCCTTTTACCGCAGTCCTTCTATTATATTTACGGATCGCTGCTGATATATGACCGCTGTCGATACGACAGCAAGATCGACTGCCCGTCGCTCGTAGTGACGGTTCCCTCGGGGAACTTTGGTAACCTTACCTCGGGTCTCATGGCCCGAAAAATGGGCGCACCTATTCGCGGCTTCATCGCAGCTACGAATTCCAACAAGACCATTCCCGACTGGCTCGATACCGGTAACTACCGCTCCCGCGAATCGGTATCAACGCTATCAAATGCGATGGATGTCGGCGCACCAAGCAATTACGAGCGCATCAAGGCGATGTACTCGGTCGAAGAAGCGCGAAAGATGATTGCCGGTTATTGGCTGGATGACAAGGGAACCCTTGCCGCCGTGCGTTCCTGCTACGACCGGACCGGGTACATAATCGATCCGCATGGGGCAGTTGCATGGAAAGCGTGGGATGATACGCGCTCTGGCGGCATGTCAGCACTTTTGAACGGAAAAACGAATGCGAGCGAGATTCCCGGTCTGCGGGGAACAGCCGCGAACGCCCCCGAATGGGCGAAGGATTGCGCGGACAAAAAGTGTATCGGCATGATTCTCGAGACAGCCCACCCGTCAAAATTCGGCGAGACGGTCAAGCAAGCGACCGGTCGCGATCCGTCGATTCCCGAGCGTCTGCACAGAGTATTGAACTTGCCTGACCGGTCGATTCCGATGTCCACCGATTACGCGGAATTCAGGGAATGGCTGCTCCGGAGCCTCTGAAAACCTGACTTTACTGTTTTGCGTACTGCTGGATCTCGTCGACGATGTGTTCGAGTACAACGCCTGCCTGCGAAAACAGCGCAATGGTGTCCGCCGAGTCGTGGTATTTCCGTTCCGCGACTACCCGCGTGATGCCGCAATTGATGATGAGCATCGCGCAAGTCCGGCACGGAGTCATCCGGCAGTAGAGAGTTGCCCCGTCAATCGGGATACCCCGGCGAGCCGCCTGGCAGATAGCGTTCTGCTCGGCATGCACCGTGCGCACGCAGTGTTGGGTGACGCTTCCATCCTCATGTTGGAGTTTCTTGAACTGATGTCCCACTTCGTCACAATGAGGGAGTCCCCGTGGCGAGCCGACGTAGCCGGTAACTAAAATCTGGTTTTCGCGCGCAATGACGCAACCTGATCGGCCTCGGTCGCAGGTAGCACGCTTGGCGATGGACCGGCATACTTCCATAAAATATTCATCCCAGCTCGGCCGGAGATAGTTTTTGTCGTTTTCGTTTTCCATAGCAACTCCCGTACAGTGAATAGGCAATTGTAGCACGAATCGGCAAGGCGGGGCAATTTTCTCCACAGTCACATTTCGGGACTCCATGGTTTGACTTTTACGCCATTTTTGAGGATATTGATACCATGCCTGAACAAACAATCATTCCAATTGAACAATTGCTGCCGAACAAACTGTTTTTGATCCCGCTTATGGGGCGACCGATATTTCCCGGTATTTTCACGCCGATCATGATTAACAGCCCCGACGA
>JBBRWY010000069.1:0-12456 GCA_038248875.1 Treponematales bacterium
ACTCACCGGCATGTGTGGTCGCATCAAAAGATGAAGGCGCTCTGGTGCGAACAGATTTGGCAGATGAAAGAAGAAAATCCACCGATTATAGATTTTACTACAGGGGTAGCATATGAAAAGGGACAGCCGGGATCGGGGTGGAGAGCCAAGCACCTGATTGCCTAACCGAGATTCATGGTTTCAGAAAAGACGGCTGGTTTTATAAGCACAATATTGGGAGCAGTTTCTTTCGGATGGGGGGTAGTGGAAAAACGCCGGGGCGCCGAGGTTCGACAGAACCGGGCGTCACTACCTACCGGTAGGTATAGAGAAAACCAACTCCCCGGATTTTGGAACGAGGGGGACGCGCGTCGCTCCAACTGAAGGAATTGACGGGAGGCTGGCACCAGTCGAAATCGCTTGCCCCCCCGTTACTTTTTGGGGTAGTATAACTGTCTATGGAATTTACACAGGAAATGATCGATGCACTCGTCTTGAACGAAGTTGCCCTCTTGAAACGGATTGCGGTAGAATTGAAGATACAGCCGGCGCAGGTTTCGGCTGTTGTGTCGCTTGTTGCCGAGGGATGCACCATTCCCTTTATTTCGCGGTACCGGAAGGAGCGGCACGGGTCGCTCGACGAAGTCCAGGTGCGCGATTGCGATCATCTGTTTAAAAGCTACCAGAATCTCGAGACCAGGCGCCTCGAAATCGTTAAGGGCATTTTTGCCCAGGGAAAGCTTTCCGAGATTCTGTACGAAAACGTGATGAAGTCCCAGACGCTCACCGAGCTCGAAGACCTCTGGGCACCCTTTAAAAAGAAAAAGAAAACACGCGGTATGCTCGCCATCGAACGCGGACTCGAGCCACTTGCCGATATGATGGAAAAACTGGAAAAAGCGCCGCTTGAGGCCAAAGCTGCCGAGTTCGTGATTACCAACGAAGAAAACGCGGAACTGTCGGTCGGTTCGGCAGAAGAGGCGTTGCAGGGCGCGATGGATATTCTTTCCGAGCGCGTTGCCCAGACTCCCGAAAATCGGGCGGACGTGCGTTCCTATTACTGGAAATCGGGTCAGTTCGTGGTTACTGGCGTCGGTGATGCGGCTGCCCAGAAAACGTCTGTGTACCAGATGTACTGGGACTACAAGGAACCGCTCAATCAGATTAAACCGCATCGCATTCTCGCGATCAACCGCGGCGAGCGGGACAAGGCTCTTGACGTAAAGATCGAGGTCGATGTCGACGGCGCGATCGAGACGCTCGAGCGAAAATATACGGTATATAATTCTTATCATACCGATTCCATCGCTGACGGTATCGTGCGTATCCTTTCGCCGGCTGTGGTACGCGAGATCCGCTCGGACCTTTCGGATCAGGCGGACGATCACGGAATCAGCGTGTTCAGCGAAAACCTCAAGAATCTTCTGATGCAGCAGCCGATTAAGGGGACACGCATTCTTGGCGTTGACCCCGGCATCCGCACGGGAACAAAGTGCGTCGGCCTCGATTCGACCGGCAAGTATCTCGGTTCGTTTGTCATCTATAACCATAAGCCCGCAGAGGGCGAAGCTGCCATTCTGAAGGCGATTAAGGACTATGATGTACAGCTCGTGGCTATCGGTAACGGTACCGGTTCGCGCGATGTGCAGGAAGTCGTCGCCAAGGTGATAGCCGAACATTGTCCGTCCGTCATGTACACGGTTGTTGACGAAGACGGCGCTTCGGTATATTCCGCAAGCGACGTGGCTCGCGAGGAATTCCCCGAGCTCGACCTGACTATCCGGGGCGCGATTTCCATCGGCCGCCGCCTGCAGGACCCACTTGCCGAACTCGTCAAGATCGACCCGAAGTCGATCGGCGTCGGGCTCTATCAGCATGATGTTAACCAGAAAAAACTGTCAGAGATGCTCGACGAGGTCGTCGGCTCCGTCGTTAACAATGTCGGCGTAAACCTGAATACTGCGAGTTTCTCGCTTCTCAAGTTTGTGTCGGGTATCAACGGATCACTCGCAAAGAAGATCGTGGCCTACCGCGAATCAAACGGAAAACTCACGAGCCGCGCGGACCTTATGAAGGTAGCGGGCATGGGACCGAAGAGTTACGAGCAGTGCGCCGGATTCTTGAAAATTCCGGAGAGTACCGATCCCCTGGATAATAGCTGGGTGCATCCCGAAAACTACGAGGCTGCCCGCGTTGTGTACGAGCTTGTCCAGACGAAGGCCGACGTGACTCACGATGTGCGTGCTGGTCTTAAGACCAAATATGAGCTGGGTGACCAGACAGTAACCGATATTATCGAAGAATTGAAAAAGCCGAACCGAGACCCGCGCGACGGTTACCCGAAACCCATCATGCAGAAGGGCGTTATCTCCTTCGAAGATCTGAAGGAAGGCATGATGGTGACCGGCAAGATAAAGAATGTCGTCGATTTCGGCGCCTTTGTTGATATCGGCATAAAAGAAACGGCGCTTCTGCATCTGTCCGAGATGAGCGATTCGTATGTGAAGGATCCAATGGACGTGGTGAAGGTCGGCGACGTCAAGGAATGCCGGATTATCGGTCTCGACGTTGACCGGCGCCGCATCAGCCTTTCGTGCAAAAGTCAGGCTTCGGCGAAATCAGGCGGCAGCCGCGATGAAAGCAAACATGCTGGCGGATCATCAGACGGTGCACGCCGCGTGGTTGTCGCCCGCAAACCCGGTGATGTCTCTTCCGGGACATCGGCTCCCTCCGGTGCACCGCGCCCGCAAGGGGCATCGGGTAGTCGTAGCGGTTCGGGGGGCAACCCCAGCGGCGGTTATCAGGGTGTCAATCGCGGTGCTTTGGGCGGAAAACCCGACAACCGCGGATCGGCTCCTAAAGAAGATGACGGCATGACCTACAATCCATTTGCCGCACTATTAAAGGGTAAAAAATAAACATGGAAAAAAATGTTGGAAAGGGTCGGGTCGCCGGAAAGGATCCGGCTGCTGGAACGGGTGAAATACCGGCTGCCGAGACAGTAGAATTTCCCTTTCCTGCGGACGAGCTCCTCGTGCAAGGTCTTTCTGCGCTCGGCTTCGCCCGAGGTGATGTCACCGTACTCGGTGATTTTACCGTGCGCGGTGTCGACACGCTGGTTCCGCTCATCGAGCGGTATTTGAAGGAGCTCGAGCTCTTCAATGCAGTGTTTGACCTCGTCGGTGCCGGCATGCGGAGCGATCTCGTTGTTCGCCACATTCTGGACAGTCTCGCTCCCTGGAAGGAACTGGCTGCTCTGTTTGCCGGTCGAACCGCTCCCGAAATTGCCGATGCGGGCTCAGGCGCCGGTTTTCCGGGTATACCGCTGGCTATTGCGTTTCCGGGAATCCACTTTACGCTCATCGAGCGGATGAGCAAGCGTTGTACGTTTCTTGAAAACTGCACGGCGGTTATGGGCCTGAAAAACGTAACCATCCTCAATTCTGAAGTGGAAAAGGCACCCGCAGGTGCATTCGATGTGGTGGTGTTTCGGGCTTTCCGGCCGCTCGACCGCGAAATGGTGCGGACGCTTTTAACATTGACTGTGCAGGGTGGGAAACTTGCCGCATACAAGGCGAAAAAAGAAAAAATCGGTGAAGAGATGAACGGAATCGCGAACGAAGTTGACGGCTGGGAGATGCTTCCGCTGACGGTACCATTCCTCGAACACGAGGAACGGCACCTTGTCGTTACATCTTCAGCGAAGCTCCGGCATCTAACGAATTGAGAATCTTGTTGAGGCGATCTTTGTCATACAGATCAAGCGGGCGGCCTTCGGTAAACCGGCGCGATTCATCGGTGTAAGTTCCCGCCGACAGACAGATTCCCTTGCCTGCCTTCATATCCTTGATGCGTCCGTGCAGATCGCGGAGCAGCAATTCGCCAACCGAGCCTTGCGACCTGAAAAATCTGAAAATAACCACATCCGACCATTTGGGCGTATCAATTTCGGCTACGATATCCGAGTAGTCGGCAAAAATGGCAATATCGGTGATTTTGACTTTCGCACCGGGGAAGAACTGGATGACTATTTTCCGGCACAGAGAAACGAATTCGCTCTGGACGGCCAGCAGATACACTTGCAGGTTCTTGTTCTGGTTCAATTCCTGGTACCGGACGATCAGCGAAGGGACATCTTTGAAGCCCGGTGTTATTTTCTGGATTTCCTTTAATATGACCAGTGCACGACCGAGGTCCTGTGTCTTTATCAGCGTCACCGCCAGTTTATAGCGAAGTTCGTTTGCGATCTCCGGGGGAATGTTTTCGTGCTTAAGTCCGATTTCAAAATCGATTACAGCCTTGTCGCCCTGGTTTGTCTGGCTGTGAATGACTCCTGAATACAGAGCGGCTTGTGGACCCATGACCGGATCGGGCCGCAGGTGCGAGAATATTTTGAGCGCGCGATCGACAGCTCCCGATTCGTACAAGCATTCTGCCATTGCGAACAGGGCTTCCTTATCGTCCGGAGCCAAGTCGAGCGCTTTTTTGAGGTAGGCGAGTGCTTCCCGATATCGGTGGGCCTTATGTAGACTGAATCCCATATAACGTTCGGCCAGCACGTTTTCTGTCTCTCCCAGCAGAGATTGTTTGAGGAAGGGAATAGCCTTTTCGTAGTCTTTCTGCAAGTAGCAAATATATCCGAGATTATAGTTGACTTCAAAATGGTCGGGTTTGAGTTTGCGGGCTAAAAGTAAGCCTTTGGTCGCTTCCTGTATCCGGTTGGTTTTAATCGCCGCTACTCCGAACCGGAGCGCACATTCGAATTCGTTAAGTTTGCCTGTTGTCGGGGCCAGATCTACGAGCACCTCGTAGGTTGCATACGCTTTATCCCAATCCTGTTCCTGATAATAGAGGTTGCCCATTGCGGCGAGACCTTCAGGGTCGCGCGGGTTTTGGGCAAGGCGTTTGTTTGCCTCGCGGATGATGGTTCCACGGTCCTTATTCTTGCTCCGTTTCGGTCCTTTCGAGTCGTGTTTTTTTCCGAGAAGGGAGAGTAGCAGCAGGGCAGATGCGCCAACTATTATAACTATAACTATGGTGATACTGGAATTCATATATATCTATTATGATATTGATTATACGCCCTGTCAACAATTCACGTTGACAAGAGCGTTCATTGCATACTACATTATAGAAGCAAGCTTTTATAGAAAGGGGTATTTTGATGGGTTCCGCTTCGATAGGCATTAAACTAGCAGACAGCAAGTTCTTTCCTGTATTAGAAGAGGGTGAACCTGCTAGCAAAATCCTCGATTTGACGACTGTCCGCGAGGGACAGACAAGCGTCCAGATCAATCTGTTCCGCAGCAACCACGACTCGGTGGAGGACGCCGAATATGTGGGAACCCTTATTATCGAAGACATTGCCGACAAACCTGCCGGGGATCCGACCATTGAACTTACCCTTACCCTTGACGAGGTCAATGAACTTTCAGCGGAAGCCGTGGATCTTGATTCAGGTTCTCGCCAAGTCTTAACTGTCTCTCTTGAAACGCTCGACAGCGAAACTTTGTATGATCTTCCTGATTTTAACCTCTCACCGATGTATAATTCTATAGAGTTAGGTAATGACCCGGATCATGACAATGTGGTAGTAGAGGGGGCAATCCCGGGAAATCCCCCTGAAGGATTATATGAAATGAATACCGAAGAAGAAAAAAAGAACGGCGTTTATCTGCCTACATGGCTCCTTATTCTCATTTTAACAGTCGGAGTCCTTTCTCTTGTACTTGCCTTGCTGGTATCGGCTCGCACCCTGTTGCTGAACCGTTCCCTCCAGGATGGTGCATCTCCGGTAATCGTAGAAGCGCCTGTCGTTCCGACAGTTGAACCCGCACCTGTGCTGGAACCTGCACCTGCGGACGTTACTCCTCCCCCGGTCGAAGAAACACCGATAACGGTAGTTGTGGAAGAACCGGTTCCCGTTCAGCCTGAACCAAGTGCCGATGCGAAGGCTACCCGCTACAAGATCAAGTGGGGCGACACCTTATGGGATATATCCGATGCATATTACAGAACACCCTGGCGTTATCCGGAAATTGCCAAGTATAACAAGATCAAGAATCCGAACCTCATCATATCCGGAACCTATCTCGACATTCCCGCAAAATAAGCAGCCTGTTTTGCGATTCCGGGCCCCGAGTCTCGGAATCGCGCCGCTGCTTGTCGCCGCTCTTCTACTTCTGACTACATCATGCAACAACTCAAAGCTGTGGGGACAGACGCGCGATGAACTTTTCGCGCATCTTGAATCACGTGAGTATGGATTTTTTGACGGGATCGAAACCTCGCGCTATGAGCAGGTGTTAAAGCTGGGTGTGGAAGCGCCCTTCTATTTCGGTTTGCATTTGTCAGCGGCAGGAAAAAGTGCGGAAGCACGAGAGATGTTCAATGTGGGCTTCCGCAAAAGTCCGGATCCATTCAAGTTGCTTTGCCTCGAGGAACTGACTCGAATTGGCACTCCCGAAGAGCGGCTCGATGCGGTGGATCTACTCGTTTCCCTTAATAAAACGTTGAACCCATCCGATATCCGTGCCCTTGAATTTCTGCGCATCAAGCTGTTGATCGAACTGGGTCGAACAGACAAGATTCCCTCAGGCATTTCGACCTGGCAAATTGATATTCCGCTCGATGAAAACTTTGTCACCCTTTTTCCGACCCTGCCCACCAATCCTGATACGTCGTCCTACGGTATTATGGATGCACGGATCGCGCTGTTTAGTAAAAATTACGGAAGTGCCTGGATACGCGCTAAAGCGTTCCTCGAGGCGGGGGTGACCGAAGCGTATGGACGGACAGTACTTTCCGATTTCGGAAAGGCAGCGTTGTATGGTTCCGCAGATTACCCCTTGGATGCTGCCTTTCTGGACCGACTCTTTGCCGAAACGGATAATCCGGACGCCCGGTTTTTCTTTTCCTTTTATGCGGGACGATTATATGAGCGTGCGTCCGGTATTTTTGCCGCAAATGCGATGCGGATGAAGGCTCGGGAGCGCTTTATCGTAGCGATGTCGTTTGCGGTCACCGATACGGATTATGACAGCGCGCTGTGGTATTTGCTGGATCTTTCCCGCGAAAGGAGCGTAGACGATCTTTTTGCGGATCTGGAGCGGTATGCAGGAACCTGGAAAAACGCAGCCTGGTTTACCGACCAGCTCGATGTGCTTATCGTGCGCCTTGTGGACAACCGTGACTGGGCTCGTATTGCCCGTCTCAGATTGATCCTTGGCAAGCAAAGTGATTCGGGCGTTTTGGCTGATCGCGAAATTCGTACGCGTTTGGAATATATTACGGCCCGCTCGGGAAAACTTTCCGATGCGGATACTACCGTTGCGTACGAGACGACGTTTGCGAGCGATCATCGTTCGCTCTATTACCGTTCGCTCGCAGCGGACGCACTGGATCGCTCGCTTGGATCCCCAAATCCTTTTCAGGCTAAGCAATTAAAGAGCGACAAAGCGCCTCCGACAGAAGACGCGACTTCTTTTGAAGTCGCACACATTTTGCGGGGATACATCACGTATTTCTTGCCCGAGAAATTGTATTCTGCGGCTGTCGACTTATATCCTGCTATTCCAGTTTCACTTGCGACTGAACTTTCCAAATCCTTGTCTGCTACTGGCAGGTACGCAGATGCAATTCGTCTGGTACTTCTTGCGCTCCGTTCATCGGATCGGTCGATTACGGATGAAGAACTTGTTTTGCTGTATCCGCGTCCCTGGCTTGCGGAAGTGTCGGCGGCTGCCAAACAGTTCAATATTCCCGAGTATCTCCTGTATGCGCTTATCCGGAGCGAAAGTTATTTTCAGAGCGATGTGCGTTCGGGTGCGGGAGCTGTAGGCCTGTCACAGCTCATGCCGTCGACCGCTGTCGACATTGCTAGGAAGCTGAAAATGAAGGATTCTGATCTGTTGGATCCGGGGACAAATATTACTTTCGGGGCATATTATCTTTCCGAAATGATCCGGCGCCTGGATGGACATGTGCTGCCGGCCCTATTTGCCTATAATGCGGGCATCACCCGGGTTAGACAGTGGCAAAAAACGGCGGCAGGCTTACCTGATGATCTCTTTCTGGAAACACTTCCGTATACCGAGACCCGCGAGTATGGTCGAAAAGTGCTTGCGGCTGCGGTAGTTTACGGGTATCTTTACTATCAAAAAACGACCGGACAGGTTGTCCGCGACATATTCTGAACAGGAGTACTTGCCATGAACATCTTCCAGGCTGTCTTTCTCGGCGCGATTCAGGGCCTTGCAGAATTTCTTCCCATCTCGAGTTCGGGTCATCTTGCCCTAGCTGCATATTTTTTCGGACAACAAGACGTTCCGCTCCTTTTTGATATCCTGCTTCATCTTGCGACACTCGGTGCTGTCGTGATCGTTTTCCGCAAGCGTATCGGAGAGCTTTTTTGCGTGCTTGGTCGCTTCATCGTCCGAAAGCCGGGTGACGGTGATGGGGTCGATCAAAAAATCATCCTGTCCTTGCTTGTAGCGACGGTGATGACTGCGATTATCGGATTTTCGATCAAAGATTTTGCTAAAAACTTTACTCCTTTTTATGTTTCCTGCTGCTTGGTGATCACCGGAATCATCCTGTTTTTTTCCAGCCGCTATGAGGCAAAAAAGACGATTGCAGCTCCCGGCCTCGTGCAGGGACTTCTGATCGGTGCGGCGCAGGGAATCGGGGTGTTTCCTGGTATTTCCCGCTCGGGTATTACTATTTCGGCATCTCTCTTGTCGGGCGTGGATCGCAAGGCTTCCGGCGAGTTTTCGTTCCTCCTTTCTATTCCTGCAATTCTCGCTGCATTCATACTCGAGCTCAAAGATGCCGATGCTTTAAGTGGTTCAGTGTCAGCTATTCCGCTCATTGCCGGAATGGTGAGCGCATTTGTGGTCGGATACTTTTCGCTGAAATTCCTTTTGGGCCTGATCAATCGGGGCAAGTTGGGCTGGTTTGCCTTCTATCTCGTACCTGTCGGAATTTCGCTCGCATTCTATTTTGCAGCCGCATCCTGAGGGAGTTTTTAATGAGTACAGACGTTTCACGGGAAGATACGCATGTCGCATCGATTTGGGCAGGCTCTTTCCTTTTTATTCTTTCGGTATTACTCGGCATTTCTCTTCTTATGTCCGTTTTCTCTCTTTCCGGCACTCGTTCCGTCTTTTCCGTACCAGGTAGTATCTTGTTCTCGGTGTACGGATTCACCTCCTTTCTGGTTCCCTGCTTCATTCTGTCGGCTGCCATTCTGTTGCTTGTTCCCGGCTGGACAATCCGTGCGGGCGTTCTTCTCGGTGGGGCATGGGTGCCTTTCCTGACAGTAGCCGGAGGGGAACGGCTCGTCAGAACGCTCGGTTTGACCATCGGAAACCGGACCTTTGCCCTGCTGATTTCGCTCGGCTTGCTCCTTTCGACCCTGCTTGCCGTCCTGGTCGAGTACATCATTCTGCTGCATCTGGGAGACCGCCTTGCGCTCAATGCAGAGCGAACCCCGCTGGTCGTGCAGTCGTATTACGTTGAAGAACCCGACACTAAAGTCGCCACCCCAGCGATGGCTGTTTCGACTGAGAAGGAAGCGCAGCTAGAAGCGCAGGTAGAGCTGGAAACAGAACCGCAGGCGAAACTACAAGATGAACTGCAAACAAGGCTAACTGAGGAAATTGAATCCCTGTCCGATTTCGATTTGCTGCCTGAATTCGACGAAGATGAGGCTATATTTGTCTCGGAAATGACAGAACCAGAAACAGTCGCGCCGGAAGCCGTCGCGCCGGAAGCAGTCGCGCCGGAAATTATAGCGCCAGAAATTATAGCGCCAGAAGTGGCCGCGCCGGTTTATGTGGATTTTCAGAAAATGAAAGCGCCGTACGATCCTTCTGCAATTACCGACTGGGCAGACATGTCGGATGATGAGGATTCTTTCGAGGATGAAAACCCCGACGACGATTTAAACGAGATCGATTTCGAGGCTGAGCTCGCCGAAGCAGCAGATGAAGTTTCCGATGAAGATGCATATAAGGACGCCGATCAGGAACCGAAGATACCCGTTAGTTCGAATCTAAAAGATGATTATATGCCTCCGGTTGTCAGTATTCCGCCGGTAGCCCACGAAACGGCTCCTGTTGCAGAAACGCCGTTCTGGAAAAAGAAAAAACGCGGGATCTATTCTGTCCCTGTTGATATTCTGACGTCGTATCCCGACGGCGAGTACTGGATCGTCGACGAAACAACGAGGCGCGCTGCGGCGGCACTAAAGGAAACCCTGAACGAGTTTAGCATCCAGGCAGAAGTTACCGGTATTCGTAAGGGCCCGGTTATCACGATGTTTGAAATCCTGCCGGCTCCCGGAGTCAAACTTTCAAAGATTGTCGGTCTGCAGGACAACATTGCGCTCAGACTTGCGGCCTCGAGCGTCCGTATCGTTGCCCCGATTCCCGGAAAACATGCAGTGGGAATCGAGGTGCCGAATCTCAAGCGTTCCATAGTTAGCTTTCGCGAACTGATCGAGACCGACACCCCGGCTTCAAAAAAAATGGAGATCCCTGTCGTGCTCGGTAAGGACATTACGGGCGAGGCACAGCTTCTCGACTTAGCGTCCACTCCGCATCTTTTGATTGCAGGTTCGACGGGCTCCGGAAAATCCGTCTGTGTCAACTCGATCATTCTGTCGATTTTGTACAAACGTTCGCCCGAGGATGTCAAGCTCATCCTCATCGATCCCAAGATTGTCGAACTGAAGCTCTACAATGATATAGGTCACCTTCTGGCTCCAGTCATCACCGAGCCCAAAAAAGCCTTTCAGGCGCTGCAGTATTGCCTGTGCGAGATGGAACGGCGCTATGCCCTCCTTGATGGTATGGGTGTGCGGGATATCAAGAGTTACAACAAGCGAATCAGGGAACGGAATATCGCGACCGAAAAGCTGCCGTATCTCGTTGTCATCATCGACGAATTCGCCGATCTCATGGCCACTACCGGAAAAGAGCTCGAGTCCACTGTTGCCCGTCTGTGCGCGATGAGTCGTGCGGTCGGGATTCATCTCGTTCTCGCGACGCAGCGACCTTCGATTGACGTCATTACCGGGCTTATCAAAGCGAATATTCCCAGTCGCATCGCCTTCATGGTCGCCTCGAAGATGGACAGTCGTATCATCATCGATCAGATGGGCGCAGAAAAACTTCTGGGACGCGGTGATATGCTTTATTCAAGCGCAACCGATCCATTCCCCGTGCGTATCCAGGGAGCCTTCGTATCCGAAGAAGAAGTCGAGCGTGTCGTCGCGCATGTCAAAACACTCGGCGAACCCGAATACATAGATGAGGAAATTTTCGTGGAGGATGACGATGAGGGTGGGGTGGATCCATCTCTCTTCTCGGATGGCGAGGATCCGCTTTATGACAAGGCTCTGGAAATCGTGCTTCTTGCAGGCAAAGCTTCGGCTTCGTACATCCAGAGACGACTCAAGATCGGCTATAATCGCGCGGCCAGGCTTGTCGAAGACATGGAAGCCCGCGGTATTGTAGGCCCGGCGAATGGTTCAAAACCGCGCGAAGTCGTTCATCATCCTTAGATAAAGAAACGCAACTCGCGATGGTTTAGCATATCGTAGCGCTTAGCTATGACGAAAGTGCCCATTATCGTCGTGAGTGCGTCAATCGCCGCTGCTATAGAGCAGATGAAGAACGCGGCGGGCTTCAAAATCAGGTAGCCTGCCTCGAAGCCGCGGCCGTACAGCATGCAGATTGTCCCGAGTGCGATGTATGCGCCGCCTGACGGAAATCTTCCTAAAAAGAACGAAAGCAGGATAGCGATACCCATCAGCCACAGCATGTCATTGAAGGCAATGCCGAGGCTCGAATACGATTTGAGGATCACGATGAAGCTGACTGTCACCGTGAGTGCTGTTCCCGCACGTCCAAAGATCGAGAAAATCGGCATGGTCACTGACGAAATACGTCGTCTGACACCGAGACTTTCGTTTGTGTGGCGGATGAGGATGGGGAGCGTCATATTGGTGTCCCCGGAGAAAAAGGCCGCGAGAATCGAGGCAAGCCCGGCGTACAGGACGCGGTAAGGATTAACTTTTCCGCACAGGACCCGGATGAGCACCGGATAAATGACGAGTGCGAGGAAGAGAAGGTCGAAGACCAAAAGGAACATGAAGTCGGTAAATACACGCGACGCCACCATGGCGCGGTACTGGAGAACCCAGTTTACCGAGAGGGCTATCATTCCAACCGAGATAATGTCGACGAAGAATGTCATGACCGCATACGAGACGCGGGAAAGCGAGTCGAAAAGGGTGAGGGTTGCCTTTGCATCGGTTTTGTCGACTGCGCAACCAGCTCCGGCGAATCCGCCAAAAATACACAACGGCAGAATGAAAAAGCCGTTGGTGAAGGCTTCAAATGCGCTCGACGGGAAGATCTGGCGCACGGACTCCATGAAGCCGATCTTTTCGATTTCGCCGGCACCTTCGAC
>JBBRWY010000070.1:0-12329 GCA_038248875.1 Treponematales bacterium
GATTTCTTTTATCCGCTGGAATGTGTGCAATCAGATTGTCTGCATGGCCCGATGATTAGCGACGGGAAGGGAGGACTCTGTAAGGCAATACTGATCGCATTTATCGACGACGCGACAAGGCGCATCGTATACACGGAGTTTACGCAAAGCGAACACTCTCTCGCATTCGAGAAAGGAATCCGGCATATCCTGTCGAGTCAGGGCAGAATCGTAATTTTGAAATCGATTCGACCAATGCGCTGACCGTTCTGCTGTGCGGACAGGAAAGCCTGAATCAGAAGTTCGGTCTGCCAATTCGATCACCATATCAGTGCTGACCGAAGGTTTGCCAAAAGACGAAACAATGATCTACATAGAATCCCGGATAGTAGCCTGCGGCGGTAATTCCGGCATGTTTACCAAAAATGCGTTGAATCTTATTCATCAGTCTTCGATGGGAATATTCCGCTCGATAGGCACCATATCGACAGCGGCGATGTACCGCGCCATGACCAGCAACTCGGCAACGGTCGAATCCGAACATGTTCAGGCCGTGATCAAAAGATAAATTATTTCGGATATTTTTGAGCGAAGCCGCTTGGTTACAGGCGGCTTCGTATTCCTCTAAAGTCAAAAAAAAAGATACTACGATAATGCGGGAATCGGTCAATTTAATTCGGGATTGCATTCTAATCTATGCGGGAATTTGATGGAGAATAATTCGGGAAACTACACTTCGTCGCACACCACAAGGTCGAAGGGCGGTAGGCCATGCAAGAGTTGCGCTTCGCTTACGACTGCAATAGAATGGTACGTTGAATAGACCACGGTGAGGTGGCCTTTGTCGCTTCGTTTAGAAACCTCTCGGGCAAGAGCGCGGGCGTCGGTCGTGGCGGGATACTGCAGCTCGTGGATGCGGGTGGGGACGATGTCGTCGTCGATTTTCTTTTTGCCGACATCGGAGTCGGAGCACACGGCGAAACTGTGGAGCGGGATTGCACTCTCTTGCGTCCACTCGGTGAGGGTTTGGGAAAGGCGGTTAAGGCTTGGCACGAGAAAGAGCACTCGGCCGCCCGAGCCGACCAGTTGTTCAACCAGTTTGAGGCTCGTGAGGGTTTTTCCGGTTCCACAGGCCATGAGAAGCTTGCCTCTATCCGCGGTTTGAAAGCCTGAAAGGATATCTGCTATAGCGCGAGTTTGATGTGGACGGAGCTTTTTTTTCGGTTTCCGCTCTGTCTTTTTCCCCTTTCGTAGCGGCTCCAGTCGATAACGGAATCTTGAAGGGTTTTCTGGTCTATTTTGGTAACCGGGGGCTGCTGGTCTACAAGGGCTGCTTGTGCGTGAACGCTCCAGCGGTTTGTGGTGCTGACGATGATGCGGCGAACAAAGGGTTTTTTACCCGACGCGGTAAAGAAACTGTCGATATCGGCTTTTTGAAGGGTGTAGTCTGGGGCGTATAGCTTGCATTGGATAGCGTGCAAGTCGCCATCGAAGGTTTGGGCAACGAGGTCGATGCCTGTGTCGCGAGCGTCAATACCCTGTTCTCTCGCCCAGGCAGCGTACATCCAGACCGTGGTATACAAGTCGGCGTACGCAGGCTCGACGGTCAGATATTCCTTAATCAAGAGTTTAAAATACGTGCCTTTTTCGCGTTCGGACATGGAAATTGCGCGGTAGTGGTCAAGTACGAAATATGAACTGTAGCGATAGAGAAAAGAGCGAATAGCGGTCTTACGGTTATAATCGAAGTTGTGATAGAGCGAAATGAATACACCGACAGATTGATGGCTTGGTTGGGGAAACCGGTGATCAAAATTCTGTGTGGTATGCGGCGAGTAGGTAAAAGTTCCATACTCAAACTCTTTAAAGATGCCCTTAGTCAAAAAGGATATACGGCGCAAAACATACTGCATATTAACATGGAATTGATGGAAAACACGGTATTTGCAACGGCAGAGGGCTTACACCATAAAATAAAGACGTATTTTCCAAAAGCTGATATGAAACAGATAGTATTGATAGATGAAGTGCAGGAAATTCCCGAATGGGAACGGGTTATAAATTCCCTGCATGCCGAGATGTGGTTCGATATCATTATAACCGGGTTAAACGCCAAGCTGTTTTCGGGAGAACTTGCAAGCCTTCTCTCCGGTCGCTATGTACAAAGCCCGGTATTTGCATTGTCGCTGACAGAATTTATCAATTTCAGACAGATTCATTCAAGCACCGCATCCAGCCAATCCCTTGAAGACAGTTTTTATTTGTGGCTCAGATGGGGTGGGATGCCGGGCTTGCATCATGTCGATTTCGCAGCCAATGACAACGATAAATCGACACTTGGCAATGAATATCTCAGGGCGATCCTGGATACTATCTTGCTCAAGGATGTGGTCATGCGTAATAAAATTCGGGACCCGGCGTTTCTTTCAGTGCTGGTCAAATTTACCTGCGACAATATCGGCAAATTATTTTCGGCAAAATCGATCAGTGATTGGCTTAAGGCCCAAAAACGTCGGAGAGCATTGAAACAATCCAGAATTACCTCATGTTCCTGGAGGATGCCCAACTTTTGTTCATCGTTCAACGTGCTGATCTGCAAGGTAAAAAACTGCTTTCATATCAACAAAAACTATTCATAACCGATCTCGGGCTACGCCATGCACTCATTGGATATCGTGCAGATGATATTTCCGGGCTGCTAGAAAATGTTGTACATCAGGAACTAGCAAGACGCGGTTACACGGTATATGTAGGGCATCAGGACGGTCTTGAAATTGACTTTATAGCCATACATGAAAATGATAAACAGTATCTTCAGGTGTGTTATCTTCTGACATCACCCAAAACTATCGAGAGAGAATTTTCGGTTTTGGAATTAGTGCCGGATAACTATCCGAAAATAGTCCTATCCATGGATAAAACTCCATTCGCGAGCAGAAACGGTATTATTCATCGTTATTTGCCCGAGTGGCTTGTAGATAAAAAAGATGAAGCGGGCGAACTCCGGTAATCGAATATGGAGAAGCACCGAAATTAAAATTCGGCTGGTGAGTTGTTATAGCGAAATGACATGAAGCCCGGGAATATCCTGAAAATCCTTCAGATTGCGGGTAAGAAGGAGCAGATTGAATTGTATAGCTTGCGATGCGAGCCAAAGATCCATTACACGGTGTTCGCTGCTTTTACCGGTTTTACGTAGCTCGGCAGCCAGTCTGCCATATATAGCTCCGGTTTCTTCATCGATTCGTATCAGTGGTTTGTGTTTGAGTAGGTCGACTGATTTTTGCCTTGATTGCCTAATTCCCGGATCGGTTGCCATTTCGACACCAAATTGTAATTCTGCGATTGTTACCGGCGAAAGAAAGATTTCTTCCTCCCCGGTAGTCAGCGCGACATCGGACGGGCCGAGTCGGCCTCGCTCGATTTCTATCCAGATGCATGTGTCGATTAGATATCCCATGGATCTTGAATCTCCTGATTCAATTTTTGTTTTCTGGAATCATCTAGCCACGTTTCCGCTGCGGCTTCGGGAAGTGTTCGGTAGATATCCGACATCACCTCGAGCGCCGTACCGCCCTTGTTTTGGGGTATCAGCTTGACCAGCTTTTTTTTGTTACGTACCAGAAGCACTTCTTCTCCCTGATATTCCACCCGGTTAAGTACTTCTTTCATGTTCCGTGCAAAATCGGTTACCGACATGATTAACATATTTTATGCCTCAATCAGATTATATGATTAAATTGGTTGGTAGTCAATTAAAGGCTTTCCCTCACTCCTTTTCCTTACTAAAAAGTGACTGTATTTCTTCATAATAGGGGGCTCGAACTTCCTTTCACCCGCGCCTTCACGGTACCGCCCGAAAATTCAATCTGTACGACCTTCCCGGTATTGGTTTACGTTTTTCCGCGCAGAAGCCGCGCGCCCATGCGGTAACTGTCCAGTACTTCGATAAACCAGTTACCCCACGGTCTCAAACCATAATTTTTCGCCATAGAAACACTGTACGTATTGTATTTAGGTCACGCAAGACAATTATATAAGGGGAGGCAGTTCAATACATGCGGAAAGCTGAATATGCTATTTTGAAGCCCGACAGTCTCAGCCTCCCCTGGCTTCAAATCTTCGAGTTTGGAAAGACGGTTTTAAAATCTTGCAGTCTCGCTCAAAGATTTGCAGCACTGTTTATACGATTCCCAACTCAAAGGATTTTCCGCCACCCCTCTGACCCTGTTTTCCACATTTCTTCGAGGTTTTTTGTTTGGATGCTCGATACTATCAGGTACAAGTGAACGTAACCTCATTTTTCTTTATAACCTAGTCATAGTAACCGAAAGTACAACAGGAGCAGTCCTGATCACCGTCTTTAGTTTATCGAAACCGCCGGGAATGCCTTTTCCACTGTAATTACTGATACCGACGGGTTCTTTGGGCATGCCGATAATATTTGTGTCAAGTTTGCTATTTTTGTTTGTATCTTGATAGACCGACACCACGTATTCTCCTGTGGGCAGAAGCAGGTCCAGTTGTACAGTACCTGCAAGTGGTTCGATGGTCCGGGTCATAAGCACTTTTTGCTTTTTAAAACTTTCTGCCGAATTATACACGGTGGCATACAGAGTGCCCTTCCCGACATCGATATTATTGATCTCGACAGTCACCGGGATATCCTGTGTAAAGGAAGGTAATACGGAAGCAAATAGAACAAAGAGAATCAGCACATATTTCATACATTAATACCTCTTGTTATTTAAATTTGCTGTCATTTGGGACTCTAAGTCAAGCAGAATCGTTCCTGCATCACTTGAAAAGGTGATGCAGGAACAGGAATTAGGCGGCCTTTTTTCTTCGCCGCAGAACAACCACGGTCAGTATCAACAAAGCAGATAGAATCGCGAGGATAGCCGCGGCCGTGGCAATAGTATCGGTGTTTGAGGGCGGGTTGTATTTTTCATCAAGATACGAGCTGACCCAAACTAGAGGCGCATTCCAGTTAATGGCAACTTCGTTGGTCGAGTAGGACCGGACATCGTCGGCGTACCGTTTCGAGCGGGCATTCTTTTGGACCATAAAAGCGGTTGCCTCGTCGGTTGCTTTTTCGTTCGGTCCGCCTGATAGCACACCGGGCGGAGGAATTGGATAGCCTGCTTCTTCGTCATCGACCCAATAACGGTGATGCGGATCTTTACGAATATCGAAAGGGTAACTTTCCTGTCCATCCGCCTTGAGGATGAAACCGGTGCCCTCGCCGGTGAAAGTCGAGAAGTCGATCTGGTGCAGAAGATCGCGGGAACTTAAATCCATTCCCAGTTGAATGGATTTACCTGTAGCGACTGTTTTTCCCATATCGTTGATCAGTTCCCAGTTGAAGCTCTCTTTTGATTCGCTAACGACCGTCGCCCATTTAACCGCTTTCGGGAGATACCCGAGCTGGTTGACGCGAACCTTGGGCAGTTTGTCTAGAGGCAGGTTTTTACGCACAATAATGTGGGGCAGATTTTTGCGGAGGGTTCAGGAACATCGGTGCTGCCGAGTTTGTAAAAGACGCCGGTGCCGAAGCGTTTCGGGTTTTTCCATGAGGTATCCGAGGTATCGTAGGCCGACCAGATTAACTTTGAATCGCGATCCTTGAGCACCGCACCGTTAGCCTGAAACTGCAATCCGATGGTAAAGCCGTGATAGGGTACCATGTTGTTGTCAAGCTTGACGGCCAGTTCGACTGCCCAGCCACCGTCAATTTTGAAGGCATATCCCGACACGTCATATCCTTCTTCTTTAAAACGGACGCCGGTCAAGGACAGGTTTTCCGGATCGTTTTTGCCGATATTAGTGGCATTAATGTTTACCTGAACGATGCCCGGCCCATAGGTGACTGTGTCGAGATCTCCGGATACGTTGCAGTAAAATTCGAATGAATCCTCGTTCCAAAACTCCTGACCATGCCTTCCGGCAATTATTTTCTTATCCGGCATGGCCATCGTAATATAAATATTTTTCATGTCGGCGCAAATTGCACAGGTGAATTGACCGTTATCCTTGAGGTCACCTGAGTTGTACGGACCGGTAGTGACGTTAAAATGTGGAATAGAGGCCCAATCGTCGGTATTACCGTCGACCGATATTTTGACCGGGTAGGGGATATAGACCAATTCACCGGGTGTACCGGAAGGAACGGCAATTTCGGCCGAAAAAAAGGCCGGTACAAACAGGATAAGTGAAACAATCAGCCGAAGATATCGTTTATTCATGAAAATCTCCTGGAACATATAATCAGTTGATGTATTCAACCAACTAAGTATAACCCGATTACCGTAATTTGAGCATGATAAAAGGAGCCGACATCTAAAAAAACGGGTTTTCAATTTACGGAATATTTTTTATCTTGACTTTTCACAGTTCAGTAAATACAGTAATTACATGGAGACACGATTGATCAAGATTGGCAATTCCCGAGGTATCCGCATCCCGCAGGCAATGCTTGAACTGTATCAAATTCAAGAGGGAAACGGACTCGAGCTGGAATCGCGACGTGACGGTATTTTAATCAAGCCAATGCCTGATAAAAAGAGCATGGTTTCCTGGGAAACCGCGTACCGTGAAATGGCTGCCGAGGCAAAAGAACGGTATGAATGGTCTGACTGGGATACTCTTGCTGGAGACGGTACCGATGCTTGAGCGATACGGTTTGTATTGGGTTAATCTTGATCCCGTACAGGGTAGCGAAATCGCAAAGACGAGGACCGCGGTCATTATCAGCGATGAACAGATGAATCGTCTGTTGTCGACTGTGGTGGTATGCCCGGTAACGTCACATCTGCATCCCCACTGGCCGAGTCGTATACAGATTTCCGTTGATGGACAACAGTCCGAAATTGCAGTTGATCAAATACGAACGATAGATAAAACACGTTTGGGTCGGATGATCGGTGTGGTTGATCCCCCGGCCGCATCAGAAATCCGCCATGTCGTTACGCAGATGTACGGCGTCCTTTCAATTGAAGGGATAGCGCAATAACAAAAAGCCCGGGTAATCCCGGGCTTTTTTTATGGAGCGTAAGGGGAAACTTCCCCTTCTTTTAAAGTTCTTTCTTAAAAAAACTAGATTACCGTGCCATCGGAACACACGGCGTTTTTGGTGATTACGTAGATGCCGTCAACCACATGGTAAAAGCCGTAGTCGCTGTCCTCGGGGGTTTTGCCCATACCGATAGAAACGTCTTTTCCGATGCGGGCATTCTTGTCGATGATGGCGCGTCTGATTACTGTGCGCTCTCCGATTCCGAGGGGTGGAATGCCCTTGCGGAGGTTTTCGGAGCGCTGGATGTCGGTTTCGTAAAAGTCGGCGCCCATGCAAATGACCCCTTCGAGGTAAGCACCAGTTTCGATGATGGACCTGATACCGATGACCGAGCGCTTGATGGTAGCGTTGGTAATTACACAGCCTTCACTCGCAGTGACCTGGTCGAGCGTTGCCATATTGATTTTTGACGAAGGAAGATTCCGGTTATGAGTGTAGATCGGGGCATCTTCGTCGTAGAAATTGAACTTGGGTTTGATGGCGGTGAGATCAAGGGTGGCGTCATAGAAGTTGCGGATAGTTCCGATGTCTTCCCAGTAGCCATCGTACACATACGAGGCAACATTGTATTTCTTGATGGATTCCGGGATGATTTCTTTGCCGAAATCGGTGAGGCTGTTGTTGAGGGAGGCTTCCATAGCAGCGGAATTGAAGATGTAGATACCCATGGAGGCGAGGTAGTCCTTGCCGTTTACTGCCGAGGGCGTCCGTGCTTCTTCGGGAATGATCCACTCGTCTATATTTTTGGTTGCTCCCGGTTTTTCCATGAATTCGGTGATGTGGTTGGTTTTGTCGGTCTTGAGGATGCCGAAATCGGAAGCGTCGGCGCGCGTGACTGCGGTGCAGGCGATGGTGATGTCGGCGCCCGATTCTTTGTGTTTGCGCAGAAATTCGGCCAAGTCCATGCTGTACAGCTGATCGCCCGAGAGAATGAGGTAGTGGGTTGGCTTCTGGGTTTTGAAATGAAGGAAGTTTTTGCGGACTGCATCGGCAGTACCTTCATACCAGCCGGAATGCTCGAAGGTCTGTTCGGCGGCGAGAATCTCGACGAAACCACCCGAAAAGGTATCGAAATTATAGGCCCGTGCTATGTGCATGTGGAGGGAGGCAGAATTGAATTGTGTCAGTACGTATATCTGGTTGAAGCCCGAACTGATGCAGTTTGATATGGGGATATCAACGATGCGGTGTTTTCCGCCGAACGGAACTGCGGGTTTCGAACGTTCTTTGGTCAACGGATACAGTCGGGTTCCCTTACCGCCGCCCAGAATGATAGATAATACTTTGGACACAATGGTCTCCTTTTGATGTTCAATTCCACTTAGTATAGCGCGCATTTTTCCATCCTGCCAGTATAAAAAAGATTATTTATGCTATACTGGACGACATGAACGCATCTGATATTCTTGCAGGAATTCTTGCCGAACCGGGTTTTGCACCCTTCATTTCGGATGTAAAAATATTCCCGGAACGAGAGGGCCAATACGCTCCGTTTCCCGAAAATCTTGATCCGCGCATTGCCGATGCCTGCCGGTGGCGCGGTATGGAAAAGCTGTATATACACCAGGCTGAATCATACGAGTCGGCCCGCAGCGGAAAAAATACCGTCATCGTTACCCCGACTGCCTCGGGAAAAACCCTGTGCTACAATCTGCCGGTTATGCAGACTCTGCTCGAGAATTCTGACGCACGAGCACTGTACCTTTTTCCGACGAAGGCTCTGAGTCAAGATCAGCAGAGCGAAATAAATGGAATGGTAGGAAATGTCGAAGACGCCGGAATGAGCAGGATTCCACTTCGGGTATGCATTTATGACGGGGATACGCCGCAGTCCATTCGCACCGATGCACGGGACAAGGGGCGCATTATCATTTCGAACCCGGATATGATGCATGCAGGAATTCTTCCAAACCATCCGAAATGGATACGTTTTTTTGCGAACCTCAAATTTATCGTGATCGACGAAATGCATATGTACCGGGGCATTTTTGGCAGCCATATGGCGAATCTCATTCGCCGCATTTTGCGTGTTGCGCGTTTTTATGGAGCCGAGCCGGTATTTATTCTGTGTTCTGCGACGATCGGGAATCCAAAAGAATTGGCCGAAAAGCTGCTCGGTGCGCCGGTTACTCTCGTAGACCAGAACGGCGCACCGTCGGGCAAGAAGACGGTGGTACTCTATAATCCGCCGCTTGTAGACGCGGTACAGGGCATCAGGCGGAGCGTAATGAACGAGGGTCAGCGCTGGGCCCTGGCCTTTTTGCGGCATGACATCAAGATGATCCTCTTTGCTCATTCCCGCGTGCGTACTGAAGTCATTGCATCATATATAAACGACTCGCTTTCCAATGTGTTCACGCATAATCATGGGATCACCGTGGTCCCGTACCGGGGTGGGCTGTTGCCGCTCGAACGGCGGAAAATCGAGAAGGGGTTGCGGGATGGCACTATTCAAGGCGTTGTTTCGACAAACGCACTCGAGCTCGGCATCGACATTGGCGGCCTCGACGCGGCAGTGATTACGGGTTTTCCCGGTTCGTTCTCGTCGTTCTGGCAGCAGGAAGGCCGGGCCGGCCGGCGGCAGACCGAATCGGTCGCGGTATTCATTGCGTCGGCGTCGCCTCTCGATCAGTACATTATTTCGCATCCCGATTATTTTTTCGCACGTCCCCGGGAAGAAGCGCAACTAGACGCGGACAATTCCTGTGTGCTTACGGATCATATTAAATGCGCCGCCTTCGAGCTGCCTTTTACTGACGGTCCGGGAGGATTTGGCGGTTTTCCGCCGGAAGAAACGGCAGAGATTCTTTCGTTTCTCGAAGAAGATGGAATTCTTCGGCATACCGGCGGGCGGTGGCACTGGTCTGACCGGTCCTTCCCCTCGGAAGCGGTAAGTCTCCGCTCGGCAACGGCGGACAACGTGGTCATCGTCGATATGACGAAGGGACGGAACACGGTGATCGGCGAAATGGATCGGCCATCCGCGCGCGAGTTGCTTTTTCCGAACGCAATATACATTCACCTAGGTCGCCAGTATGTGGTGACGGCTTTGGACATACCTAACCGCCGCGCGCAAGTCGAAGAATCCGAGGTAAACTACTTTACCGATGCAGTGGTTAAGACGGACATCAAGGTGCTTTCCGAGGACGAGACTCTCGAATACCCGGAAGAAAACATCTCGGTCGTGATTGGAGATCTCTTGGTCCGGACTCAAGTTGCCAAGTTCAAGAAGCTCCGGTTTCACACTCACGAAAATATCGGTTTCGGCGAGATAGCCCTCGACGCGGAAGAACGCGAAACGCGCGGTATGATCCTCTTGCTTGGTAAGCGGGAAGCTGACGGAATGACAGACGCGGGCGCTGATTTCCCGACGGAGATTTCGCTTCCCGGCGGTTTCGGCGAGCTTGACGAGGCTTCGCAGGCTGAGGTGCTTTCGGGCATCGGCACGCTCGTTCGCTCGGTTGCACCTTTTTTCCTCTTATGCGATAGGCGGGACATCGGCGTCGCACCGCGCGTGCGTGATCCGCATTTCGGTTGCCCGGCTCTCTATGTATACGATACCGCTCCCGGCGGTTCCGGACTTTCCGAAGCCCTTGCACATAAATTCCATGAGGTGTTCGCTGTCGCCGCCGATCGCACCCGGAACTGCGAGTGTGATTCGGGCTGTCCATCGTGCATTGGTGTCGACGTGACAGGAAGCAATATCAAGGCCGCGGCCACGGAACTCATGCAAGCCCTCTCGGAGCCTGTGCTCTGATGGCAAAATCGCAACTCGCGCTTCGGCTTGCCCACATCAGGGAAAACAGGATGCAGGGTAAGACAGCGGTTTCGGGTACGGTTGATACTACAGGCACGAAACATATCACGGCGACGGCAACTGTCACCACGGGCGCAGCAGATACCGCGGGGGCGGCGGTGGTGCCGCTGCCCGGATGGACCCTCACTTCGCCCTTTGTTTTTGAACGTGAAACGCTTGTTCCCGGTATCGGTGGACGTGATTATTTTTCGCTTTTTTTACCCTTGCTTTTCCCACGTGAACGAGAAGAACTTTCCTCTTTCGTGCGTGACGGCGGATGCCGGTTGACTGAACAGTCGCTCGTTTTTTTCGATCTCGAGACGACCGGCCTCTCGCACGGAGCGGGAACCGTCGCCTTCATGGCAGGCGTTGCGCGTTTCGCCGAAACGGGATTGCGTATCAAACAAATCCTTCTCGCAGACTATCCCGGTGAAGCGGATTTCCTTATGCGCTTCGCCGAACTTGCCGGAGATAACCCGATTCTTGTTTCCTTTAACGGAAAATGTTTTGACTCACAGATTCTCTTTACCCGATTTATGATGAACGGTATAAAACCCGCTTTCATCATGCAATCGGGTATGCACCTCGACCTCCTGTTTCCATCAAGGCGACTGTGGAAAGCGGAGTTCGGTTCGTGCCGGCTTTCCGTGCTCGAGGAGCGGATTCTCGGCGTCATACGCATCGGAGACCTGCCGGGAAGCGAAGCGCCTGACGCCTGGTTTGACTATGTACGCTCCGGTATGACCGGGCGGCTTCTGGCCATAGGCGATCACAACAGGGAAGATTGCGTAAGTCTTGCGCGGCTTTTATTTGCACTCGATGACGCAATTGAAGCGGGCACGGGCCGCTCGGCTCTTATCCGGGCACTCGACCTCCGCTCTGCAGGCGATTATGCAGGAGCGGCTCTGCTACTAGGGCCACTTGCCGAACTTAGGGATCCACTTGCACTGAGGCTTCTTGCTATCGATGCCGAACACCGTATCCGCGACCTCGAAAGCGCGCTCGAGTATGCAGCGAGACTCGGTGACGAAAAGCGGAGAACACGCATTCAAGCCAAACTGGACAAAAGAAATAAATGACAGACCTTCCCGTATATCCATATCTCGAAGACATATGCAAGACTCTGGTATCATCAACCTCTCATTTTCTCGTGCTGACCGCCGAGACTGCCGCCGGTAAATCGACCGCGATACCTCAGGCTCTCTTGCGCCATGTGCCGGGAAAAATCGTGATGCTCGAGCCCCGACGCATTGCGACCGTTGCCATCGCCTCGCGCATCGCCGAACTCCTCGATGAGGAAGTAGGGCAGACTGCCGGGTACCGGCTGCACCTTGACTCGAAGGTGTCTGCTGCAACCCGTATCGAAATTATCACCGAAGCAATCCTTACCCGCCGCATCCAGGGCGATCCATCGCTTGCCGGCGTTTCCGTCGTTATCCTCGACGAGTTTCACGAACGCTCGGTGCACGCTGATCTCGC
>JBBRWY010000071.1:0-11219 GCA_038248875.1 Treponematales bacterium
GGCTGCGTCGAAGAAACCCGGCTTTTCAATGCCCTGTCCTATACGTACCTACCCCTGCTGCGAGCTTGCACCGCTCTCGAGACCGAAGGCGTACCGTTCAAGATTGCTATTGCTTTCGCCCCGACCCTCTGCGAGATGTTCGCCGATCCTCTGCTGCAGACACGTTATATCGAGACCCTCGACAAGGCAATCGATTTTGGCTTCAGCGAATTGGACCGCTGTGTGGACTCTCCCGAAACCCGACAGCTCATCAAGATTTATCTCGATCAGCTCCAGCTGAACCGGCGTGATTTTGACGAAATATATGAACGAAATATCCTGCGGAAATTCGATTATTTTGCAACCCATGGATACATAGAAATTTTGGCAACTACCGCCACTGCCTGTTTTCTCCCTCTGTACGCGGACATTCCCGAGGCAGTCAACGCCCAGATAGAAACGGGACTGGTTACCTATCGCAAGCATTTCACCGCCATCCCCTCGGGCTTCTGGCTACCGGCGATGGGGTACACCAAAGGACTCGAAAATGTCCTGAAAGCATACGGCTTTCAATACACCATTCTCGAATCGCATGGACTGCTTTTTGCCAATCCCGCGCCGGAAAACGGCCTTTTTACCAACGCACTGTGCCAGAACGGTTTTGCTGTCTTCGGCAGGGACAAACGCTCGTATCTTGAGGTTGCCCATCCCGTAAATGGTTATCTGGCAAATCCTGTCTATCTTGATGTCGACCGGGATATCGGATTTGATCTCGGTGAGGATATTCTTTCATCCCTCTTTGACGTGTCTCTCGGGCGGCGCCTTACCGGTTACCGGTACTGGTCCAAAAAACGGCCGGATCAGGAATCCCCGGCGTTCTACCAATTAGACAAGGCTCATAATCAGGTGTGCGCTGATGCCACAGCGTTTCTTGATCGCCACTCCCTCATGCTCGACAAGGCCTCGGAAACGCTCGATTCCACACCTGTTTCGGCTGTTTGCGCCTTTCCTGCATCTCTTTTCGGACAAGACTGGTTCGAAGGCCTTTCTTGGCTTGAAACTCTTTTTCGCCAGGCGTCGACCCGACAGGATATTTCGTTTTCCCTGTTCTCTTCCCGGCTGCAATGCAACCCTTCTGCCACCCGTATCGAACCCTACTATTCTTCCTGGAACGGCAGCGGCTATACGGAAGAGGTGCTCAACAACGCAAATGACTGGATGTATCCATTTATCCGTAAGGCTACCGTCCGGATGATAGACCTCGCCGAACGGTTTCCCGACGACTCGGGTCTTAAGGAACGGGCACTCAATATGGCGGCCCGAGAACTGCTACTGGCCCAGTCAATGGACTGGTTTATGCTGATGAACGAGAATGACCAGAGCGAATACGCGCGCAAGCGCTTCGAAGACAGTCTTCGGGCTTTCACGGTGGTGTATGAATCCCTCGGATCGAATTTTATCAGCACTCAATGGCTCACCAATACCGAAAAAATGCATAACTTGTTTGTGGGAATTAATTACCGAGCATTCAGCAAGAAAAAGTAGCGCTACTCGATCTGCTGGAGTTCACGGATTTTCTGTTGGAGTTCGAGGGTAACCGTCGCAGTGCGTATGCCCTCGATCGCCGGATCAAAATGCCTGTCCAGGAGGAGCGTCTCGTTCCAGACGTTTATTGCTTTCTCCAGCTGACCGCTCGCGTACATCTTCAGTCCGGAGATGTAGAGGCTTTCGATTTTTTTCTGTCGCGCAAGACGTCCCCGGTCTCCCAGATTAAGTTTTGCGGCAAGGCTTATGCGGTTGAAGATGGCCGCCTGGGTTGTCATGTCCAGGGTATAGTTCACGTTGAACTGCAGGTCGTTCAAGTTCATTTCGCCGCCGATACTGATGCGCGGATTTGCGCCCTTGAGCTGAAATCCGCCGAGGAATGTAAAGAACTTTGCGAATTCCACAGCCACGCCGGCTCCGTATACGGTGCTTTCCGATTTCGAAATATCCATAAAATTGAGCGGCTTCTGGATTTCTGCCGACACGGTAATCGGGTTTGCAGGCTTGTAGGCTGTGCCTGCGGTTACGAGACTTGGTAGCGGCTCGTCCTTCACCGGGGGACCGAAGTTGCGGAAGGTAAAGCCAAGGAAGAAGTTCGGGTCGCGCGAATTGTACAATTTGAGGAAATTAAAGCGGGTCTGGATACCGCCGTCTGCCATTATTGCAAGTCCTGACTGGGTGAAGCCGGACCCTGCCATCAAGTTTCCATAATTATCGGAATAATCAGGCATGCTGCGGTAGCCCATCTTGAGGTTTGCCCCCGCTGCTATACCCTTAAAGTAGTGCCCTGCCAGAAAATTGTAGGACACGTTGAGGATGCCGAAGGTTTCGGTATAATATCCGCGGGAAACCCGTTCGCCGAAGGTGTTGTATTCGGTAAAGGGTACATAGAAGCAACGAAGCGACGCACCGTAGCCGAAATTGTCGTTCCGCTGGGTGAAGGAAACGGTTTCGAGGCGTGAATCCGCTATCCAGCTGTTGTGGAAAACGGCCAGTTCCGTGTTGGGCATGGTAGCACTGCCGGCAGGATTAGTTTCGAAAAAACTGATATCATTGGCCAAGGCACTGAAGGCCGAACCCATGGCTTCCGAACGGCCGCCTCCGGGGATAAGCAGGGAGCGAAAAGAGGTCAAACCCTCGTTTTCATTGATCAGTGGTTCCATAAAACCGGCAATGGATATGTAGGGATCGGATAGATCCAGCGCACAGACCTCTCCTGAACACATGATAAGAATCGACAGTATGAGGAAAAACACCTGTTTGCGCATAACTAATAAGATTATATTGCATATTCCGGTATTATTCTGCAGTATTTTACTCTATTCATGCATTTTACCTGCCGAAATTCAAAGTTGGGAATACATTTAAACAGGAAGATTGTGGGTAAAAAAACGATAGGGGTATTTTTCATAGTATTTTTTCTCCTTTTGCCGGCAACGCTTGTTGCCGGGGGAAATCCGGAAATCGGACTTCCCAAGGTGGATCGTCTCATCAAGGACAGAAACTACAACGAAGCTATCCTCGAACTCGCGACTTATATGAATGAAAATCCCGACGATTTCGACGGCGCTCAAAGGCGTATCAAGCGGATCATCGATATGCGCGTAACCTACAACGAGAGGGCCATCGAACTCCTGCGTATACTTGCCAACGAACCAACCAATGACGAAAAAAAGCTGAACATGATAACCTACCTGGAATCCCTCGAAAAAAATCCGAATCAGGCAACTCGGGATTTTATTCTTGGAACAAAAGCAGCAGCTCAATTCACCTATTATCGCGCTAAATTTGACGAAATCATGACTGTAGGAGATGAACTTATCGACCAGGGGCTGTTTGTCGAGGCTACCCGCAAATTTAACGAGGGTTATATTTTCTACAAACAGGAATTCGATGAGGAAACCGAAAGCGAACTTCTATCCCGGATCAACGCCGCACTTGGAGGCATCATTTCTTCTGTCGCCAGCTATGCCGACCTGCAATCCTCCTTCACGGCCGTCGCAGTCGAGACCGAGCGCGCCGTTTCTGCTACTGACATTCTTGCATCGGAGACAGCTTTTGCTTTGCTGGAGACCGAAATTGCCCGTTACAGCCGGATTCGGAATGTGGTTGCTTCTTCCGGTATTCTTTTCGCTAGCTCCTTTAGCGGTATACAGGCCAAAGACAATCTCATCACTGAAAATTCCTTTCTGCCTTTCGCCTACCGTTTCACTTTGGGCCGAAAGACTTCCGATCGCTTCGAAGGTGTACTCGGTGCCATGGATACTCAATGGAACAGTGTCCTTGACCGACTGGATGTTGTCGCAGAAAAAGCGGTCCGGAATTCATGGCTTCAGGGAACTGAACAGCTGGCGGCAGGAAATATCCCCGGCGCTCTGGATTTTTTCAGGACCTCTGGCCGTTTTGCCTCTCTTGGACAGAAATTCGCCTTGAGCTCCGCGAATTTTACCGCGAGTCCGGAACTTTTCGGCAACCGCACATACATTCCCCGGGCGAACAGCTATGCCCGGCTGGAAATCGCCGCTGCATCCTTCATCGTTCTTGGCGAGCGTAACGGCGCGTACCTCGACCTCAAGACGCGTATCGACCAGTATGCACCCGGGGCGGCGCTTCCGGACACCATACGGAAGGCCCCATCCGCGGCGGTTACTGCATACACAGATTTTGCTGCGGAGGTTTCTGCCCTATCGCTTATAGTTAGCGGCTTTGTCGCTCCCAAACCTGTCGAACTGGCTGAAATACCCTTTGTCGGGGAATATAATGCGTTCGCCCAGAAGCTGCTGGCGTCTCTTTCCACTGACCGGCTCGCTGTTGTCCGCTCTTCGGCCCGGTTCCAGGAAAATTCTGTCGCTCGTATGCTCGCCGAATGGCAGACTTCCTATGACGAAGCTACAGTCCTACTCGAAGGTACTGTGCCCTCAGGCAGTACGATTCCCATCTTCTATCCCGTGGAGAGCATTACTGCATTCAACAAGCTTCGCTCGGGCATCGTGGCGGACATCAAAGCCGTCGCATCAGCCGTCAATGTGCTCAAAAAGCTTCCGCGGGCAGAACTCGCGGATACGGAAATCGCTTCCTCAATACGCAAAATGGAAGAAGAGGTGCAGCTGCTCGATGCTTTGTATTCCGGTGCCGCTTCGGCTATTGCCCGGGCTAACTCGCGTATTCTGCAAGCCAACCTTGCCCGCCAGGAATCCGATCTCCGATACAGCCAATCCCAGACCGCCCTCAATCGGTTTGATTTTCAGGCAGCCCGCGACAATCTGCAGCGTGCCCGCGACAAGATCAATCAGTCTCTTGCGCTTCAAGAATCGGCAATTCTCCGAAACGACAGCGACTCACGGCTCGAAAAACTCGGTGCCGACATTACCCGCATAGAGAACGAGTCGGTCGTCCGCGAAGTTCGTGCACTCATCACGACAGGTAAGAATTTTTACTACCTCGGCAATTTCGATCAGGCGGAGCAAGTGTTCATCCAGGCAAAAACCAGGTGGGGTGTGACTAACGTGGAAGCCAATCCCGAAGTTGCCAACTGGATAGCCATTATCAACACGGCTCTTTCGATGAAAACCGGTCGGACCATTCCCGTTGCAGCGCCTCTATTTCCCCAGATGAGCCAGATACTCAGCAGTGCCAATCAGTTGTTTACACAGGGAAAAAACCTTATGAGTTCAGGTCAGCGCGCCACGGCGGTCGGCGTGCTTGCATCCGCGAAGGAAAAATTGCAGCAACTCCAGCTCGTGTATCCGCTTAATCAGGACGCCGGCGAGCTCACCCTTCGTATCAATCAGCTCATCGATCCCGCAGCCTTCACGGACTTTTTCCGCCAAAAAGTGGCCTACGTGCGGACTAGCTACAAGACCGAGCGCCAGACTGCCTACAGCGACCTTCTTGACCTGTACCGCATAAATCCCGATTATCCGGGAATCAATCGTCTCGTCGACGAGGTAGAAATTTATCTCGGTATCCAGATTCCTCCACCGGATCCGAAAGCAATCGCACGTTCTGCGGAGCTTACCCGTGCGGCTCAAAAGATATATGATGCGAATACCCGCAGTCAGTTCCAGGTGGCCTTGAGCCAACTGGATGAAGCGATCAAGCTGAATCCTGATAACCAGACCGCTATCGCGCTCAAGGACCGGGTACAGACCTCGAGCGGAGGCCAGTCGGTCGCCGTCCTTTCGGCGGGAGACGAAGCCAAATACCAGCAGGCGGTACAGGAACTCCAGAAAGGCAACAAAATCACTGCTTCAGCCCTTGTGGAACAGCTCCTGCAGAATCCGAAGAGCCGGAATTCCGCGAAGATACAGGATCTGAAAAAAAGGATAGATTCTCAATTATGACAAAACGTTCCTTACCGTTCATCATACTATGTCTTTTTCTCGGTTTTGCTGCCGACGCCCGCGAATTCTACTGGGAAAATCCCCAGTCAGTTGTTTCGACAGACAGCCGTTTTCCCTCTTCAGCGTCGAACGGAAAAGTATCGGCTCTTGTCTGGCAGGAAATAGGGCCGAGCGGCACGGATTCGGGCCAAATATGGCTTTCTGCCAGGATTTATACTGGAAGCGGGTGGGTGGTCAGGTCTCGTTTTGCTGGACCATTTCCGTACGCAGGAGAAATTCCCTCGATTGCATCTGTTACCGTCGACAATAATAGCCGAATCCTTGTTTCTGCGGTTACCGGTGGCAATGGTATATCCGTTTTTCTGTCAGCTGACATGGGTGCTACTTTTACCGAATCACGGGTGAACGGGGTAAGCGCGGCCGTGCTTGCTCCCCGGGTGTTCGTTCGTTCTGACGGCGGCTTTCTGGTCTTCGCTACCAGGGGTGAAGCCGAAAGTTTCTCTCTGGTTTATTCTCGTTCCAATGACGGTATCTCCTGGTCTTCCTTCGAACCCTACGGCCCCGCTATCGGTAAAAAGCGCGCCTTTTTGCCCACCCACGCCGCCCTCGGCGCAACCGATGTAGTTGTATTTCAAGCGTTCTACGAAGGGGCTTCCCGGTCTTCCTATCAGTTATATTCAAGTATTTCCTCCGATCGTGGTTTTACCTGGTCGGAGCCGTCACTTATTTCCGATTTCAGTGAACCCGGTACCCAGTCGGGAACGACAGCCGGTACCTTCGATAATTACCATAACCAGCGCGCACGATTGCTTCATTCCGGATCGACCATTTCCCTTGTATGGGAACGTGCCCGGACGGCAAGCGAAAAATATCGCATCTATTATACAACCCTCGACACTCGCGGCAAACTGAATGGTCCGGTGGAGGCGGTTTCATCTCCGGACGGATACTGCTTTGACCCGGATATCGTTGAACTTGACGGAAACCCTGCAATCGCATGGTTCGACAACCGCCGGGGGGTGAACCGCATTTATCTGGCCCAGAAACAAGGCCTCTTCTGGACCGAAACGGATCTTTCGAAGAATTCACAGGATGCTGTTTTTGGCCGGCTCGTCACCGCCGGCAATGATGTGGAAGTGTATTGGCAGCAGGCGCAGGGGAAGGGAGTTCAGCGGATTGTCCGTCTGGCTCCCGACCGCTCGATTTTATCTCCTGTCATCTCTCCACTTAATTTTGCCCAAGGAGCACGCTCCCGGGGCGACTTTGCACGGCTCGGTCTCCGCCTGCCGGAAGATTCGTCTGGCATAGCCGGCTATTCCTATGTTTGGGCATACGGTGCTCCCCCCGAGGTTCCTACCGAAGTTCAGTACCTTCCCGAACAGAATCGACTGAGCTTGTCCGCCGAAACCGACGGCAGCTGGTACCTCGGTGTCCGGGTTGCCGACTACGCGGGAAACTGGTCGCGCCCGGCTTATATGGAATATGTCCGTGATACCATCCCTCCTGCTTCCCCTGTGCTTACCGAAGCGGTGGCTGATCCGAACGGATTCCTCGTATCGAATACATTCTCCCTTTCCTGGGAACCCTCCGAAGAAGATGTGTTGTCGGGTTATACCTGGAGCTTCGACTATCTCGCTCCAACCGATTATTTGCCTGTCCTTGCCCGACTTTCAGGCCATCAGGGAGAATTGGCCCTCACCCCTGCAGTTTTCGACTTTGCATCGGCCGCGGCAGGTCGGCTACGTGTCGGTCCGCCTCCGGCCTCGGTACTCACGAAGGGGCGTTCGGTATCGTTTGCCAACAAGGATAACGGTATTTACGCTTTTTCGGTTGCTGCCGTCGATTCGGTTGGAAATATAGGAAAACCCTCGATACGGTATTACGTGCTCAACAAGTACGTGCCATTCACCTACATCACCTATATCGATTCGAAGGTGGACGAGGCGGGCACCGTCAGTCTCTCCCTTATCGGACGAGGCTTCAGCGACAACGGACCTCTCGATACGATCTATCTTGACCGTGACGGCCGCGAGCCCTGGGATTTGACTCTGGTTCGGTCCGGCAAACAGTTTTCCGTAACGAGCGATCGTCTCGTCTCGGGTATCAACCTGAGCGACATGGATGAGGGCCTGTACCGTATCGGTCTTGTACATCCAGTGCGCGGTCTTTATGTTTCGAAGCCGCTTCTGACGGTTACTGCGTTTGGTACGGTCAAGTTCGGTGATTATCGTCAGGAATTCGTACCATCCTGGACTCGTGCCATTCCCGAATCAATGCCGCTGCTGCGTCCGGACCGAATCCTGATATATTCGGTACTCGTCTTTGCCCTTTTTGTGCTCTTTTTCTCTATATATGGTATAACCGGAGCCGCACGAGACACTCTCCGTATCCAAGAGGAAGTACAGGCGCTCATTACAGGAGACATCATGCCGTCAGAAAAAAAGAAACGATCTGTCAACCTGCGAAAAAAGGGCGTTGGGCTCCGGTTCAAGCTCGCTTTTTTCACCACAACCCTTGTCATTTCGGTCGTTCTCATTGTTTCGATCCCTCTGGGTATCCAGTTTTCCGCCAACCAGGAAAAAACCCTTGCCCAGGGCCTTGAATCACGGGTTAAAGTTCTTCTCGAAAGCCTTTCGTCCGGTGCTCGTGCGTACTTACCGAGTCAGAACATACTCGAGCTAGGATTCCTACCCGGTCAGATGACTGCTCTCGAAGAAGCGGTAACCGCGACCATAACCGGAAACATCCTCGATAATTCAGCTACCGGCATAGATTTTGTCTGGGCCACAAATGACCCTACTATCACCGACAAGATTGATACCGCCCAGTTTGTGACCGGAAAATCCCGTCTTGTCCGTAGCGAAAACGACGAGATAGCCAAACGGGTGCAGGTGCTCGACGAGCAGGCCGCTGTCTCGGTCACCCAGCTTTCGGAAGGAATCACTTCCCTTACTCAGGAAGGTATCAAGCTGGCTCTCAATACTGACGCCGAATCGGTACGGCGCCGCGACGAGATCCAGACAATATCTCGGCAACTTGAAGAAAAACTGAATGCCGAACTGACCAAGCTGTCGAATGCAGGTATCGGTTCCTATCCTAAATACAATCCTCTCTCTCTTTCGAGAGATATCACCCGCTACGTATTCTATAAACCGGTCCTTTATCGGCGCGGCTCTGATACCCGCTATGTACACGGAACAGTACGGGTAGAGGTTTCGACCGAGACTCTCTTGCAGACGGTTAATACCGACCGGCAGGCTCTAGTCCGGACAACCGTCTTTGTGGCTCTTTTTGCCGTCTTGATGGGAGTAATCGGGGCGCTTCTGCTCGCGTCCATCATCATTTTACCTATTCGAAAACTTGCCTCCCACGTGGCTATGATTCGGGATACCGAAGATAAGGAAACGCTGAATGGGAAGGATCTGCATCTCAAATCCCGGGATGAAATCGGACTCCTCGGTGAAACGATCAATGACATGACTCATGGTCTGGTAAAAGCGGCTGCGGCTTCGAAGGACCTCACCGTCGGTAAGGATCTGCAAAAGATGTTCATTCCGCTCGAAACCGATGACGAAGGACGTAAACTGACCAGCGGCAGCACGAAGGACGACAATGCCGAATTTTTCGGATATTACGAAGGAGCAAAGGGCGTTTCGGGCGACTATTTTGACTATATCAAACTGGATCAGCGTCATTATGCAATCATCAAATGTGACGTTGCCGGCAAGGGTGTTCCTGCAGCTCTCATCATGGTCGAAGTAGCAACTTTGTTCCTTGACTATTTCAAGGACTGGAAATACGAGAAAAATGGTTTTAAACTTGATTACATCGTTTCGCGCATTAACGATCTGCTCGAATCACGCGGTTTTAAAGGCCGATTTGCCGCTTTCACACTCTGTATTCTCGACTCGGTATCAGGCGATGTTCACTTTTGTAACGCGGGTGATAATATTCTGCATATTTACGACTCCGCTTCGCGTAAAATGAAAATAGTCACGCTGCCTGAAACCTCCGCAGCAGGTGTATTTCCAACTTTCATGGTTGACATGAAAGGCGGCTTCAAGATCGTCAAACAGCACCTTAATCCGGGAGACGTTCTCTTTCTCTATACCGACGGTATTGAAGAAGCTAAACGTCTTTTCAGGACATCGAATCTGGAAGTTTTCGCCTGTGCAGAGCCGGGTCTCGAAAAAGAGGCGCCCCATGGCAGTCATTCTGTTGGGCAGGATAACGAAGAGTTGGGGCCGGAGCGGGTTCATGAGATCATCGAAGCTGTGCTCCAGCGGAAGATGTATACACTCTACAAATGGCATAATCCGGAAGAAAACGAGCTGTTTCAATTTGATTTCACTTCTAGTGAAGGAACTATCGAAGAAGCAATTCTTGCTTTGGTGTCTATCGAGAAGATTTTCCGTATGTACCGTGATCCCAAGGCAAATGAATTTAGCCGGGTACAGGCAGACCGCAAGATCGATATATTCCTGAATAAACATTTCAGGCAGTATAATATGTATTGTTCGAACCGAAAGGATCATCCGACCTATAAAGAATATCTCTATTACACCAATGTTCGCGAGGATGCACAGTATGACGACCTGACCATTCTCGGCATCCGGAAAAAATAGGAGTGAAGGATATGGAAGAAAACAGTGATTCATTCAAGACGTATGTATATCGAGGACTTGATGCGATGCTCAAATTTTCTGCAAAGGCTGGCGATTCGCTCCGGGTGGCCAGCAACAATGCGATCGAAAAACTCGATGCCTTCCAACTTGAACGGAAGAGAGATCTTCTGTTTTCACGCCTGGGTAAAACCACCCACACAATTCTTGTATCGGGAGAATTGGTCAGCAGTACCGATGATCGGGTATCTGTTATCATAGAAGAAATCAGCTTAATCTCGGCAGAACTTGAGCGTCGTTTTGCCGTTCAGGGCCGACGATAAAAAAAATTAAAAAAAGGAAGAATATTTCCTTGAAGCTATTGACGTAATACGGGCATAAGTGATATACCTATCTTCGTTGCGCCACTACAGAGTACAGAATGAAAACGGCGCAGTTCTTTGATAAAGCTTACGGTTTAACTTCTGATCATTCAGTTTGTTGCACTTACATAAGTAATCCAAAGAGTTTTACCTACTCAATATGAAGCCGGTTTCGCGAAAGCGCTGATCGGCGACAAAATAGCGCAGAAGTGGTTTTTACTGCTCGAGTGCACTGGTCTTTGATAACTAAGGGAAGGGAAAGAAGGAAGCTATTTGATAGCGGAACGCAAGTTTCGCACAGTATCGTACAAAACGCGAAAGCGTCGAGTGCGGCACAACGTCATATGGTGAGGCGAGTTGTGAATAAC
>JBBRWY010000072.1:0-11076 GCA_038248875.1 Treponematales bacterium
ATTGCCAGTTTCGAGGATCCGCTGAAAGCGATCGAGTATATCGCAAACAACCATGTCGACATAATCTTTGTGGATTATATCATGCCCGAGATGGACGGAATTGCCCTTATCCGCCATATTCGCACCACCATGCTGGACATTCCCATTATCATGGTCACCTCGTTAGGCGAGAGGCGAGACATAAAGTTACAAGCCCTTGACGCCGGGGCGAATGAGTTCCTTACCAAGCCGGTGGATTCAGCTGAATTTCTCACGAGAACCAAAAATCTGATCGCTCTGCGCCGGAGCCAGTTGCAATTAAAAGACAGAGCAATGCACCTCGAGGAAGAAGTCAGGAAGGCCACAAAAGTCATTGCCGATCGGGAGTTCGAGACCCTGGTGGTATTGGGACGGGCGGCTGAATATAAGGATCCTGAAACCGCCATGCATATCGACCGGGTAGCATACACTTCAAGAATGCTCGCAGTCGCAAAGGGACTTCCAACGTATCAGCAGGATTTGATTTTCCACGCCGCTCCCCTGCACGATGTTGGAAAAATGGGGATTCCCGACTCGATCTTGCTCAAACCCGGTCGTTTAACCGCTGATGAATTTATCGTGATGAAGACGCATTCGGAAATCGGTTTCAACATCCTCAAGAACAGCAAGAGTTCCGTTCTTAGTGTGGGATCGCAGATTGCCATGACGCATCATGAGCGCTATGACGGAAAAGGGTATCCCCGCGCTCTTGCAGATTCAAAGATTCCGTTGTTCGGCCGCATTGTAACCGTTGCGGATTGCTATGATGCGATGATATCGAAACGGCCCTATAAAGAAGCAATGCCGGCTACAAAAGTACTCGAAATCATGGTTGCAGAAAAAGGAAAGCAGTTCGATCCTGAAATTGTCGATTTGTTGATCTCCCGAATTCATGAAGTCCAGCGTGTGTACGAAAAACTGAAGGATTTGTAATGGGTAGTCTTCGTGGCTTAAGCGATATTCAGAAGGAAGTCAGGATACTGAAAGAGGCAACGGAGCAGAGCCCGGCTACCGTTGTTATTACCGACCTTGCCGGCAACATTGAATACGTCAACCGGAAATTCGTAGAGCTCACCGGTTATTCTTTTGAGGAAGCTATAGGTAAAAATCCGCGTATCCTTAAGTCAGGCCAGACACCCGATTCGGTGTACAAGGATTTGTGGCGTACTATCCTTTCCGGCAGGGAATGGCACGGAACATTCAAGAATAAAACAAAGAACGGAGATTTTTATTGGGAGGCCGCGAGCATCGCCCCTATTGTCGGGGACGATGGGACAATTACCAATTTCATCGCAGTGAAAGAAGATATTACCGGGCGAAAGGAAATAGAATACAACCTTAACGAGCGGCTTAAAGAACTGCGCGGCATTGCGGCGGTCCGTTCAGAACTGCAAAAGGACCTTTCAGTCGAAGACTTTTGCTGCCGCATTATCGACCATATTATCCCGGCAATGCAGTTTCCAGACCTTACTGTACCCGTTATCACCCTTGCCGGCGTCCGCTACGCCCAGGATGAAAATGAAATGACGAATGGGGAAGTTCTCCAGGCCGACATTACCGTGCAAGGTAAATCGTTCGGGGTCTTGAAGGTTGGCTATAAAGAAAAGCGTGGATTTTCACTTCCCGAAGAGCAGAATTTTATCGATATCGTCGCCCAGTCTATAGGCATTTTTATCGAGCGTAAAACTGCTGACGAAAAGTTGCGGGAATCGCGGGACCGCTACGAACTCATTTTCAATGCCAGTCCCGACATGATTTTGCTTGCCCGATTGTCGGACAGCCACATTGTCGAGAGCAACCTGAAGTTCCACGAAATGTCCGGTTATTCGAAGGAAGAGACGATCGGAAAGACCACGATTGAACTCGGCATCTGGGACAATGTAGATGACCGAATAAAAGTGTTACAAGATTTGCAGGAAAAAAGCGTCAGTAACGGCCGGGAGCTCAGGTTCAAAAAAAAGAACGGGGATGTCATAATCGGCTTGATTCACGCGCGCATCATGAACGTCCGCGGGGCTCCTCATAGCCTTGTTATAGCTCATGATATCACCGAGCGCAAAAGAACAGAAGCCGCATTGAAAATCAGCGAGACAAAGTACGAAGTACTATTCGACGCCGTACCGATAGGTTTGACCATTACGGATAACACGGGAAAAATAGTTGAGTCAAATAAGGAAGCCGAACGCCTTCTGCGCATGCCCAGGGAAATCCAGGAAACGCGGCGGATTGACAGCAAGGAATGGCGCATCATCAAGAGCGATGGCTCGCCCATGGCAAGCGATGACTATGCCGGAAGCAAGGCTTTGAAAGAAAACCGTCTTATAGAAAATGTCGAAATGGGAATTGTCAGCGAAGAGGGCGATGTGGCCTGGATCAACGTGACAGCTACTCCTATCCCCATCGACGGGTACGGGGCGGCGATCGCTTATAACGAAATAACCGAACGCAAGCGCCTAGAAGAGGCACAGAAATTCCTCTTGCAGTGCGGACTGCCGTCCTCAGGAGAGGATTTTTTCGTTTCACTTGCAAAGTATCTAGCACAGAAACTGGGTATGGATTGCGTATTTATAGATCAGATCGAAGACGCCACTCAAACCGCAAAAACCGTGGCCGTATACAATTATGGCAGGGTCGAAGCAAATCTACGGTATGCCTTAAAAGATACGCCCTGCGGCCAAGTGGTGGAAGATGGTGTTTGCTTCTTCGCTTCCGGAGTGTGTGAATTGTTCCCCCGTGACAAGATGCTTGCGGATCTGAATGCGGAAAGTTATTTCGGCATCTTGCTCAGGGACTCGAACGGACAACCGATCGGCTTGATAGCCGTGATCGGGCACGAAACGCTGCGCGACCGGAAATGGCAGGAAACGCTGCTGGCTTTAGTGGCTCCCCGTGCGGCAGGCGAGCTTGAACGAAGACGTGCCGAGGAAGCCCTTGTCGCGAGCGAGGACAAATTCCGCACAGTCATTCATAACATCGATGTATATATTTACATATTGGATTTCGATGACGGGAAGATCGTTTCGAGTTTCCACAGCCCGCAGTGTATGGACATAAGTGGGTATGGTCCCGAGGCTTTTGCGGAAAATCCCGAGTTGTGGCTGGATATTGTGCATTCTGACGATCGCCCTGCCTTGGATGATTTTTTCAAGGAGAACCGGAAAGGTAAAACCTTGCCGCCAATCGAACATCGAATTATCCATAAAAACGGCGATGTACGTTATGTCCTCAACAGTTGCACGGTCGAAATAGCGAGTTCGGGAAGCGTCAAGCGGATGGAAGGATTTGTCATCGACATCTCCGACCGGGTTACGATGGAACACCAACTCCGCGAAGCCATGAACGGGGCCGAACTTGCGAATAAGGCAAAGAGCGAATTTCTGGCTTCCATGAGCCATGAGCTCCGCACCCCGCTCAACGCCATCATCGGGTTCAGCCAAATACTCGGGATGAGCGAAATCGGCTCCCTGAACGAAAAACAGCGTAAGTTCATCGGCAACATCCGCGCTTCTGGTGACCATCTCCTCCAGATGATCGCGACGACCCTGGATTTGGCCAAGATCGAGGCGGGGAAAATAGAGCTCCAAAAAACGACATTCCCCTTGGAGAAAACACTTCATGAATTGATAGACTCCATGCGTGTCGTGGCCGAAAAAAAATCGATAGAACTCAAGTTGAACATAGAGCCGGAACTTGGAATGCTTCATGCCGACGAAACCCGGGTAAAACAGATACTGTTCAACTTATTGTCCAACGCGCTGAAATTCACTGGAGCCGGCCAAGCAGTCGGTCTAGAAGCAAGAGCCGACGGTACTCGGGTGATCCTTACCGTTTGGGACGAGGGAATCGGGATCTCGCCGGATGACCAGACGCGAGTGTTCTTTGCGTATGAGCAGGTTCGAATCCGGAATGCGGCAAACCAGGGAACGGGGCTTGGCTTGTATATTACCCAGCGCCTTGTAGACCTGCACGGTGGTACCATCAAGCTTGAAAGCCTGCCGGGACAGGGTAGTCGATTCATCGTAACCCTTCCGGGAAGATCACTTGGAGTAGATGCAGAGGGATTCGAGGTTTCCGGGGTAATTAAACCTGATTGTAGTGCAGAAACGTTTAGCAAAAGAGTACTTGTAGTCGAGGACAGCATCTTGAATCAGGAGCTCATGAAGTCGATCCTGGAAATTTTCGGCTGCACGTATGCCGTAGCCGAGACTGGCGCCGCTGCAGTCGCCCTTGCGCTTTCCGAGTCCTTCGATCTCATCCTCATGGATATCGATCTTCCCGATATAGACGGTGTCGAAGCGATGCGCCGGATCCGGCGCGCATCCAATACCCGCACGCCCATCATCGCGCTGACGGCCCACGTCATGGAGGGCGACGCCGAAAAATACATCAGCGCCGGCATGGACGGCGTCCTGACAAAACCTTTCGAAATCGAAAAACTCAAACAATACCTCATGAAAACCCCGGCCAATGCCTGTACTGATGCCGAGGAAGTCACCAACCCTAGAATCCCTGAACTGGAATCAGTTCCTCTTTTGTACGACGTCGCCGAGGCGGCCGCGAAAATCGGCATTCCCTCACAGCGGCTCATGGTCCTCGTCACCTTGTTCCTGACCACGCTTACTGTCGACTATTCGCGAAACCTGGCGGATGCCATCGGTTCGGGTGACCTTCCAACCATCCGATCGTGTGCGCACAAATATCGCGGTGCAGCGGCTAACCTCCGATTCGAAACGTGTTCGGCCCTGTTGACCGTGATCGAGCAGGCCGCCGAGACGGCGAAAGACGTGGACTATCAGGCATTGTTCGGAAAGCTTGAGTCTGAACTAGCCGCCCTTCGCGAGGAAGTACTTTCTATTTGATAATGACTGCCAATTAGGGACTTTTACCAGTATGATCAGTATGAGTGTATTGATCAGGAGGTCCAAAATGCATATTTCAGCGGTTGATGCCCGAGTTAAGCTGGGTGAATTACATTTAGGGTCTCTGACAGCATATAAAGTTGACAGGTTTCGTATTTGATTGTACCAGAAACAAAGCTTGATTGCCCCAGCATGTCTCGAATATGAAAAAGGTAACGCATTGAGTTCATTGTTGAAGCGCGGCAGTGTATCAACTTCACAAGCCGTATTTGTCTATCATGAATTTTGCAAGATACCAGTCAGACTAGTTTCACCTGACATTTCGTCTGCTCTGGTACTTTTCGGGGAAGAACATATATAAGCATATAATGCGTATTATCTGCATGGTGCAGAATAATTTCGGCTTCCGTTACTCACCCTGGATAAAAAAATGACGGAGCTTTCACTAAAACGCGAGATCCCGCTCGCGGAGGTATAAAATACTGGTAATAACGTATTTCGATGCAAGAAAAACGCTTACTTCTTCAGCTTATCCTTCTCGCGCTTCGCCAGCATTGCCGCATGGGTTTCAGGCGAGCCATTGTGGAAGCTTCCAAACCAGAGATCAAGCGGCAAGGCTTCATTTCCAAAGTTGACGGTAAAGTAACGGTGATGCAAATAGTGGAAGTAGTTATCCCCCGAGATATTTTTTTTACCCTTTATCACAAAACGATGAAACCCGGTATGCCCCAGGGCAGGGGTAACACCCGCATGCATAAGATGGAAGATGGCATGAACAGGATGCGACGGGATTACCCAATGCAGGATAACACCGGAGAAATAGATGATGTGTTCAAGCGGATGCATGGAAAGCCCTGACCAGGGGCCGATGTTGATATTCTTGTGGTGCAGGTAATGGGACCTTTTATACAAGGGCTTCCAATGGCTAGCCCGGTGGACAAAGTAAAAATGAGCCTGACGCAGATACACAACGCCTATCATCAGCAGTACAAAATAGACCGGGTGTGTCCGCCAATCCACAAAAGGAATGATGTGGTGGGCGTAGAGCCACAGGGTAAAAGCTTCATAGGCGGTCCAGACGAAACAGCCGCTCGACAGACTCCAGAATATATTATCCCACGTCTGATTTTTGAAGAGGAACCGTTTGTCGTCCGTTGCCATCCACTTGTCGGAGTACTTGAACTGTAGGCCCTGAGCCTTCTGAATATACAAGCGAAGATGGAAGCCGCCTGAAATAAGGATGACGAGTACGACATTACGCAAGTATATCTGTGCAATCCAGCCCACCTTGAAGACAGTAGCCTGTTCAAGACTCGGAGAAAAATGTATCCAGCTCACTATCGCCAAAAGGGCAACTGTCAGATTATACGGCCACAGGAAACCCACCGGAGCAAAGAAATACTTTAGAACTTTGAGCGGTTTCCACGGCCAGGAAAAGAGAGGGCTCGGTTGCGGAAGCGGGTCAGGAACCCATTCGCCACGACTATCTCGTTCTCCCCAGCTTTCATCTGGCATACTCTGCCTCCTATGGTAACACACATTACAAACTATAGTAGTATGAGAATACGGTAAACGCAAGGATGAAAGTATCATTTGGCGAGTCGGAAAATTTGTACCGAAATCGGTTTGTACCAATTATGAAGGTATACCGAGCGAGTATCAGAGTAAGCTCCCCCAGAAGCGAAAATTTATATTGACAAAGTGCATATACCAACCTGATAATTATATATTCTGCGTTGCCGGATTTTGGCGACAACACCTCCGGATAAAAGTTCATATCAATTAAATCGGTACGGGAGATTTAAAATGCAGGATTTGCTCTCTATTGTGGATGTGGACAAGACTTTTCCAGGCGTGCATGCCCTTAAAAAGGTGAGCCTTTCCACACGGAAGGGCGAAGTTATGGCTCTAGTGGGTGAGAACGGCGCGGGAAAATCAACACTCATGAACATTCTGTCCGGCATTCACCAAAAAGATTCTGGCTCCATCCGTTTCGACGGAGTGGAGATGGCTGTCACCTGCCCGATGGATTCCCAGAAGCTCGGAATAAGCATCATTCACCAGGAACTGAATCTGATCCCCCATTTCAGTATCGCAGAGAACATTTTCGTGGGCAGGGAAAAAAGAAAGTCCAGGTTTTTCTACGACAAACGTAAAACCATCGAAGACGCCAAGAAGCTCCTGGCTAGGGTCGGTCTGAATGTTGATCCTCGTATAGTCGTAAAGAATCTGAGCATCGCCCAGAGACAGATGGTCGAGGTGGCCAAGGCCCTCGCCTTCAATACAAAACTCATCGTTATGGATGAGCCTACCTCCTCCATTTCGGATACGGAGATAGACCGTCTTTTAAACATCATCCGAGAACTCAAGGCGGACGGGGTTTCGGTTATCTTTATTTCTCACAAGCTTGACGAAGTCCTAGCCATTGCCGACCGCATCACTGTGCTCCGCGACGGAGAAGTAGTGGGTGTCCTGGAGGCGAAAGGCTGTACCGAAGATAACATCATTCAGATGATGATCGGACGGGAAATCACGAACATTTTCCCCAAGATGGAAACGCAACTGGGAGATACAGTTTTCGAGGTGAAGAATTTTTCCCAGGGAAAGCGGTTCGCGGATATCAACTTTTCGTTGCGTAAGGGCGAGATTCTGGGTTTTGCGGGACTCGTGGGGGCAGGAAGATCCGAAGTGCTCCAGGCCATCTTCGGTATTGATCCCTCCGATTCGGGCGAAGTCTTCATCGACGGTAAAGAAGTATCAATCAAGACACCAAGGGACGCGATAGGTTTGGGGATGGGCTTTGTTCCGGAGGACCGCAAACTGAAAGGGCTGCTTCTGGGCATGGCCGTCAAGGATAATATTACCCTTGCCAGCCTTGAAACGGTGAGCAAGTACGGGCTCTTCAATTTTGGCAAAGAACGCGGGATCGCGGATTCTTTCGTTGATAAACTTTCCATCAAGACCTCGAATATCAATCAGAAAACGCTGCACCTGAGCGGTGGAAATCAACAGAAAGTGGTTCTTTCCAAGTGGCTGGCCATCAAGCCGAAAATACTCTTTGTCGACGAACCCACCCGTGGTGTGGATGTAGGTGCCAAGAAGGAAATCCACGCCTTATTGAGCCAGCTTACCCAGGAAGGGGTATCGATCATCATGGTTTCTTCGGAACTACCGGAAATTCTCGGGATGAGCGACCGTATCATAGTCATGCATGAAGGTGCGATAAAGGGAGAAATCCTGCGGAAGGACGCCACCCAGCACAAAATTCTTACTATGGCCTTATCAAAAGAATCAGCATAATATTCAGGGGTTGCATCATGAAAGAAACGAATAACGGTATGAGTGCCGACATCATCAAGCGGGCCACTAAATCTGCAGCTTTCGGAATAGTAATGATCCTGTTGGTGATGAGTACCTTCCTCTCCTTCTCCTCGGAACAGTTTATGACACAAGACAACCTGCTTTCCGTTTTCCGGCAGTTTTCCTTTATAGGGATAATGGCAATAGGCCAGGTTATGGTCATCATAACCGGTGGCATCGATCTTTCCGTTGGTTCGATTTTTGCCTTTGCCGGAGTCACCAGCGCTTTCGCCATGACCAAGCTGGGGATGAGTGTTCCGGTAGGTATTTGCATCGGCCTTTTTTCAGGCCTGCTTTTCGGTCTTCTGAATGGCTTATTCATCACCAGACTCTACCTTCCCCCCTTCATCGCTACCCTGGGTACTCTGAGCATTGCACGCGGTCTGTCCTACGCGCTTACCAGCGGATTCCCTCTGCCGAATCTTCCGGCCAGTTTCAAGTTCATCGGACAGGGTTATATCGGTATCATCCCCTTTCCCGTGGTGTTGCTGCTTGTGTTGGGTGTAATCTTTACCTTTTTTCTGAACAATACGATCGTAGGGCGCAGGATTTATGCTACCGGCAGCAACGAAGAGGCTGCACGGGTATCAGGCGTCAACACGAAGCGTATAAAGATGTTCGTATACAGCTTTTCCGGCATCCTCGCCGGTTTTGCCGGTATGGCAACAGCCGCCCGGCTCGGCGTAGCCCAGTCGACGGCCGGTACCGGGTATGAGCTGGACGCCATCGCGGCAGTCATCATCGGCGGCGCGAGTGTGACCGGCGGTGTGGGTACTGTTTTCGGGACAATTATCGGAGCAGCCATCATGGGTGTGCTCAAGAACGGCCTCATCCTTTTGAGCGTTTCGGCCTACTGGCAGCAGACCGTCATCGGGGTGGTCATCATTCTGGCAGTTACCTTCGATATCATGCGTCATCGATTCAGGACCAAGTAGACACGATCGGGATGCCGGTAGTCGGAAGGGTTCCCGCTTATCCCTCATTTATTTGTGCACGCGCGTCCATTATTGGACGCTGATAATTTTTGAAAAGGGGAAACAGTATGAAAAGAACAGTTCTGATTCTGGTAGCTCTTCTGATTGTCACCTCCTCGGTGATGGCAGGCGGAAAGAGTGACAAAGCGGCTTCGGGCTCCAAACAAATTACTATTGCATTGGTGCCCAAATCCCTGGACAACGCCATTTTCCTTGACGCGAAGTCGGCTGCCGAAAAACGGGGCAAGGAACTCGGCGTGAATATCCTTTGGGTAGGTTCTGCCAAGTCCGACGCCGCTGAACAAGTCTCCGTAATCGAAGGACTCATACAGAAGAAAGTAGACGGAATTCTTGTCAGCTGCAACGACGCCGATGCACTCAAAGACGTCATCGACCGTGCAATGGATAAAGGTATAAAGGTCGCAACCTTTGATTCCGACTCCCCAAAAAGCAAAAGGCTCTTCTATGCCGGTACTGACAACTACGGTATTGGTGTGAAAGCCGCCGGTTTCATGAAGAAACTGCTGCCCTCCGGTGGTAAGGTCGCAGTCCTCACCGGCGTACTCGGCGCTCCGAACCTTGAACAGCGCATTGTCGGCTTCCGCGACGGCGTCAAGGGAACCAAGATCGAAATTCTCCCGGTGCAGACCGGTGAGGACGATGTCCAGAAATCTGTTGAAGTGGTGAACCAGTTCACCGCTGCCAATAAGGACCTGGCAGGATGGTTCTTCGACGGCGGATGGCCCTATTTCGCAGATCCGGAAGCTCTTAAGGAAGTAAAGACCTTCATGGGTAAGGGTGGAAAGATCGTATGTATCGACACCTTCCAGCCCATGCTCAAGTATCTGAAAATGGACATGGTCAACGTCCTGATTGGCCAGAATTACACCGCTATGGGTACTATCGGTGTGGAAGAACTTTTCAAAGCCATCAAGGGCGAGAAGCTCACTCTGGGTACCAACATCAATACTGGTGACGAGACTGTGGACAAGTCCAACGTAGACGCAGTCGCGGCTACCAAGACCCCCTGGTAATTCACCGTTTCTAAAGACCGGCGTGCATTCTTTTCGGGCTGATCGGAATTCAATTCCGGCCAGCCCTTTTTTATTCACCTAACTCATAGTCTCCGGCTCGCTGTATCGCTCTTGATACCGATTCTGTTTTGCTTTCCGGTAAGCGGGAAAGGCCTCTTTCACGGGTACACGTCAACAATGAGGAATATGTAATCAGAGAAATGTGCAGTTTGTAACGCGTCGTATAAAAAAATATCGAAATTTGTAAAAATGAATGAATTGCTTTGACGGCAATGGTTTTTTTTATAGCAGAGCGGTCCGGCGGACAAGCCGCCGTCGCTCTGTCCGGGGCTAGCCCCTCTACCCGCCGCTACTGCGAGGAGGGGAGGAGGTTCTTCTAATAAGCATCCAGAAACGAAACTTGTGTGTGCTGTAATCGACTACGGCTTCTGGATGAAGAGTTGTCCGGAAATGGAGCTTGCTGCATCATATCCATAGAGCTACACGCCGTTTGTGAATAATTTCCTGTATATGTTGTTTGAATGCCTTGAACCGATTACCGTCGTTGTAGTGCTTGTGGTCTTCGTTATAGGACCATAGCTATTGGTGTAACCTACATCATAGGCATTTCCTATGTATATCTCGCCGGTTGCCACTGCGATTCCTCGGCTTCCCCAACACTCTGTGCTGGTAGTAGTTGAGCTATTCCAGGGGATGTTCCCGATTTATAGACTAAACTTTGTAAACTGCTCTTAATATTGTTCTTTTTCATCAATCACGGGCAAAACACCTGATCTGCACATATATAACCAATAGAGCGGAGTAACCGCTCTATTGGAGGACCTCCCCATG
>JBBRWY010000073.1:0-10267 GCA_038248875.1 Treponematales bacterium
CCGCGTTTGATAAACCAGACTGATATTGACGCATCTTCAGGATTATGAAACCGACAGTGCGGGTTTGGACAGAATTCCGGTTCGTGTACCGGGTCGTGATTGCTTGCAGGCTTCGCCATGGGGAGGTCCTCCAATAGAGCGATTACTTCGTTCTATTGGTTTTATCTGTGCAGATATGGAGTTTTGCCCGTGTTTGATAAAAAAGAACAATTTTAAGAGCAGTTTATAGCTGTTTCAGTCAGGAAATTCTCATTGCTGAAGGGGAGCAGGCCCTTCTCAACTTCTGGTATCTCGAAGGCGGGGACTGGAAACCGGAACGAATGGAATCAATGCGCTTGAATTCGGAAACAATCGACAGCGCACGTCTTTCAATTCTTGCAGAACAATTCCGCTCGAAGGCTATCGATGCCGTCGTCCGTAACTGGATTGTCTATGCGGGCAACTTTGACGTGGGGGTAACCATATCATGAAAGAGGGCACCCTCCGTCTGGCAACAAGCGTCAATGATCTAGTAGAGAAACTGAATCTGCTCAGAGAATATCTGCAATCCTGTGCATTGCGCAGCCTTCACGAAGCTGGAGCCTTCCAAAATCTTTCGGTTGTCGGAGAGACAGTCCTGCGATTCTTGTTTCAACTTTCCCGTTTTTCCGAAGCCTTGTATTTCTCGCTTGAAAATACAAAAAACTACGCACCGGAAGCCTGGTTCGCTAAAATGAAACGGGATTTTACGTATCTCGGCTTTACAACTGAAATCACCCGGAATGATCGCAAAACAGTTAATGTCGCCAGGATCAAAGTCGCAGGTCTATTAAAGGAAGCAGGCCAAACAACAAGACCGATCAAAAGCTGGCAATCAAGATCGAGATTGATACCCGACCACCTGAAGGCGCTGTCCTTTAAACTCGTGTACTCAACCGCCACGTGGTTTTCGCTGTACGATACCATGACCTTCCTTCCTTGACGGTAGGGAAAATCAGGACGCTGCTTACCCAACCATACCAGAAAGGTCGCGATTGGTATGATCTCCTGTGGTATCTCGGTCAAATTCCTCCGGTACACCCGAACCCCGCCTTTCTTTCGAATGCACTCTCCCAAGCGGGCGAAGTCAATTATTACCGCTCCGATCTGGGTTGGAAAGGTTCTCTATGCTCAATTCTGGATACTCTTGACAATAAAGTGCACAGGGACGATGTTACCGTTTTTCTGGAGCACCCGATGGATGTCAATCTTCTGACTGCAGAGAATTTCCGGCACTTGCTGATATCCTGAAAGATAAGGCGGAGGGGAAGTGCTCTCTCCTTCATCTGTTTCTAACCTGTTATTTATCGCAGCCTAACGTGCGATTGGTATTGTGTCTGTATGGGGAGGAACAGGCATGCATATAGGAATAGCGATAAACGGCGAGGGGCGGGGCCATTTTTCACGCGCACGTGCCCTTGCGGAGATTCTCGGCGAACACCATACTATCAGTTTTTGGGTACCTGAACACCTTGCGGGGGAACTAGCTGGCTATTTCCCTCGGGCGTCTATCCACCTCATTCCATACCTCAAATATGTACAGCGGGGTTTCACCCTTGATTATCTCGGGACAATTGCTGTAAATGCGTCCCTTTTTCTTTTCCCACAACATGCGCGGCAAAGAATCGCAAAGCAGCTTCGCGAAGCAAAAGTTGGGATGGTGCTTTCCGACTTCGAGCCCTTTTCCTCTGTCGCGGCTAAGAAGATAGGCCTCCCGGTGCTGCAGCTCAACCATCCGGGAATTGTTACCCGCACCTTCAGTTTGTCCCCCGCTGCAATCGTGGCAAGAGTTGTGTCCGCTTACATGATGGCGTTTTCGGACCGCACCATCTTGTGTTCCTTTTTCGGCGGCGACGTTGGCCCCATCATCCGTCGTGAACTCCGCGAAAAGCGTATAAGTAGAGGCGACTATGTTCTTGTATACCAAAAACCAATGTACCGGGAATTTCTCGAACCGGTACTTGCATCCCTTCCGGATTGTCCGTTCCGAATTTTTCCGGATCCTGCAGGCGATTACGCGGAATCTCTTGCGGGCTGTAAAGCCCTTGTCGCGTCTGCCGGCCACCAGAGTATCTCCGAAGCGCTCGCTTTGGGTAAGCCTGTGTTCGTCATTCCGGTTGCAGGTCAGTTCGAGCAGGAGCTGAATGCACAAAAATTACGCGAGTCCGGTTTCGGGGATTACGCGTTCTTCGATGCCCTTAAGACTGCCCTTCCTGCATTTCTTGCATCCCTGGGCAAATTCGAAATTGCAATTGCAACTGGTAGGATGTCCGGTTCACGCTCGGTAAAAAAGTCCTGGTCATGCACCGACGAAACCCTGCGTGCCGCTGCCCTTGTCGAGAACTTTATTCTTGACAGTCGCCACGCACCCGAGTGGAAGCGCCGTACGGTTCTTTTTCCGGTTTTCCAGGAATGATGGCAAAGGTATAGAATACACATGAAAACAAAGTCTCGGATAACGTTTGCGTATCTGCCTGTTAATGCAATCGGCGAGCGTCAGATCCTGCAACCCGAGTTTCTATCCTTTACCATTGATACTTCGCTCGTGATCGGCGGTCATTGGTGGGGTGAGTCGCGGAATATGGACAATGGTGTGGCATCGGATGTAACCGGACGACTTGATCTCGGGACGGACCGCCTCGTTCGTCTGGCGAAAACCCTTTCGCCTGCAATGCTCAGGATAGGGGGCACCGAAGCGGACAGGCTATTCTACAAGACCGAAAAAAAAACAACTATAGAACAATGTTACGCTTCTGAAAATTCTCAAAACCCTCATCCGTATGAATATATCCTTAAAAAGGGGCTGTGGAAAAAAATCCATACTTTTACCGCGAGTGTGGGAATGAGCCTTTTGTTTACGATAAGCGCGGGACTTGCCAACCGAGATAAGTATGGTGTCTGGCAAGAAGACAACGCAGCAAAGCTCATCGCCTGGTCCAAAAAGAAAAAACTTCGGGTAGGGGCATGGGAATTCGGAAATGAGGTTAACGGTTTTCCCTTTATCTATGGCTGGAAATTCCGGGTGAGCTCTGCGCAGTATGCGCGGGATTTTGCCCGGTTCGGCAATCTCGTGCGAACACTAACGCCGGGCAGCAAAATCGTCGGACCTGCTTCTTCAGTGTGGCCTAAAATCGGTGAACCAAATCCGATAATACCGAAGTTGTGCAAAAGCACTGCTGCCGTTTTTCTCGACGTCCTCTCCTGGCACTGGTACCCCCAGCAGTCCTGTAGGGGTAAAGTCGCAACGAGAAGGGCAGGGCTTTTTACCCTGCTTTCTTCACGCAGGGCCGATTCTGTGCTGCGGTTTATAACCCGTTTTACTAAATATCTGAATATGGCAAAACAGACTCGGTCGGTTTACGGGATGTGCGAACAATGGATAACCGAAACCGGACATGCCCTTTATGGCGGAGAGCCGGGTGTTTCGGATACCTTCGCCTCAACACTCTGGTGGCTCGACGCTCTCGCTCTTTTCGCGCAGAGTGGAATTTCGCGGGTATTCAGGCAATCCCTTATCGGATCGGATTACGGGCTTCTCGATCAACAAACAATCGAACCCCGTCCTGATTTTTACGCCTCGTTTCTCTGGAAAAAAATCATGGGAGAAAGAGTCTTGGACTTTTCCACTGTCGAGTGCAAACCCGCTGGATTGCGTATGTACGTGCATGCGTCCCGTGATGGTTTGACATTCTCGGTTCTTGTTGTCAATTTCTCGAAGGTTAAAAAACAGACGTTTCGCCTCGTAGCCGAAGTAGGCACAGCCTGTAATCTTGAAAGCAGATACCTCTTGACGGGCCATGAAGGCGTCCATTCCGGAACACTTTTGGTTAACGGCATCATTGCGGATGAATCACTCGTATTCGAATGGAAACTTAAAAAGACCAATGTCAGGTATCGGAGCACGTCGTTCAGTGAGGCGGAGAAACGGTTGTTGTTCCGGATGCCACCGCACTCGGCCATGTTCGTCGTTCTGTATTCGCTTTTACGGGAATGACAAAACGGCAACTGCTGTCCTCCCCTTCTATGCGGTTGTTGATCAAGAAGTTCTTTACGATATTATTGGAGGAAGGCTCGATGCGGTAATAGTCCATGTATTCCACGGTTCTTTTTTCCACGAGTTTTGCCTCGCACAGGACAGCAAGCTCGCTCTCGACTGTTTCTTTCGCGTAGGGAAAAAACTGCAGGAGTTCGTCGATGCAGCGTTCCCCGCAAGAAAGAAGGCGGAGCATAGATACCCGAGTATCTCCGGAGAGCGCCTTGACCAGTTTGATTCCATATTGAAATTCTATCTGCATAATTGACTCCTTTTTTTAGAATACCAGTGATACGAGAAATGCCCTGCTTTTACCTGGATCAGTGCGGCTAGGAATCGCACCTGTTCGTGAATATCCTAGGTTTACTATACCGAAACAGTATGAATCGTCGGTCAGGATCCGGTTAAATGTGTATGAGGAAAGGGGGAACGAATACACATTTGTCGGATTCCTTTCTCTTAACTTTCTTTTCATCATTTTTTCATGTTATTTTCACGCGGATAGATCATAGTTGGTCTATGAACGAATTCAGTACCGGTCCATTGATCGACGGAGCACGCAATCTGCTTATTGACGATACGAGCAGGATCGTCATTTTGAGTGACTTTCACATGGGGGACGGCGGGAGGACTGATGACTTTGCGAAAAACGCGCTGCTTGTCCGGGATGCCCTTGAAAAATATTATTTCCCTCGCGGATTTACACTTATTCTGAATGGTGATATAGAGGAGCTTCTACGCAACCGTTTGAAGGGGATACAAAACGCCTGGCCGGACATTTATAGCTTGTTTGGGCAATTCAGGAATGCGGGCCGCCTGATCCGGCTTGTTGGCAATCACGAGATTGTCGGAAATTCAGACGGTGATCCCGAGCGCTTTGACGGAGAGGCGATCCGGCTGACATATGGCGGTAATTCCCTCCTTGTCTTTCACGGTCACCAGGCGGGCACGATCAATTCGGGCAAATACAACCGTCTCATCAGTTTTGGGCTTCGCTTCTTTGCCAACAGGCTGGGAATCGGAAACCGCTCAATCGCGCACGATTCCCGCAAAAAATATCAGCTCGAACGGCAGGTATATGATTTTTCACGGCGGGAAGGGATTGTTTCAATCATCGGGCATACACACCGGCCTCTTTTCGAGTCACTATCCAAACGGGAATCCATCGGCTACCGCATAGAACGCTTATGCCGGAACTATTCGCGTGCTGACACAACCGTTCGGGAACAAATACGAGCCACGATTCGTACCTTAAAAGAAGAATTTCAACGTGCTGAAATGAAGAATGAAACACGCCTTGTGGACAGCCTGTACGGGGAAATGCTGGTTCCCTGTCTCTTTAATGCCGGCTGTGGAATCAGCAAAAAAGGAGTGACTGCACTCGAAATTAAAAAAGGCAAGATCAGTCTTGTGTATTGGTCGGAAATAAACCGGACAAAAAAATATCTCCAGTACAACGAATACCGGAGCGCGAAGCGGGTCGGCGTGGACTCGTTCCGTCTGATATTGCGTCGTCAACCACTTTCATATATTTTTTCCCGCATTTCGCTGGTTGGGGATGAATCGTAAAAGAGGTTCGCTGTATGCCCCTTCCGGGCACTATTTGGAATGACCCTTGACATGGTTGTTATGCCTTCAAATAGCGGAATTACAACCGAATCAATTTTTGAAATTGTTTCGAAGTCAGGATTTACCAAGCTCTCTTTCGGGCTATCCAAAAAAAGTAAGCTCATTGCGTCATTTACTGCCAGCAAGTCACCTGTATCAGAGAAAATTGCTAAACAGAGGGTTTTGCTGTTTTCACAAACACTCTTAATTTCCGGAATCCAGGAATTCCAGAAATCTATTGAAAGTTTTTCTTCCATACTTTAATGCCTGGATATTTCAGCATCAAGCTTATCGTCTGATAATTTTACAAAGAGAGGAATATTGATCTGCATCCATTCATAGTATGGAAGTATTTCCACGGCAGCTTTTGGCGACATATTCTGCTTGATAATCTGTATCCAGACATTGAGCTGAGTAGCCCAGTAGTTTGTAGTAAACCGGTGACTACGGTAGGCGCGAAAAACCCAGAGAATGGTTTCGACAAACACTTCGGGAACATATACGGTAAAAATAGAACTCATAAACCGCGCATGATTTGCATGGTTATCAAACATCATATCAAGATTATCAACACCTATGATTTTCAGAATATCTTTGCGACTTGATAAAATGTTGTTCATTGAACTTACCAAGAAATCAATTTTCTCCGTATATTCTTTTACAGAAACAGGAGTTACCTTCTTCAACATTCCGGCTGTTTCTATGAGTGTCTTTTTATCCATTACGCATGCTCCTTGCTGGTAATTCTCGTTTTGATAAACAATTCCAATGTATATAAATCAGGAATAAAATAGAGATTACTATACTTCTTGAATATTTCTTGCCCACCATGCGTGAAAGCTTGCCCGCCGATTATTATTTGCAGATCCGGAAATTTCTTCTGTACCAGAGCGATAGTTTTCTCCAGATTTGCCAGATTAAAATAGACACTTATCGAAAGAGCAAGTAACTCGGGTTGGATAGAATCGATAAATGTTATAAGTTCGATAGTCGTCGTATTTGCACCGAGAAAATATGTTTCCCACCCATGGTATTCAAATACATCCGCCACCATTTTTCCACCGACCTGGTGTTCTTCTTTTTCGGTGCACGCTACAATGATTTTTTTTCCGTTTTTATCCGAAGACGTAATTTCTTCATACAGATTGTTTAATAAAAATTCGGTAATCGATGTCGCTAGATGTTCTGTAGCTACTGTAATTTTGTTATATTCCCACATAGAACCAATGTTATAAAGTGATTTTTTCAATACTTCTTCATAGAGTTGTATAAAGCCTGAATTCTCACCCAAATAGTCTGTTATAAAGTTCAAACAGTGCGTTCTGTCTCCCTTGATTAAATAATCGGTATACGTTGCAAGATCCTCTGCTGGTATAGTACCGTCCATCGAAAACCTCTTCGTGACCAAATACTATTTAAAATGTAATTGATTTACCCGGTTACTACCAACGAAAGCCGGTTTTTTTTCTGAAAAAGCAGCCTCGTCATTCTTTAGTCAGCCCTGTTAGCCATTCTGATGTCATCTACTACCAAAAAGCAGGATACATCAATTTTACGGAGGGCGTACACTTTTTGGGTTTCGCGACGTTTGACCTGGACAAATAGTAGGTCTATTTTTCCATTGCGGCCGGTGCCTTCGAATACCGTAACCGTAAAACAATATAAGGGCTTCGGTGAACGCCGGAAGAAAGACAGGGAGTTTTTCGCGTATATTATGGCGGTGCCGCTCCACCGTAGCCTCGGCAATGCCGAGCAGCACTGCGATTTTCTTGCTGGTACGGCCATTGCGGACTTGTACGGAAATTCATAATAGCGGTGCGCCGTTCATCTTCGATTACTGAAAGTACTTCTCGCAGGGCGATATTCTTAGCTGCGAGGTTTGATGATGTTGACCTGAGGTCTTCAATAAGACTTGCAGTACGAAGTATTGACGCAGAAACAATCATCACCGAAGTGTGCAAGGCTTTTTCCTGTGGGAGAAATTGTCACGAAACAGCGCGAAATTCTGCGAAATGATGTACTCAATACTTGTTTTAATCGCACTTGATTCGATGGCGGCCTCTTCGCAATCGACACTGGGTTACAAAAGGGCATTGTGTAGTACGACTTCGTTGATGGGAATGACCGTAAAGAAGTCCGGAATAGCAGTGATGGCTATTTTTGCCTTGATCGTATCCCTGTATTCTTTAAGCAGAAAATACGAGAGGGTGGTGATCTCATGGGCACATAGAAATCCCGCAAGCTTTTTTTCGACACATCGGTTAATAAGGATAACGATTTGATGATGATAATTTCGTTTATTCAGAAAATTGAGAATGATATTGAGATCAACAAGGATTTTTTTGTTCGGAATCGAGGTGTCAGCAAACAATCCGTAGAGACTCGAGATTTTCCGGTTGAATTCCCCGTGTTGCTCCGTGTTCTTCAGGCGTTCGAGATCGATACGCCGTTTTGCCGGGAATAGTTGTGCGCGAAGGAGACGAGTTCGTCCTCAATGTTCAGTGTTAATTTTTTCGTCATTTTTATCCTCAGTACGTACTAAATATACTAGCGTACGTACGGCTTGTAAAGAAAACTTGCCAAGCCGACGTATAGCTTCTACTCGAATGTCCGGGTGAATATGTCGCTTTTTTCGAGAAGGCTTTCGATGGTTTCGAGGCCGAGGCGGTGGAGGAGCTCAATGACATAGGGATTGTCGATAGGGGTCGGGTAGGGTGCGTCCTTGCCGTATTCTTCGACGTGCACCTTGCCTTCTTCGCGGGGAATCAGCGCCTTCGGGCCGCCGACGCAGCCGCCCACACAGCCCATGCCTTCGAAGAAATTTGCGCGGATGTTGCCCGAAGTGATTTCTGCAATCATGGCCTTGCACTCGGAGACCCCGCTGGCGGTCTGTGTCCGTATTGCGACCGTCCGATCGGGATTTATTCGCTTGAGCGTCGCTTCGACCGCCTCGCTTACGCCGCCGGCATAGGCATATATCCGGCCGGAACGTGAAGAGTGGTCCTTTTCGCTTTCGTCCATTTTGGCAGGATCGATTTCCAGGATTTTGAAGATATCGCCGACTTCCTGGAAGGTCAGTACAAAGTCCACCGCGCCTGCGATGTCCTTTTCTTTTGCTTCCGCTTTTTTGGCAAGACAGGGGCCGATAAATACAGTGACCGCATCGGGATGGAGGAGCTTGATCATGCGGCCGGCAGCGATCATCGGCGATACAGCTGGCGGTACGTGCGGTACGAGGTCCCGGTAAATCTTACGGATCATCGCGATCCATATGGGACAGCAGCAACTGGTCAGCTGGTAATCGCTTTCTGTTTTTATTTTATCATCGAACTCGAGGGCTTCCTTCAGGGTCAGGATGTCCGCGAGCAGGGCCACTTCGATCATGCCGTCAAAACCGACCTGCTTGAGGGCGTTTCGCAGTTTTCCCGGGGTTACGTCGTTCGTATACTGACCGAGAAAAGCCGGTGCAACGAGGGCATACACGAGTCCTTTTTTTGAGCGGATACTCTGGAGTGCGGGAATAACGTCCCTGCTTGCGGTGAGGTTTTTTGCACGGCATTCCTGGATGCACAGGGAGCAACCGGTGCAGTTTTTTTCGTCTATCTGGATGGTCCCCGATTCGCCGGGATGGATCGCATGGAAGGGGCATACCCTGATGCAGGCAGGATCGTCTTCACCGCAGCTACAGGGCCCTGTCGTCCATACGAGCGGATGTTTTTCGGGATGCAGGAGACAATCGAGCTGGTGAGTATCGTATTGTTCCAGTTTTTCCAGGAATCCCATATCCTTGTCCTTGAGCGTCCTGACCAAGACCTCATAATATAATTCCTCGAATGTTTTCATGCAGCGAGCCTCCACTTTTATAATACCCGAGAATTCCCGCCCGTGCAAAGACGTCCGGTTGAGGGGGCTCCGAACATGCGCTTTCGTCTCTCGTGGGCCTTCCTGCCTCGATTTGTTAACCTGACAAGACCTTCTTATATAGTTGATTCTTGTATATGCAAGGAGTTCGGGATTGAAATATTTTCGCCTTGGACTGTTTATCGCCGTACTGTCGGGAAGCCTGTTTTTGCTGTCTGCTCAGGAGACGGCTTTCCGGATCGTCTATGTCTCGAAGATGCCGGAAATTGATGTTCAAGCGCCGGGTGCCGGTGGCGACCCCGGCAGAAGACTTCACCGTGAATGCATCTCTTCCAGCCGGCTTCGCCGTGGGACGCTATAGGGTGCGGGCGGAAGTCAATTCATCATATGACTTCAACGATGTATACAAAGATGACGTGAAGGGACAACCCTCTCTCGTCTACGAGGGGATCCTCGACATCGGAAGCACTGCTGCGGACGTCCGGCTTGAATACACGGGGTTCGGAGATCCTCTGGGGAAAAATGGCGAAGTAACCCGGAGGAAGGACGGAATTACGAGCGCATTGGGGATGATCTCTGAAATCCGGGTAACTTTTACTGAAATAAAATCTTAGCGTTAAAAGTCTTTTAAACTGCTCCCAATATTGTGCTTATAAAACCAGCCGTCTTTTCTGAAACCATCAACCTCGGTTAAGCAATTAGGTGCTTTGCTCTCCACCCCGACCCCGGCTGTCCCTTTTCATATGC
>JBBRWY010000074.1:0-9898 GCA_038248875.1 Treponematales bacterium
AGTCCCTGTTTTTCGAAAAGCCCCGCAAGGAGTAGGGCAATGCCGAGAGCACAGATCGAAAAATCATAGGAATGCTTGAAAAACTTGAGGAAATCGGCGATTTTTTTGGAGAAAACAAGACCGAGTGCGGTGACGCCGAGCCAGATGCCGAACGCCTTGAAAGCGATCATTTCGATGGCGCCGGCACTGAGCGAATCGCCCGAACCGCCGGCTATGACCGCGACGATTCCAAGCACTACGGCCAGCATGATGATGCCAAGCACGTCATCAAAGACTGCTGCCGCGAGAATGGTCACCCCTTCCGGGGAATCCATCTTTTTCTGGTCCGAGAGGATGCGTGCGGTAATACCGACGGAGGTCGCGGTGGAAAGAATGCCAAGAAACAGTGCCCGTGGATCCATGAAGGAGGTGTGAAGTAGCCACATACCGACACCGTCCCCGAGGCCGAACGAGAAGATGACGCCGCCAAGGCCGACGATACCGCCGACTACCGAATACCGGAGGAAGAGACCCAAGTCTGTTTCAAGTCCCGAGGCGAAAAGGAGAATTATGGAGGCGACGGTCGCGAAACCATACAGTTCTGGACTTACGGCAAGACCGCCTGTACCGAGCGGAAAGAGTCCTTCGGGGAAACCGGGGAGAGCAAGGCCGCCAAGGGCATAGGGTCCGATTACTACACCGGCCATGAGCTCGCCGAGTACTGAAGGTATGTTGATTTTTTTGACCAGCATGCCGCCGATGCGGACAGCGAACAGAATGATACCGATTTGCAGAACGAGGCCGGTCATAATTTCGGTGACCGATTCCTCTCCTGCGGCGAAGATGGCGCCTGCTGATAGTAGCAGGAACGTCAAGATGGCCAGGAACAGCTTTGAAGTGCGTTTCATGGGGTGCCTCTTGAAATGAATATGAAAAATCGGGCGTATAATGACCTATTTCACGTTTTATTGCAAGAGGTTGTCATTTGGAGCTGTTTTACCAGACTATCAGATTGCCGCCATACGTAAGTCCCGCGCCAAAGCCGACGGTCATGATGAGGTCGCCGCGTTTTAGTTCGCCCGAGCGGGCAAACTCGTCGAGGGCTACCGGTATGGTCGCATTCGAGGTGTTGGCATATTTTTCGATGTTCATGAAAAACTTCGATTCGCTCACCCCGAGCCGTTTTGCCGCTGCCTGAATGATTCGTTCGTTAGCCTGGTGGGGCACGATGCGCGCAACGTCGTCCATCGTGATACCTTCCTCGGCAAGCAGCTTTTCCATCGTGTCGGTGATAGCTTTAACCGCAAAGCTGTATACCGCGCGCCCGTTCATCGAAATCGTGATGGGTTTATCGATGATTTCACCTTTCTTGAACGGATTTCGGGTACCACCGCGTTCGCAAATGAGGTGGCCGGCGCCGGAACCGTCAGAGCCGAGAATGGAACGGATGAGGCCGCGTTTATCCGTTCCTTCGGATGGCGCATCGGTTCGCTCGAGCACAACGGCTCCAGCTGCATCCCCAAAGAGCACACAGGTTTCCCGGTCTTCCCAGTTGGTGATGCGCGAAAGTACGTCGGCGCCAATGACGAGAGCCCGTTTTCTGTTGCCGTGCATGAGCATGCCTGCTGCGGCGTCGAGGGCGTACACGAAACCGGTGCAGGCGGCGATGACATCGAAAGCACCCGCTCCCTTGATACCGAGTTTGTCCTGAACAATCGAAGCGACCGAGGGGAAACCATAGTAATCAGGGCTGGAGGTTGATACAACGATGAGGTCTATTGTTTTGGCGGTTTCTTCCGCATGTCCGGGAGAAAAGTTTTCGAGGGCCGAGAGAGCTGCTTTATACGCCAGATCGCTTGTGGCTTCGTCATCAGCAGCCATATGGCGGGAGCCGATACCGGTGTGCGAGCGGATCCATTCGTCGTTTGTGTCGACTGTCAGCGCCAACTCGTCGTTGGTAACCCGCTGTACGGGGAGGTATCTTCCGGTCGCGCGTATTTCTATGGCCATAAGTTCTCCTTGATAAATAACTTTAATTCATGCAACTATACTAGAGTACAGTGGTCTATAAATGGTTGCATATTAAAAGTATTCAGATGTGCATAAAATGTCAAGATGTCAGATTGACATTTAATAAGACTTATGTCATAGCATCGATTGGAAAAGGAGTTACTGCATGAAACGTGGTATCGTAAAGATTGATCGGGAACGCTGCAAGGGTTGTTACCTCTGCGTGCGGGCCTGTCCGTTCAAGGTTCTCGAAGCGGATCAGCAAATGAATTCGTCGGGTATCTATCCGTCTTTTTTCAGGCATGCAGACAAATGCACGGCTTGTGCTTCCTGCTATCAGGTATGTCCCGATGTCTGTCTCGAGGTATTCGAGCTGGAAGGAGACGAAAAATGAGTGAAAAAGCATCTCAAAAAATATTGATGAAAGGAAACGAGGCGATTGCCGAAGCCGCATTGCGGGCGGGTTGCACCGCATATTTCGGTTACCCTATCACGCCCCAGAATGAGCTTATTGCCTATATGGCCGAGCACATGGAGCCCATGGGCCGCGTGTTTATCCAGGCCGAAAGCGAAGTCGCGGCGATCAACATGGTATACGGGGCGGCTTCCACCGGAGCCCGTGCGATGACCAGTTCATCGAGCCCGGGAATCAGCCTCAAGCAGGAAGGCCTTTCGTATGCCGCCGGTGCGGATATTCCGCTTGTATACGTCAATATAATGCGCGGCGGCCCGGGCCTCGGCTCGATTGCACCAGCCCAGGGCGACTATTTCCAGTCCACGCGGGGCGGCGGTCACGGCGATTACCGGGTACTCACCCTTGCTCCTGCAAGCGTCCAGGAAGCCTGCGATCTCACGTATCTTGCCTTCGACCTCGCCGATAAATGGCGCATGCCGGTTCTCATTCTCGGTGACGGCGTCATCGGGCAAATGATGGAAGGAATCACGCTTCCTCCCATGCGTGAACTGTCATCCCTACCGGATAATACCACCTGGGCTGTCGGCGGTGCCTACAAAACCGGCCGCAAGGCACGTCACCTTTCATCCCTCAATCTCGTTCCCGCCCAGCTCGAAGCCCAAGTATTCGCCCGCTTTGAACGGTACAAAAAAATCCAGGCCGAAGAATGTCGTTTTGAAGAAATCTCGTGCGATGATGCAGAGGTCGTGATCGTCGCCTACGGAACCTCTGCCCGTGTGTGCCTCGGCGCTGTGCAAGAAGCTCGGAAGCAGGGCCTCCGCGTTGGTCTTTTCCGGCCGATAAGCCTGTGGCCCTTCCCCGAAGCCGCCCTAGCCAAGATCGCCGCCCGTGGAACGCCACTTTTGACCGTCGAAATGAGTATGGGCCAAATGGTGCAGGATGTGCGTCTTGCTGTTCGCGATTCGGTACCGGTGCATCTTCTTGCCCACACCGGCGGCGTTGTTCCTTCCGAGGAAGAAGTATTCGCAGAAGCACAGAAAATTTTGGGAGGTAAAAAATGAAAAAAGTCGCAGGACATCCGGTCAGCCTCGTTCCTGTCCAATCAAAATACTGTGCAGGGTGCGGTCACGGAGTTATTCACCGCATAATTTGCGAGCTCATCGACGAGATGGGCATGCAGGCCAAAACAATTATTACCAATCCCGTCGGATGCTCGATTTGGGCCGACCTCTATTTTGATGTCGATACTGTTCAGCCGGCCCACGGAAGGACTCCCGCAGCTGCCACCGGTATCAAGCGCATGCTCCCCGATCACCTGGTAATCTGTTACCAGGGAGATGGCGACCTTGCGGCCATCGGCACCGCAGAAATGATCCACGCCGCCAACCGGGGTGAAAAATTCACCACTATTTTTGTGAACAATGCTATATACGGGATGACTGGCGGCCAAATGGCACCAACTACCCTCATCGGCCAGAAGGCAACTACCGCACCGCGCGGCCGCGACGCGGGAGAGGCGGGCATGGGTTATCCAATCCGCGTGCTCGAAATGATCGCAACTCTCGGAGGTACCCGCTACCTCGCGCGCGGAGCGGTCAATAACCCCGGAAACGTCAGGAAGGTTAAAGGCTATATCCGAAAGGCTCTGCAGGCGCAGATGGCCGGTATCGGCTTTAGCATGGTCGAAATTCTTTCGTCCTGTCCCACTAACTGGGGCATGGAACCCATCGAGGCGCTCGAGTGGCTCGAAACCAACATGGTGCCGGTGTATCCTTTGGGCGAAATCAAGAACGAACTGCCTGCCGAAGGAAGTGCACAATGAACGAAAAAACGCTGTTTGCCGGTTTCGGCGGTCAGGGAATTATCTCTCTCGGCCAGATTTGGGTATATTGCGGCATGAAGGAAGGGAAGGAAGTAACTTTTTATCCCTTTTATGGAGCAGAAAAACGCGGTGGTATCGCCCGCGCGAATTGTATCGTCTCGGACATCGCGATAGCCAGTCCCATTATCACTCGTGCTACCTCGGTCGTGGTGATGAACCAGGACAGCCTTCCCGGTTGCGTTTCGGTGCTTGCCGAAGGCGGACTTCTCTTGTACAACTCATCTCTGGTACATCTTGATGGTCCCGGTTCGACGCCCGGCATAAGCGCGCGTTTCCGGTGCGTTCCCGTCGCTGCAACGGAAATCGCCGACAAGATGGGCAACGTCAAGATCGCCAACATGATCATGCTTGGCGCTCTTGCAAAACAGACCGGAGCCCTATCCCTTGATACTGTCGAAGCCATTCTTACAGACTTCTTTCCTGCCTCGAAGCACAAGCTTATTCCGATGAATGTCGAGGCAATTCATGCAGGCATGAAGGCTTGACGGACGAAAATCTAAAAAAAGCGGCCGCCCGTTATCCGGGTGGCTGCTTTTTTTATTTCGAGTCCATCTTGTAGACACCGTCCCACGATTCGGGAGGTGGGGCTTCCATATATTCCTTGCACGTTTTTATGTAGCGCAGGGATGGACCGTCATCCGGAATAAGAGTTGCTGCCTCGGCAAAGATTTTTGTAGCACCAGCCCAGTTTCGTGTCTCGAAGAGCTCTAGTCCTTTTTCAAAGAGCTCAAGCGCTTTCAGTTTTGCTTCGCTCAAGTATCCCTCTTCCTCGACCAGTTCGAAAATCCGTATCGGTACCGCTTTTCCGATTACGCGGATACGGTCCAGCCGGCGGAATACAAAACCAGGTCCCGCCTCTTTCATCGTATCCTCGGATACGCACATCCAGGTCCCGTACCGCTTGTTGACGCCTTCAAGCCGTGCGGCAAGGTTAACCGAGTCCCCGATAACCGTATAATCCATTTTTTTCTCGGTTCCCATGTTACCGACGACCATCTGGCCGGTGTTGATACCAAAGCGGGTTAATAGAGGTGAGGGCGCGATACCTTCCTCGAGGAATTTGGCGTTCAGTTCCTCTTCAATCCGCTTCATCCGGACGGCAGCCTGAAGTGCCCGCTTGGCATGGTCTGCAAGATCGATAGGTGCGCCGAAAAAGGCGATGATCGCGTCGCCTTCATACTTGTCGATCGTACCGCCCATCTCAAGGACCTGGTTGCTCATGCCGGTAAGGTAACGGTTTAGAAGCGCGACAAGTTCGACCGGGTTCAGTTTCTCCGAGATAGTGGAAAAACCCTGAATGTCGGTAAACATTGCGGTCATGAATTTCTGTTCACCGCCGAGCTTCAGTTTGTCCGGATTGGCGATGATTTGCCTAATGACATCGGCCGAAAGGTAGTGCGAGAAGGCGGTACGGAGGAATCCCCGTTCTTTTTCGGTTACGAAGAATTTGATGAAAGTAAGCAGGATGAACGAAAAGAGGATGGGGCCGGCAAGCGGGATGACCGGCAAATACAGACCGGTGAGCGCGAAGAAAATACCCGAGAGAACCACGATGCCGACGAAAGAGGCGAGACCGATGACCATCGAAGGGAAGGGCTGTTGTGTGCGGGTCAGTATCGAAAGGCCCATGCTCAGGATGAGAGCTAGCAGCACGGACCACCAGAATGAAAGGGTCGAAATGAACTGGCCATTCAGGATCATGTTGACGAGTGAGGCGTGGGTACCGATATTCGGATATTCCTTTACGAAGGGATTCGCACCGAGATCGGTGCTGCCGGTGTTTGTCTGTCCGATAATACAGAAAGCCCCGGCAAGGATGCCGAGTTTTTCGGTGCGGATCTGCATCAGGTTGTCATAGACATTCCGGGTTTTGGTAAAAAAGTCTGGAATTTCGATTTTGAACTGTTCATACTGTGTGCGGGTTTCGGCATCGAGTCCGGAATCTGAGAGGACGGCACCAATATCTGCGAGGATGGCTTCTTCGGGCTTTGTTGCAAGGAACGAACCGACTTCCGAAAGGAAACGCGAGCGGAGTGCGGCATAATCTGCCACCCGTTCGTGGGGTTCGGTTCCCGCCATTATCGCTTCCTGCAGGCTAGCTGCTTGTCGTTCAAGTTCCAGTAACGGGACATCGCCTGCATAGGCATGGAAATAATTGTTTGATTCTCCGATCTGTATGTTGTGCACCAGATCCGAAAAAAGCCGGTCGTGGATATACAGGTGATAAAAGGAGACATGGCGAAAACTGTCATTGTAGAGGGAATGCGGCCAGTCCAGAAGCACCGTCCCGTCTGCAGCAATCGGGATATTGATGTCTTTTAGGCTTCCATTTGCCAAATGCGCTCCCGACAACAGGATATTTCGCTTTTGTACCGTAACTTTGGGATTTCCCAGCACGTCTAGAAGTGGACGCAGCACCAACTGACCAAACCACGCGTCCCCGTACTTCTGCACCAGCATGATGCGGCGCCTGATTCCGTCGTCATCGACTTCGGCGTTCGTAAAGCCGAGCCCTTTTGCGTTTCCGATGATTGGATCGATGACCGGTACAATATCGACCGAGGGTTTGATGTCTGTTCCTCTGATTTCGATATTTTTCAGGCTGTGCTTGTCAATCGCCGTTTCTCTCAGCCCGGAGGGAACTGCGTCTTCGGTCATTTTTCGCATGTTGATGGTAAAATAGGCATCCCCGAAAAAGCGTGCCGCTTCTGCCAGATATTGGTCGTTATCCAGCGCGATGCGACCGATCGCATCCTTGATGTCGGTTTTCGTCCTTTCTGCCACGCCGATGAGGTCGTCGACATAGTCGCCCGCATCGCGGACGCTGATTTGCTTGGAGGCTACGGCTGCGAAGAGCGACTTGATGTTTGCCTGCAGTCGACCCATTTCGGTATCGAGAAACTGTGGAATTTCTTCCTCGAGTATCTCGGAATTGACTCCACGGGGACTTTTATCAGTATATTCAATATCGAAGGTTGCCTGTTTTGCGCCCATTTCGGCGAGCAGCATCAGTCCGTTAGCGGTAATGTTCCGGCTGATCGGCCAGGTACCGATTGCAGTGATTGCCGGATCATCGACATCTACCAGCACAATCCGTGGATCTTCCGGTGGTGTTTTGCGGAAACCGAGGAATTCATCCATAATCCGGTATTCAAGACTGGTACTGAGTCCCGTTACGGCAAGAAACGCAAAAAGAAGAGTAAGGCCTGCTGGTACGAGAAACTTGAAGCTCGCGTTTTTTTTCATGTCAACTCCTGACCAATAACAATGATTTTTCCGGGTTACTATAGTATAATAGTATAATAGAGCTGTGACTTATTTTACCACAGAAAAAGGAGTATCAGTTGATGAGTATAAAACGTTTGCCCGCCATTCTGATTTTATTCATTCTTGTAGCCCCGATATCCGTTTTTGCGCAATCAAACGACCGCATTGACGAGCTGTTGCTCCAGACACCGGCCCGTTATGATTCGACCGCGTATATCGTCCTCGCTGCGGGAGGTCTCGTCGCCGAAACCGACAGTCCTGACACTGCCTTCCTGAAAGCACAGAAAATGGGCTTGGTCCGTCCCGGTCTTGCCCCTGAATCGCCTGTTCGTATTGATGAACTCAGTTTCATGCTGATGAAAAGCCTTTCCCTTGAAGGTGGCATCATGTATGGTTTTTTCCCTGGCAGGCGATATGCGTACCGGGAACTGGCATTCCATAAAAAAATTAACGAATCGGGTGGTCCTGCCCGTCCGGTAACCGGTGAAGAGGTTATCAGAACCCTCGGCTATGCCTTTGCACTGAAGGGAGGCTCAAAATGAAAAAACTCTCCATCCTGATTTTAGCTGCAGTTCTTTTTGCATCCCTCCCTTTGTATGTTTTTGCCCGTGAAGTTGAATACGGAGTTGATTCGACCACTCAGGCCGGTACGGGAAACGCAGATTCGACAGTATTTTCCTTGGGAGAACGCCTCGACGGTTGGTGGAAAATGCCCCTCAATGCAAAAGGGATTGTTTTCGAGGGTTCCGCTCATGTATCCCTCGACATGAATGTCAATAGCGATTCAAATCCATCTGTGGACAGTGGGGTTGTCTGGGATCCGGCTGGAGATCTTGATCTGCTACGTGTTTCCTTCGCTTTTCCGGATACAGCCGGAACCGAACTGATGAAGATCGACCTGGGTCGGCTTCCGCTGAAAGATCCAACAGGCCTCATCGTTTCGCATCCCGCAGATGGTGCACGCCTCGGTTTTGATTATTCCCGCATCAAATTTAGCTTGCAAGCCGGGTATACCACGCTGGTTCTCCGCAAGTCAAACAATATCGCCCTTTCTGTATATGACCAGTTGGCCTCGGTCGACGATTCCCGCGTGCTCGGTTCATCTCGGCTTTTGATGCTTGCCCGCTTCGATATGCCCGAAATCCTTGGCCAGTCCCTGTCTCTGTCTTTTTTAGCCCAGCAGGATCTGAATCCGGAAGCCGATCTGGTTACGGAATGGTCAACTGCAGAAGTGAGCGGAGCGAGTGGAAAGGTTGATACCCAGTACACGAGTGTCAAGCTTTCCGGTCCGGTGGTGCCAAACCTCTTTTACGATGCATGGTTTACCTTCGGTTCGGGCCGGACGCTTTCGTATCTTGATAGTTCCTATCAATATGTTCCGATCTTGTCGTACATGACCGGCTTTTCGATGGATTATTACCGTCCGGAGCTCTATAGCGCGGCCTTCAATTTCCGCTTTATCTTTGCCTCGGGTGATGCTGATGCAAAAGCCTCTGTGGAAGGAACGATCACCGATAATTCAAAACGCTTTGTTCCGCTTACTGCTTCTAATTTGGGCGTTGTTTTTTCGCCCAAGCTGTCAAACCTTATCGTAGCGCAACTGGGTGGTTCGATAAAACCACTGTCCGGCTACCGCATTCAGACTGGCGCCAAAATGTTTGCTTTTTTCCGTCCGACTGTTGGCAGGGGCATTTCGGGGCTTGATCCGACAGAATCGTCTCCCTGGCTTGGTTTTGAGACCGATTTATATGGAAATTACCGGATAACTTCAGATTTGGGTCTATCATTAAACACAGGAGTCTTTTTCCCCGGAAAATCCCCTTCCGGTGCATTTGCCTCGGACGCTTCGGCTCTCCAGTATTCAGTTCAGCTTGCTTTGACTTTGGGGATGTGATTTTTTTATAGGAGGTTATATGAAACGTGCACGATGTACATATCTGATTGCGCTTGCAATCGCTACATTGACGGTTTTCGCTCCGCTTGCCGCAGAAACGCAGGTTGTGCTGAAAAATATAAAAGGAAAGGTTGAAATCAAAGCACTAGGCGCTTCTGCCTGGACCGCAGCCTCCGAAGGGCTGTCTATCGGTACGCAAACAACCATTTCGACCGGTTTTGATTCGTCGGTAACTATTACAATGAATAAAAATACGGTGTTCGTGCAGCCGCTTACGCGCATGACTATCGACAAGCTGGTCGAAAATCAGGGTACGGTCAGCACAAATTGTTATCTTCGTGTTGGCAGCGTGAAGGCGTCTGTTAAATCAGCCGAAGGTGTCAAGCAAGATTTCAAGGTTCAGTCTCCGTATTCAACCGCATCCGTGCGCGGTACCGGTTTCGACTTTGAC
>JBBRWY010000075.1:0-9747 GCA_038248875.1 Treponematales bacterium
GGTAGTTTTCCTAATTCGCTTGGAGAAATTTTGCAGGATGCAAAATTCTCCACGGCGTTTGTTGGAAAAAACGGTAGTTTTCCTAATTCGCTTGGAGAAATTTTGCAGGATGCAAAATTCAGAGTGGTATTTTCAAGTTTGTTTTACAGGAGTATATGATGATAGATTACCGGCAATCCGGGGTTGATGTCGAGGAAGGCTACCGCGCGGTAGACAACTACAAGGCCAGCGCGAAGCGCACGATGATTCCGGGTGTACTCAACGGGCTCGGTAGTTTTGCGGGCATGTTCCAGGTACCAACTGGATACATGGAACCAGTAATCGTCTCGGGAACCGACGGAGTAGGTACCAAACTCGACGTCGCGTTCGCACTCAAAAAATATGATACGGTTGGAATCGACTGCGTGGCGATGTGCGTCAACGACATCCTCTGCCACGGAGCGAAGCCGCTGTTTTTCCTTGACTACCTCGCGTGCGGCAAGCTCGACGCCGCTGTTGCGGGCCAACTAGTGAAGGGCGTTGCTGACGGTTGTGTCCAGGCTAATTCCGCACTGATGGGTGGCGAAACCGCCGAAATGCCCGGTTTCTATGATGAAGGAAAATACGATATCGCTGGCTTCTCGGTCGGCATCGTCGAAAAATCGAAGATAATAGACGGCTCGAAAATTAGCGCTGGTGACGTGCTCGTCGGTCTCGCCTCAAGCGGCGTGCATTCGAACGGATTCAGCCTGGTACGCAAACTGGTCAGCGACTATACCGAAAATTTCAACGGAAAGTCGATCGGGAAAACCCTGCTCGAGCCGACCAGAATTTACGTAAAACCTATTCTCGAACTCCTCGAAAAAATCGATATCCACGGGATGGTGCACATCACCGGCGGCGGTTTTTACGAAAATGTTCCGCGCATGTACCAGAACAACGAGGCACAGGTCGCAGCCCGGGGCGACAAAAAACTCGTCTCGTTCATAAAAAATGGCAGCTGGCCTGTCCTCCCAATATTCGGTGAACTCGTGCGTCGCGGCGCGAATCCGGACCGCATGTTCCATACCTATAACATGGGAATCGGTTTCATCATCGCACTCGATAAGGCTGATGCCGCCGCCGCCATTGTGCATCTTAAGAACATGGGCTTCCCCGCCTACGAAATAGGAACGGTCGGAACCGGCACAGAAGATGTCGTTTTCGAGTAACGAACAGTTGATAAGCGAGCCGGTTTCCCCGGAAGAAGGCTCGTTCGATTTTGCATCAATGGCGCAAGGTATGCCCGGTGTGCCTCTTTCATTCACTTGGAGGGACACAGAATACCGGGTTTCAAAAATTCTCGAAACCCGGAAAAGTTTACGCTCCTGTCATAGCGGCTCGAACGAAAAGTATGTCAATAAACATTTTTTCAAAATTGAAACCGAAACTGGCGAAATCATGACCCTGTATCGTACCCGCTCCGGCTCAAAAAAAGACAATTGGACGCTCTACACCATTGAGAACCGGCCGCAACAACCTTCAGACACAGCACCCATGCGAATCGCCGTTCTTGTCTCGGGCGGAGGAAGCAACCTTCAATCTTTGATCAGCGCCCAAGTAAGTGGCGCGCAATGCGGGTACGAAATTGCACTCGTCATCGCAGACCGCGAAGACACCCATGCAATCGAGCGAGCCAAAAAACACGGCATAGCAACCGCACTGGCCCTCCCACCAAAAGATGTTCCTCGCGCCGAAGCACGGCTTGCTATCTCGGATCGGGTGCTCGACCTCGCGCGCGAATATGGAGCCGACGCACTCGTGTTCGCAGGATTTCTTACTATCATGTCGGGGAAAGTCATCAGCGAATATTCAAACCGGATCGTCAACATACATCCGGCACTTCTTCCGAAGTTCGGGGGAAAAGGTATGTGGGGGCACCACGTCCACGAAGCCGTTCTTGCTGCAGGCGAAGCAGAATCGGGCTGCACCGTGCATCTCGTAGATGACGGCTGCGACACCGGTCCAATTCTCATCCAGCGCAGAGTTCCCGTCCTCGTAGACGACACAGTGGACACCCTCGCTGCGCGCATACTCGAGGAAGAACATATTGCGATAGTCGAAGGCGTCTCTGTGCTTGCGACACGCCTTGCCGGGAAAATCTAAAGCGCCACGAGCGCTTTTTTCATTACCGCTATCGGTGCATCCCTGCCCGTCCATAATTTAAAGGCGATCGCACCCTGATACACCAACATCCCGAGGCCATCAAGGGTCACCGCCCCGCGTTTTTCCGCTTCCACCAAAAAACGGGTACGTGGCGGATTCGGTATTACATCACAGACGATCATGCCTTTGCGGATGGTATCGAAGTTTACATGCGGGATTGCCTCCGTGTCGGGAAAGAGGCCGATCGAGGTTGCATTCACCACAATGTCCGTATCGGACGGAATCGAAACAGCATCATGCCAAGAAAGATATTCGGCGTGGGTTGATGAGTTCTCGCGGACAAGGCGGACAAGTTCGCGACCGCGTACTTCATCCCGGTTGACTATCAGAATCGAAGCAGCTCCTGCAAGAGCAAGTTCGACTGCGATTGCGCGCGCGGCGCCTCCGGCTCCGAGTACCAACACTTTTTTTCCCGCAGGATCCGTATGCGCGTCGTCAGTCAGCGAGCGCAGAAAACCCTTGCCGTCGGTATTTGTCCCGGCGAGTAGATTATCTTTGCGGTACACCGTATTAACAGCGCCCATAATGCGTGCACCTTGATCAACTTCGTCAAGATACTGCAGCACGGCGCCCTTGTGCGGAATAGTCAAGTTGAGTCCCCGGAATCCCATGGCACGGATGCCCGCAATGCCTGCGCCGAGTGATTCGCTCGGCACTTTAATAGTCAGATAAGTCCAGTCTAGGCCGAGTTCACTGAAAGCTGCTTCCATCATCACTACAGTCGGATTCTCGTCCACCGGATATCCAAAAACGCCGGTTAGTTCGAGCCGGTATCCTGTTTCAGTATTCATTTTTATTCCCCCACAACTCATAATATCACAGGCTATCTATCCGTCAAGCAGAGACCCCGGGGAATCGCGATTCCTCTTTTCATCCTCCGCATTTTCAGGTAAAATGAAACCCATGGAAACACATATACTTTTTTGGGGAGCCTTCCTCTCCGTTCTGCCGATCTCCGAACTCCGGGGATCAATTCCCTTCATGCTCGCGAACAAGGCACCGATTCTTTTCACTTACCTCTACTGCACCGCGCTCAACGCGCTGGTCGCACCCATCGTCTACATATTTCTTTCGTCGGTCCACAAACTCCTGTACCGCGTCGCGTTCTATCGCAACTTCTTCGAACGCTTCGTCGAAAAAACACGCGCGAAGGTAAAACCGGAAGTCGACAAATTCGGCTTTTGGGGGCTCATGATTTTCGTCGCTATTCCATTGCCTATAACCGGCGCATATTCGGGCACTCTCGGCGCATGGATACTCGGTATGGATAAAAAGAAATCGATACTCTGCGTAGCAGCTGGTGTCGCAATCGCCGGGCTTGTAGTCACCCTTGTAGCCTGGTCCGGAATCGGAGCACTCGAGTTTCTGATGAAAAAGATATAATTGAGGATCTTGCAAAAGCAACTGACTTTTGAAAGAGCCTCAATTCATCCTTTTTTAATCTATTTCTCACGTTCCGGCAACAGAAGTACGATATTTTTATTCTCGTATGAAACCACCTTCGGCACCGGAACGTGCCCTTAAAACTATCACTCAGTTCCAGAAAGAAATAGCCGGTTTACTCACCGTTTCCGGAGAAGCCTTTACCGGACTGCTCCCCGACTCGATCCGATTTTTTGCCGGCGACGACGATTATGCCGTCCTGTCGCGCTCGAAACCTGACATGATCGAACTTGTGCATAAAAGCGGAAGAGAAGGGAGACCGCTGCACAACGGGGAAGATCTGTCTTGCTGGAAAGCACTGCTCAGCGAAGGAAAATTCAGCCTAGTCAAAAAAAATGACGGAAGTTGCATCCCCAAAGAGTATCGAACCTGGATTCTTATCCCAGTGCTCGTCAAAAAAGAGCTGTTCGCTGCGATCATCATCGCCCGCCGGCATGGCCACTTTACCGAAAGCGAAACAGGAACGGCGAAACACCTCGGGTCTTTCTTTACGGCACTGCTTCGGGATATCAGGATCAGGAACAAAAAAGCCTCCACGATCGCCGACGAGACCCGCCACCGATTTCTGCTGCGCACGCAGACCAATCTGGCACGAAAGCAACCCGACTTTCCAGGGTTCGCGCAAGCCATTGATTACAGCGCCTGCATTGGCAGCGACATGGGCCAAACCTACCGGAACGGCGAGGAGAATTTTCTCGCCTGCGTCTGCGACCTGACCGCCAGCGACACGGAACGACAGACAGGACTCGTATATCTGGACACCTGGTTCAGTATCCTATCCCAAACATCACTCGAGGTGCAGGGCATGCTGACACGTCTCAATGTGGATATGGTTAAACGTGTTGCTGAGTGTTATGCCTCCATCGCAGTACTCAAATACACGAAGAGCGCGGCGCGGGTCGAGCTTGCCGGTACGGGCAGTACAACGGCATTTTACTTTAGCCATGACGAAATGACTGTCAAGACTTTTTCATTCGGTCCGGCCTCCGGCATCCGGAAGGAACTCGCTATAACGGGCGTGCAGCTTACTGTCAACGCCGGGGACATCCTGGGCCTGTGCAGTGATGGACTGACCGATACCCGAAAAAGCAACGGGGAGCTCCATGGAACGGACACCCTGAGTGAACTGATACGTCGACACTATTTCCTGTCAGCCGACGAACTTGCCAAACAGCTTCTCAAATCGATTTCCGAGACTGGTACGACCGGACTAAACACGGACGATCGAACGCTCCAGATATTGAAAATTGAATAGGGAGAGAACCATGCAAACGGAAATGATTGAACGGAACGGCACCTGTGTATATACCATTACCGGAGACATCGACATGTACAGCGCCCCGGAACTGCATCACATCTATCTCGGTCACGCGGCGCAAAGCCGGCAAATCCCCCTCGTCATCGACCTCGCCAATGTGGGTTACCTCGATTCCAGTGGAATCGGAGTACTGGTACAGATCCTTGCCGATACAAAAAAAAGGAAGGTCGATTTCTGCCTGTGCAACGTCCACGGGATGGTCGAAAAACTGCTGCACTTGAGCCGGATGAATCTGATCCTGCCTTCAGCAATAAACCTCGAAGCTGCACTTGAACGCGCAAGGAATTCTTGAATGAACACCGAAATACTCATCGATGACACACACGCCCTTTTTTCGAAAAAAGACCTCAACTACACCATCTTTCCGAGCGACTACAACCAGATCCGGTATTTTACCCTGCTCCTCATCCAGCGGTCGCGCCCGAAGTCCGATGAACGGCTGTTACTGGAACAGCAAGTCAGCGAGATAATAAAGAACGCAATCAAGCACGGCAACGGTTGCAACCCGGAACGGAAAGTCCAGGTATGGTACCGCTTTTCTCCGACCGAAGCTCGCCTGATCGTTGAAGACGAAGGCCCTGGATTCGCGGATATAGAAAAATGGAATAACTTCAATCGTAAGCGGCAGGAGTTTATCGAAAAACAAGACTTCATTGGACTCATCAACTATGTTTCCTGGCGGACAGAAAAGAGTGACACATATGACGGAGGAAACGCTCTGTTCGCGGCGCTCGAGTACTGGAACAGTGGAGTCGTATACACCGGCAAGAGGAACACGATCGCCGTCGGGAAAGTCTTCCCCGAGGATTTCATGGAAACAGGGGACGATGAATGATACTCAAGGAGATTGTCAGACCTGAAGCCAAGGGTGAGCGAATAGTCAAAATTGCAAGCTCGTTCCAATATGTAGAAACAGGAACCCCGGTACACGCGATTCTCGATGAGATAAAAGAACCCTTCCATAACGCGATTGCGGTCGTAGATGCCCGATGCGTAGTGCAAGGCATCATCATACCACAGGATCTGGTAGAAACGCTCGGTAAACCTTTCGGACGCGATCTTCTGCAGCGACAGCGTGCCGAAGACATCATGCATAAAGCCATCATTTTCAAGTATGACGAGTACATACAAAAAATCAACGAACTCATCAGCGGCGACCTCGAAAAGGAATCGAACACCCATTATATCCTCGCTGACGACAATACACTCTTCTGCGGTCATTTTTCAGCACAGGACATGCTACTTCACGCAATGAACGAACACCGCCGGGAACTGAATACCGCAATAATCATCCAGGGTCGGCTCGTGCATCCATACTTTGCCGTGCGCAGCGGACACATCTCGATCACCTGCTCTTCTGTCATGGCACAGGGCGTCGGCGGGGACTATTATTATGTGAAGGAATATAAAAGCGGTAATTGGTTTTTCTGCCTGTGTGACATCTCGGGCAAGGGCATCTCGGCGGCGATTATCACCGCTGTCCTTTCGGGGTTCATGTACAATGCGAATTTCACCGTTCCGCTCGAGGAGCTTGTCGCACGGCTTAATCGTATCATACTCGATACCTTCAAGCTTGAAAAATACCTGACCGGATTTTTCGCCCGATTTGTCGAAGGTAGCGGGGAACTTGAATACTGCGATATGGGTCACTCGTTCTTTTATGCCATCGAGGGTGAATCAGTGCAGCAGATTGCAGACGCGGCAGACAACTTTCCGGTGGGACTCATCGAGTCGCCCGAAATCACTACGCGAACGTTGCGTATTGCACCCGGAACCATACTCATGCTATTAAGCGACGGTATAACCGAACAGGAAAACCGGAAAAAAGAGCTCTTTCCACTGGAAAAAATCGGACAATGCATCAATAGGGCGATCGAGAACGGCGAAGACCTTGTCCGCGCTAAAATCCGCATCCTCGAATCCTTTTTCTCCTTCAAGAATGACGTGCCGCAACATGACGACATCAGCCTGCTACTATTCCATTTCCATTAAGCGGGGTGTACACTGACCGCATGAAAATAAAAGCTGAAATCGTTTTTTTCTATCTATATGATGCCGGGCGGACTATAGACCTCAAGAAGGTTGCACAAATTATACCGGCGAACGCAGATATCGGCTTCATCAAGAAACGACCTGATACTCCCGAATCACTGAGCCTGCCCGTTCCCCTCATTGTTCAACTTGCTCGTGCCGAAAGCGGACCGGACGATCCCTTTTCGTGCATCTCCCTCAATGCCCGTATCTTCGAGGAAGGAGTCATCTCGATGAGCGTGCGAGTCAAGGGCGAATTCGATCCAAAGGACTTGCACAAAACGAGAACGACACCATTTATTATCGACGGAAAGGAAACTGTCATTGATGCCTGGGTAGACACGTCCCTCAAGCAGCTATTCGCGACCATACAGGAAGCAATCACCTTCGGGCACTATGTATATTCGACCTTTGTGCGCGAAACCTATACGGCGTTCTGTATCACTACAGCTATGGAAAAACCCGCAGATTTCATACAGGCGCACCGGCGGACCATTGCCTGCCTCCTGAACAGCGAAAGCCCCGATACCGATCTCCACGAATCTCTCATAAACGCGACGCTCAAGGACAGCTTTTGCTACACGGAACACGACTACGCGCTGTTCGACCTTGATCGCTGCCTCATAATTGATCCAAACGGCGACTACGAAGATATTCTCCTGGTGATCGAACAGGCGAATTTCCAGTTATTGGAACTCCGTTCACTCGACATGCTTCTCGACCGCTGGCTCGACAAGGCCGAAGACGATATCCAGATCATTTTCAGGAACAAAAACGCCCGTCTCAATCGAATCAAAATAAAGCTGGCCAATATCCTCGCACTCAGCTTCGATGCGCTATTCACTCTCGAAAATCTCGAGAACTCATCGAAGATCATTGGCGATTATTTTCTGGGACAGATATTCAACACCCTGTGCGACCAGTTCAACATGGACGGGTGGAAACGGTCGATCGAAAGACGACTCGCGACGCTCGGCTCGGTGTACGAGCAGGTCAACGCAAACGCGAATGACCGACGGATGCTGTTTCTCGAAATCATGTTCATTGCAGTCTGCGCTATATTCCCGGTATTCCAAATTCTGCAGGTGTACTTTCTGTCGAAATAACTCTTAAGAATTATTCAGAGAGCGAATCGCGGCCACACCAAAGATTTGTCTAAAATTCACTATTTTTTAGGCTATATTGATTCTCCCGGGGTTCTATGTTATTGTTGGCGTACAAATCATTCATCGAGGAGGCAGTGTTCAATGGATACGGACCCTGGTAGTCATAGTTACCAATATCATTCAGACATAAACAAGCCGCCCCGGTTAACCCGCCGATTTTAAAACACCTTTTTTAAAACCTGAGTTTCCTCCGGAGGCACCGCACGCAGCGCAGGAGGACAGTTTAGATGATTACAATCTGGAAACAGGAAAACAAGAAACTGGTCGAAGGAGAACGGGCTGACAGCCCAATCTGGGTAGACGCGCGCAATGTGACGCGCGAAGACATACGAACCCTCGAAACCGAATATAATATTGATACCGAAATAATCATGGATATTCTTGACCAGGACGAACTTTCCCGCATCGATCGCGAAGACAACTACACCCTGATCATTGTCCGTCTTCCCATATTCATCTCGACAAACGAAGTAAGCTACTTCACTGTTCCGCTCGGCATCATTCTTTTTCCGAATTTGATCCTGACCATCTGCTGGACGGACTGCGAGCTACTGCGGGACCTGACCGCAAACCGGGTTCGCGGTGTCACCCTTGCTGATCTTCCGGCTTTTGTCGTGCGAGTGCTCGCCCGGGCAGACCTAATATTCTTGCGTTACCTGAAAGAGATAAATCGCCGGTCAAATGCCATCGAGACCGAGTTGCAGCTGTCTGTTCGGAACTACGAGCTGATCCAGCTCCTCAATCTTGAAAAATCCCTGGTCTATTTCACCACCTCACTCAAAAGCAATCAGCTCCTGTTCGAAAAACTGATGAAAACCCGCTTGATCCAGCTCGACGAGGAAGATCGCGACTGGCTCGAAGATGTAGCGATCGACAACCGGCAGGCTATCGAAATGGCCGACATCTACAGCAACATCCTTTCTGGTATGATGGACGCGTTCGCCTCGGTCATCTCGAACAACCTGAGTATCGTGATGAAACGGCTCACCATCATCTCGCTGGTTCTCATGATCCCGACGATGATCACCAGCTTTTTCGGCATGAATATCATCAACCCGATGGAGAAATGGTCCGGCTACACCGCACTTTCTACAATCCTCGCCGTCTGTCTTGCGTCATCGATAATTGCCATGTTTCTTCTCAGCGAAAAGAAGAAAAAGAAAGTCTTGGACGCTGCTAAAGGAAATAAACCTCGCAGAAGAAACAGGAACGCACCGGTCTGATTCACCCTGCTTCCTGCTGCAGTAAAACCCGGTCACGCGTGATCAGAATAAACTGCTCTTAAAATTGTTCTTTTTTATCAAACACGGGCAAAACACCTGATCTGCACATATATAACCAATAGAACGAAGTAATCGCTCTATTGGAGGACCTCAACGTGGCGAAGCCTGCAAGCAATCACGACCCGGTAGACGAACCGGAATTCTGTCCAAACCCGCACTGTCGGTTTCATAATCCTGAAGATACGTCAAAATCAGTCTGGTTTATCAAACGCGGAACGTTTTACACCAATGCTAGAGGCTGGATTCATCGCTTTTCGTGTTCCGAATGTGGGAAAAGTTGTTCAACACAAACGTTTTCACTTCACTACTGGACTCATTCAAC
>JBBRWY010000076.1:0-8870 GCA_038248875.1 Treponematales bacterium
AAAAGATGAAGGCGCTCTGGTGCGAACAGATTTGGCAGATGAAAGAAGAAAATCCACCGATTATTGACTTTACTACAGGGGTAGCATATGAAAAGGGACAGCCGGGGTCGGGATGGAGAGCAAAGCACCTGATTGCCTAACCGAGGTTGATGGTTTCAGAAAAGACGGCTGGTTTTATAAGCACAATATTGGAAGCAGTTAATAACACTTAAGGGAGAGGCCGAAAAACTCGCCATCGTTTTCGGTACACTCCCTACCTGCAAGACGTGGGAAGTATCATTCGATACGATGACCAACAGCATGAAAGAACGCGTATCATCGGCTTTTCCAAACAAACGGGTTATAGCGCATGCCTATCTTAAAACCTATGCAGAATGGCTCGGCTTCGAGGTTGTCGGCACCTTTGGTCCCGGCGAAAGTTCACCGGCGGTTCTTCTTGAGCTGGTCAAGTCGAAACCCTCCCTCATTATAGACAACTACCATAATCAGGCCGGTAAGTCGGTAAAAGAAGCGCTCAATATCCCGCTCGTCACCCTTATCAATTTCCCCGGCAAGGACGGGACACACACCATTGAAGACGTCTTTGCCTACAATGAACGATCAATTCTCGCTGCTGTCCGCTGAGTCTCTCGTCCTCGCATACGGGGAACGAGAAGTACTCGCTATCGACTCGCTCGATATACAGGCAGAGAAGGGAACTATAGTCGGCCTAATCGGATCGAATGGGGCAGGAAAATCCACGCTCCTGAAAGCAGCGCTCGGTCTTCATCCGGTAAAAAAGGGTTCGCTTCGCCTTCTCGGGCTACAGGCAGGAAGCAGGGAATTCAGGCAGCGGCTTGCGATGATCGGCTATGTTCCCCAGGCTCGACCAGCCGGTATTTTGCACATGACTGTGCGTGAAGTTGTCGAATGCGGCCGTTACGGGCGCATCGGCTTTCTTGGAAAAATGAAGACGAGCGATCGTAGCGCAATTGCTTCCGCCTTGGAAATTGCCGGAGTTACTTCGCTTGCCTCACGGGCGATACAGGAATTATCGGGTGGCCAGTATCAACGGGTTCAGTTGGCGCGGGCCTTTGCCTGCGAGCCGGAATTGATACTTCTCGACGAGCCGGGCTCTCATCTCGACAGTGAAGGCAGAACAACAATCGCCAGTATCCTCGCCACTTTTGCACACGAAAGAAAAGTTTCCATACTCCTAGTTTCCCATGACAAGGAATTTCTGTCCCTTTCAAATATGATTTTGGAATTCGCTGATCGCGGTGTGGAGCTTCACGATGCTTGAATATCTTTCCCTGCCGCCCTTTACTCGTGCGCTTTTTGCACTTGCCGCAACTGGTCTTGCCTTTCCTGCGCTTGGTACCTATATACTCGCGCTTGAATTAGTTCCCGCCCGGTTTGCGGTCATGCACGTTTCGCTTCTCGGCGCGGCTATCGGTCTTTTTCTTGGCGTTTCACCCGTTCTCGCCGCCCTCGCCGCCTCGATCGTCGCGGGAGCGGGAATCGCTAAAATGTCGGAACGGGGTGCCGCTTCGGCGGGCGGTGCACTTGGACTCGTAATGACGCTGAGCCTCGGGCTTGCCCTTATTCTCTTCTACAAAGCTGACGTCAATTCGGTGGAAGCTTTCAATTTATTTTGGGGAAGTGTTCTCGCACTCTCGAAGACCGATCTCTATCTTACTATTGTAGGGGCCGGATTAATCCTGTTGCTCTCTACCATATTTTTCCGCGAGATTCGCTCTGTTCTCTATGACCGTGATCTCGCTTATACTCAAGGCATTCCAGCTCGTCCGATTTATTATGGTCTCATCATGCTCATTTGTTTAGGTATAGGCTTGGCCATGAAAGTAACCGGTGCGCTCATGATCGACGCAGTAACGATTCTTCCTGCTCTTGCGGCCCGATCAATGCGCAAAGGTTTTCGCTTAACCCTGCTCTGGGGATCGATATTCGGCCTCATTATGAATTTCGGAGGTTTTGCAGCAGCGCTCTCTCTGGACCTTCCGACAAGCCCCGCAATTATTGTCTGCGGCTCACTCATCGTATTCGCGTCAAAAGCCCTCGAGAGCCGCAGGTAGCTGACGAATATTTTTTAGTACGCTGTTCAAACTCCGAGTGTGCCCCGAAATCCCCGTGATGAATAGTACGAGTCTGCGCCGTTATGATAGGTAAACACGTGGTTATACCGACGATCACAAAAAATAGCGCCGCCAAGAATGCGTATACCATCGGGAGTTTGTACCCAGCTCGAAGTTGTCCTGTCGAACACGCCGAGGGTTTGCAGTTCCCGGTATGCTTCTTCCGTGAGTAATTCAATACCCATAGACTCCGCAGTCCTCACCACATCCCCGACCGGTTTATTTTCCTTCCGCGAATCCAGAGCAGATCGATCATAGCACAGGCTTCGTCGTCCTGAAGGGCTTTCGGCCGAGCAGTCGCAAAACACGAACTCGCCGCTCTTTTTATCAACACCGATAACATCAGGCTCACCGCCCGTTTTTTCCATTGCTTCGAGTACCTGCATTTTTTCTGGTTTCGCTTCCAGTCTCTTTTGCACGTCGGCCCATTGTACGTCCGCATGACGGCTCGTATTTTTAGAGAACCGCTCGGCTAGGGTATCGATCAAATTATCTGCAGGTGCTGCGTTCATATAAACAACACCCTGTTCCGCTCAATGAAGGAGGCTACCGTTGCCGGGGGTTTTTTCATAATTTCCGCATAGGAATGCACTATCTCCGGCTCACCCTGCAGTCTCGGTAAAAAATGAAGTACCAACATGACCAATATCATGCCCGTCTCGAGCTTTTCCTTGCGTTTCAGGAAATAGTAGCGAACCGGATTGACACTTCGGTATTTCAGCTTCGATCCTGTTATCTCATTGATTTTAAAAACTACCGTCGAAAAAGCGAGGTTCTCGTTTCCGGATATCGTGTATGCTTTGTTTTTATATGCATCAAAATCGAGAAGAAATTCGGCACCCAATTCTGCGATGTCAGCTATATCAACCCAATTGAACTTTGCGTTACCCGACGGCAGGGTAATTCGTCTTTCCTTACGAATTTCAGGATACAATGTGGTGGTCAAGTTTTGCATAAAGTAGCTTGGTCGCATAAAAATATACTCAAGACCGTAGTGCTGAATCAGAAGTTCAATTTTTCTGTGCGGAATTACAGTCGTTTGTTCTGCTCCCTGCACCGATAACAACACAACTTTTCTGATTCCTTTTTCTGCGATTACCTTGATCAAGGGTTCAAAATACTTCTTGATATTCGAGATATGCGGAGGGCGAAGCAAAAAAACGGTGTCGACATTTTCGAGAGCGTCTGCAAATCTCGAAGTATCCTCAAAATCAAACTGTACACAGGCAATGTCCGCGAGTTCCCCAAATTTCACTTTCGCTTTTTCTATGTCGCGTACCCCCGCGATAATACTCTCCCTCGCCCCTCTTTTTTTTAATTGAGAAATTATTTCCAAACCAACATTTCCGGTAGCGCCTGTTACTAGAATACCCATAATTAAAATCTCCTAAGGTTCACCCTTTACCGTGTCACAGCCGTTTGCTCTGCATGTTTATCATCAAGATGCCGCAGCTCCCGAAGCAGAAGGCTGCTTGTAAGAACTGTAGACAGTAAGTCAGCAATAGGAAAGGAAGACCAAATCCCGATTATTCCAAAGAACTGTGGTAAAATGAGTATCAGGGGCATCAGAATAATAAACTGACGAGATACACCGAGCAGGAGAGACTGTGTTTTTTTTCCCACCGCCTGAAAATAAGTCGAGCCAATGATCTGAATTGCCGCAAGCGGAATGAAGAGTATCATTATTCGAATTACCGATGAACTTAAATCCAGTGAGGAAGGATCGGATGTAAACATTCCCATAATGAGACGAGGGCGGAACATAATCAAAATATAGAAGAACATCGAAATACCAAATACCGTCAGCATGGTAACAAGGATTGCCTTCCGTACACGATCATACCGATGTGCCCCATAGTTGTAGCCAATGATAGGCTGAAAGCCCTGTGCCATGCCAAGAATGGGAAATATAATGAGCATATTCAAACGATTAATCATACCATAGACAGTAATAGCTTGATCTCCACCATAATAACCCAGTGAATTATTCATAATTAGTGCGAGGAGGCTCATACCGGCTGACTGGATAAAAGCCGGAGCACCAAGAACCAGGGATTCCTCCAGGATCTTCCAGCGAACCCTGATTTGTGCAAGTGTAAGGGAAATATGGGTCCGCTTGGCTGCGTACAAAAAGAGAAAGTAACAAAAGGATACAACCTGACTGATTACAGTGGCAATTGCAGCCCCTTTAACACCCATCCCGAAACCAAAGATAAAAAGCGGATCGAGAGCAACATTCAAGAGCGCTCCGATCAACATCCCGACCATGGAAGCACGGGCATTTCCTTCTGCGCGAACCAGACTGCTCATAGCAAGTGAAGATGCAAAGAAAAAGAAACCCGGAGTTACCACACTAAGGTAATCCATAGCATAGGGCATAATAGCTTCGCTTGCCCCAAAAAACCCCAGTATCGGACGCTTGAAAATAAGGACCAGAACAGCAAGAGTGGCCGTTATGATGGCAATAGAAGCGTACGCGGAGCCAACAGTCTTTGATGCATCTTCTTCCCGTTTCTCTCCCAGACGACGGGAAACGATGGAAGCTGAGCCTACACCAATAGCTTGAGCCAGGGATGATACGATCATCTGGATGGGAAAGACGATGGAAAGCGCTGCAATAGCCAGAGGGCCAACTCCATGTCCAACAAAAATGGTATCTACGACATTATACAGCGCATTTACCAGCATACCGATTGCAGCGGGTATACCCATTTTTAATAGAAGAGGAAAAAGTTTATCCCGGCCCAAGAAGGCCATCTTATGTTGTGGATCAGATGTTTGTGTCATAATAAGAAAATATAGATTTTCAGATACTTAAACAAGAAGAATGCGGGAAACTATCACGTACTGTTACAATTGAAAAGCAAGGACACCTTCCTCCGATTCGATACTAAGGTTTTTAATTATTCGTTTAACGAAGATTGTCGTCCGCAATAGAGCGGTATCGTTTAAAACATTGAGCCCTTACCACCACCCAGGAGGCTGTTCATTAAAAATCCTGCTGCTTTTTCTATTTCCTTCAGCAAGCAATCACGCAGGAAGACTAGTGCAGCGTAACCGCAGCAAAGTTCAATACAGGAACCGGAATCAGACTATACTACACCGGATATCTCAAATTTAGGAGTGGCATATGCACTTTGTCAGTGCCATTGTCAGCTTTATGTTGTTAAACCAGTAATTTCAGGGGAAGACGACCTGTTATCTCTCAATTTGAGTTTATTCTATTTTAGTTGGCTATGCAACAATTTGTATGTATATTCTTAGATATAATCCTAATTAAGGAGGATCAGATTATGACACTAGCAGTATTTGGTGCATCAGGAAGAACCGGGCGATTAGTAGTAGAGGCAGCTTTGAAAGCGGGGCATCAGGTTGTCGCTTTTGCAAGAAGTCCCGCAAAACTGACACAACAGAAGGATACTATTTCACTTATTGAGGTTGATCTTTCGAATGCACAAGCAGATGAAGTTCTTTCCAAACAAAAGCAAAAAGTTGATGCAATCATTAGTGCACTTGGTCCCGATCCCAAGGTTGCAAACGGAATAATGGAAAGAAGCGCGGATTTAATAATTGCATATGCACAAAGAACAGGAATTAAAAGACTCATCTGGATGTCCGGAGCCGGAGTAAAACTTGCAGGAGACAAACCTTCCTTTATTAGAAGCGTTGTACGCACCCTAATGAAACTGGTCGCACCGGTTGCCCTCCATGATTCGGAAGCAGCAGTGCACACAATTATTGCATCCAATCTTGATTGGACTATTGCTCGCGCTCCCATGCTGAATGATGAAGCTCCAAGCGGTCGCTTACAAGCCACCGATATTCCCCCAAAGCCCGCCGCGTTATCGCGAGCAGAAATTGCAGACTTCCTGATATCCTGCGCAGTATCGACCGAATTTAATAAAAAAACACCGTTCTTAAGTTTAGGAATCTAAGTTGGGGGGAAAGAAATATCGCATCCTTATTACATGGCTTACGGGCTTAACGGTAACTCCGGACGGACCCTCGCTGGAAATTCTCGGTGTAGCCCTTGCCAAGTCTGAAGGTACCACGGCGACAGTTAAGGAACTGCTTGGCAAAAACCCCCAAACTCTCCGAAACTTTGCTGAAGAGAATAAAGCCTTGTGGTTTACAAAATGAAAAGAAACCTTGCAATATCGATTGCACGCATTCACCGTTCCGGATCGGCCTTTATTGTTAAAGAACTTGTAGATTTGGGAATTGGTGCTGGCCAGCACCCCTTTCTTTTAGCTCTCTCGGAAAATGATGGCTTAAATCAAGAAGCCTTGTCGCGATTCTTGTGTGTGGACAAGGCAACAACAGCTCGTGCAATTCAACGATTGGAAACCTCCAAGTTTATCAAGCGAACCATCAACCCTTCTGATGGCAGGACCTTTCAGATTTCTTTAACCACTAAGGGACGTAAATCTGTTCCGAGGATTCTGAAAGCTCTTGAATCATGGGAAGAAAAGCTTCTTGACAAAATTGCACCAGAAAACCGTGAGGCCTTACACAGTATGCTGGAACAGATGGCAGAGAGCTGAAGCGATTTCCTCCACGCACTAAATAACTCCCATGCCTTTCAGCACAAACACTCCTGCGAATATGGTGAGGACGGAGCCGAGAGTGGTGAGCATGACGATCAACCCTGCAAGATCGGCGTCGCTGTCCATGGCTTTTGCCATGATGTAACTGCTGACAGCGGACGGAGAAGCAAAAAAAATAAAAAGAACACCGAGGCTGCTGCCCCGAATACCTGCCAACACTGCAAGGCTGACAATCACAACCGGAAAAAAAATAATTTTCAGAACCGCTGCTGCAAGGCCGAGCGGTAATTTTTCACGGAAGCTATGTGCACTGAACGAGCCGCCAATACCAATCAATGCAAGCGGAATAGAAATGTCGGTAAGATACTCGATGGACCGTGCTGCGACGACCGGTAACTGCACATGCACCAGTGCGCACACGATACCAGCTACGGTGGCAATGATAAGCGGATTTTTCAAGATGTTCCGGAGGATGGACTTGAAATCGACATCACCTGAGCGTGGTCCGGTCACACTCAAGATGATGACGGCAAGCACGTTGAAAAGCGGCATCGCAAGAGACAGCACGATAGCGCCCTTTGCAGCGCCTGAAGGGCCGAACATACTGCCGATGATTGGCAGGCCAATGATTGCGAAGTTGCTGCGATAGACACCTTGAATAAAGGCACCAAGGCTTTGCCTTTGTGGAATGAAATACCTGCCGACCAGCCAGGTCAAAAAGAACACCGAAAGGGTACCACCAATGGCGAATGCCACCAAGCGACCGTCCAGTACCTCGCCAAGTTCGGTGGAGGCTATGCTCGCGAAAATAAGAGCCGGTAATGCGATCATAAAAACAACTTTCTGCGAAACAGATACGAACTGCGCATCGATAATCCCTTTGTATCGCAGAAAGAGGCCCAACAGAATGATGATAAAAACGGGAATGACGGCGTTGATGCTGAAAACAAAGCTGTTCATGAAAGGCTCCTCTAATCGTATCAGTAATCTACCATGCATGCGGGAATTTATGGAATTGTGTAAAAACGGTGATTTATCGTCATTTTACTTGATTTTTAGCCATTAAATTACCATAGTGAGCGCGAGGAGCCCCGATTTATGTTCAAAAATATCAAAATATTGACCAAACTGATTTTAAACGGCCTGATGGTGTTTGTATTTCTTTCAGTACTGGCAATTTTCGTCCTATCCAGCATAATGTACCTGCAAAAAACGACTACTGCGCACAGAAACCGGACACAGCAGGTATCCGCGGCACTGTTTCACGTAATGAGCGCGGAAATTGCGTTCAAGACCCAAGGAATGGAATGGAAAAACATCCTGATTAAAGGAGACTCACCAGAGATCTACCTGAAATACTTTCGTCAGTTCGAACAGTCGGAATCGGAAGTCCTCGGTGAAGTCAACCAATTCAATCGCATCTCGGGAGAACTCGAACTCGATAAAGAACGCACGCTCGGAAAAGAACTCCAGGAAGATCTAGCAGATCTCGGTAAACAGTACAGGAAAGCACTTGAAAGCTTCAAACCCGGGGAATCGGGCAACACAGCACGCCTCGATCTGTTGGTAACAGGAGCAGATCAGGATATCACTCAAAAACTCGGAACTCTTGTGATGATGATGAAAGCGCATATTGATTCATCCATCGAAGAGGAACAGACCTCCAGCAGCAGGACACTGCTTCGCGTCATAGGAATCACCGCTTCGATATCCCTCGTTTGCGTTTTTCTCGTACTTCTTATGGCCGTTCTTATTGGTCGTGATATTGCAACATCAATTCGGAGGGTATCCGGCCTCTCGGTCGAACTCGCCAAGGGAGACCTTCGCGGAAGATTCGATTCGTCTCACAAGGACGAAATCGGATCAATGAGTCTCAGTCTCAACGAATTTCTTGATCGCCTGACCACCATCATTTTGGGTATCCGTACCAGCCTTGCTGAAACAGACCGTAGATCCAGAGAACTCATACGCTCGAACGATATTTCTGGCAGGGAAACCGCACTCATACACCAAGCAATCAGCAACGTATCAGAATTCATTGACCTGCTGTAGCCGCCCGAATTAATCTTGCGGGAATCAGGAAATATTCCGACATTAAAATATAGGCTCGAAAAAAAAGGAAGAAAGGAATCCGGGATTATTTTTCGACGATGCCCCCGGATTCCAACAACAAAACACCGTATTATAC
>JBBRWY010000077.1:0-8593 GCA_038248875.1 Treponematales bacterium
GCAGCCCGTACACGGGCAGCCCGTACACGCGCCGCCTGGGAGGTCCATCTAGAAGTCCTCTGTTCGCTTTTATCTCTTACGGACGAGACTATAAATAGTTCCCCTTCCTGCTCATCATACGGGGCAAGCTTGCCTTCGAGTTCCAGAATAAGTCCAGCCGAAAAAAGGGTTTCCTTGCCGTTTTTCCGGGTTATGCCGCCGGGGAGCGCCTCGCGGAACAATTCGGCTGGAATGAGGACGTAGCAGGAACCAGATACCGAATACTGTCGCGGGAATGCGGAAAACAAAGTGCTACCGGATTCTGTGCTGCACGATTCGGCCCGGAAAGGTGCACGGTACAGTTTTTTCCCCCAGGGAACAGGATCGCCAAGCAGTGTACCCGAAAGCGTGGTGACTTTATTGGAACTCGCAAGGGTAACAAGTGGTTGACGATCGGAAATGACCCTGAACGCACAGAATGAACCGGTGAAGATTCCGAATGCAACGGCCAGTGTCAAAAAAAGGGTTTGTCTGCGGGCGCTGCCGCGCTCTGCAAGTGCGAAGACAGCGGAAACCACACACAGAAGGATACCAGCGGTAACTGCCAAAATCTGGACAAGCATCCGGTCAGCATTGAGGAACATGACCGGATAAAAGACAAGTGCGGCGGATGGAGCCGCGACACAGACAGGAGAAATAGTTTTTTTCTTTCTTACCATTCAAGCCTCGCGAGTGCATCGCGAGAGGCCTTTTTTACCGTTTCGGGATAGTCAAGATAGCCGACATACAGGAGATAGTCAAAAGCGGATTTGTCGCCAAGGTCTCCCACTGCCTGGATTACAGCAAGCATCAACTGCTCGTTGTAGTTTTTTTTCTGCTCTGTTTCCGAATTGAGCAGTCCGAGAAAAATAGAAAGTGCCTGGGCTGCCTCGGTGGTACCCATCTTGCCCATACACCTGACGATCGGAACGAGAGCTTCGACGTTTGCCCGATCATTCTTGTAATCTCCCTGCCTGAGGTAAAAATACTTCACCACCTCGGGCGAGGCCTGTGACCATTTGAGCGCAGTCAGTTCGGTAAGCGTTTCGCGAACGAGCGCTGCCAGTTTTTCCTGTTCGCCATTGGTATCGGGTTGGGTCTCGACAGCACGAGTAAAAGCCCGAGATGCAATCTGTCCCCGGTCAGCCGTTGGAAGACCACCTTTTTTCATGGCCAGCGAAAAGGCCGCGTACGTATCTTGTATGCGTTTTCCGTTCATTTTGGCAAGGATATTTTCGGTATATCCGTCTTGGATCGCATTAAGTGCAAAGGCGGACGCCTGCTGTAAAGCGGTATCGCGAGCGGAAGTGGCTGCATCAAAGAGAACCGTGAAGGACGATGCGTCACCGAGCTTGCCGAGCACCTGAGCGCAGATTGCAAAGGTTTTCGGGTCGTATAACGGATCGGTTTGAGGGCGCGCGAGCTGCTCGGCAAACCAGGTGTTAAGAAAGGCGATATCGTCCTTTTTCCCCTTGAATAAAACAGTAAAGGCATTCAGCGATGCATCCCTGATGCGTGCGTCGGAAACAGTAACAAAAATATTGCGAAGAGATGGCAGAATCGAATCGTCCAGGTTTGAGGGAGCCTTGATAGCTGCGAGTGTTCCCAGGTCCATTAATTGGGGATCGGTACCAAGAAGCGGCCAGGAATTTCTGACGAAAACGAGCGCATCAATATACAGAGGCGTCATGTTTACAGACGTAATTAGTGAGGCGTCGTTTAGGAGCTCGAATTTCGTGCTGATGCTCGCGCGTATGAAATTCCGCTGGTAGGAAAAAACGACCGGATCAGGGGACTGGGCAAAAACCAGACAGGCATTAATCATTATAATATAGAAACTTGCGAGTTTTTTAGACATAAAAATCTCCCTTACATTAAAGGTTCGTGCCGGTAAAATCCGGTTGTTCGTCCAGGTCTTCGAGGCCAGGGGCACTGTCGGCGTTTTCGGCATCGGAAAGGCCGTCTTCCTCGGTCAGCCTGATTGCGTCAAGTTCTTCCCGTTCCTGTGCGGGCAAGACATTGTAGACAAAAGAGAGAATCGCATTTTTCATGCGCGGATTCAATTCGCCGCTTTCGAAATGAATCCGGGACTGGTTTGTCTCCGGATTGAATTCGACTGCACGAATTTTGCCCGCCATAACGATCAACACGTCATGCACGAGGAACTGCAGCTTTATCTGCATGTCCTTAACACCTTTCCCGCCAATTATAACCATTGCCCCATCCTCGGAAAGGTCCTCGAGGAGGCATTTCATGCCAGGTTCCGGCTCGAGGGCGAACTCGAGAGGTTCCTCCGGTTTTAAAAGATACATCTGGGCATAAATCGAACATTTGACGCGTATCGATTTACGTTTCTGCGAACGGATAAGGTTGTGCGAATGCGTAATATGCAGCACAGCCCTCCCCGTCGCGTGCGGATCCGAAATCACGGTGGTGTCAAATACATAGCCCGCATCCTCTTGCCTCCAGAAATAGACCCCAAGTGCTTGGTTTTTCCAGTTGATTGAGGTAGCTGCCGTTTTATTTCCGACTGGAAATTCCAGCACCAGATCCCGAGATGTATTGGTTATAACCCTTGAGCTAAAAACACCCACACCATGTAAAAGGATACGGACGCGCTGGCCGACGATTATATCGCGGGTAGATTCGAGCCCCCGTTTACGCTGGGATTGTTCCAATTCAATTTTTGTGCGGTATTTGTAGAGGCGCGACAGGAGAGTCTGAGTCGCAATGTCATTTTCCTTCCCGGAATGCTTGGCTCGCCTGATAATTTCGGCAGTGCAGAGGTCAAGAGAGGGAATGGACCAGAAAAGCCGGGTCAGGTCGTCAAGACCGCTCGAGTTTCCAACCTTGCCTAAAAACAGTATTTGAGGAATTGAAAAACCTGAATCGAGTCCAGCTGTGAAAAACCGAAGGTAGTCCTTGAGTCCCTTGCCCCGCTCTGTCATGAGGAGCGCGGTAATGGCAAGGACTGGAATAAATATAAGAAACAGGGTAGCTGCTATCATGTATTATACATGATAGCACATCAGAAGCGAAACGTACAGATAATGCACTTACAAGCAGCGGTCAGATAAGTCCGGCGACGGCGGAACCGAGGGTTACCGCATTTTCCATGGTGACAATTTCGTACCAGATTCCGCGTTCCTCGGTCAGCACCTTGTTCAGGTATCCGGTTACACGGTCGCGAAGGTTGTGAGTGCGGAGAAAGGTCGTTCCCTCGCAGAGCACACTAACCGGACGCACGGGGCTCGTTCCCTTGCCACTTTTGATGAGTACCGCCGCTATGTTGGCAGCGGCTAGACGAGCAGAGCGTTCCACAAAGGCATCGAGGATACGGAAAACCGTTTCGCGGTCGGCTTCGCTTCCCTTTGCAAGGATCAGGCCGAGCTTGGTATCGTTGCGATAGGGTCCGTAAAAGAACTGATCCATATCCTTGAGTTCGAGGCTCTCCAGTTTAGACAGCTCGGCGTCGACAGGGGCAGTAAAGAGGCCGTCTGCGGCAGCGGCAACGAGAGCAAGTTTACCGAGGGGGCCGAGATACGCGCCTGAACACATTTTTTCGTAACCGTACAGTCCCGGTGAATTGGTTCCGCGATCAAGCACTTCGTCAAAAATGCTGCGGGCGATCTTGTTGCACTTTCCCGATTCGCAGACCACGATCTGGTGTGAAGGAACCTTTACCGCAGAAGCGGCAATTTTTCCGATTTTTCCCGATTCGATATATGCTGCGTTCATGCCGGTTCCGAGGATGAATCCCGCATAGGAATCGTAAACCCTGCCGTTAGTCGCAGCAGAGGCACCTGCAAGGAGGGCTGCGGTGGTATCGTTGAGTAGTATGACCTTTTCGGGCCGGTTCCAGCCACGCGCGACAAGAGCAGCAGAAAGTTCTGCTCCAACAAGGGATCCGATGACTTCTTTAGCCTTGATTTCCTTGGAAAAAAGGATAACCCGTCCGTCCCCTTCGGGAGTGATAGACATCGCATACGAAAAACAGAATCCGATACGTGTCGCCTTATTTTTCAGATGGTCGAGAAAGGAAGCAATCGTTTCGAAGAATTCTTTTTTGCTGTATTCACGGTCGGTTCCCGGCATCGCGGTCTTTTTCATGTCGCTGATGGTCGGTACACCCGTTTCGTCAAAGGTAACCAGGCAGCTGCGGAAGTTCGTGCCGCCGGCATCAATGACGATAACCGATTTGTTTTTGGGGGAAGATTCGGGCGGTACTGCCCAGGTAGGAATCATGTCGAGGGAGGGACCCTGTCCGGGAGGATTTACGGGATCGCGGAGAAGTCCTTCTTCCATGTCGTAGGTCATGGCATCGATAACTGCATTGATGTCGGGACCGCCCGGCATGAAATTATTGCGGCCGAGGAACGCAGAAAATGCATATGCAGGATTCATGAAACACCCCTTTCATCTTATAAAAATAATGAACGGAGTATATCACAGCTGCATACATTATGCCAGATTGTGTTCTGTTGTAGCGGGTTGGTACACGCAGTCCCTACTTACCGTCGAGCTGGAGATAGACCTGGTCGGCGAGACCAAAGCCGGCGCTGCGCGTCATGTCGCGGGATAATTCATCGTAGAGCATGTCTTCGTACATCTTGCCTGCAAAATCGTTGTCGCCTGTCAAGCTGGACTTGGTGACAGTATTCCGCATCGAGGAAAGCATCATTTTAACGAAATACGACTCGAGCTCGAGGGCCTGCTCGTACAACTTGCTGGTCTTGTCGATTTTTCCCTTTTGACCCGAGTTTGCCGCAGCTCCAACCGGCTTCGCCGCATGATCATTTTGTGTGGGATTTTCGATTGCAAATGAAGTGATGAAGTCTCCGGGGAGCCGGGGATCGTTAGCCTGACGAACAGTCGCACTTGGCGTTAGCAACATACCTGCAGGTGATGCTTTAGCCCGGTCCGCATTTTTTTCGCTGTCATCCAGTCCTGCTTTAATACCGTCGATAAGTGCACCGAATTTGCGTTCAGTTTCTTGAGCCTTCGCGTTACCCGCGAGAAGGCCGATCGATGATGAAAAAGAAGTTTTCGACAGAGCGTCAAGAGCGAGGGATCCGGTCATCTAGTAGGTCCTTATCGTTTCAGGTTTGCAGCCGTGCCGAGCATGCTGTCGCTCGTCTGGATGGCCTTCGAGTTGAATTCATACGCGCGCTGGGCAACGATCATGTTGACCATTTCGCTCACCGTGGACACGTTCGACATTTCAAGAAATTTATGGATTGTCTTTCCGAAGCCCTCAAAACCGGGACGTCCGGCTATTGAAGTGCCCGAAGCCGGGGTTTGCTTGTAGAGGTTGTCACCGATCGTCGAAAGACCAGCCGGGTTCTGAAAGCGGTAGAGTTCTACCTGACCAACATCCACCGGTTCATCGAGATCAGCGACGCGCACCGTGACCCGTCCGTCCTGGCTGACATTCACCGTATCCTGTCGGTAACCGTCCGGAAAGGTAATTTCGGGCAGAACTTTTAATCCATTGGAAGTAACGAGTTGTCGTTCGGAATCTATCTTGAATGAGCCGTCACGACTGTATGCATAAGAACCGTCGTACTGGAGCACGCGGAAAAAGCCTTCGCCCTGAATAGCAATATCGCTGATGTTTCCGGTATTCTGAAGAGAACCCTGATCGAACATGCGGAGTGTGGATGCGACCTTGACGCCGTGACCCATCTGCACGCCGACTGGTGTAAGGGTATCCTCGGTAGCAGGCGTTCCTGCAGTTCGCACCGTTTGGTACAAGAGATCCTCGAACTCGGTCCGTTGTTTCTTGAATCCGGTCGTATTGACGTTTGCAAGGTTATTGGCAACCGTATCTATATTAGCCTGCTGTCCGTTCATTCCCGTAGCAGCTGTCCAAAGACTTCTTACCATAAACAAAACTCCTTATTTAAATCCGGTTCATTTGATCCTGACAACCTCGCCCCAGAGCTTCGCCATCATGGTGTCTTCCGACTGGATGGTTTTCTGGTTGGCTTCATAGGCGCGGTTGACTTCGATCATCTGAACCATTTCGTTAACTACATTTACGTTGGAGGCTTCGACAAAACCCTGGGTTACAATCGGGCGATCTGGGCCTTCTGCGGCAACGGCGGGTCCGGAAACCGGGGTGTCTTTGTAAAGGCTCGACCCCTGCTTGGTGATGAAGCGGTCGTTTTCGAAGGTGACCAATTTAATGCGATCGAGGAGAACCGAATCTGCATCGGTGTTCGAGATGGGACGGACCCATACCTCGCCATTTTTGTTCACGGTAAATTTGGTATCCTGAAGTATGAGTCGGCCGTTTTCACCGAGGACAGGAAATCCTTCCTTGGTTTCGAGGTAACCCTCGACGCCGACGGTAAAATTACCATTTCGGGTGTAGCGTTCCCCGTTCGGGGTTTCAACTGCAAAAAAGCCCTTGCCTTCGAGGGCAAAGTCGGAATCGCCCGAGGTTGGCTTGAAGGAACCCTGTTCGAAGTTGGTAAACAGTTCGTTTAGTTCGACACCGAGACCAATCTTGCCAATAATCGGTGCGACGTCGGCCGAACCGAAGGGATTCTTATAGACACCGTCATCGTCCATGCGGCGTAAAAGCAGTTCGGGGAAATTCTTGCTGACGGTGACATCGCGTTTATAGCTCGTCGTGTCTACGTTTGCAAGATTGTTCGAAATCGCATCAAGACGCTGCTGCTGCGCATTCATGCCGCTCGCCGCTGTGTACCATCCTCTGACCATACCGTACCCCTTATATAGAGTATCGGCATGCTGCGGGCGAATCTTAGCGCCTTGTGGAAAAATCAGGCGGCGTTTCGAGCGGATTCTCGGGCCAGTGGTGCTTCGGATATTTTCCCTTCATTTCCTTCCTGACTTCAAGCCATGAGGTTTTCCAAAAACCGGCAAGGTCTGCGGTAATCTGCACTGGACGACCTGCAGGCGATAAAAGGCGCAAAAGAACCGGAATACCGAGGACCTGTGGAGTTTCGGCACAGCCATAGAGGTCCTTTACCTTAGTTTCAAGGACCGGACGCGGACCAGCACCGGGAACCAGTTCCTCGTAGTAAAGCGGACGACTCTGTCCCGACGGAAGAACAATTTGGCGAGGTACATCCCTATCAACGGCCGGACCGCCGCCCCGGTATCGCAGGGCTTCGAGAAAGGCTTCGCTCGAAAGGGGTCCCTTCGGTGGCAGAAAGGGCATGAGCCATTCTTCAAGAGTATCAAGAAGGGATTTTTCATCCATTGGCGTTTCGCCTGTTGCAAGCTGCTTCGCCCGATATCTGAAACGCGCACGTTGCAGAAAGGATTCCGCGGCAGGCGTCCAGGGCAGGGAAGAAATTCCAGCCTTACGGATACCAACACAGAGAGCGCGCGCAGTATCTTCCGCGTTCACGGTAAGGGGGCGCTCGGCGAGTAAGAGCTTTCCATACATTTCGTATTCAGTTTTTTTCACTGTTGCCGACGCGCCGTCCCTACCCGGCACGAAAACGACTTCTTCCGTCCTGACCGAGTGAGCCGAAAGCCATTTTTCCGCTTCCTTTTCATCGAGCGTTTCATATGACCAGATACGCCCTTCCCGTTCGCCTGCATCGGCTTCCGGCGCAACAATCCACATTGCATGCCGCGCTGTTCCCTCTCGTGCATTGGCGGGGAGCGAGGCGAGCCGCCCGGAAGGAAACTGGTAGATACCATCGGACTTGTGGCGAGCAATACGATCGGGAAAGCCCGCGAGCATAAGGAGTGCTTCATCGCTTTCAACGTTCTTTTGTGCATGAATACCGGCTATCTTCAATCTTCGCTGTAAATCAGAGCGGAAACGCGCTTCTTCGCGGGGATTGGCCGAATAATCAGCATACTTGACGGCTAGGTCGATGCCACCCGAAAGGGCTATTGCAGCAAGACGCGGATGAAGGCCGAGACCGCACATCGCGCGACCTGATTTTGTTATGCGCCCTCCGGTGTCGATTGCTCCCATAACCAGAAGCAGATCCTTCGCACGCGTCCAGGCTCCGGTGTTTGGCGGGTCGAGCCATTCAAGACCGTCAGCTTCCGTTATGCCCCATAGTGCGCATTCGAGAGCGAGAGGCATGATGTCGATACGGGTGATTTCTGGTGCTGTTTCGGTCAAGCGAAGATCATGTTCAGCCCAGAGCCGTACACATCGTCCTGGTCCTGTGCGCCCTGCCCGACCCGCCCGTTGTGTCGCGGAAAAACCGCTTTCGGTTTCGGTGACCAGACGGTTCATCCCGGTTGGAATATCGAGCCGTCCAGTCCTCGTCAAACCCGAATCGATGACAACCGAAACGCCGGGAACCGTGATGCTCGTTTCCGCGATGGACGACGAAAGAATTACACGGCGTGCCTCTCCTCCGTTTTCGAGTACACGCTTTTGATCGGCAAACGGAATGGAACTATGAAGCACGAGTATTTCAACATTGGTTTGAGCAAGCAGTATTTGCGTACGACGTATTTCGGCAATTCCGGGAAGGAATACCAGAATGTCCCCGCCCGCTCGTTCGAGTTCGTTCCGGACAGCCCGCGCCGTTTTTTCTTCGAGCGCGTTCCAGGCATTCGATGGAGTAAA
>JBBRWY010000078.1:0-8260 GCA_038248875.1 Treponematales bacterium
CCTCTGTCCGGGAACCGAGCATGTTCTGCACAATACCCAGCTCCACTTGTATAATAGTCTCTTTCGACCAAGTCCTTTCAATGACTCGTTCGCTCTGCTTGTCCATTATTACCTCCGCGTGGCGACAAACCAATTATCACAAAATTATAGGTCGCATATATCAATGCGTCTATAACAAAAGTGTAATGCATCCTTTCCGCCTGTCAATACACAAAATGCTCCGCTTTTACTTTTTTTTGTTGTGCATTGCCATAAAACTCGCTCCAAAAGCCGAATAATCGGTATCAGTACAAGAATTTTTCGTATCTTCAACGGATTTGAACATGGTTCTGAAATAATTCTCCACATACTCACGTCGGCGCATGATATTTCCGACAACCATATTCGCCACAGCGGATACATCCTTTGTATATGCAGCAAACGAGATTTTTGCGAGACCGGTCAACTGCTCTTTACTTATCGCATGGAAAGCCGCCAATCGATCCTCAAAAGTACTGATAGAAATTCCATCGAAATGTTCGGGGCGCAGAAGGGTCAGAAAGCGTGTTTTTTCGGCACGCAGCCAGCCGAATTTGTCGCTCATGCCGGTAATCTTCATGGCTTCGGACAGGAGGTCAGCTTTGTCATAGTCGATAGCCACAACGAATGGTGCGTTTTTCGAGTTGGTGATTACGAGGTAATTGTTCGGGTTCCGGTCTTCATCGAAATAAATCCAGCGGTTAATCAGATCGGCTCGGAGAATGTTGATAAAAGGAATTTCGAGATAATTGTAGGAACTGATCTGGACAGAACGCTGGACCACTTTGGTCACACGGTATTTTTTGCCCTTGATGAGTACTGCTGTCGTCGGGGCGGCAAGCGTCCCTGTTTCATGATCCAGAAGGTATGCCATCATGCAGGCACGGTGATACAACATTTCTTCGTCGTTCAGAACCGGCTTTATGATCCAGGGATCGCCCTTTTCATCCTTTGCGGCCAGATAACTTTTAACCTGTGCGTTGAAGGGCACATCATCCTGGGACTCGACCAGGGTCAGCTGCATCGAGTCGAGATACTCGACCACCTGCTGCGCGCTCTTTTCCAGATAAAAATAGCGAATCAATTCCGGATCGCCCAATGCAGAAGCCAGTTTTTCACGTTCACCCATAATAGTACACCTCCGGTTTCTGTATTGCTGCTGTTTTCACCATCATTTCGGTCCCGACAAAAGTAATGTAAGGCGCGACGCTACCATAACCGGAATACAGGATATGATGATTGTATATTCCGATGACATTGAGCCACACGCCGATCTTGTTGCCGTCAGTCCAGATAGGGTTGTGCCCGACTATAAACGGGGTTTCCAGGGGCATATCCAACAGTTCAAGCACCAGTCGCAAATCCTTTTCGCCGTATTCCTTGATGCTGGGCGTTCCGTGAAATTCATTCACCCGGTTCCACATGAGCTGGTGCATCTTCTCCGGAAATTTCTTGATGTTAATCAGTTCATCACGGACAACGCCGCCATGAGGAGGCCCTGCATGCGTAATGACGAAGCCCTTGCCTATGACAAAAAGGGGCATTGCGCCAAAAAGACGCTCAACAGCGGCAGTATATTCGACTCCCTTTTCGCGAATCAGGGCATTTTTCATTTCGATACCTTGAGAAATACCACTCTTCCGCAGCCGTTCATCAAAACTGTCGTGATTGCCGCGAATGTAGTAGACTCGGCCGGGATATTGGTGAATGAGACGGAGTACATCGTCAAGGATTTCCACGGAAGTCTGCATTTCCTTCATGTGGCCAGTGCGGTCGTCGTGGAGAGCATCGCCGACAAAGATACACGCGGCCTTACCCGATTCAAGATCGGCACGGTTCGAGTCATGGTCTAGAATGAGAGCGAGATTTTCGCGATTCGAATGGAGGTCCCCGATAATGATCGGCCGCAATTTTTCCGGAAAGAGAATAAGCCCGCCGGGTTGCCCTTCGGTATCTTTAGGCCGACCAGGCAGTGCATTAAGTAATTGTATCGCACTTTCTACCAGAGCAACCCCGTCGAGTTTAGCCGCAGAAGCTGGTACCACCGGAACAGTTTCATTCATGTTGGCCGATTTTTTTGCCACAGTTACTCCTACATATCAAAAGCCAGCGAATTGAGCCTCTTGCTAAAGTCGGTTATTTTTGCAAGATCCTCGAGCCTCTTGCTAAAGTCGGTTACTTTTGCAAGAGGCTCTTGGAGAATTCCAACAAGTCTTTGTAAAGCAACAACTTGTTAGAATTCTCCACCTACATTATTGGTTGATCTTGCAAAACTTTCTAAGTTTTGCAAGATCCTCCCTCAATTACTTATTTTTTTTGTGGCGGTTTCTTCTTTACCGGAGCCACTGGCTCGATTAGTTCACGGTTCATCGGCGGTTCGGGTTGGGTCTCTTTGACGAAGCGTCCATGAATATCGCGTTTGCGCTCGCGTCGTTTAGCCACGAGGTCTGCGTAATCATCCTCGGGATGCACACCCTGCCTGTCCGGGACACGAACGAGAAGCGGTTCGGGAATCGCGTCGACGAGATTACGGGTATGGTCGAAGTATGCGTAGCGCACGTTAAATGCCTGTTTGGAAAGAACACTTTTGTCCTGCTCGCCGTAATATTCGCCGAGCTGTGCGATGCGGTCAAGAATTTCCAGTATGAGCCGGTTAAGCGGATAGTCCTGGGGTTCGTCCTTAACGAGGAATTTACCGAGAGCATTAATGTCCATAATGGAAAGCTTGCGAATGCGATAGCCGTCATCGGAATCGAAATACGCATTCTGAACTATGCCCAGCACCGTCTCGAGTGCAGGAGTATAGATCTCGTCAGGATGGCGTGAATAGAGCATTTCGAAAGCCGCGTCGAGCAGATCGATATCGGGACGTATGGTGGAAAAAAGCAGGCGGGCAGAACGTTCGTGCAGCAATTCGTCGATAACCCAGGGGTTGTTTGTCATGACCATGCGGAGAAACAGCCAGTAATTGTCATTGTTAAGGCCTGCATAACTTAAATATCGCGCAAAGGCGACAGAACATTCGACCTGAGGCTGGGTGGTACACGAAAACAATGCTTCGCGGAAGTTGTGCGCATGATCGCGGATGAGTCGTCTATCATTTTCAATAAGTAAAAAACCGGTCTTCGTTGGCATTCCTGCATACCCCTTCTTACTATCGGAAGAAAGGGATGCAGTGTTTACTCCCATCGCAGATTTATCTGCCAAAATCATAGTACGAAAACTCCTTTAACCGTGCTTTTTCAGGGCAACTTCGGCGTATTATCCACGACATAATGACCGCGGCCAAGACGCTTGGCTTTTTTAAGCGCTTCGCGCGCCCGCTCGAGGACGGCAGCACCCTCAAGAGGAGAACCGTATGCAGCACCGACTGAACCACCGATCCAGATTACCCCGGTGGGCAATTCTACCGGTCGCTGAAGCATTTCGGCCAGTTTGCCGGCTTGTTCCGCTGCAAGTTCGGCCGAATGTGAGGGAACGACTGTAGCAACAGCGGCGAATTCGTCACCGGATGTTCTGGCAGCAATACCGTCTTCTCCGGTGCAAGAAGCGACGCGCTTGGCTACTTCCTTGAGTACAGATTCGGCCGTTTCTTTTCCGCGCGAACGCTCGACCTGGTCAAAATCGGCGAGATCCGCCGCAAGGACGACGATACCCTTGCCGTCTGCAGCAAGCTTTGCACCCTTTTCTGAAAACCAGGCAAAAAGACCGTTTTCGTTCGCAAGTCCTGTCAGATCATCGATGCGGTCGGCAGGAATCAAGGTTTGAACCGGAACGGTTTCAACGGTGAAAACTCCGGGTACTGCAGCAAGTTTCTTGTTGCCGCTCATAAACAGAAAAAAAACCAGGCAGATTGAACCGATAAGCACAGCGCTCGCTACAGCGAGCCCAAATCCGCCCGCAAAGAAGGCAAAGCTGCCGGCAAGGCTTGCGCCCATTCCCAGGAAAATAATCGATATATCTGTACTCTTGAGAGGTCTGATCTGGATTCTTTCTTTGTTCATAGACCAAGTATCGCTTATAAACTGTTTGGTTGCAACAAAAAAAACTATTCCGGGAGCAGAGCCGAAAGTGCATGCCACGGTTCAAACGGTGCATGCTCGAAAAAAACAAACACGCAGACCGGAGCCGTATGAATCTCGCGGGCGAGAGCCAAAAAAAGATCGTGTAGATCTTTGCTGATGCATTCGCCGCCCCGGATTACCAAAATCAGCGGGCGACTTTTTCGTCCGAAAGAGGCAATAGAAGACGGGACAGACGCACGGCACTCCGCGCTTTTAAGCCGGTCACGACCGACCTCCTTGCCATCCGTTCCATACAAAAGCTTTCCCAAAGGCCGCACTGCAAAGATACCGTCGGAATCGAGCGGTGCAAGACGGCGGGAAAGAGCACGTCGGGCATGTGGCGATTCGGCAACAAGAGAGCGGGCAAGTGCATTCCGAAGCATTGCAAGAAACTTGGAAATATCGGTTTTCCCGGTTCCACAGCAACTTCCGGTATTCAGGTAGAGGCAGTCTTTTTTCAGGGTTTCGAGGGATTGGAAGATCGCAGCATTCTGCACAGCCCAAGGCGGTTCCTGAATGTACCGAAAACTACCCTTCCCTTTTTGCGCCCGTTTTTTTGACAGTTCGACAATACCCGTAACATCCTGATACCGGACACGCAGATGGTCCCAGGGTAACGGAGATTCTTTGTTTTCGGTTGAAAGTTGAATCTGATTCAGTTCCATTAAAGGAATTGCATTTTCATCGATATCCGTACTACCGAACTTGCCAACCGGTAAGTTTACAATCGGTAAGTTTACAATCGGTAAGTTTACAATCGGTAAGTTTACAATCGGTAAGTTTACAACTGGCTTTTCACTCAGCCGGGCAGTTCCGATATACTCGCGGCCTTGTTCGCCTGCGAGGGTTTTTTTTCCATTTTCGAGATACTCATCGACAGACCAGGACTGTTCTTCCGTGCGTACCGTCAATTCTTCTTTCTCTGACTGATCGACTTTATCCTGATTAACAAATTTTTGCACGGGAAACACAATGTCCTTGTCGAACTTGCTCCCCGCTTCGGGATCGGAGGGGGTGTTGAAATAATCCGAAGCATCCGCTGCGCTAATATTGGAAGATTCCATGAAGCTGCGCAAATCGCTCAGTAAATCGGCGCAGGAAGCATAGCGTCTCGAAGGATCGGCAAGAAGTGTCTTGAGTGCAATCCGTACCAGTGATTCGGGAACGCCGCGGCGCAACAAGGCGTTGGTGACATACCGTAGAGGAACAGAACCGGTGCAGATAGAATCATCCGAATCGGGAAAGGGTAGTTTTCCGGTAAAAAAACGTACCAGATGAATACCGAGGGAATACACGTCGCTGCCCTCGCAGAGCGTCTGCTTCAGTTTATATTCCGGAGCAATATACGCATAGTTTTCAAGCAAGGCTGTTTTTGTTGACGGGACGAGGGGTAAAAGTGAAAGGAGTGGCGGTTTCTGTATCTTGAGTGCAGAAAACCCTTCCCCGCCGGATTCTTCCGAGAGAACACTCTCCGCATTCAAATTTCCATAGATGATCCCCTGATCGTGAAACGCGGACAGTCCACGCGCAAGACCGAGCATGGCAACACAGATCTGTTCGAGCTGCCAGTTCGGTTTTTTCTTAAATAATGAAAGTACATTCTGTTCGCGGTGGTATTCGGCAGAAATGAACAACTGACCGTTGAACACCTCGACTTCGACAAAGTCAGCTATTGCCGGGTGGCGAACACGGTAACAGCGCAATGCGTCGGCACGCAGGGTATCTATGCTGCCACCCGGATTGTCGGTGTTTTTCAGAAAGCGCAGTAAAAAAACGGTAGCGGAAAAGATTGCCGTCGCGGTCCAGTGCTCCGTTAAGGAATCTTCCCCGATCCGTGACTGCAATATATAGCACTCGTTTACGACCATCCGCTCTTTCAACATACTTGTACCCGCTCGCGAAACCGTGAATTAATTGAAACTAGATTTTCACTTCGACAAGGTTCGGCTTGACGATCGTAGTGTTATAGTCGCCGCGAACCAACAACACGTCCGGTATGGCTTCGTTCAAGGCCTTCGTCATATCGAGGAACTTGCCGCGGATATTGTTCGCCTGCAGGGCCACGTCCTTTACTTCGTTCGAAGGCATCGGCTTCTGCGGCTCGATTAAGGACGCGATTCGGTCAAGGACGGTCAGCACTACCCGGTTCAGGGGGTCCATCTGATCCTTTTCCTTGTTCAGGTGCTTTCCCAAACTATTGACATCGCTTACCGAAAGCGGATATATCCGGTACCCTTCTTCGGGCAACTTGTAGCACACCGTCAAAAGTCCATATATGAGCACCAGTGCCTTCGGATATATTTCTCCCGGCTTCCAACCCGTCAGCATCCGGAAGCATTCCTTCAGCATGAACGTATTGAACTGGATTGCGCCCAGAAACTTTACGGGGTCACGGTCGCCCACCAGTGTATCGATTACCCACGGATTACCCGCCTCGATCAGGCGGAAAAAGATGGGATAGTTGTCGGGATTAAGGCCTATCTTGTCTTCAAGATAATGCGCCAAAGCGATCGCGGCGAATACCGTGTATCCGTCCTTGCTCTCGATTATATCTTTCATGTAGCTAAGCGAGAGCGCATCTATTTCTTTCTCGGACCACAGGGGCCATTCTGCACCAGCCATCGGAACCTCCACTTCATTTATACAAATAGAGGCCAGCACCGCATGTTCATGCCGCGCTGACCTCCACTATCGGGTCAACTGATGTTACGCAGTCGTTTTTTCGGCTTCCGCAAGCGGTACCAAGTTTCTCGGCAGTACGTCCTTGTCGAGATTCGGTTCGAGACGCAGCTGCACTTCGGGGATCACGTCCACCAGGTGCTTCTTCGAATCGAAGAAGTTGTTCCGGATGTTGTGTGAATGCACCGCAAGGTCTTCCATATCTTCGTCGATATTCTGTCCTTCAAGGATTGACAGTTTGTCGAGAATGTCGAGAATACTCCGGTTAAGGAGATCATCCTGTCCCTTCTCTTCGTTCAGATGCTTACCAAGCGAGTTCACATCGGCGACTGACGGCGGATAAATCTTGTACCCGTCGAGAGGCGAGTTGTACGTCGTCTGGAACACACCGAGGATGATACCCAGGGTCTTCGGATAAATCTCCGCTTTCCGGTACTTCGTGAGGATTGCGAAACAGGTCGACACGATAAAGTAGTTCGGCTGTATCGAGCTCATGAAGAGGAACGGATCGCGTGTTCCCAAGAGTGCATCGATGACGTGGTGATTGCGCACCGTCAAAAGATTCAGGAACACCGGATAGTTTCCGTTTGTGATTCCCGTAAAGTTAAGGTAACTGGCATATGTCGTCGCGGCTTCGACAGCCTCGATGGTTCGGCATCCCAGAATTCCCTTGAGCATGTTATATTCAATCTGCTGGACTTCACTGTCGGCCCAGTCCTGCTTTTTCTCAAAAAGCTCCTTCATGTTCGTTCTCCTTTCCCTTTATTAGTCGACGTAGAGATTTCTCGGGGCAGTTTCTTTAGCCACGTAGTCTGACTTGACCAGAAGTACCTGCGGGATAATGTCTTCCATTTTCTTGCGCTTGTCGAAATAGAAGGTCCGGATATTGTTAGCCTGTCGCGCCATCTGCTCTTTCTCGGGATTGTCAGACGTGCCGGCCAATGAGCCAAGGCGGTCGAGGATATCGAGGATACAGCGGTTGTTCGGGTCGTCCTGGCCAAGTTCCTTGTTCAGGTGCTTTCCGAGGTTGTTGACGTCATTGATTGATACGGAGAAAATCTTGTAGCCGTCTTTGGGGGAGGCGTATGCAGCCTGCAAAATACCCAGGACGATGGACAGGGTGATCGGATAGATACCACCGGGATGCCAGTTGGTTAGAAGTTTAAAGCCGGTGTAACCGACATAACTGTTCGGCTGGATCGGGCTTAATAGCAGGAAGGGATCCTTCTTGCCGACCATGGTGTCAATGACCCAATGGTTTTCTACTTCCAGAAGCTTCAGAAAAAGGGGATAGTTGTCGTTATTGAGTCCCGAAAGGCTCAAAAAACGTGCAAAACTGATAGAACCCTCTACGGCTTCCTCTGTCCGGGAACCGAGCATGTTCTGCACAATACCCAGCTCCACTTGTATAATAGTCTCTTTCGACCAAGTCCTTTCAATGACTCGTTCGCTCTGCTTGTCCATTATTACCTCCGCGTGGCGACAAACCAATTATCACA
>JBBRWY010000079.1:0-8075 GCA_038248875.1 Treponematales bacterium
GATATGGTCCAAACCGACACAGCTATCAATCCCGGTAACTCGGGCGGGCCGCTACTGGATACCCAGGGCCGCATGATCGGCATCAACACCATGATTTATTCAACCTCGGGCAGCTCGGCCGGTATCGGCTTTGCCATTCCGGTCAACACGGCCAAACGCGTCGTGTCGGAACTTATCCAGTTCGGTAAAGTACGTCGCGGTTCGATCGACGCCGAGCTCGTGCAGCTCAACGCCTCAATCGCGAGCTATGCGCGCCTTTCGACCGAAAAAGGACTGCTCGTTTCACGTATCGGTAGCGGCAGCAATGCCGAAAAAGCCGGTCTCAAAGGCGGTTCGGACGCAGTTCGTTACGGATCGAGCCGAAACAGTTCGGTCATCTATCTCGGCGGCGACATTATCACCTCCATCGCCGGAAATACGGTTGAAAGCCTTACTGACTACTACTCGGCACTCGAGTCAAAAAAACCGGGCGAAACGGTAGTACTGACAGTACTCAGGGGCAAACAGCAAATCACGCTCAAGATTACCCTCGCCGAACGGACCAACTGAAGAAAGAATAAGGAAACCACATGAGACCGTTTACCGTTGTCTCCGAATACGAGCCCGCAGGTGATCAGGGCGAGGCCATTAAGGCACTTGTCGCAGGCCTCCGGGCCGGAGATCGCTTCCAGACACTCAAGGGAGTTACCGGCTCGGGAAAGACCTTCACCATGGCCAAGGTCATCGAGCAGGTACAGAAGCCGACCCTCGTCATCAGCCACAATAAAACACTCGCTGCCCAGCTCTACCGCGAGTTCAAAAGCTTCTTCCCGAACAACGCAGTCGAGTACTTCGTTTCGTATTACGACTATTACCAACCGGAAGCCTACGTCCCTTCAAGGGATCTCTATATAGAAAAAGATGCGTCCATCAATGACGAAATTGACCGACTCCGCCTCGCGGCGACATTCAGTCTGATGGAACGGCGCGATGTAATCGTCGTGTCGACTGTTTCGTGCATATACGGTCTCGGGCTTCCCGAATCGTACCGCGATATGCGCATCCAGATCGAAAAGGGCACATCGCTAAACCCGGACGAGCTCAAGAAAAAACTGGTTGCCCTCCAATATGAACGGAATGACGCGGTTCTTGAACGGGGCCGCTTCCGTGTCAAAGGGGATGTCCTCGAGGTATACCCCGCCTACCTTGAGGAGGCGTATCGTATCGAGTTCGACTGGGAAGACATCACGCGAATCCGCCGCTTCAATCCGATATCGGGCGAAGTGACGCAGGACTATGACGAGCTGTCGATCTATCCGGCGAAGCATTTCGTCCTCAACGAAGACGCCATCCCGAATGCCCTCGAACGTATCAGAGAACAGCTCGACGAGCAGCTGGAACGTTTCAGAATCCAGGGAAAGCTCTTCGAGGCCGAACGCCTGAAAACCCGCACCGAGTATGATCTCGAAATGCTTTCTGAAATGGGTTACTGCCCCGGAATCGAAAACTATTCGGCACCGATCGCGGAGCGCAAACCCGGAGAGCCGCCCTCCACACTCTTCCATTATTTTCCCGACGACTTTCTTCTTTTTATGGATGAAAGCCATGTGACTTTCTCGCAAATCGGTGCGATGTACGAGGGTGACCGTTCGCGGAAACAGAACCTGGTCGATTTCGGTTTTCGGCTGCCGTGTGCAATGGACAATCGTCCGCTCAAAGCCTCCGAGTTTGAAGCAATGATCCATCAGGCAATATTCGTGTCCGCAACGCCCCGCGAAGAAGAAATAAAACGGTCAACCCGTGTTGTCGAGCAGGTTATCAGGCCGACGGGACTTCTTGATCCGGTAGTCGAAGTGCGGCCGAGTGAAGGCCAAATGGAAGACATCTACCGCGAGATCAAGCTGCGCATATCCCGCGACGAGAGGAGCCTCATCCTCACGCTGACTAAACGCATGGCCGAAGACCTGACCGACTACCTTGTCGGGCTCGGGCTCAAGGTGAAATATATCCATTCGGAAGTCGAAACAATCGAGCGGGTCGAAATACTGAAAGGGCTCCGCACCGGTGAGTTCGATGTCCTCGTGGGAATCAACCTCCTGCGGGAAGGGATTGATCTTCCGGAGGTTTCGTATATCGGTATCCTCGACGCTGATAAAATCGGCTTCTTGCGGTCGACAACAAGCCTTGTGCAGATCATCGGGCGTGCGGCACGAAACCAGAATGGCATGGTGGTCATGTATGCCGACCGAATGAGCGACGCGATGAAAACGGCGATTGACGAGACTAACCGCCGGCGTACAATTCAGGAAGACTGGAATACCGCGAATGGCATTACACCGACGACGATCAAGAAGGCGATCAGCGACATCCTGACCCGCCAGACCGAGATCAAACAGGCGGCGGCAACCACCGAGACAAGTGTGCTCGTCAACAGTTTCAACCTATTGATACCGACCGAACGAAAAAAACTGATAAAGTTGCTTGAAAAGCAGATGAGCGAATATGCCGAGCACCTTCAATTCGAGGAAGCAGCAACTATTCGGGACAAAATAGACGAAATCAAAAAGATGGACTGAATTCGACAGTTCAGCGCTATTTCAACAACTGTGATAGCTGATAGTCGAATTCGGCGCCAGTAAGCGAGCCGGCAAGGAAGATTTTGACGAGCTCGCGAATCTCGACAGGGAATTTTTTCCAGAAAACAGTCGTCCAGTCTCCGACAGCTTCGCGAAGGCCGGCTTCATCGCTCAGGGACATGGTCCCGCCCGAATAAGACACAAACTGACAAATCATTTCGTACATCGCGTCGGGTGGTACCCCGTTAATCAACCCTTTTTGTGCAAGACCCGAGTACGGAGACGTCTCGGTGGCCGGATTTCCCGAGCGGGGAATAGCCCGGTCGGACGAGGAGCTGACTTTCCCCTTCTCGTTCATGGCCATATACTGCGGAATCCAGGCGTCGATGAGTTCTTCCATCTGTTCCTGTGAAAGTTCGGGAGCTTCCTTACGGATCATGTTGGCAGCAAACTCGCGGAAGGTATTCCGGATGCTGTCCATACTCGAATTGATTGAATTCTGTACCGTACCGCTCATCTGACGGGCTGCTCGCCCCGGATCAAGCGAGATTATACCGGTACTGGCAGATAGATCCTTCCGGCGGCGCTCGACAGCAGCCTCGAGGGCGTCTATCTCTCGTAATGTGCACCGATTCAGGACATAATCGAGAACACCCATAAGTTCAGATTTCTTTCCGGTTTCTTTCATCCGATAAAAATACCCCTTTCGACCGGAATGCACAAGTTACGGACCGGAAAGACAGCATATCCAAAAAACTCTTGCTTTTAGTCCGCGTACACTTTATTCTCAATAATAATGGAACTGGAAATACTTGGATCTGGCACCAGCCATGGTGTGCCGGTCATCGGCTGCTCCTGCGCGGTATGCGCCTCGGCAGACCCGCTCGACAATCGCATGCGAGCAAGCGCCCTTATTCGCGACACTGATGGAACGTCGATCCTGATCGACGCAGGCCCCGAATTCCGTCTGCAGGCACTCCGTGCGGACCTCAGACGCCTTGATGCAGTCCTTATCACCCACTCGCATGCCGATCACATCCACGGGCTCGATGACATCCGCATTTTTTCAACCCGTTCAGATATGCCGGTCTATGCCGATCCCTGGAGCACAGAAGAAATACTCGAACGCTTTTCGTACATTTTTAAAGCTACTCAGGAAGGGGGCGGAAAGCCGCATATCAAGCTGGCCACGGTCCGCGGCGCACCGGGCTGTTCGCCGAAAGAACTGATCATCGCAGGAAAACACATTCAGCCAGTGCCGTTATATCACGGTAAGCTCCTGATTCTCGGCTGGAGATGCGGAAATACCGCGTACTTAACCGACTGCAACGGCATACCGGATACGTCTTTCAAGCTGCTTGAGGGGACGGAAAACCTCGTCATCGATGCGCTTCGGTTCCGTCCGCATGGAACTCATTTCAATTTTTCCCAGGCACTGGAACAGATTGCCCGCATCAAGCCAAAACAGGCCTGGTTTACCCATATCTGCCATGATTTTTCGCATCGCCAGATACAGGAATGGCTTGCAAAAAACGCTCCGGGCAAAAAAATAGAGCCCGCATTTGACGGGCTCCGCATTACCATTGGGTAAATCAGACTTTTTTGGTGATATAACCGCTGCGAAGGCAACGGGTGCACATCTTGATGGTCAGGGTGGTTCCGCCGATTTCTGTTTTTACATTGACAGTGTTCGGTTTCCAGAGACGGCGGGAATGGTTGTAGGACTTACTGACCTTGTTACCACTGATTGTTCCCTTACCGCAAATTTGACATTTCCGAGACATATTAAACCTACCTTTCCGAAAGGGACCAAAACCCTTTTAATTTCTATAAATGGAAGCTCATAATACCAGAATTTAAAATCTGTGTAAAGTACCTGAATATCAAATTGTCCCTTCATAGACAATTTTTTCTTTGCTGTCCACCGTGACCGTAAATCCCGGCTCCAATATCTTCATTGCACCATGAACCTGTGAAACCCATATCAGGGAAGGGTTTATCATTGAAAGCACCTCATCGCTGATCTCGCTCGGGTTCTCGACAATCAGGCCGCTGACTACGCGGAGAAGCGGTACAAAGGACATATCGAGGTTGCGGGTGACAAGTATCTCGCCACCCTTCTTACGGAGAGCGATAAAGGCATCCTCGAGGGTCTCGGCGCGCACGACGCGGCCGGTAGCCCGGTGCCACTGCTCCATCCCACCCGACGCCGATACATTCTGACCCATGCACTCGGTACAGCCGCCGCCATAAAGGCCGCGGGCAAGCACGTTGCCGACGAAGAGAACTCGTATAGTATTGACCATCATCGGGCTGACGATCGGCATGCCGGCAACCATGACTATCTTGTCTGAAAGCTTGAGTGCGCGGGCATCAAGGGCCACACGTATGGCGTTCTGGGTCATTTCCTCGGAATCCTCGGCTACCTTGACCAGAAGCGGAACCACACCCCAATTAAGGAGTAGCTGACGCTGCACCGTATCGTTTGGAGTCGCCGCAATGATCGGTTGTTCGGGCCGGAACATGCTCAACAGGCGCGCGGTATTGCCCGAGATGGTCGGGGTCACGATTGCAGCAGCCTTGATGTCGGTGGCTGTACGGTAAGCCGCTTGAGCCATTATTTCCGCTATGCCGCTGTGCTCGCGGTCAAACCGCTGGAACTGGCGCATCTTGTTTTTATAGTCGTCGGATGCCTCCACGGTGACAGCAATCTTGACCATCATCTTTACGGCCTCGACCGGATACGCGCCGTTGGCAGTCTCGCCCGAGAGCATGACTGCGTCTGTTCCATCAAAAATGGCATTGGCCACGTCGGTAAGTTCCGCACGTGTCAGCCGGGGGTTGGTGATCATGGAATCGAGCATCTGGGTCGCGGTGATTACGGGCTTTCCGGCTTTGTTGCATGCCTGTATGATACGTTTCTGGGCAAGCGGAATTCGCTCGGTCGCAAGTTGTACCCCGAGGTCGCCACGTGCGACCATGACGCCCGCCGCTACTTCGATGATGTCCTCGATGTTGTCGAGTCCTTCCTCGTTTTCAATCTTGGCTATTATGCGTACCCTTGAATTAAACGGCTCGATGAAACGGAGAATGGAAATAACGTCGGCCGGGGAACTGACAAAGCTCGCCGCGATGTAATCGATGCCCATGTTGATACCAAATTCGATGTCTTTCTTGTCCTGCTCGCTCAGTACGGGAATGTCGGGGTGAATACCGATGACGTTGACATTTTTCTTGCTGCCGATTTTACCGCTATTGAGAGCCCGGCAGGTTATCACAGCCTTTCCATCGGTTTCGAGGACCAAAAGCTCCACGAGACCGTCGGCGATAAGAATGCGGCAGTCTGCCTTTATTTCTTCAGGGAGTTTTTTCCAGCTGAGCGAAATACGGCCGGGTTTCGCGGATGGGCTTCCGGGCGCGCCAGAAGCGGCTTCACTCTCGCTGCCGTCGTTCGTCACGAGGAACAGGTCGCCTTCGTGGATGTCGATTTTCCCATCATTCGCGACATTGCCGGTCCGGATTTCCGGACCCTTGGTATCGAGAAGTAGCGCACAGGGAATACCGGTGAGCCGCGATGCTTCACGCACGTTTTCCATATTTTTCTGATGATACGGATGATCACTGTGCGAGAAATTGAAGCGGGCGACATTCATGCCCGCACGCAATAGTTCGCAGACGACAGCAATATCTTCGGTTGTCGGGCCCATCGAGCATACGATTTTGGTCTTTCTGGAAAACATGGGAGGCTCCTGTATTGGTCCTGAAATAGTCCGGGTTATTCCGGCATCCGGAGGATGGTTTCGATTTTAGCGAGCTCGCTTGAGGACAAGGGACTACCCTCAAGTGCGAGCAGGTTATCGTCCAGTTGAGCCACGGAACTTGCCCCGAACAGAATGGAGGTTGAACGTTCGTCGCGGAGCAGCCACTTGATGGCGATCCGCGCAAGGGTTTCGCCCCGCTCGAGGCCAACGGCGTTGAGTGCGTTCAGTTTCTGCATCATTGCATCGGTCAGGCGCTCGGGTTTGAGGAATACACCCTTGGACGCGCGGGAACCTTCCGGGATATGACCATCGAGATACCGGTCGGTTAAAAGACCTTGAGCGAGGGGCGAAAAAAGAATACTGCCAACGCCTTCACGACCGACGAGATCCATAAGGCCGCCCTCAACCCAGCGGTCGAGCATGGAATAGCGAGCCTGATGAATCAAACAAGGAGTGCCGAGCTCGCGGAGGATTTTGAATGCACGCTCAGCTTCGGCCGGCTTGTAGTTGGAAATTCCTACATATAAGGCTTTACCCGAACGTACGAGGTGGTCGAGGGCACCCATTGATTCTTCGAGTGGGGTATCCGGATCGGGACGATGATGATAGAAAATATCGACGTAGTCGAGCTTCATCCGCTTGAGGCTCTGCTCGCAGCTCGAAACGATGTATTTGCGCGAGCCGAAATCGCCATAGGGACCGCTCCACATACCGTAACCAGCTTTGCTCGAGATAATGAGCTCGTCCCGGTAGGGCCGGAAGTTTTTATCCATCATGGTGCCGAAAAAGGATTCTGCCGAGCCGGGAGGCGGCCCGTAATTGTTTGCAAGGTCGAAATGCGTGATGCCGCGATCAAAAGCATGCAGGAGGATTTTCTCGCCATTGTCGGCGGAATCAACAGCTCCGAAGTTGTGCCACAGACCGAGTGAAATTTCAGGAAGTTTGATGCCGCTTTTGCCGCATCGCCGGTATTTCATTGTATCGTATCGTTTCTCGTCAGCTGCATATACGTTCATGGTCACTCCTTGTCAGGTCTGCAAGTTAGATGCTCTTGTCAACCAATTATCAAATTGCTATTATATCTTATTATATGAAAACACTGAATGCTCCCGGCGATTTGAACATCTCGCGCGTGCTCCGTCTGATCTGGCAGCTCAAGGGCATCAGTCGTATAGAAATAGCACAACAACTGGGTATTGACAAGTCGACGGTTACCAAAATTGTGTCGTCACTCGAAGAAATCGGCATCATCCGGGCCTTTGCACAGGGGAATGCCGGGCCTCAGGGCGGACGAAAACCTATACAGCTCGAGATCGCCCCGGAATTCGGCGCAGCGCTCGGAATCGAGCTGAGTACCGACGGACTCCTCATCACCCTGGTCAATTTGCACGGCGAAATTCTTGCGAGCGTCCAACACCCGATGTACATCACCTCGGTGTTCGAAGCCTTCGATACCGCAATCGAAAAAATAAACCCGATAATCGAGTCGCTCGGCACACCAATTTTGGGTATAGGCGTCGGCCTTCCCGCGGTCGTCAACACCGAGACCGGCTGCATCATCCAGTCCGTGCCGCTGATGATTCACGACCCCGTCGAATTCTGCTCCTGGGCCAAGGTAAAATACAATACACCGGTGTATATCGAAAACGACGCACGCTGCGGTTGTCTCGGCGAAATTACCATCAGACACGGAGTCAACCTCGATAACGCCCTCTTCCTGCTCGCAGAAATCCGCCGGATCACCGGAACAACTTCCAGC
>JBBRWY010000080.1:0-7453 GCA_038248875.1 Treponematales bacterium
CCCCCTATCCTTCCAAAGGAACGCTTTAAGAAAAAAAACGGAAACTTCCGTGGTTTCTGGTATTTTTTGTATATAGAGCCTCTTGCAAAAGTAACAGACTTTTGCAAGAGGCTCCAACTACTATCGCAATGACATCTTCGGACTTTCAGCGATTTCTTACAAATCAAATTGCGGACAGGACAGGACACGAACGACTACCGGGTAGCCTTTTTTTATTTCCGGAGTGGGGTGGCAGAAAAACACGAAGGGATTGTCGCGCGTCTCTGTATACCTACCGGTAGGTATAGTAAGTTCATTTCTACGCATAGATACGCTCCCCCAAATGTTTTCCTTGACAACAGGGGTCTTTACCGGTAAAGTAGATGGTGACAGCATCTATAATGGAAGGGGCATACCTATGAATGTACTGTATGGAGTCCTGCCTGCTGCCGGTTTATTTCTTGGATGGACTATTCGCTGGCTTTACGCCAGATTTCAACTATCTGCATCTGAACAGAGAGCGGAACGTGTAAAACAGGATGCTATAAAAGAAGCAGAGGCTCAGAAAAAAGATATTCTTCTGGAAGCCAAAGAACAGCTTATTCGGGAAAGAAACCAGCAGGAGCGGGAAAATCGTGAGCGCAGGAGTGAACTCCAGCGCTATGAACGGCGACAAACACTTAAAGAAGAAGCCCTTGACAAACGAAGTGAGGGAATGGACAAGCAGGAAGAACAGTTTACGGAACGGGAAAAGGTATTCATCGAACGGGACAAGTTCCTTTTGGGTGAAGAAGAACGGTATCGCCTGGAACTTGAACGTATATCGGGACTGACTGCGGACGAAGCCAAGAGTCTTATTATCAAGGATCTCGAAAACGAAGCCAAGCATGATGCCCAGGCACTTTTGAACAAGATTGAGCAGGAAGCGCAGGTCAGTTCGGAGAAGAAAGCACGGGACATTCTGGTTACGACCATTCAGCGCATTGCGACAGAAACTACGAGCGACATCACTGTTGCAACGGTGAGTCTGCCAAGCGACGAAATGAAGGGACGGATCATCGGACGCGAGGGACGGAACATTCGGACTCTCGAGACGCTGACCGGTGTGGACGTCATCATCGACGATACGCCCGAAGCCGTTGTGATTTCGTGTTTTGACCCGGTACGCAAAGAAATTGCGAAGGTCTCCCTTGAACGGCTTATTCTGGACGGGCGCATTCACCCCGCACGGATCGAAGAAATCGTACAGAAGGTTACCCGCGAGATTTCACAGAAGATCTATGAAGAGGGAGAAAAGGTTCTTTTCGACCTCGGAATACATAACATGAGCCAGGAAGGCGTTCGCGCCCTTGGACGGCTCTATTTCCGTACGAGTTACGGGCAGAATGTGCTGAACCACTCGAAAGAGGTTGCGGTTATCGCCGGAATGCTTGCCGCTGAAGTGGGTGCAAACCGGGACCTCGCAAAACGTTCGGCGCTGCTCCATGATATCGGAAAGGGTGCGGAAAACGATTCAGACCAGAATCATGCCGAAGTCGGTATGGAAATGGCTCGCAAGATGAATGAAGACGCCCGTGTTATTAATGCGATCGGTTCGCATCATAACGACGTCGAACCTTCGTGCATCGAATCGGTGCTGGTACAGATCGCCGACGCGATATCTGCCGCACGCCCCGGCGCGCGTCGGGAAACGATGGACAATTACGTGAAGCGTCTTGAAAACCTCGAAGCTATTGCCGAGAGTTTTAACGGTGTCGAAAAAGCCTATGCCATCCAGGCCGGCCGCGAACTCCGGGTTCTCGTGAATAACGAGAAGATTCCGGATCAGGATGTAAAAGAACTGGGCCGCGAGATCGCGAAAAAGATCGAAACTGATCTTCGCTATCCGGGCCGCATTCGCGTGACCCTGATACGGGAAACCAGAATCGTCGAGTATGCACGGTAAAGAAAGAAACTGAAATGATGAGCGCCCGGACCGATTGGTCTGGGCGCTTTTTTTATTTTGTACACGCGAGCCTCTTGCAAAAGTAACCGACTTTTGCAAGAGGCTCCCAATACTGAAAAATACGGACGACAGAAGATTTTGATCATTGATATTGATGGTTACGCCATCTGTGTGCCATTCGTCGAAGAGGCAAATGGGGATTTTTTCTTGAACACACTCTTTCCAAGCAGAAAATTTACAAAGCAGTTCAATTTGGAGGGAAAAAATGAACAAAATTGACGAATCGAAGATTATTGAATCGGTTGAAGTCGGAGAATGGTCTTCCATCTCCAATCTTTCCGAGATGAAAGAACGACTAAAGAGGGCAGCATTGGAGACTGCCCTCAAGGACCATCGAATAAATGTGAGAATTTCCAAGCGAGATGTTGAAGCCTTGAAAACGAAGGCCCTCGAAGAAGGAATCCCGTATCAAACTCTTGTTACCAGTATTCTTCATAAATATGTTACTGGAAGAATAATAGAGAAAAACGAAAAAACTTTCGCCTGACCTTCAGTCTTTTTATTTAGCCAGCTCCAGTATCGTGCGGACCGCTTTCCGGTTTAGCTTGACGAAGTTGCCGACGGTATGTTTGTCGCTGCCGGTACACTTGTCTGCCATTTCGTCGAGGCGGTCGGTGCCGACTTTAAGACCGGCAAGGGTTGTCGCTAGTCCCAGAGATTGAAAGAAAGTTTCCAAGCGGCGGATGCCTTCGCGGGCGGTTGCCTCGGGCGAGCGGAAATCGTTTTCCACGTTCCAGACACGTACGGCCCACTGGGCAAAGCGGACGGGATCTGCGCCGAGTGTATGTTTCATCCAGGCAGGGAAAACCACGGCGAGGCCTGCTCCATGGGCTACGTCGTAGATGCCGCTGATTTCGTGCTCGATGTCGTGGGAAGCCCAGTCGCCGGTCCGTCCCGTGTTGAGGAGATTATTGTGCGCGATCGTTCCTGCCCACATGAACTCGGCCCAGGCGTCGTAGTCTTTCGCTTTGGCAAGTACGAGCGGCGCCTTGAGGATGATGGTCTTCATGGTCGCTTCTAACAGACGATCGGTAAAGTCCACGTGCGAAACCATGGTGAAATAGCGTTCCATGAGATGGGCCATGATGTCGGCTGCTCCGCAGGCTACCTGGAACGGCGGAAGGGTGAAGGCCAGTTCGGGATTGAGAATCGAGAAGCGGGGATAGAGAAGTTCCGAGTTGACGGCGCGTTTGAGGAGCCCTGTTTCGTTGGTTATAACCGTACCGGTGCTTGCTTCACTGCCCGCTGCTGGAATGGTTAGCACTGTGCCTATGGGGAGGGCCGCTTTTGGTTCACCCTTGCCGAGATAAAAATCCCAGACATCGCCGTCGATCAGCGCACCCATCGCGATGGCTTTGGCCGAATCGATAACGCTGCCGCCGCCGATCGCGAGCACAAAACCGAGTCCCTTTTCCTTGCAAAGCTTTACACCTTCGTGCACGAGGCTGAGGCGCGGGTTCGGTTTGACGCCGCCGAGGTCCACCCACTCGACGCCAGCTGCCTTGAGTGAGGCGGTGACCCGGTCATAGAGACCGGATGCCTTGACGCTACCGCCTCCGAAATGAAGAAGAATTTTTTTTGAATAAACGGCAGTTTCCTCGCCAACGCGGGATTCGGTACCCTTGCCAAAAACGATTTTCGTGGGATTCCTGAAATCAAAATTATCCATTATTTTTCTCCTTGCATATTTTGTCCAAACAAATATGGTTTAATATACTAAGAATCAGTACATACCTGCTACCCTAATCGGGAAATAGCATGCTGGTGCGGTAGATCGGCAGGACCAACCATACCCGTCCATTTTAATTCGATTTTTCAGCCGGGAATGGTGTAATTCTCGATGAATTCGGCGGTAAGGAAGCTGCACACGGTGTCCCGGGTGGCGAGGGTTTCGCGGGCACAGGCGAGGCCGTACTGGATGCAGCGTTTTTCGCTTTTGCCGGCGAGGTGGCCGAACAGGAATCCCGAGGCAAAGGCGTCGCCTGCACCGATAGTATCCACGATAACAGCAGGTTTGTAGGGCTTTTCGAACCAGGTTTTTTCTCCCATACATACAAGTACACCTTTTTCTCCAAAAGTAATGATGAAGTTTCGGAAGCCGAGAGAGCGGAAATGTGCGGCAGTGGCGATGTCGGGTTCGGGAACTTTGCCGAGAATGGCTTCTGCCTCGTGCTCGTTAGCCGCAAATAGATCGATGAGATGCGCCCAGGGAAGGGATTTTTTGGCAATATCGGGAGAGGTTGCATTTTGGAATACGAAGAGGCCGGCCGATTCTTTAAGCCGGTATATCGCTTCAAGCGTGGCGTCCGGAACATTCGAGTCAACGACGAGGGTGTCGATGTGTTCGCGGGCAACGAAGTCGGTGAATGCAGCGTCAACGATGATTTCCTGGAGGACGCCGTTCGAATAGACACAGGAAGAAGAGCTGCCCGCTGCACCCATGACGGAGAAAAGCGCTGTTTTCCTGGTTGCGCTCGTGCGGAGGAGTTCGGTATTTATGTGCGAGGTGACGAGTCCTTTTCTGATGAACTCGCCAAAAATGTCCGAACCGATGACCGATGCAATGGCCGTGTCCACCCCGAGTTGTTTCAGGTTGATGGCCATTCCACGGGCCACGCCGCCCGCCACAAGGTCTATGGTGCCTTCTCGATAGGCGTTCTGGACGTCTTCCTGATAGCTAAATGCCTTGATGTCCACCGAGGCGGAACCGATACAGAGAACCTTGTGCATACCCTCTTCCTTTTTGTTATGGGGAGTATATACCGTTCTCGTGCAACTTGCAATTTTATCTTCATTTCGCTAAGATGATTTTTAACAGGGGTGTTAGGCCTTCCTTCGGGCGGTCTTTCTGAGAATAAACCCTAGAGCGTCCGCACGGGCGCTCACACCTGATCCGGGTAATACCGGCGGAGGGAGTGATGAAGACACGTCTTTTTTCATTCTTTATAATCGTTTCCATTTTTGTTTCTCTTGGTGTGCTTGCAGCGGGCGGGAAGTCCGATTCGGCGCGTTCGAAAATCCTTGTGGTCTATGCCTATGACTCGTTCACCGCGGATTGGGGTCCTGGCCCCGCGCTGGTAAAGCTGTTCGAGGCAAAAACAGGGTACAAGGTGACCCTTGTTTCCTGTGGCGACGCGGCGCAAGTTCTTTCCCGCGCAGTACTTGAGAAAAAGGCGCCTGAAGCGGACGTGCTTGTGGGCATCGACAACAACTTGCTGGACGCTGCGCGCCGTGCGGGAGTCCTTCGGACTTACAAGAGCAAAAACGCCGACACCGTTGTAGCGAAGAACCTCGTGCTTGCCGACGACTGGCTGTTGACGCCCTATGATTGGGGCTATTTCGCGATGATTTTCGATACGGCGTCAGGTATCAAGCCTCCGACAAGTCTTGACGATCTTTTGAAGGCCGAATATGCCAAAAAGATCATTCTAATGGATCCGCGTACCAGCACCCCGGGAACGGGCTTTCTTGCTTGGACGCTCGCCGTCTACGGGAAGAATTATACCGATTACTGGTCGAAACTGAAGCCTAATATCCTGACCATGGCGCCGGGCTGGGACACCGGTTACGGTCTTTTTACCGCTGGCGAAGCTCCGCTCGTGATCAGCTATACAACGAGCCCGGCGTATCATGTTGAATATGACAAGACCAATCGCTACAAAGCTCTCATTTTCGCCGAAGGTCACACCGCCCAGATCGAGGGTATTGGTGTCGTAAAAAATGCGCCTAATCCGGAAGCGGCCGAGGCTTTTATCGATTTTATGCTCACCGAAGATGCCCAGTCTGTACTGCCGCTGACCCAATGGATGTACCCGGTCTCCGCAACGGTGAAGCTGCCTGCGTCCTATGACGCTGCTCCGCGCGCAGCGAAAACTTTGACTGTTTCCCCGGCCGAGGTGACCGATGCGGTCGATACGGTCATTTCGATTTTGGCAAAATGAAGCAGTTCCTGGCGGGATTGTCGTTTGTGTTACTTCTCGCTGTTCTTCTGGCATTTATAGTGCCGGCAGGGGCTGCGTTGCGTCCCGCTTTTGCAGACCGGAGTACGTCTCTTTCGCTGTCAAACGGCAGGATTTTGGGAGCGCTCCGGTTCACTCTGGTCGAAGCGCTCCTTTCCTCGATTGTCGCCGTTCTCATCGGTCTTCCATCTGCGTTTTTTGTTGCTCGGCGGAAATTCCCCGGACGGCGGCTCCTCTTGTCCCTTTCTGGCGTTCCTTTGTGTATTCCGCCGATGATCATCGCCCTTGCTTTTGTGCTGTTTTACGGCCGACAGGGCTATCTCAATACCTTTCTAATGTCTTTTTTCAAGTTGGATGAGCCTCCCGTTACCTTTTTGTATTCGCTTGCAGGCGTGGTTATCGCCCACGGTTTCTACAACTTTCCGGTTGTGCTCCGCACGGTCGCCCAAGTGTGGGAACGACTTCCGCAGGAAGAGGAAGAAGCCGCACTGCTCCTCGGCGCGGGACAGCTGCGGGTGTTCAGGACCATCACCTTGCCCCGCCTTTCCGGCCCGCTTCTCTCGTCAGCTGTTCTCGTATTCCTGTACTGTTTTTTCAGTTTCATAATCGTGCTTCTGTTTGGCGGGGTAGGCGGCACGACGCTCGAAGTCGAGCTCTATCAGGCTGCGCGTTCAACTCTCGATTTCCGCCAGGCCGGCATCATTGCTCTCGTGGAAACGGTGGCAGCCCTCGGCATCGTCTTTTTGTACGTATACCTTCAGAAACGGTTGTCCGCAGGAACTGAGGGACTTAAAAATGATCGCCCGCGCATCGCGCTAAAAGGTACGAGCGAAAAAGCAATCCTGCTTCTGTATGCGCTGTTTCTCCTTGTTTTTTTTATCGGTCCGCTGTTATCGATAGGCGCCCGTTCGTTTGTTTCTACCGGTGGAGGCATCTACGCTGACGGTTTACGGTTTTCGCTGGATGCATGGGTAACCTTAGCCCACAGACGGACCTTTCTTTCTTCCCTCTTCAATACGGTTGGCGTGGGTATCGCGGTTGCCGCGATTTCGACGCTTGCCGCGTTATGTTATGCGCTAGCCCGGCTGCAGATGCACGGCCGCACCGGCGGCCGCACCGTACCGCTAATTTTTCGGATGATTCCCTTGACCCCGCTCGCAGTTTCCTCGGTGATGCTCGGTTTTGGATGGACTCTCCTTGTACCGCGCGGTAATACCCTGGTCCTCATCCTCGCACAGTCTGCCCTGGCCTGGCCGTTTGCCTGGACACAGATTCAGGCGTCCCTCGACCGCATTCCGCGATCCATCCATGACGCGGCGGCGCTTCTATCCCCCCACCGACTCGAGGCTCCTTTCCGGGTGCTTATCCCCCTTTCCTCGCGGGGAATACTTTCGGGAGCGGGTTTTGTGTTCGCCATCAGTGCCGGCGATGCCTCGTTGCCGCTCGTGCTGTCTCTTCCCCGGTTCGAGAATTTGCCGCTCATGCTGTACCGGTTGGTCGGTTCGTACCG
>JBBRWY010000081.1:0-7209 GCA_038248875.1 Treponematales bacterium
AAGGTTTCATGCATGATCGATACGGTTCGTATCTGTTCTTTCGAGAATTTGTCAGGACGCTTAAAGTCGTAAATCTTGATCTTCCGGGTGTCGTTTACCGGTCGGAAATCTTCCGTATCGGTATCCCCGGCGCTTATCGCGGTGAGAAGCTGATCAATTTCATCCTGAGAAAGAACTTCTGTCATAAATTCCTTATTGTTCCACTATTTCGTACTGAGTAAATCGCACATCTCGGATCTTTGACTTTGAAAGAATATTGTCGTTTATGGCATTTCTGATTTCTATCTTAATTTTATCCTCGTTGCGTAGTTCTGCGGCTGTTTTAAGCTTGAAAAAAGAGCGCAAGAAGTCTTTAAGTTCGACCAATCGAGAAGAAAGTTCTGCTGGAGTTGATTTGTCCTCGAGCGGATACCCGAGTGCGATATCAACAATTACTGAAGCAGGAATGCTGTCGGACGTCTTGGTCTTGATTACACCGACTGCCTGATACCACTGAAAAACATCGCGCGACCCCGTATATTCCTCGGAAAGAGGTACGGCGGTCTGATTTTTGCCTGAACCACCCATAATATTAACCGTTACCACTACAACGGTAATGATGAAAATGAGCGCACCGAGAACGATAGCTACCCATTTGAGCAGCTGTGGAAGCATACTGCTACCTTTTTTTCCACCGCCGTCTCCGGCCCCGGCATCTCCGCCTTCAAGATTGATGTCGTCCTGATCATCCATACTGTATATCCTTTTTTACGGTTAATAATATCATTAAAAATGACCTTCGTCCAGAATAATTATATCCACACGCCGGTTATAGGCGCGGCCTTCAGGCGTATCGTTTGTGTAAAAGGGTCGTGTATCAGCATAACCGGCAACGGAAAAACGCTTTTCTTCGGCACCGAAATCTGTTAAATAATGGAGCACATTGACAGCCCGTGCGGTCGAAAGCTCCCAGTTGCTTGGCCATTTCGAAGTATCTGTGGCTCCATTGTCGGTATGCCCTTCGATACGAAAACGTCGTTTGCCGAGTTCCTCAGATGCGAGTAGCTGTGCGATACGGAGCAGGGTTTCCCGGGTTTCTTCTATTTCGAGAACTGCGCTCGCCGGTCTAAAAAACGAATCGGCAGCGAGAGTTATAACGAGGCCGCGTTCATCGCTGGTAATTGAAATTTTATTGGATTTTATGTCGGGGGCAAAAAGACTGACCGCACGCTTAACTGCGAGGCCGAGGGACTTTCCCTTTTCCATCGAAGGCATTGAATCTATGGTATTGCCAAGATCGGCCATCCGTCCTGCGGCAAGAGACATACCTCCACCGTTCGGATCGCCATTTATAGATGCTGTCATCGCGGCAAGAACGGTGACATCAGCTTGGGAAGGATCATACAACATGACAAAAAAACACATCATGAGTGTAACCATGTCTGCATATGTATTGAGCCATCCGGACGATGAAGCGTTTGGAGCCTTCTTTTTTCTTGCCATTTCGGACTACCCCTAGTCTTTCATAACGTCGGCTTCGATAGACTTACGATCCTTGGGAGTCAGATACGTAAGCATCTTTTGGGCAAGGATACGCGGATTATCGCCCGCTTGTATCGACAGAACGCCTTCTATAATCATTTCCTTGGATTTTACTTCCATGCTGTTCTGGTAGCTGAGTTTGCCCGAAATCGGAACGAACAACCAGTTCTGCATCATGGAGCCGTAAAGGGTTGTGACAAGCGCAACTGCCATGTTCGGACCAAGGGCACTCTTGTCCTCGAGGTTTCCCAACATACCAATAAGACCAATAACAGTACCGAGCATTCCGAAACCGGGGGCGAGGGTTGCCCAGGCGTTGACCAGGGTGATCCAGATATTATGTCGACCTTCCATCTGGCTCAGTTCGTTTTCCATGAGCCCGCGGATAACCTCGCCGTCGGTGCCATCAACCACGAGCCTGAGTCCGCTACACATAAACTCGTCGTCGAGGTCCTGAATTTCTTCTTCAAGAGCAAGTATACCCTCGCGGCGGGCTTTTTCGGAAAATGATACCAGTTTCTGCACCAGCGCCTTTTCACCAAAATCGAATGTCTTGAAAACTCGACCCATTACCGAAAAAATACCGGTGACATAGGAAAGCGGATAGGTGAGGAAAAGGCACAGATACGAACCGCCACCGGTGATAAAAACCGACGGAAGGTCAATAAGTCCACCAAGCGAACCACCCATGAAGGCACCAAAGATAACGACTCCCAATCCGCCGCATAAACCGATTATTGACGCTATATCCATGGAAGGCTACTCCTCGTTCTTGAATGCGCCGATCTTGCGGCGGTAAGCGATTATTCGGTCTATTACTTCTTCCGGCTTTTCGCGGACAATGACATGTCGACCAGACAACATGACCAGGGTCACGTCGGGATTGCTTTCAATGACTTCGATTTGGTGCGGATTGATCCAGTATTCTTTGCCGTTCAGTTGCGTTACTGCTATCATTTGGTACCTTTGATCCTGAAACCGGGAAGAACCTGTGAAATTTTATTTCGCAGGTTCTTCATTATATCCTATTAACGCTTCAGATTCAACACGGTGTCAAGCATGGTGTCCGAAGTCTGGATAGTCTTGGAGCTTGCCTGAAAACCGCGCTGGGTTATGATCATGTCAGTAAACTGTTCAGTAAGGTCGACGTTGCTCATTTCGAGCGCGCCGGCAATCAGTTTCCCCTTCCCTGCCACACCCGAAGTCCCGATGTTTGCATAACCGGAGTTATTGGATTGCACATAGGTGTTCTCCCCCGCTTTTTCAAGTCCGCCCTGGTTGGCGAAGCTTGCCAGCGCAATCTGACCGAGCATCCGGTTCGTGCCGTTCGAATACACGCCAGTAATCATACCCGACTGGTCGATCTTGAAATTTTCAAGATATCCCATGGTGAAGCCATCCTGCATATAGGCCTTGGTGGAACTTTTTTCGGAGAACTGGGTTACTGTATTCCGCACGCTACCGATTTCACCCAGATTAATGTTGAATGTCTGCCGGGTTGGGGCACCGGCCGCGTCCGGGTTCGCGCCAAGAACGTTAAACGAAGCTTGGAGCACTACTTTGCCTGCGACTGCTGAAGTGTTGCCTGCCGTATCGGTGATACCTGACAGTTTTCCAAGGTTGTCGAAATTGACGATGAAGGTATTGGCGGTACCATCGGTTGTATTCACACCGACGCGGGTTGCCGTCGCTTCTGCATTGGTCGGGTCTACGTTGACTGTTGCATTCCACTGGTTTTGCGAGCCGGGAACGCGGGTAAACGAAACATTAAGGGTATGCTCCTCACCGAAGTTGTCGAATACCTTGAATTCGGTCGCCCATGTGGAGTCCGCTATCTGGGCACGGGTAGCGCCTTCGGCGATTTCGGGAAGCCGCTTGTCGAGGTTACAGGCATAGTCCACGTTCGTTGTGGCGCGGGCTGCAATCTTCGAGCCGACAGGGATAAGGAGATCTTCGGTCTGACTCGAGGTATTAAGCACGAGTTCGCCGTCAAGATCCTTTGCCTGCCAACCCTGGACACGCATACCGTTTCCGGGATTGACGAGAGTGCCTTCGTTATCGACGCCGAACGTACCGGCGCGGGTGTAATAGGATTTCTCGCCTGCTTTCATCACAAAGAAGCCGTTCCCCTGGATCGCGACATCGGTTTGCACACCGGTGGTCTGTAGCGAACCCTGCGTGTGGATGGTGTCGATACTCGCAATATTCATTCCGAGGCCAACTTCCTTGGGATTCACACCGCCGAGTTCGTCGGTCGGTTTTGCTGCTCCGGACATCTGCTGCGAAAGGAGATCCTGAAAATTGACCCGGCCGCGTTTGAAGCCGGTCGTGTTCACGTTTGCGATATTGTTACCGATCACGTCCATGCGTGTCTGGTGGTTCTGCATTCCGGAAACACCGGAAAAAAGAGATCTCATCATAGCGTTGTTCCCCCGTTATCTGCATATACGGTCTTTACCGATGACCAATCGTACCAGCTTCCATTGACGAGTACTTGCGGGAATTCCCCGCGTGTCGCCGCCATTATGGAGCCTGAAACAGTCGCATCGCCCGATTCAAGGTCCACTTTCTTGCCTACGGCGTTGGCCGCGTCCGAACCGGTGAGCAACGCAGACAGCTTGGTGAAGCTACCACTCATGTTGGTCATCTGTTCGAGGCTTGAAAATTGTGCCATCTGGGCGATAAACTGTGTATCCTGCATCGGCGCAGTCGGGTCCTGATGGGACAGTTGCGCGATGAGGAGCTGTAAAAAATCATCCTTGCCGAGTTCCGTCTTGGGGGTCCGTCCGTTGACCGCAAGTGTTTTGTTGAAAGAATCTACCTGAAGCTGAGCCATCGTCTTTTCTTGAGAGCTCATCGTATTGTTCAGCATTGATCCGATGTCCATATTACCCCTTTACCTGTCACGCAAATACGTTTACTGCGGAACTGGTGTTATACCGATACCCGCTCATATTTGTATCGGCAGCATTTGTGGCCGACATAACAGATGGAATCGAAGAAGCATAAAAAGGCGCGCTAAGCTTGCCTTGTTCCGTTTCCTGTCCGTATCCCGAAGAATCCTTTCCCGACCAGGAAAGATCGAAGCCGGCGCTCTCGAAGCCACCCTGCACGAACGCGTCGGAAAGGCCGTCAAGATTTTCATTAAAAGCATCGTAGGCTTCCTTCGACGAGACGGTAATTTTACCGGTAATCCGATTTTCCGAAAGCTCGAGGCTGATCTTTACGTTTCCGAGCGATTCGGGATTGAGAGTGAGCCGAATGAGACCTGAATTATTGTCACGGAGCACGATACTGCCCGTCTTGACGAAATCAGCTGCGTTACTCCGCAGTTCGCTTGAAAGCATCGAAGCAAAAGACTGCCCCTGCTTCCCGTCGCCTTGCTCCATAAACCGGGATTCGATGTCGGTACGGGAACTGCTCCCGGTATTTGCGGCACTAAAACCGATTGTCATGTCGGCGGTGCCGTCACTAGTAACCTGCACCGATTTTTCGAGCTGGCTTCTGGTTGCAGAGGCAATTGTGAAATCGGTCTGATTCCGCTCGTCCCGAACGCTGATGAAGGTTTTTCGGTCCTTGCGATCAGTTTTTTCAGCTTTACGGTCACCCTTCCCGACTGCTTCGGTGCCTCCGTCAGTTTTTACGCCGGGCATCGATTCATCTCGCGCAGTAACGGCGATAGGCATTGCAGCATGCGAAACGGTTACGGGTATCGCTGTTTCAACTGCTGTTTTTTGCAAACCTATTCCGGGTTTTTTGTCTGTTGCAGCCTTGAGCTCCGAAAGAACATCATCTTCCGATACACTTACGGAAGCAGGCAAAAAGGACCCGCTTTTTTTACGGTCGGCGCGCAAGCCGGATTTTTCCGTATTTTCCTGCAGTTTCTTTCCTTGTACTGCTACTGAACTATCAGCTGCGGACAAACCGGCGGCACTGTACAATTCTGCAGTCACTTTTGATTTTCCGGAAGACTTTGCCGTCTTTGCGGAACCTGGTTTGATGAGGGTGTTCTCTTCACCCGGGACACCTGTGCTGTCCCCTGCTCCTCTTGCGGTTGTTTTTAAGGAAGACGCCGTCAGGGCATCAGCCTTTCCTTCCATGGTACCGGCAATCATCTTCTCGATCATTGCGAGGAATGAAGATCCGTTTCGTGCAGTTTCAGCGCCCGTTTTCCCGTTCGCGACAGCCTTCGGCCCGGCTTTTACACCTTCAACTCCCGAAATCGGGGGCAATTTGACCGGATTCTGTGCCTGAACGTCAAGCGTTTGCATCACTTACGTACCTCCTCGAAATGACACCATCCGGTAATCCGGATAGTATCTCCCTTTAATTGTCGAGAGGTATGGAGGTTTAGTTGAATCTTTTATTTTTTTACGGGAAAGGTTAGAAACTGCTCTCAAAATTGTGCTTCTAAAACTAACCGGCTTTTCTACAACCATCCCTACCAGTTAAGCAATTAGGTGCTTTGCTCTCCACCCCGACCCCGGCTGTCCCTTTTCATATGCTACCCCTGTAGTAAAGTCAATAATCGGTGGATTTTCTTCTTTCATCTGCCAAATCTGTTCGCACCAGAGCGCCTTCATCTTTTGATGCGACCACACATGCCGGTGAGTATATAGTCGTTTGAACGCATTTCTCGCGTCCCGAGATTCCAGCAAATGTACCTTGTCTGCATGCGTTTCCTGGGCATCAATATCCAAAATGTTGTTTATTTTAAAGGGTTTTCTGAACGTATGATGACCAAAAACAATGAGCATTTTGGCACTCGCCATGTTTGCTTCATGATCAGCGCGAACCGTTTCTCGTGTGTGCGACGAAGAGTTTTTCCGTATTTCCCGGTCCATATAATTCACCGGAAAAAGGGGATTCTCAATAGTTCGCTCAGCCCGTGAACTGGTTGTTTTGTGCACAAAAAGACCAATTTCAGAAAGATGAACAACCTCAGGAAGTTCTTTCAATGCAACAACATACTCCGTCTTTTGATCGGTATACAGGGTAAACGGGGTCAGGGTAGGACGATTCAGATACAAGGCGAAAATCTCGCGAAACACTTCTTTCGCCCGCTCGATTAATTCCCGTTCGCGAGGTCTCCAAACCTGGTCAATCGTATCCCGTTTCTGCTTTTGTTTTTCTGTCATGCGACCTTTTCTGCGCATCAGGGCAAGATTAAAAACGTAGGGAATTCGAGACTCGCAACCCACGGCTATATTGAAATTATTGGGGAAATTCTGACTGCGAAGGTACGATTCAAACCCGTCAAAAGCGATGTTTTCAGGTAGAGGAAAATCACTCAATGCAGCATCAAAAAGATTGAGATAATTTCGTGCAAGACGCTGCTGCCTGTTTTTGAGCACGTTATACGACAGGGCCATATCCCTGCCAATTTGCCGATACCCGGAACAAGCATACATTCTGTTGTCCACCATTTCAAAGTCGACAGTTGAATGAGTCCAGTAGTGAAGTGAAAACGTTTGTGTTGAACAACTTTTCCCACATTCGGAACACGAAAAGCGATGAATCCAGCCTCTAGCATTGGTGTAAAACGTTCCGCGTTTGATAAACCAGACTGATATTGACGCATCTTCAGGATTATGAAACCGACAGTGCGGGTTTGGACAGAATTCCGGTTCGTGTACCGGGTCGTGATTGCTTGCAGGCTTCGCCATGGGGAGGTCCTCCAATAGAGCG
>JBBRWY010000082.1:0-7205 GCA_038248875.1 Treponematales bacterium
CATCCACGGTGGTCATTATTTTTGTTCCCTCAAAACGTATTTTCGTATGCTCACGCATCGCTTCGAGATAGCCATCCCGGACGGTACAAACTGCGCGAGACACAGAACCAGATTCGCTCATTGTGTTCCGAAGCATGTAACCGACCATAGCGTGCGCACCAGATCCGGGAGTCGCTTGTGAAAGATGCGCTGACAGGGTTGCGTATGCACTTCGTCCGTAATAATCGTCAGCATTGATAACCGCAAACGGACCGTGAACCGCGTCACTCGCACACAGAAGGGCATGCACAGTTCCCCAAGGTTTTGTGCGACCTGCGGATTTCCGTATCTGTTCTGCATCTAAAAGCGACGTCTGCGTTTGAAACACGTACGACGCGTCGCAATGAAGCGCGATGCGATCGAAAAGTCTCTCACGAAAATCTGTTTCAATATCCTTGCGAATAATATAAAGTACCTTACCGAAGCCGCTGCGCACCGCATCGTAGGTAGAATAGTCAAGCAGGGTTTCATCATGTCGCCCGACAGCATCAATTTGTTTCAATCCGCCGTAGCGACTCCCGAGTCCGGCTGCCAGTACGATCAATGTAGGTTTGTTCATTTGCCCGCCTCCACAATCAGGATAGAACGGGAATAGGGTGATGTACATAGTCAAATAAGGAACCGATATGGACAAATCTGCAATCATGTTTTATGATGAGAACATGTCAGGCAAACTCCAACCCTTCTTCGATCCGGAAGTACAGCATCTCATCGACAGCTTTGCTTACTGTTTCCGTGTCAAGATTACGGTCTTTTCTCCAGATATGGAGGAACTCATTGTCGGGTTGCAGAATCCTGGCGCTCATTATTGCCGCCTTATCCAGAAAAGCCTGAAGATCCGCTACCGTTGCTGCCGGCAGGACAAACTCATGTGCGAAAGCTGTAACAGACAACACAAACTGATGGTGTACCGCTGCCATGGAGGACTTTCAGAAGCAGTACTTCCCATCGAGATAGAGGGCGTGCTCGTCGGTTATGGCATGCTGGGTCAGTTCCGCACCACGGAATTTCTCCCTACGGAAATGCTGACTGACTGGAAGAAAGCGAAATTCGATCCGGACCTGTTGACTGCCGCATTCAACGAACAACCCTTTTTCGACGAGACTGGTCTCAACAAAATGCTTCATCTGTTTACGATGTTGATTACTTTCGTAGTGTCCCGCGATTATGTACGGGTACGCCATGCGCAGGTCGTGGAACGCGTAGTAAACTGGCTCGAATCGCACATCACCGAACCGGCCGAACTGACGACCGTGGCCGAAGCGGTAGACCGCAGCTGCTCGACCGTCTCGCACGCCCTGAAAAAGCAGCTCGGACTGTCCTTCAAGCAGCTTGCCACACTCAAGAAAATTCAAAAATTCGAAAGCATGATAGCGCGAAATCCGGACACGCCGATTCAGGAAGCGGCCCTCGCAGTCGGATATGACGACCCGCTCTACTTTTCCCGCATATACAAGAAGATACGGCTCTCTCCGCCTTCGGTCTACGCGCGCTCCATGCGCGACTCGGTTATCAAGGAAGAAACATTCACACTCGAACAGTGATCATTAGAGCCACTTGCAAAAGTCGGTTACTTTTGCAAGTGGCTTTTGGAGAATTCTAACAAGTCTTTGTAAAGCAACAACTTATTAGAATTCTCCACCTGCATTTTTGGTTGATCTTGCAAAACTTTCATAGTTTTGCAAGATCCTCATTATATAAGGAAGGTACAAAAATGAACGAAGTAGAAAAATGGCACGCCAATGCCCTGACCGAACTGGCCTGCAAGGCACTCGAAAAAAATGGATTTACGACCCATGCGGTCGAAACAGGAAAGGACGCTCTCGCTCTTCTCGAAAAATTTCTCGTTCCTGGCATGACGGTAGGAACCGGCGGCTCGATGACATTAAAGGATATCGGTGTGCCCGCTCTCCTCGAAAAAACCGGCGTAAAAGTACTCAATCATGGCGGGCAAAGTTTGACTCCCGAACAGAAAATGGAAACGATGCGCGCGCAGCTCACCTGTGACCTGTTTCTCTCGAGTTCAAACGCAGTCACACTTGATGGAGAAATTCTCAATATCGACGGAAATGGTAACCGTGTCGCCGCTCTTACCTTCGGTCCCAAAAAAACTGTAGTGATTATCGGCGCTAACAAACTGGTTCGGAATCTCGACGAAGCACACGCACGTCTCGAAACAGTCGCCGCTCCGATGAACAATAAACGCTTGTCAATGCCAAACCCCTGCACAAAATCCGGTATTTGCTGCGACTGTCAGGGCGACTCGCGTGTCTGCAGAATCTACACCGTTCTCAAGCGCCGACCGAGACTGAGCGACTTCACCGTCATCATTGTTGCAGAATCGCTCGGATACTAAAAGGACAAGACAACACACGAATCCGGAAGGCAGGTCTCAAGGGAATCAAGCTGCACCCCGACTTCCAAAAGTTCGAGGCAGATACGTCTGCAATGGACGCTATTTATGAACTGATTGCCGCGATCGGTCTTCCGGTGCTCATCCATGCAGGCGAACTTGAACGGTTTCTCGCACTTGGCCTCGATGACCGCTCGAATGAGGCAATCCTTCGAGGCAATGCTGCGTCCCTTCTCGGACTCGAATAAATTCAGTATTGAGCCTCTTGCAAAAGTCGGTTGATCTTGCAAAACTTTCTAAGTTTTGCAAGATCCTCTATTGACTAAAAATAGCTGAATATTTTTTCCATTATTTCGAGTCCGGCACTCCGGCCTTCGTCGGCGTGAATTATGTTCCCGTCTACTTCGGAAAGCGTAAAAGACACTTTGGAATTGACGCTTTCCTTGATCATCCGCGACATAGTCCCGCTTACTGGCGCCTTGAGATGTCCGCCTTCACCCTGCACTGCAGAAATGTCTAGCTGATATTTTCGGTTCGTAAGGGTGATTCGTACAACCCGATCTGCAAACGAGATGGCTGTAATTTTTGAGTTATTGTAAGTCGTGAACAGGTGATATTTTCCCTCGACATACACGAAAGCGATAAAGCCCATAAAAAAATGTCCAAGCCAGGGAATTTTAGCAACTGATACAAAAAGGGTACAGGGGTCTGCACGAAAATTGTTACACTGCAGCCAGAGCCAGGAAGAGGGAAATGATTTCCCCCAATCCTTCTCGATATATCCTTTTCCCTGCGAAAAATCACTTATTGTACCGTTTACGGTAAGGGATCCCGTTATCCGATGATCAGCCGAAACGACACCGTGATTGCATTCCATAAAGGGCACATACGAAAACCAACCCATTATTCCCGGCGACATGAGACTTGCCGGAAAAGACACCGTATCGGAAAATTTCAGTGTACCCGAAATAGCAAAATCGCCATCCGCAAGATCCAGTGTCATTTGTGCGGCGGAGAAGCTATTCTTTCCTATGCTTACTTCGAATTCTTCCTTGCTCCAGGAAAACTCCGAAACATCGAAGCGGAAGTAGCGCGTCTGTCCGGTTATTCCGTTTATAAGTTGCACGAAGGCATGGGGATCATTCCGGTCGAAAGAAATTCCGGGAATGACAGAAAGTACTTCGCCCTGATCGGCAGAAACATTCTTGAAGTACCAACCCTCAAAATAATCTTTCTTCTTATGTGTTCCCTGAAACATCGCCGGCCTGAAAATACGCATCTTTTGATTCCCTTTTCGTGCCCTACTACACGCGTGTAAGGCTTAAATCCAGGCTACAGCGACTGTACCGATACCCGCATGGATTCCCACAACCGGGGATATTTCCATGATGTATTCGCATTCCGTTCCAAGAATTTGTTTCAGTTCTCCGGCATATTCCTTTGCCCGTTCCGGAACACCTGCATGAACGACAGCATATTTTCGAATCGCATTCTTATTCTTATTAACACCCTTCAATATCTTTTTTTTGCTTCCGTCTTGCGAGAAAGACGCGCCAAAAGCAATACCTTTGCCGTTTTCGTCAAGCGAAATGATTGGTTTTAGGTTGATAATCGCGGCGATAAATCCCTTGAGTGCGCTCACCCGGCCGCCTCTCACCATGTACTTAAAGGTTGCGACGCTGACGTAAATTTTCGCACCGCGTATTGTTTTTTCGAGTGATTCTAGAATATGCGTATATGACTGTCCCGAGGCTGCGCTTTCGGCTGCGGACAACACTGCAAGACCTTGCGCGGCCGAGTTCAGCCGGCTGTCTACGACGGTAACCGGATAGCCCTTCGCCCTGAGTTTCTGTGCACTCGTTTCCATCACTTGCCACGTACCGCTTAGAGCTTTGCCTACCGGAACCGCGATGATCGATTCATAATGCGCTGCGAGCCACGAAAACACTTGATCAACCCGGTACGGATCTGGAATCGAACTACTCGGATAATCTGTCCGCTCATCAAGATATGGATAAAACGTTTCAGCTGTGATGGTAAGCCTATCGAGGTATTCATTTTCGCCCCAAAGGATTTTCTGAGGTATGACATGAATCTGGTACCGATCGAGCAATTCCGCCGGAATATCAGCGATCGAATCAGTCACTATCGCAATTTTTGAAACGGGATGATGCACCGCGTTATACTGCAGACGCATGTCGTCAACTTTTTGTTCAATGATGCGTCCGTAATCCCTCAGCATTAAAAAAAGTGCGGAAGGATCGTCGGTATGAATATGAATCTTGGTTTTTTCACGGCCATTGCTTACAATAAGCGAATCACCGAGTGTTTTCAGCCTGGTTGAAAGCTCTTCCGGCTGATCGCCCGTATCGGTAGCCAATCGTACCAGTAATGCCTCGGTACAATACCGGAAGGTAATGGTGTCGTCTGTTTCGGGAATATCGTGTCCCTGTTCGTCTTCCTCACCGGAGGAAACAGGAAAGGATACACGCTTGTGAGGAACCACGCCTGTTGAGATCATGCGTGCGACGCCTTCAAGAAAAGAAACAAACCCCGAAGCTCCGGCATCCACTACATTCGCCTTCCTGAGGACTTCAAGCTGTTCCTTTGTTTTTTCGAGGGCAATGCGGGCACTTTCGATGCTGCGGGTAAAAAGCTCGCGGAAATCGTGAATGACCTGACCGAGTTGATACATTTCTTCTGACCAGATTCGCAGTATCGTTATCAGCGTCCCTTCTTTCGGGTTTTCGATTGCGAGGTACGTAAAAGCCGCGGCATTTTTGAGTGCGGAACCGAACTCTACCGTTGTCATGGTTTCTTTCTCGGCACATTCGTTCGCCAGTCCGTTGAGGAATTGCGCTACGATTATCCCCGAGTTGCCCCGTGCACCGGAAAGAGCCCGATCGGCGATACTGTTCATCGTAGTCGATACCGAACGGGTCACCAATGGAGCCTGTATGGTAGAATAGAAAGTCGAAACCATGTTATTCCCGGTATCACCATCGGCAACGGGAAACACGTTTATATCATTGAGGTGGTTTTTATGTTTCAAAAGATTCTCATATCCGGAAATAAAACTGTTGTACAGTATGTAGCCATTCAGCGTCATCACATCATTCATTATGTATTCCTTCCCTGATAATTTAAAAAAGCGGTTTTTCCGTCCCGCCAATCAGGTTTGCGATATTTTTTCGGTGCCGCTCAAACACAAAAACGGCCATCAATAGAGTAAATATAAGCAGATATACATCAGGAAGGGAACCCCTCAGAAGCGAAATCCCCACATACCACAACGGAAGCGATACAGCTGTACAGAGTGAAGCAAGGGAGGCTTTACGGGTTACCAGAAACACCGGCAAAAATACACCGAGGCACGCGGGAAAGAGAAGCGGCTGGAGCGCAGTCATAATCCCAGCTCCGGTAGCCATTCCCTTACCTCCCCTGAACCCGATATACACCGGAAACAGGTGTCCGACAAAAGCTGCTGCTCCTGCAATGAGAGCGATCAGCATGACAGGTAGTACAAAAGTATAACCCGAATGCAAAACCAGAAATACAGGCAGAAAGCCCTTGGAAAAGTCAATAAGAAAGGCCGGCACAGCGCCCTTCAGGCCCAGAACCCGGTAAGTATTCGTCGCTCCGGCATTACCACTGCCCAGGGTACGTATATCAGCATCTTTTAAAAAGCGACACATGATATATGCTCCAGGTATAGATCCGAGAAGCCAAGATACCACAACAACGAGGATAAGAACGATCATTTAGACATCTTTACGCACAGGAAGCGGAACTAAAAGGGATGTCGTTTTCTTATACCGAATATACGACTCATCATTCCCCCACTTCCGGTCTGCCGATTTTTCGAGAAGCGGTATGCCACTAACAAATAGAAGGAGCACTGTAATAAATACCGGCCCCAGGAAATAGAGCCAGGCAACTCCGTCAAATAGCAGTATTCCCGGCAAGGCGATTCCCCACCACACGAGCATTTCGCCGAAGTAGTTCGGATGTCTCGAATATTTCCATATGCCGGTTGACATGAATTTCGATTTATTTTCTGCCTTCATCTTAAAGTTGTATTTCTGCATATCTGCAATGGTTTCAATAACGAGGCCGAGGAGGAACACCAGAGCTCCGGGCAAAAGGTACACGGGAGCTAGGTAGGGCACCGTATCCAGAGAAAGGATGCCGTATACCGGAAGCATGACTGCCCACACGGTAATTGCCTGCAACAGCCAGAACGCGCCAAACCGCACAAAACTATCGCGTTTATCGTCGAAACGATGATCGACCTTGGTGTGCAGAATACGATTAAAAAGGTACGACCCAAGCCGCAGGGCCCAGATAACAACGAAAGTAAAGGTCAACAACTGCACGGTATTCCTGCCCGCAGAAGTTGCCAAAAGAATTATGACAAGCACCAAGAACGAAAGGCTGTAGGTTATATCAGTAAAAATATCGGTTCGCAAAAAAGCTGCTAGAATAAAAAAGAAGCCATTAATAGCCAAGCTCACCAGAAGCATGTGCACTAAAGTCATCGTACCTCCTATTGTTCTAGTCTCAATATACGCTGGCTCTCTTTGGAAAGTCAAATTCGGCACGTGTGCCCCTGGATATAAAAAAGCCCGCAGAGCTGTTCTGCGGGCTATCTGGATAAAGGAAAGATTTATATCTTCACTTCGACAAGGTTCGGCTTGACGACCGTAGCATTGTAGTCGCCGCGAACCAACAACACGTCCGGTATGGCTTCGTTCAAGGCCTTCGTCATATCGAGGAACTTGCCGCGGATATTGTTCGCCTGCAGGGCCACGTC
>JBBRWY010000083.1:0-7008 GCA_038248875.1 Treponematales bacterium
CCAATAAAAGGGACAAACTCACCGCAGCCACACCGACTATGCTCGAGTTAATCAGGTATTTCAAAAATGCCTGTTCGCCAAAGACTTTCGCGAAGTTGATCATGGTCGGCGTAAAAATGAATTTCGGCGGCCAAGAAATTATGTCTACCTGCGTTTTGAATGCCGAAAGAAGCATCCACAGAAAGGGAAAAAGAACCGGAACGAGCAATAGAATAACAACACCGATTCTGATATGTGCGGATCTTTTCATGACTGGCTCCTTATACCTCGAACGCTTTGCGGAGGCGAATTACGCCCAGACTGAACAGCAGGACGAGGGCAAACAAAAACACCAAAATGGCGGACGATTGCCCCATCCGGAAATATTCAAAACTATACTTGAATGCCATGATATTGAGAGTTTCCGAGGCATAGCCCGGTCCGCCACCTGTCATGGCATAGATAATATCGTACGTTTTAAGCGCATCGATAGCGCGGAGAATCACCGCCGTGAGGATGGTTGGCATCAATAGGGGCAAGGTGATATGAACAAGAGTCTGAAACGCGTTTGCACCGTCCACCTTTGCAGAATCATATGATTCGCGCGAGAGGCCCGCAAGACCTGCCATAACGATGAGTGCGATCATCGGGGTCCACTGCCAGATGTCGACGAGAACGAGGGACGAAATAACCGTAGACGCATTAGAAACCCAACCACTTTGGGGTAGGCCAAGCGCACTCAGTACATAATTAAGGAATCCGATTGTCGGATCATAAAAAAGGTTGAACACAATACCGACTGCCACGGGAGTGGCCACCAATGGAAGAAGAAGTACTGTTTTTGCGGCGTTTTTCCCGGCAAACTCCGCGTCCAGAATAAGGGCAAAAATAGTGCCGGCGACAGCCTCGATCACGATGGCGCCGATGGTAAATGCAAGCGTTCGACCGATAGCTCCTAAAAAGCGCGGCTCGGTAAATACGGCCTTGTAGCTGTCGAAACCGACAAAGTGCATTGGCCGGCCAGAAGTTAGCGACCAGTCGGTAAAGCTGATAAAAAGGGTGTAGCATACCGGAAATACCATAAGCACGACCACAAAGATGACTGCAGGCAACGAGAAAAAGAACCTCAGGTTGCGCTCGAAAAAACTCGTCTTAATCACGATACTTCCTCCATCACACTGATACCAAAACAAAATAAACCCGACAGTTTTCCTGCCGGGTTTATTATCAGAAACTCTTATTGACCGTATTCTCCGTCGGTCTTCAACAAGTTGTTGACAGCCTCGACGTTTTTGGTGGCAAGGGCCTGCAATCCGGTTGAGGTTCCCTTGGTATTGATGGATTCGATAATCACTTCACCGATCAGGTCGCGTGCAGCGCCAACCGCGCTCATGTAGGGGCGGTCAAGCGGATAACCGTTCTTGGCAGCAAGTAACTGGGTTTCCACGAGGCCGGGGTTCATCTGGGTTTTTACTTTCGGGTCAGCCCAAGCGGAATTACGAGCCATAGTGATGTTCGTCAGCATACCGTTAACAGCGAGTTCCTTGCTGGTTGCCCATCTGAGGAACTTGTCGGCGGCTTCCTTGTTCTTGGACTTGGCTGAAACGCCCATGCCCCAAGAAACGACGATAAAGGGAGAATTCTTGGCGGGACCGGCAGGAAGACTTGCTACGCCAATATCGGCAGCGGGAATCTGGGTCTTTGTCGGATCGATGACCTGGCCATAGAATACAGAAGCATCAGTCCACATGGCCAGCTTCCCAGCTTGGAATACCGGCATCAGATTTTCCCATGACATCGAAGTTATGCCTTGAGGTCCGTAAGTGCCCAGCATCTTTCCATAGAATCGGATAGCGTCCATAGCCTGGGGAGTATCGAACACGGCTTTGCCCTTGTCGATATACAGACCGCCAAAGTTGTACACATAGCTTGAAAGCTGAGTAACAGCCGCAGCGCCCTTTCCGCGCGAACCGAATCCGGCCATATCTTTTGTCGTTAGAGCTTTTGCAGCAGCTTCGAGCTCGATAAAGTTTTTGGGTACCGAAAGGCCTGCTTTGGCAAACAGGTCTTTTCTATAATAGAGAACTTGCCACTCGGTAACGAGGGGAACGATGAAGGTCGAACCGTTCTTGCTGCAGATATCTACAGTGTTCCGGGGATAGTCGCTAAAATCATATTTTGACAATGACTCGTACCATCCGTTTTTCATGAATAAAAGACCATCTTGGAGGGGACGTGTCATAAATACGTCGACAGTAGATGAATTGGTAGCAAACTCGGTGGTCAGTTTTTGTGAAAGCTGACTTTCCTGGAGACTTTCAAAGTTTACCTTAATTCCGGTAGCCTTTTCAAATTCGGGAATAGACTGCTTGAGCAGCTCCCCGTATGGATGATTGGCAAGTAATACCCGGATTTCCTGGGGTTTGACTTCTTTGACTTCTTTGGCTGCGGGTTCGGACATTGGTGCTGCTTCTTTTTTTCCGCCGGCAAATACCGCGGAAACCAAAACGAAACCGATCAAAATTGAAAGGATTTTCTTCATTGATTCCTCCTGTTTATTTCCGGACACCCCGGATACCTTCAGTATCAGGCTGGATACCCAATCTGTCAACAAAAGAATAAATATTTATTTCATTTGTAAGAATATTTAATTCATGTTATAGTAGTTGTAACGATCGAAATTTGATTTTGACGTGGGAGGTCATGACATGAGCGAACAAAGTTGTATCTACATGATCAGACAAGCGTACGGAACCTTAAGTGAAAAAGAAAAAAAGATCGCCGACTTTATCCTAAAAAACCCCCACGACGCAGTTCATCCAAGCATCGACGAGCTGGCCGAACTTATTGGCATAGCGGAATCGACACTGGTACGCTTTGTACGAAAACTTGGCTACAGCGGGTACCAGCGATTCCGGATTGCCTTGGCCACCGAAACCATGATTCCCGCAGAACGCTTGTACGAAAGACCCGTCGGCGATCAGGACGACGAGGTTGAAATCGTGTTCGATTCTGCAATCGCTACCCTGCAGATGACCAAAAAAAGCATCAACCGTGCCGATTTTACCCGTACTGCCGAATTGCTCGAAAAGGCCGATCGCGTGCTGTTTTTCGGCCTGGGGGGCTCGGGAATCGTCGCGCAGGATGCCTTTCATAAATTCATCCGTACCGGAATTTCCTGCATGAACGCGGGCGATTATCACCTGCAGTTGATGCTTGCTTCCCAGACCACGGATAAAAACACGGCGATCCTGTTTTCACATACCGGTGCAAACATGGACGCGCTTACTCTCGCCCAGGAAATTCGTCAAACCGGCTGTCCCCTCATCATTATTACCAGCCATCCCCACTCCGCCCTCGCACGAATGGCTACCATTACCATACCAGTTGAAGTCGCCGGAACCACCTGCGTTTCCGAGGCTTTTTCAGCGAGGATTGCCCATTTGGTGATAATTGATTCATTATATGTCGAAGTTATGAAACGTCTCGAAAAACGAGGTGTTGACCATTTGGATGCAATGCGCATGGTTATTGCCAAACGGCGAATGTAAATTGATGGAGGAAATTTATGAAAGCACTGGTAATGAACGAATACAAAAAACTCGACTATTCCGAAGTTGAAGCTCCTGTTCTCCGGAACTCGCACGATGTACTGATTCGGGTAAAGGCCGTCTCCATTTGCGGAAGCGACGTTCACGGTTTTGACGGCTCGACTGGTCGGCGAATCCCTCCGATTATCATGGGTCACGAAGCTGCCGGGGAAATCGTGGAGATAGGTGCCGACGTTGCAGGCTTTGCAGTCGGTGACCGGGTAACCTTTGATTCAACCGAATATTGTGGAACCTGCGCCTACTGCCGAAAAGGAGAGGTAAACCTCTGCGATAACCGCATGGTTCTCGGCGTTTCCTGCGACGACTACCGCCGGCACGGCGCCTTTGCCGAACTCGTCGTCGTAGCAGATCGCATTTTGTACAAACTGCCCGAAGGCATAAGTTGGGACGATGCCGCTATGGTGGAACCCGCCGCGGTCGCCGCCCATGCGCTGAACATGACGCCGATTGCCCTGAACGACACCGTTGCCGTGGTCGGCACCGGCCTGATCGGACTCCTCCTTATACAGATACTCAAAGCATCCGGCTCGGGAAAAATCATAGCCCTTGATACCGAAGCAAGCCGCCGTGAAAGCGCAATCCGGTTTGGAGCGGACGCTGCCCTTGACCCGGCAGCTCCCGGATTTGCCGCCCGAATTGCAGAGCTTGCACCCGGAGGAGTAGACCGGGTATTCGAAGCAGTCGGCGCAACGCGACCGATAGCCACGGCAATAGAAATCGTCCGAAAGGGCGGTTCTGTCACCCTTATCGGCAATGTAAGCAAGACGGTGGAAATACCGTTGCAAGCGGTCGTAACCAAGCAGATCAAATTGCAGGGGTCCTGTGCTATTGCCGGCGAATACAGCATTGTGCTTGATTTGATTGCCCGCAAAAAAATCCGGGTCGATTCACTGTTGAGCGCGACAGCTCCCTTAAGCGAAGGTCAAGTATGGTTCGAAAAACTCTATACCAAGGACCCGACTCTTTTAAAAGTGGTACTGCATCCATGAAAAAAACAAGATTCGGCCTTATCGGCTACGGAAAAGTAGCCGGTCTGCATGTAAAGGCGCTCTCCGACTGCAGCAATGCCCAGCTAGTTTCCGTATGCGGTAGAAGCGAGAAACGATGCAGCACCTTCGCACAAAAATGGAAAATCCCCGCCCATAAAACTCCTGCCGAAATGGTCAAAGAGGACGGAGTCGAAGCAGTTATCATTACCACCCCGCATCCCGCCCATTGTACCGACGCAATTTCGGCACTCGAAGCAGGATGTCATGTACTAATTGAAAAACCCATGGCGCTTACGGTGGCCGAATGCGACGATATTCTCGCTGCGGCGGCCAAAGCCGGAAAAAAAGTGGGCGTAATCAGTCAACGCCGCTGGTACCCCTCATGTCAGCGCATCAAGGAAGCGATTACCGCCAACAAACTCGGCCAACCGGCTCTCGCCCAGGTTACCATGCTGGGATGGAGAGACGAAGACTATTACAAGAGTGACCCCTGGCGGGGCAAGTGGGATACGGAAGGCGGTGGGGTTCTGATCAATCAGGCTCCACATCAGTTGGACCTCCTTGCGTGGTTTATGGGCCCAGTTGCCGAGGTGCAGTCATATTGGACCAACGTCAATCACCCCTACATCGAGGTAGAAGATACCGCCGTTGCAATCGTCAAGTTTAAAAGCGGCGGAATCGCATCCATTCTGGTCTCCAATTCCCAAAAGCCCGGAATTTACGCCAAAGTGCATATCCATGGCTCAAGCGGAGCTTCGGCCGGCGTTCAGACCGACGGCGGCGCTATGTTTATCGCCGGAATGTCAGGCATTACGGAACCCCCTTTCAACGACATCTGGACCATCCCCGGTGAAGAAGATCGCCTCGGTCCCTGGAAAACCGCCGACGAGCAGTTTTTCTCCACAATAGATGCCACCACCTGGTTCTTCACCCGCCAAATCGAAGACTTTGCCGACGCCATAACCACAGGCCGCCCTCCCCTCGTAACCGGCGAAGATGGTCGCGAAACCGTTAAACTGATTGAAGGCATCTACCGCTCCAGTCGCGAAGGCCGCCCCATCCGCTACGATTAGCCTCCCGCTTGACACACCAAGCCCTTTTCCGCTATCCTGAATTTCGCATCCCGCCCGGATGGTGAAATGGCAGACACGCTAGTTTCAGGTACTAGTGCTCGTAAGGGTATGGGGGTTCAAGTCCCCCTCCGGGCATAAAAATAAATCCTTATCTGATAAGGATTTAATGAAAAGTTCGTTCCTCATCGGAGCTAACTTTTTTTTGCTTTACGGGCTAGATTGACCAATTATTGACCACTTCGAAAATTTGTACCGGAATCCTCCCAAAAACATCTAAAAACCACAAAAACGCTCACATCGAAAAGCATAGTTTCGTGTGATGCAAAAGGGAGAACCAAGATGGCACAATTCAAGGCAGCTTACGGTTAATCAAACCGGCAGAGAAAGGAGGCAATTACTACTACAGATTAGGGGATGATCCAAAGAGAACACGGCATAGTACCGGTTGTTCTACCGAGCGAGGTGCACGGGCATTTTGTGAAAATTTGATAGAATCGGGTATTAAGCAGATTAAAAATCCATCGTTTAATGAATTTACCAAGAATTTCTTTATCCCGGGAAATTGCCAGTATCTGGCTAATCGAGCCTCTGATGGACATCCGATAAGCTCCAAGCTAATAAAAGATTATCGTGCTTACATAATCAATTATTTACTACCCTACTTCTCTAACCATTGTAGCTGCCCGAATTAATCCTGCGTGAATCAGGAAATATTCCGACATTAAAATATAGGCTCGAAAAAAAAGGAAGAAAGGAATCCGGGATTATTTTTCGACGATGCCCCCGGATTCCAACAACAAAACACCGTATTATATCTCCACATACACAAAGAAGACTATAATAACCCGCTCACGGGAAAAGCTGCAATTTTTTACTTTTTTGCCTTTGAACCATGCCCTTCCTGCAAGGATTGTAATGGTTGGGCCATTCATGCCCTGTACTACAAATATCACAATAATGAAAATCTCCTGATCATTCGGTTCCGGTGCCGTCTGTGCATGCATACCCATGCGATTATTCCCTCGTTTTCGCTGCCCCATACCAGTCTGGACACGAAAATGGTTCAAACATATCTTGCAAGTCGGGATGCAGGCGATTCCCGGATGGTGGCCGCAAGGGCGAGCGGATTTTCATCATATTGCGGTTTGGGATTTCCTCAGATCCCTCGAAAAGCGGTTTACTGCTGCGGTGTTCCGGGCCAAAGTGCTGTATCCAGCTTGGGGAAACGAATACGAGAGCGGCTATCGCTGGATGAAAGGTGCTGCGAATGAATTGCCAGATGCCTTGTTTGTCCTCAATGAGCGCGCCATCGCTTTCAATGGGCAATCATTTTTCGGCGGGAATGTACGGATGGGA
>JBBRWY010000084.1:0-6714 GCA_038248875.1 Treponematales bacterium
GCAATCGGGGTGCCTTCTGCTACGGTATGAGGTGTGGCTGTGCGTTTTTTAATGCCAGGAAGGAGGAGATCGAGAAGAATTTCTTCGGTTTTCGTCTCGGCTTCGGCACGCAAATTGGTCTGCATTTCGGTTTTGACCATACTGTAGCCGACGGCCATAAGATCGCGAATCATGGATTCGACATCGCGGCCGACATAACCAACTTCGGTATATTTGGTCGCTTCGACCTTGATAAAGGGCGCTCCACTCAATTTGGCAAGCCGCCGGGCAATCTCGGTCTTACCAACGCCCGTGGGCCCGATCATGAGGATATTTTTCGGAGCAATTTCATCCCGGACATCCTCGGCAAGCTTTAACCGGCGGGTACGATTCCGCAAAGCAATGGCGACCGCACGTTTTGCCTTGTGCTGGCCGATAATATATTTATCCAGTTCGGCGACTATCGCCTTCGGTGTAAGGGTATCAAGCGCTTCCATTCTCAAAGCTCCTCAACCAGAATGTGATCATTGGTGTAAATACAAATTTTGCCTGCTATTTCAAGGCTTTTTGTCGCGATTTCGAGCGCGGACATGTCAGTCGCATCGAGATATGCGAGAGCAGCCGAATACGCATAATTGCCACCGGAACCGATAGCTAGCACATCATCGGCCGGTTCTATCACGTCACCCGTTCCGGAGATGAGCAGAGTACGATCCTTGTCCGCAACCAAAAGAAGCGCCGAAAGATTGCGCAAAGCTTTGTCGGTACGCCAGTCCTTGGCAAGCTCGACAGCAGCTCGGGTGATATCCCCGGCGAATTCCTTTACCCGAGCTTCGAACCGTTCAAGCAAGGTGAATGCGTCAGCTGTCGCTCCGGCAAAACCGGTCAGGATACGACCCTCATATATTTTTCTCACCTTGCGGGCATTCGACTTCATGACGGTCTCGCCCATCGTAACCTGGCCGTCGCCGGCCATGGCGACCTTTCCGTTGCGTCGAACTGCGATGACTGTTGTGCTGCGTATCTGTGGCTGTTTCAAATATGGTCTCCTATAAAAGAGAAAAAGCATCTCTTTTTACCCATGTGGATGGGCCTGATGGTAGAGTTTTTTCAGGCGTTCCTGGGTAACATGAGTATACCGTTGTGTGGTGGAAATGCTTGCGTGTCCGAGCATTTCCTGCACAATCCGTATGTCCGCGCCCCGGTTTACAAGGGTTGTCGCAAACGAATGACGAAGTGCATGGGGAGAAAGGTGGCCCTGTTCCCCGGTGCCACCGGAATAATGCGCGAGAATAAATTGTATGCCGCGCACAGACAGGGGATTTCCCCGTTTCGAAATAAACAGTACTTTCTGCGCTGCCAAGTTTTCTTCATGTCGGCCAAGGCAGGATTTCCGTTCGCCTAGATAACAGGCAAGTGCTTCGCGAGCAGCTTTCGAGAAAAACACCTTGCGTTCTTTGTTTCCCTTGCCGGTGACTATGGCAGACGTCAAAGACGGTTCGATGTCTGCAATCTTGAGGGTAGCGATTTCGGAAACACGGCAACCGGTAGAATACAGAAGAGTCAGGAGAGCGGTATCGCGTTCCGGCCACAGCGGATCATGTGCGATCCGTGGCATTCCTGAGGCAAGCGCTTGTTGTGTGAGTGCGTCAGCAGAGGGTGGTTCGTCAGAAAGAGAAGCGGAAGGAGAAGCACAAAAACGCGCCGCGTCTTCGGCAAACAGAAAACGGGGAAGTTTTTTTGGGACTTTCAGGTTGCGAACTGCTATCGAAGGATTGTCGGCGCGGAGACCGAAATGCACTGCGTATCGGTAAAAACCGCGCACCGAGGCAAGAATACGGTTGAGACTCGAAGTTTCATAGCCTTTTGCACCGAGATCGGCGATAAAAAGGCGGATATCTGATATGTCAGCCTTCAGGGGAGGAACTTCAAGTTGCTGTTCGAAGAGGACAAGATCGCGCCGATAGCTGGCGTTCGTCCGAGGGGAAAGACTTCGCACACCGGCAAGGTATGCGAGGTATTCCTCGAAATGGCGGTTCATTCATCCCCTTCCGTTTCGGCTTCGGTTCCGGTTTCGACCGGCTCCTCCTGGGTGTGCAGATAGTCGCATTCGGGATTGATGCAGGACTTGAAAGAGCCGTTCTTTTTGTCGTATTTCTCGACGAGAAATTGCCCGCATTTGGGGCAGGAGGCGTTGATGGGCTTGAAATGGCTGATAAAATCGCAATCGGGATAGTTGGTGCAGCCGAAAAATTCCTTGCCCCTGCCCTTAGTACGCCGGGCAACGATTTCGCCGTCGCAGTTGGGGCGGGGACATTTTGCGAGGGGTATTGAACGAGTGTTGCGGCAGTCCGGGAAACCCGAACACGCAAGAAAAAACCCAAAGCGTCCAAGCTTTTTCAGCATCGGTTTGCCGCACAGTTCACACACGTATTCGGTCGATTCATCGAGACGGCCCTTCATGCTATCGAGATTTTCCATGACTTCGTCGACGCGTTGTTTAAAGGGCGCGTAAAACGAACTGATCATACTTGGCCACTCGATTATATTTTCTTCAACTTGATCAAGCTCGGTTTCGATCTTCGCGGTAAAATTGACATTGACGACGGAACTGAAATTTTCGACGAGCATGTCGTTGATGATCCGGCCGAGCTGGGTCGGAACGAGCTGTTTGTTTGAACGGGTGACATAATAGCGCTCGAGGAGAACTGAAATGATTGGTGCGTAAGTTGATGGTCGGCCGATCCCTTTTTCTTCGAGGGTTTTGACGATCGAGGCGTCAGTAAATCGCGCAGGCCCCTGAGTGAAGTGTTGCTCCGGATGGAATCCCTTGGTTTCAAGCTTTTCGCCCACTTTCATCTCGGGAAGCGGTTTTTCTTTTTCTTCCTTCGAAATAAGCGTCTTGGTAACTTTGTAAAAACCTTTTTCGAAGACCATTGTGGACGAGATGCGGAAAAGCGCCTCACCCGCAGCTATGTCGATGCTCGCGGTTCGGCTGCGTGCGTTACTCATCTGGCTCGAGACAAAACGCTCCCAGATGATGGTATACAGACGCAACTGATCCCTCGTCAAAAACTCCTTGACGTATTCGGGTGTGTATTTAACGTAGGTCGGGCGAATCGCTTCATGAGCATCCTGCGCTTTTTTTTCGACAGAATATTCAATGACCTCTGCAGGCAACTCGGCGGGGTATTTTTGGCCTATCCATGCGCGAACTTCATCGAGCGCAACCGTAGAGATACGGACCGAGTCGGTTCGCATGTAGGTGATGAGTCCCACGCGAGTAGTTCCGATGTTGATACCCTCGTACAACTGTTGGGCAATCTGCATTGTTTTTTTGGAGGTGAAACCGAGCCGGTTTGCCGCCATCTGCTGGAGTTTCGAAGTGGTAAACGGAGCTTTCGGTTTGATTGTTTTTTCTACTGTTTTCAAATCTACGATTTCACAATCACTGTGCTCGATCTCGCCGATTATCTTCTGGACGGATTCTTCGTTCCGGAGTTCCGGCTTTTCGCCGCGATATTGCACAAGCTGCGCGGTAAAATCATGTCTGCCCTTGTGGAAATCTGCATCGAGCGTCCAATATTCCTCGGGAATGAAGGTTTCTACCTCTGCCTCGCGTTCACAGATGAGGCGAAGCGCGACCGATTGCACACGTCCCGCAGAAAGACCATTCTTTACTTTTTTCCACAGTAGCGGGGACAAGTTATAGCCGACGAGGCGGTCAAGTACGCGGCGGGCTTTCTGGGCATTTACCTTTGACTCGTCTATCTCCATAGGATGACGGACAGCGTCCTTGATGGCCTGTGGGGTAATTTCGTTAAATACGATGCGGTGAATGGGAACCGGGTATTTGGCCTGTATCGAATTACGCAGATGCCAGGCAATGGCTTCACCTTCGCGATCATTATCACTTGCCAGCAGGACTTCGCGCGATTTTTTAGCATCGCCTTGCAGTTCCTTGAGAAGTTTGGCCCGACCACGGACCGTAATATATTCGGGTTGAAAATTATCTTCAGTGTTGATGGCGATGCGTGACTTTGGAAGGTCGATCAGGTGTCCCATCGATGCCTTGACCACATACCCACTGCCGAGGTATTTCTCGATTGTTTTGGCCTTTGCCGGAGATTCGACTATCACCAGGGTAGTCTTGACATCCGCTTTTTTCTTTGTTGCCTTTTTCAGGGCCATATTTCGTACTCCTCAACAGTCCCTTCGATCATGAAGGGTCAATTCTTTCCTGAAATCTAATGCAAGCTGCCTGCCGATAGACGCCGAAACAGACAAACCATTATCAGCAGTCCGTTCGAAAGGTCGTTCCGGTTCCGATTCACATTCCGGGGAAACGGCTCCGATCCCCCAGGTTTCCAGTATATCGGCAGCAGACGTGATGGCCTGTGCTCCCTGCTCTCGAAGGCGTCTTGTTCCCTCGGCTCTCGAAGAACCGAGCGTATCCGCGCATACAAAAAGGTCTCGCCCCTGTTCGAGAGCAAAATCCGCCGTGATGAGCGCACCCGATTTTTCAGGTGCTTCCACCACCAAAACCGAACGGGCAAGTCCGGAAATAATCCGGTTCCGTTGGGGAAAGCGGTACTTGAGCGGTGCTTCTCCCGGCGGATACTCACTTAAAAGACAGCCGCCCGAATCGACCATCCGCGCGGCAAGACACGCGTTACTTCTCGGATACACTGTATCCACACCGCAGGCTAAAACCGCGACCGAAGCGCCACCGCCGTCAACCGAGCCGCGGTGCGCAAATGCGTCAATCCCGCGGGCAAGACCAGAAACAGCCGAAATACCTGCTTCGGCGAATTCCCGGGCAATCCGCTGTGCTGATAGAGCGCCATCCCCCGAAGGAGAACGGGTTCCTACAATCGCTACCAGCGGGCGCTCGGGGTTCGGCAGGACGCCCCTCTGGAAAATAACAAAAGGCGGATCATATAATTCCCGCAAGAGTGGCGGATAGTCGGATGACAGGAAAGAAACGAAACCGATTCCATAATGGTGCATTTTAACCAAATCTGACTGTACAAGGGAAACAAGTTCTTCGGGTTTCCACGTGCGAGTTTGAATGAAACGGCCAACCCTGACGCAAATATCTTCTATTGAAAGTACTGTAAGGGATTCAATATTGTCAAGGTTTTTCGCCAAAAACACCTTTTCCCGGCACGTAAGGAAGATGCAGCGGCATAAGGCGAGCAGAAGTTCATTCTTTTCCATAGGTTTGATCGAGAACCTGTGCCTTGTTGGTCTCTGCGTTCGTCTTGCGTACCGGGTCTTTGGTTGTCGCAATTATTCGGTCATACAGGGTTACCGAGGCATCGTTCGATCCCGTAACGAAGTAGGCTCTGGCCAACACAAACATGGCGTCGATATTCTTTTTTTCAATGTCAAGGAGACTTTCGAGGAGTGGTATGGCTTTTTCACTTTGGTTAAGTTCGAAAACATACAGAACGCCAAGGCCGTACAATGCCCGTGCATACCGGGGTTCTATCTCGATCGCGCGAAGATATCCGGATTCGGAAAGGGCAAGATACCGGTCCCGTTCCGCAGTACTTCCGGTCGCTTCGTAATCAAGAGAGGCATTGGCCATGTATCCCGCGCAAACACCGACATAATAATATAAATTCTGGTTCATCGGATAAAATTCGATTGCGGTTCGAAAATTTTCGAGCGCCTTTCCGTAGAGCCGGTTATCCAGATAGCGGGTTGCAAGAATCTTGTACCAGATACCGGTTCGAATATCGGCATTCAGAATATCCTCCACCCGCTTCTGGTACTTCCCGATCGCGACTTTGAGTTCATCAATGGTTGTCGGGCTGTCAACTCCTTCTTCGAGCGACTGCATGCGGCGTATATACGTTGAATTAGGTGCGCAGGATCCCAGAAAAAGGAGTACCAGAACACAGGAAAACAGCGCGATATTTTTTTTCATACATCCTCCACTAATACTATCATTCAAATTCACTCTTCCGGCTTGAAATTGTCGAAAAATTCCGCATGGTACATCTGTAATGCATCGTCTTCGATATGAGTGTAGATCTGGGTAGTCGAAACATCGGCGTGCCCAAGAAGTTCCTGAACAGAACGGAGATCCGCGCCGCCGGCAAGAAGATGCGTGGCGAACGAATGGCGGAGGGTATGCACCTTCGCTTCTATGTTCGAAAGGACTTCGATGTCCTGGAATCGTTTCCAGATACCCTTCCGGGAAAGTCGCGTTCCCCGATTATTTATGAAAAGGGCAGGTGAAACACGGTTACCGAGCAGTTCTCCGCGAGCTGTTTGCAGGTATAGCGAAAGCCATTTTTCTGCCTCGGCTCCGAAGGGTACAAGCCGTTCTTTATCGCCCTTGCCGTGTACCAGAATGACTTTTTCCTTGAAATGCAGCGCCTGCAGGGAGAGTGAAACGGCCTCACTGATACGGAGACCGCAGGAATAGATCAGTTCGAACAGGGCGCGGTCGCGAAGACCGTAGGGTGTGTCGATTCGTATCGAATCGAGAAACGTGTCAACCTGTTCGGGAGAAAGAACGCGGGGCAGGTTTTTTTCACGCATCGGGCTTTCAAGGGTGTCTGCGGGATTATCAATGCGGATTCGTTCCATCACGAGATACCTGAAAAACGAACGGAGTGCAGCAATATCCCTTGCAAGCGTTTTTCCGCCGGCACCTGCATCCGAGCGTCCGATGATAAAGCGGATACAATCGTCTTGCGTGGCTGTATCAGGTACGGATCC
>JBBRWY010000085.1:0-5781 GCA_038248875.1 Treponematales bacterium
ATTTTTTATTTTACATTTATGACCGGCTCCGAATCCACCAGCACGACATCAATGTCAAATAAAAAAGAAATAGGAATCGTATAACTCCTCTGTGCCTAACTGTATATCTTTTTTAGGCGTGGAGCTAGATAGTGTTTATTTGTCAGGGCTGTCTGCGGTGGAGAAGAATAACGGTGAGGTCGTCATTGAGTGGGATACCAGCAATAAAACACCCAAAGGCCTCCATGACGCATTCCAGACGTTCTTCAGCAGAACCGGTACCTGCACGGGCGAAAGCCTCTCGTATTCTGTCCATGCCAAACTCGTCTCCTCCGGTGTTTCGTGTCTCGGGTAGACAATCAGTGAATAGTAATAGTGAATCACCCTCTGCAAGGGTAAAACCAATTGTCGTATACCCTTCGGAAAGTCCGTCTATGCCAAGCATCCGACCATTCAGGGATTTGCCTTCAAGCGCTACCGGACGCACCATTCCATTTTTTCCACTGCGAAAAAGCAATTCCGGATGCCCTGCGCTGACATACTCCACTTTGTTATCCGTAATGCGCAACAGAAGCCCGGTAAGGTAGTTTTCAATATTACCCTTCTCCTGGATAATTTTCCGATCGATCCGACTAAGTACATTAGAGAGTATTGTATTTTTACCTTCTTGAAACTGCTGCCAGATGATAGTTTTTGCGAGCATAGTCACGAGTCCTGCCGCGATTCCGTGACCGGACACATCAAAAAGACCGACTCCACGCAACTCGTTTTCATCGGTATAAAAATCATAGAGATCCCCGGATACACCGGACATGGGCTTAAATACAAACGAAATATCCCAGCCGTTTACCGTGGGCGCCCGACGAGCAAAAAAACTTTGCTGCACAAATGCTGCCATGCGCATGTCACGCTCTGCCCTGATCCGGGCGTCTTCGAGTTCGTCATTGGTCGACTTGAGCCGTAAGTTGGCCTCAGAAAGTTCACTTGTTCGCTCGTCGACTTTTTTTTCAAGATGCCTGTTCAATTCTTCGATGCCGGTCCGCGCTCCGGCAAACCGGTTAGCAAGCACAAATAATAGACTGAAAACGACCATCTGCCAGCCAAGACTCGTGATGTACGGAAGACTATAGAGCTTAAGTCCCTGATGAAGGCCGATATCAAGAATGACGGATACGGCAAGAGGGGAAAGCCCCCACAAAAGGGCCTGGGCTTCTTTGTTTTTTTGAATGAGCGAACTGATCGCCATGAACATGATGTATAAAAGCGGAGGTAGAATAAACAGTTGGGTCCACAACCGAAGGGCGCGAAGCGAGCCGTAATCGGAAGCAAGAAAAACAGCCGCTAGAGGAATAACAAGACACAGAATTCGAAGAAAAAACACCATGCGAGATTCGGTGCGCCCAAGAAATACACAAATGAACGAACTGACCAAATATACAATTATGAAAGTAAGCGCATTGGCCACAATTTTTTGGAACAAAAGAAATGACATACCGCCAAACGGTATCCACGGAAGTTCAGTAATAAAGAAATTTGAAAAATATATAGCTGTCATAAAATTGACTAATGCGAACAGCAGGTTTTCACGATCCACCCGGCGTTTCAGAAACAGCATGAGGTGATAACAGGCGATTATTATCATAATCGCGGCGCTGATCAGGTTAACTGTCGAATTCCAGAAGGTTTCCATAAGAGCAGCGAAGTGCGTGTCATCCCGGGTACCGATAAAAGGATTCGAGACAATAGCCGCTTCGTGATCAACACGTATTTCGACAAGTAATGTGTTTACACCAGATTTGATAACTGGTGAAAGAAGTGGATACAGCCGGGCTTTGTTCCATTCACTAAAACCGTCCGGCTCGAAACTGCCCTCACCACCAATAAATACGTCATTCACCCGAGTCCGGTCGGCCATCGTAATCCGGCCGAGATATACCGAAAGATTCTGTCCCTCGAGTTCCGGAGGAATCGAAAAATCGTTTTTGAGCCAAATGACGCCCATCCCGCCTGGCAACAGATCTTCGAGAGAGCTCATATGGTTCTTTTCGAGCTGCAACCAAGAGGTTGAATCATCTTTGGTTGCAGACCATAGCCATCCTGAATCAAGTGAAACACGGGGTCTGACCGCCACATGCGTGCAACCGGTCAGAAACAGAAGCAGGACGCAGAAGGACAGCAAATAGACCCGGTGTTTCAGTCTCATTTTTTATACCGTAACTTTTTCTTTTTTTGCCAATATTGAAAGCACTTCTTTTTCGTTGTACATGAAGAACGCTGCAAAGCCGAGGATGCAGAATCCGACGGCAGCGAGAGCGGCGAGGCGGATGCCCCAGGGATTTTCTGTACTGCGACCCAGAAGCAACAACGAGGGGAATATTAGATTAGCGAGGGAGATTCCCATTTTCATCATGAAAGTTCGTGCTCCATAAAACATGCCGCCTTGGTGTTCACCGGTTTCGATAGCATGACTATCGGCTATGTCGCCGACAATAGCGTTCGGTAAAATGCCGAAAATTGCGAGCGGTAAAGCGGCAAGCACAACAACGATCCACGCCTGAATCTGATTAGCAAGCGGAAGCCAGCCGAGAAAAAAGCAGAGCGCGAAGGTAACTGCAAAAACGGCAAAGCCGGCGAGCACGACGATTTTTTTTCCAAATTTGCCGGAACATATCACTACCGGTGCATAAAACACATACGAAAGGAAGAACATGACAATTGCGGCAAGACCAGCAAAGGATGCGTCAAGACCAAGAAGGACGGTAAAAAAGAAAAGCATTCCCTGTTGGATAAAATTGAGAGCAACCCAATAAGGCAGGTCCGAAGCGACAAACCAGCGGAAATGCTTGTTGCTAAACGTCGATTTGACCGAGTCCATAAGGCCGAGATCGCTCGGAGCCGAGGAAGCGTATTTTTCTTCATTAATAAAGAATACAGGAAGCAACATCAAGAATGCCGAAAGAAGACTGAAGACACCAAGCACCATCTGGAATGCCTTTGCATAGCCTTGTGGACCGGCTACCAGTCCAAGGCTCGACTGTACGATCGGCGTCAGTATCCACACCAGATTACCGATGACAAAACCGAGAGCCCAGGTAACGGAGATCGCCGTCGAAATGGTAAGGCGTTCCTTTGGCGAATGACCGAGCTCAGCGATGAGAGCGTTGTAGGGCGTACAGTACATGGTGATGAACCAGTAAAAGCAGGTAATGGTGATGAGGAGCCAAACAGCGTTGACAAGTTGGCCTTTGGCGGTATCGCCTGCCATAAGGGGGAAAAAGACAAGGAAGGCAAAAATTGCGGTGGGGATGGCGGAAATGGCAAGAAAAAGACGTCGCCGTCCGAAGCGGGATTTGTTCTTGTCGGAAAGGTTTGCAACCAAGGGATCAGTTACCGCATCCCAGACCCGGCCACCCATATTGATCAATCCAATAACGGTCGCGATTCCCATGACCGCACCCTGGAAAATAAATACCGGAAAAAGAGAACCACCGGTACTTTGAGGCGGCAGGAAGAATGCGCTGAGTGCATTTGAAACGGCCCAGCTGCCGAGTGACCAACCAAGCTGACCAAGGGCGAACATGATCAGTTTCCAGAAAGGAAGGGTTTGGGGAATCCGGTTCCCCGTCGTCGTTTGTGTCATGATTTTCTCCTGAATTTATTTTTTTCCAAGTGCGAGCTCTACCGCACGGTAGGCGCCCGAATATGTTCCGATACGGTTTGCTGAGAGAATTGCCGCGTTCATCATGACGAGGGCTTCTTTTCCATTGAGAATGAGGTCAAGCATCTGAAGTGTTTTCGCGATAGTGGGACATTCGATTGTGCCATCCCCCACTTCTGCCGAGCGGATAGCGCCCCAGGCTTCGTGTCCGCCAATCCGTTTGATGTGCAGTTTTGGCACGGGGTAAAAAGCAAGTTCGCTCGGCTTGGTTATAAGAAGATCCGAGGCACGCATGAGAAGGTTCGTTGCATATACAGCCGAGAAAATTTCTGTATTATAGAAGAGATGGATGCCCGAAACGTCCGCTTCGAGGGCGGTTGAGGCGAATGTGCGTGTTTCCTCCCAGTTGTCGCTATGGAGTGTTGCCTGGGAAAGGGCCGGCACATCGGCTTTGAGTCCGTCGAGTACGCCCCGGTGGTCCCCTACATTTATAAAGAGAACAATTTTTCCTGCATCTGCCATCGGGACCACATGACGCAGAATTGCAGCGAAGAGTTCTCGCTGTGCCCCTGCCCCTCCGATGGTCATGAGTATTCGAAGTGGTTTGTCGCCTGTAACACGGGCTAAGCGCGCCGCCGTGTCAGCTTTGAGGTTGGCAACAAGGTCGTGGTCAATATAATGGCCGGTATTAACGAGGCTTCCCTCGTCCATTGGTTTCAGTATGGTAGCTCCATCCATTCCGTTCAGGGTCTTATAGCCGAACCAGGCTGATGGAGTTTGCACGCAGTGGATTGCACCCTCAGAAAGGTGGAGCGCCATTGGCCAGTTATCCGGTATCGCGTTGACGACATGGGTCATGCCGGCGTGTACGGCAGCCTGGGAAGGCCACACGTGGGTTGCGACATAGGGTATGTCCTTGGGCAGCAACAAGCACGGTGTCACCATAAGTTCAGCAGTTTTTTGGTCAACAGCATTGTAGGACAGTTTACGAAAACCTTCCGAGTTGAGTGGTTCCCAGTACAGTTTATTGAACAGGGGATATTTCTGAGACCAGCGGGAACCCATGGAATATAGTCCATTCAGTTTGGCTATGATTTTTCCGCCGGTTGTTTCCGAAAATGAATGTAAATCGAAAAGATATGGATTTAGTCCCATCGAGCGAGCCGCACTCGCGATCGCTATGGAGATGCGGTAATGTCCAAACCCCATGCGTATGTTGCCTACCACGAATGCGTTGGGATCGTTCGAAAGGTCGAGCGATGTTGCCCCAACGTCGTCTTGTTCCCTATCGGTAACGGTAAGGTTCCGCACACCCATCTCGTCAAGTTCGGGTATAGCTCTGTCTCCAAGAAGAAACAGTTTGCCAGAGTCATCCCCGAATTCCGCGAGAAAAGCCTTTTTATTTTTGGCCGCCTTCTTGACCACTGATGCTTTCATTATATTTCCAAAAATCACACGACTTTTGTCATTCATAGTTTCATCCCCTCAAAAAAAATATCGTTCCATCAAGTATACCCCCTCCTCTCAAAAAAACCCGTCCAGGGTGCTCTTGCACAGAACCCCGGCCCGGGTAGAGGAAAGGGGAAAGATTAGAAGCGGTAACCTAAGTCGAGAGTAATTTCATATCCATGTGCAGGATCAGAACCTTTATCGCCAGCTTCAACTGAATACTTTTCATAACCGCCACCGAGGGTCGTGCTGAAGTTGGCACCAAGGAACTGAGTAAGTCCGCCGGTTAGGCGCATTGCGGTATACGCATCACTTGAACCATAGAGTTTCGCAGAAGAAAGCCGAGCATCAACAGAAACGATTCCACCAGTCCAAAGTGTGTAACCACCATACAGTCGCCCACCCACAACTGTTGAATCTTTATCACCCGAGGCACGGACGGAATTGTAGACAAAGTCGGATGTGGCTCCGGAAAAAACTGCTGCAAGATTAGAGAGGCCCAAAGTTGCCTGTTCCATGTCTCCAGAGTTCATTCCAGCAAGACCTGCGGTATTTTTTCCGAACAAACCATTCAGTCCAACTACAAGAGATCCCGTTTCAGAAGCCATCTGGCCTTTTGCCCATTTTGCTCCACCGAAGGCGATATAGCCATTATAATCAGCATCTTTTTTTGCATACTGATCAATTGCGGCACC
>JBBRWY010000086.1:0-5652 GCA_038248875.1 Treponematales bacterium
ATCAAGATCAACACGATGACAATAAAAAATCGTCTGGTTATGGCCCCGATGGGCAATATCAGTATGGCAGAGGAATCGGGGCGACCCAATACCAAGATGATTGAGTACTTTACCGAACGAGCCAAGGGCGGTGTTGGTCTTATCACCTCGGGGCTTGTTCCGATAAGCCATGGCATAGACCCGACCGTTACCGAGCTTGGCGATCTTTCTTACTTTCCGCGCATTGACCGCAGCCGCACCGTCTTTTCTGGCTGGCGCGACATTGCCGAGCGATGCCACGCGCATGGGGCGCGCTTTTTCATTCAGCTGACCCCCGGTCTTGGCCGTGTTGGTTCGCCGGAGTGCCTCCTGAATAAGCTGAAGCTTCCGGTTTCGGCTTCCTGGAACCCTAACTTCTACATGCCCGCACTGCCCTGCCGTCCCTTGACTGATGGTCAGGCAAAACGGATCATCAAGAACGCCGGCCAGGCAGCGGCTGATGCGAAGGCTGCAACCATCGATGGTGTCTATCTCCATGGACACGAGGGCTACCTTCTTGAACAGATGACCAATCCTGCCTTTAACCGAAGGAAGCTGGGAGCCTTTGCCGACTGGAAAGCGTTCGGTGTTGCCATGGTTGTCGAGATGCGTCGCCGCGTCGGTCCGTCCTACCCCATCATGTACCGCATCGACCTTTCCTTGGCCCTGAACGACACCTATGGCAAGCGCATGGATACGGTCAAGAGTTTGAAGAAATTCAAAAAAGAACGGACACCAGAACAGACACTTGCCTATATGGAAGCGCTCGTCGCTGCCGGCGTCGACTTCTTTGACGTGGACCTTGGCTCCTACGATAACTGGTGGCTGCCGCATCCGCCGGGACCCATGTCCCCCGGTTGTTACCTCGATGTGGCTCGTACCGTCAAAGAGCATTTTGCCGCCAAGAAAATTCGTTCGAACGCGGGTCTCCCGGTGCCGGTGGTTGCAGTCGGTAAGCTCGGTTATCCTGACCTTGCCGAACGCGCCCTTCGCGATGGTGACTGCGACATGCTGATGCTTGGCCGCCCTCTTCTGGCTGATCCTGAATGGCCCAACAAAGCGTTCGCCGGTCGTGTTCACGAGATTATCCCCTGCATTGGCGACCAGGAAGGCTGCATCAATGAATTTGTCGAAGGTGGCCATCCGCAGTGTGCCGTCAATGCCCAGACAGGTTTTGAGGACATCCTTGATGGCTCGGAGCTTGCCCCTGCAAAACAACCCAAGAAGATAGCGGTGATCGGTGGCGGCCCCGGCGGTATGCAGTGCGCGAGTATAGCAGTTGCCCGCGGCCATACGGTTACGCTGTACGAGGCACGAAGCGAACTGGGTGGAATGCTCGTCCCCGGATCAAGGCCGGCAATCAAATTTGATATCATCAATTATCTCGAGCATCTTAAGGGACGCATTGCTACTGCCGAAATTTCCGGAAAGCTCACCGTCAAAATCAATGCGGCTCCGAGTGCCGCCGAACTGAAGGCGCAGGGCTTTGACACCATCGTCATTGCGACCGGCTCAAGGCAGGCGAAGCCACCGGTTCCCGGTATAGAAAGTGCGCAGGTTCGCTTTGCCGTGGATGCCCTCCGCGACCCCGCTATAGTTGATAAAGCTCAGCATATTGTTATTGTCGGCGGAGGTGTCGTTGGTTGCGAGACGGCGTACTGGCTTGCCCACGAAAAAGGAAAGAACGTTACGCTCGTCGAGATGCTCCCAGACTTCATGAAGGGTGTTTGCACTGCGAACCGTGGCTGGCTCTTGCATTATCTCGAGGAACGCGGCGTCAACCTGTACAACTGCACTCGCCTCTCAGCTGTCAAGCAGGGTTCTGTCACGGTAAGCCGCAACGTTTCTAAAACCGTGCCCGATCCTTTTGTGACCTGGACTCCGCTCTTGCCGGAAAACATCGAGAATCCCTTTGGACCAAAGATCCGTATCGAGGCCAAGGATGAGGAATTACCCTGTGACCTCGTGCTTCTTGCCGCCGGTGCAAAACCGGACGACGAACTCTACCGTGCCTGTGTGGAAACCCTCGCCGCCCCCAATATCCGCAATCTCGGCGACTCGTTCACTCTGGGTCGTATCTTCGAGGTAACGAAAGCTGCCTACGCGGTGGCGACTGCGCTTTAGAATGTAGGAATATATCCGGGAGAAGAGTCGGGAAGAAACATCCGATCCGCTCTTCTCCCATCGGATTGATTTTCTGTACAAAACATCCTGTATATACACACTCGGACGCATCCCGATTGCACTATTCGCGAAGAATAGGCTCGTTTCTTTATTGTGTACTCTATCGCCTTCGAAGGAAGGGGTAGCGGAAAAGCCGCCAGGCTTTGGAGCGAGGGGAAGACATTCCCCCTTGATTATGATTAAGATAGCCGTATATTGCAGGTTTAAGAAGGATATACAAAAAACCATGAATGAAAACAAAAAAACGATACTGTTAGTCGAGGATGAACCGATCCTTGGCATGATTACAAAAAAACAACTTGAAGAAGAAGGCTATTCTGTAGTTATAGCCATAAATGGCGAAAAGGCGATTGAAGTTATGTGCGCTGAAAAAGCGCCGATCGATCTCATCCTTATGGATATTAACCTTGGTAAAGGCATGGATGGAACAGAAGCAGCTCAAGAAATCCTGAAAAATCATGATATTCCACTGTTATTCCTGTCATCGCATACCGAAAAAGATATTGTTGAAAGCACTGAAAAAATAACAAACTACGGCTATGTAGTCAAAAACTCCAGTATTACCGTTCTTGATGCGTCGATCAAAATGGCCTTCAAACTGTTCACCGCGAAAAAAACAGCGATAGAAAAAGAGCTTGCGTTAGTACGGAGCGAAGAAAAATATCGACTTATCAGCGAAAACACCTCGGATGGAATTGTTCATTTTTCTGCAGAAGGTATAATAGATTATGTATCTCCGTCGTATCTCCAACAACTGGGATATTCGGAGCAGGAAGAACTTGGTAAAAAGTATGCGAGTATCGCTCCTGAAATTCATCCGGAGGATCGCGATATTTTGTTTTCGTCGATACACAATGCAATTGAACATAAAAAAAATAAATTGACTTATTCGTATAGAGTGAAACACGCGAGAGGCCACTATATCTGGCGAGAGGATCATTCGAGTTTCGTATATGATGCTTCGGGAAGATATCTCGGTGCCTATGTTACCTGCCGTGATATTACGGAGCGAACGAACGACGCAATGGTATCAAAAACGGCTGAAGCAGCTTTAATAGAAAGTGAAAAAAAATATCGAACTCTGCATGAAAGCCTGATGGACGCATATGTAAGCATAGATATGAATGGCATGATTATTGAAACCAATATGCTATTTCAAAAACTACTTGGATTTTCCGAAGAAGAACTGCGTGGAATGGATAATTCAAAATTCTCCTTACCAGAGTGGAACGAATATGAAAGAACGGTTGTTTTAAAACAACTCCTGAAATATGGCTACTCGGATGTCTATCAAAAAGAATATATCAGAAAAGATGGCACCAAATTCCCTGCTGAACTTCGAGTATCGATGTTGCGAGATTCCACGGGAAAACCGGTTCAAATGTGGGCGACAGTCCGTGATATTACCGAACGGAAACAAAAAGAAGATGAACTCCAAAAAAACGAGAATATGCTAAAAGCAATTATTGAAAACGCACCTTTTGCTATTTGGGGACGTGATGTTAACTTTATCGGTATTCTGGAAAACACCAGATCAATTAAAAGCATCGGTTCCATTATAGGAAAAGTACCGCAAGATAATCCAAGCTATGCCGATCTATGGGAAAAAAATAATAGCCGAGTTTTAAATGGAGAATTGATATTTGAAGAGCATTTTTACGAAAAAGACAGACAAAAACAGTGCCTTTTACAAATAATATTTCCCATTTTTGTACATAACGCTATTATCGCGATAGCCGGATTTAATCTTGATATAACCGATAGAAAAATTACAGAAGAGAAAATAAAAAATCTCATTATCGAAAAAGAACTTATCTTGAAAGAAACACATCATCGAATCAAGAATAATATGAATATTATTAGTGCTCTTTTAAAGTTACAGTCAGATACGCAAACAAATCCCGAAACGACTTCAATTCTGCAAGATGCTTTCAGTCGAGTACAGGGCATGATGGTTTTATACGATAAATTATATCAGTCCGAAAATCATCAGCAGGTATCTTTGAAGGAATACGTACCGTCTCTGGTACATGAAATCGTACAGATTTTCCCCCAGAAAGAATTTGTTAAAATTAAAACACACATTGAAGATATAACCCTTGGCGAAAGAATACTTTCTCCCCTCGGAATTATTATTAACGAGCTGATTACCAACTCTATGAAATATGCTTTTCGGGGACGATCTGATGGTTTGATAACTATACATGCTTCAGCAAAGGAAAATCTGGTTACACTGACCTATCAAGACGATGGAGTCGGCATGCCCGAGTCGATATCTTTTGAAAACTCTACTGGTTTCGGAATACTGCTTATAAAAGGACTCATAACACAAATTCATGGCTCAATCCGGATAGACCAGAAAAGCGGGACAAAGTTTGTTATAGAGTTCGAGGAGTAATGCAGGAATAGAGAGCAAAGGACTAGGATACAGATTGTCAGCCGTAGGCCCTCGGGATAATTAATTCCATACTAAAAAGGAAAACACATGATACGTATCACAGACAGCCCAAGACATGCTGGTATAATCGTAAAAGCCACGAAAGATGATTTGGAAGAACTCTATAACAGCCTGTATATACTTCTCGAAAAACTGGACATGCGTGCTGATGGACAATTGACCGAATCAACGACCAGCGTACGAATGTCCAGCCTCTGTTATGACATCCGCCATGCGATGCCCCTCGAGGAGGATCGCCCTCCTGTAAAACAGGAGAATACCCCGCTGCCAAAAAACGTTCTGTCCTTCATAACCGGGAAGCCCGTCGGACTGGACGCATCACCGGAAGATGAGTTTGCTACTGATGATACCGGGGACGACGAGGACGACGATCCTGAATTGTATGCACTTTCCGGGAATACACTGTGCGAATTCCGGTTACTGTGGCCGGAAGCGATTTTTATATGTTTTGTGCTGAATATATATTTGGGCAACTACGCGTTACTCAAGAACAGGAAGAGTCTTAAAGGTATAGATTGGACGCCGGCCTGGGTTTCGGTGCGAAAGTTTCAAGTACTCGTTATCGAGTGTCTGTGCAACACCGTTATCCCGTCAAAAAGTAAATCAATCAAGAATCTGTTTATGGACAACTTATGGGCGCCGTTCGACTATTGCACTCACTATATCGATTCTCTGGCGATTGAATATATTTCGCTCACACCGGAAAAACGGATTCGTCTTCTCGGCCTGCTCCCATCAAAAACAACCAACAAGGGACGGGATTACTATCTGTTAGAAAGCCGGGTCACTGCATCAGCCAGGCATCATGGTGTTCCCGTTTGGGAAATTGACACCGATTATCCCGAGGAAGTTGACTGGTAGAGACAATAAGCGATGAAGCGATTTGATGTACTCAAAATTAGTTGACAAGTTTTTCTATCGGTATTACTCTTACAGTAGGTGGTATTACTTATGACAATTACCGAAAAAGGGCAAATTACCATACCGCAGGC
>JBBRWY010000087.1:0-5470 GCA_038248875.1 Treponematales bacterium
CCTTTCCTCGCGGGGAATACTTTCGGGAGCGGGTTTTGTGTTCGCCATCAGTGCCGGCGATGCCTCGTTGCCGCTCGTGCTGTCTCTTCCCCGGTTCGAGAATTTGCCGCTCATGCTGTACCGGTTGGTCGGTTCGTACCGTTTTTCTGAAGCGTGTGCGTGCGCGGTTGTGCTCGCCACTCTATGTGGCTTTGTATTTTTAATACAGGATGGAACCAATGACCAATAGCTTTCTGACCGTAGCCGGTCTGCACAAGAAATGGCCGATGAAAGACATCGATATTTCATTTTCGATGGAGAAGGGCAGTTCGCTGGCGCTGCTCGGTCCGTCCGGTTGCGGTAAGACCTCGGTGCTCAAGATGATCGCCGGTCTCCTCGAATGCGACGCCGGACGGATTATACTCGACGGTCATGATATCAGCCGTCTGCTTCCTGGGAAACGCCAGGTAGGCATGGTCTTTCAGGATCATGCACTGTTTCCCCACCTGAGTGTAGAGGACAATATTGGCTACGGGCTGTTGGCGGCAGGTCAATCCCGGCGCTCCGCGCGGAAAGAGGCATCGCTCTGGCTCGAACGGTTCGGTCTTGCCGGATTCAATCGGCGCCGGGTGGAATCGCTTTCGGGCGGTGAAAAACAGCGGGTCGCTCTTGCGCGTACCCTCGCTGTCGATCCCCTTTTGGTGCTCTTCGACGAGCCCTTGTCAGCGCTCGACGCGGAACTACGGAAACGGCTGCAAGAAGAGCTCCGGGCCAGACAGCGGGAAAACGGATACACCGCGATCTACGTGACCCATGATGAGGGTGAAGCCGCCATTCTCGCGGACCGCATCATCCGGATGACCTGAATTTCGTAGACACCACCATCTGTCCTTGGGTATACTTCTGATCTATGAGCTATCGTTTTTCGGACTATGATGTAATTGTTATCGGTGGCGGGCATGCGGGCATCGAAGCCGCCCTCGCCCCTTCGCGCATGGGCATGCGCACCCTTCTGGTAACCCAGGCCCTCGACGCGATCGGGCGCCTTTCCTGCAACCCATCCCTCGGTGGTATTTCCAAAGGCAACATCGTGCGCGAGATAGACGCCCTCGGGGGCCAGATGGGCAGGCTTGCCGACGCGACGATGATCCAGTACCGCCTCCTCAACCGGAGTCGCGGGCCTGCAGTACAGGCTCCCCGGGTACAAGCCGACAAATACAAGTATTCCGCCCTCGCTAAGCACACACTCGAACTCGAAAAAAACTTGCATGTATATCAGGATACGGTTACCGATCTCGTTTCGACAGGTGCTGACCTCAACGGTTTCGTCGCTTCGGGAACCATCACTGGCATCGTCACCTCCCGCGGCCGGACCATCTCGGCAAAGGCCGTGGTGCTCACAACCGGTACTTTTATGGAAGGGAAAATCTTCATCGGGGAATACGAAGCCTCGGCCGGACGCCTCGGCGAGGAAGCAGCCCGCGGACTTGGTACATCGCTCAGGCGCATGGGCTTTACTGTCGGTCGGCTCAAGACCGGTACCCCTCCGCGCATTCTGAGCGGTTCGATCGACTATTCGTTGCTCGAAGTGCAAAACGGCGACACGGACGTCCGCCCCTTTTCTTATGCGTATGACACGGTGAACCGCCCGATGGTTCCCTGTTGGCTTACCTATACGAACGAAGAAACCCACCGCATTATCCGGGACAATATCCACCGCTCGCCGCTGTATTCGGGGAAAATTCAAGGCGTCGGTCCGCGCTACTGTCCTTCGATCGAGGACAAGGTTGTCCGCTTTGCCGAGCGCGAACGGCATCAGATATTCCTCGAGCCCGAAGGCCTCGAAACCGAAGAAATGTACATTAACGGGCTTTCCTCCTCGTTGCCCGAAGACGTACAGGACGAGTTTATGCGGACTCTTCCGGGGCTCGCCGAGGCGGTAGTAACCCGTCCCTCCTACGCGGTCGAATACGACTATGTCGATCCGACTCAACTTACTGCCGCCCTCGAAACCAAGCGGATTAAAGGTCTTTTTACGGCAGGACAGATAAACGGTACATCGGGGTACGAGGAAGCGGGAGGGCAGGGGGTGATAGCCGGGATTAACGCAGCGCTTTATGCGCGCTCTGTCACTGCCGGCTCGGGTGACGGGCATACCCGCTACGAACCCTTCGTGCTTGGCCGTGCTGATGCCTATATCGGAGTACTTATTGACGATCTTGTCACGCTCGGGACAAAAGAACCCTACCGGATGTTCACCGCCCGTGCCGAATATCGGTTGAAGCTTCGTCACGATACTGCCGACGAGCGACTGACCGAACGTGCGTTCCAGATTGGCCTGCAGCGGCCGGAAGCTCTCGCTCGGCTCGAGAAGAAACTCGCGCTCCGGGACGGTATTACCCGGTTGTGGCAGGAACGCCGGGTAAAGACAGCCGATGTGCAGTCCTTCCCTTCACTTGAAAAACATGTAGGTAAAACCTGCGCCGAAGCACTCCGGGATCCGCTCGTTCCACTCGAGGACGTTGTCGCGCTCGATGAGGCGTTTGCCGCCTTCCCCCCGGAAATCCGGACAGCTGCCGAGCTAGAGATACGGTATTTTCATTATATTGATGCGCAGGACCGGCGCGTGGACCGGTTGAAGAAAATGGATGGCGCGCAAATTCCCGAAACATTCGATTATGACGCAGTTTCGGGTCTCTCAATGGAATCAAAGCTCAAGCTCAAAAACATCCGGCCTGCCACATTGGGTCAGGCTTCGCGCGTTTCAGGTTTGCGTTCATCGGATGTGATGTTATTGATGGTTCATTTGCGGTAAAAATCAGATTGTTTCCGCGAGAAGCTTGTCGGCATCGGCTTCGGTGATGATCTGTTCAGCTACCAGATTGTAAATCTGGCGGCTGACGGTGTGGCTGAAAAAGAGCAGATCGTCTGTGGCTACCGACACCCGAACTCCGGCGTCCATCATTTTCTTGATTGGATGGTCTTTGAGACTTTTTACCGCGCCGAGCATAACATTGCTTTGCGGGCATACGTTGCAGCGGATATTCCGGTCGGCCAGAAAACGCAGTATTGTATCGTCTGCTGCAGCCCCGATGCCGTGCTGTACTTCTTGGAGATCGAAATAATCAACAAAATACCGTACCGATTCCGCGTCGGAGAATTCACCGGCGTGAGCCTTTTTTTTCAGCCCCAATTTCGAGGCCTTTACGAACAAATACTTGAAATCTTCGATGCCGTCTTTAATTTCGGGGCCGTACAGGTCGATGCTTTTGAAGACCTTGCTTTCCAGGAGTGAGGGCGCCCATTGATATACTTTTTCTTTGTCGAAGGTTTTACCAATACCGAGTTCCGGCCGCATGTCGATTTTTTCCCGGTATTTGGAGACAAAATCATCTATCATTTGCAGAAATTTGTCTGTGTCTTCCTTAAAATGTACCATAAAACCGATATCGATCGAGCCTTCGAGTATGGTAACACCATCGGAAATAGCGTCGTTTATGGACATATCAATCAGCTTGATGACGTCTTCGGCGTTTTGGCAGCGAGGACGGGTATAGCGGGAAATGATGTCGTGCATGTCGTCGAGACCGTCCATCTGGCGGGGAAAAGCCGGAATCGGTATGCCGGACCATGCGAGATACGAATTATAGTGCATACCCAGATTCAAGTGATTGTGAGCGTCAATTTTCGGCTGCGAGATGTAGTACTGCATGTCCCTCATTCGTGTTCCTTGTACAACGATTTTTAAGTAACTTCAAGTATATCACGTTCCAGAAATAAATCCAGTAACAGTAGTCCGGACAGTATGCCTTTGTATACACATGTATCGACCAAAATGTTTAGAAACTTTAATGTGCGGGCTCGCTCACGATTTGAGTCGGTGTATGACAAATATTCGCAATCTGCCGATCCGGAGAATGAAATACAACAGGAGTACGGGCAAAAAATAGAGAACTGCGTAAGCTGACAGGTAGCCGTACAAACCCGGATCCCCGGCCGAAAAAACCTGGAAAAACGAGAGAGCTGTCGGCAGTTTGTCCGAAGAACTGAGCAGAATGAATGGCACGATGAAATTCCCCCAACAATTGATGAAGGTCGTGATACCCGTTCCGGTTAGTGCTGGCGAAAGTTGGGGCAGGAGTATGCGCGAAAAAATGGTGAACCGGGATGAGCCGTCGATTCGGGCGGTTTCCTCCATTTCCACTGGAATACTATCAATATATTTTTTAAGAATCCAGATGTTGGGCGGAATGTTGGCCGCAGTCAGGAAAAGAGCGGTTATCGGCAGCGAGTCGAGCAGCTTGACTTGGAACAGGACGAAATACAGGGGGATGACGAGGGTGCAGAAGGGAAGTCCGCTCAAAAGAAGAATGAAAGACAGTATCTTGTTCTGGTTTCCGCGGTAGCGCCGCGAGAGGGCGAGGGCTGCAGAGAGCGAGATCACTACGGCAAGCACGCTCACTGCCCCGCTCAGCTTGAGTCCTATCGTGAAAGCTTGCAGGTTTCGGGTCTTGCCCAGGACCTGTCGATACTGTTCTGTAGATAGTGCACCAGTTAAACCGGAAAATGATTCGACGACCAAAAACAGAAGAGGCAGGATGAAAATGAAGGAAATGAGGGACAGAAAAATGTATCCGATAATATTTCCGGGATTGTTTTTTTTCATGTTTCGTCCCCGTCCCGTTCGTAGATAATACGGACATTAAAAAGGCTGAACAGTATGCTCAGGCAGAAGAGCACGAAGGTAAGCGTCAGTCCGTAACCGGTTGCGGAGCCAGAAATGGCAGTGCGGAAGACGAGCACGGGCAGGTTGGTCGAACGGAACAGGGGGCCACCGCCGGTGAGCATGTAGATGAGACCGAAAACCCCGAGATTGTTCAGGGTAAGTATGGTCGTGTTGGATCGTATAGTATGTCTGATCGACGGCAGGATGATGAAGAACAGGATTTGTCGACTCGTTGCTCCGTCGGTGCGTGCTGCGTCGAGCACATCGCCCGAAATGGACGAGAGGGAATGCTCGTAACTGATCAGCGAATAAGCGGTGCCGCTCCACAGTTGCGCGAGAATGATAACGGCGAGCGGCCAGTCAATGAGCCAGGCGACGCTTTGTCCACCGAATTCGCTGATGATGCGGTTGAGGCTGCCGTCGATCGAGAAGAGTAGGAAAAAGATGAAAGCGGTGACGACTTCGGGCATGAGCCAACCCGAATATACGCAGGCATGCACCACTTTTTTGAAGAGTGCATTTTTTCCTTCAAGGAGAAAAGCGATGCAAAAACCGCTCGCCTGTTGGAGGCAGATTGCTGCCAGGATCAGGGTGACCGTATTGAGGAAAGCCGAAAATACCCGGAGGTCGGTAAACAGATGTGTGTAATTATCGAAACCGATGAACGATACTTCGTCCATTTTTTGGCCTACGAGCATCTGGTCAGTCAGGGAATAAAAAAGTGAGCCGAGTGCCGGGACCACGAAAAAACCGAACAGAAGTACC
>JBBRWY010000088.1:0-5279 GCA_038248875.1 Treponematales bacterium
CCCCGTTTGATAAACCAGACTGATTTTGACGCATCTTCAGGATTATGAAACCGACAGTGCGGGTTTGGACAGAATTCCGGTTCGTGTACCGGGTCGTGATTGCTTGCGGGCTTCGCCACGTTGAGGTCCTCCAATAGAGCGATTACTTCGTTCTATTGGTTATATATGTGCAAATCAGGTGTTTTGCCCGTTTTTGATGAAAAAGAACAATTTTAAGAGCAGTTTAGAAAGGTTACGGGAAGCTAGCGGGCTTGTTGGCCATCTTGCGCTGAATTTCTGCGGCTCGGGAGGCAGGCATGAGAGAGAACCAATACGCGACCGAAGAGGTCCTGCCCTCTTTCAAGGAACGAGCTTCGACATCGCGGAGGATATCGATAACATCCTGGTCATCCATCGCTAGCAGATTATCCACTGCTTTCTGGGGCGGCATTCCGTTAATGTATTGAGCTATTTGGCCGATGTTCGCTCCACGGTCGTCGGTCTGGCGAAGAGTTTCGGTAAATGTGCGTTCGCGCTCCTCGACAGAGGCAAGTCGGTCGTCAAGTTCCTGCGCCTTCTGGAGGATTTCGCCTTCGGTGCGCTCGAGATCGGTCTGTTTTCTGTCGAGTTCCTGGGATCGCAGATCGATGGCCTCAAGCCGTTTTGAGATGCGGTCAGCGTCGAGATCGCCGTTTTCGGAAGGAAGGGAAGAGATACCGGTGCGGGGATTCATGCCGAGCAGAGAATACAGAGGCGAAAAATACGTACGGGATTCGATAATGCCGAGATAGTCGAACCAAAGAGCACCTCCGGCGGCAAGGAGCAAAATCAAAATGAGAAGCACCACTACCCGCCCTATTGTTCCGCGACCAGCCACATGTCCTCCCTGAAAAAGTGAAAAAGTTTGATTATCGCTCAATTATAACCGCAGACGGTGTCCCTGCACAAGTACAATTTTTTAGAGTTCTACTGCATAGCTGAAACCGAAACTAAATCGTCCAAGTGCAGAACGGAGTGCATACCCATATTCCGCATAGCCCGAAAGAACCACGGAATTGAGCAAGCCGATAATGACACTCGTATACACCGTCGAGCGGGCGTAGATCGAATCAAGGTACAGAGAATCGGCTTCTCCTACACCGAAAAGTGCGGCTCGGTAGCCGACAGTTCCAAGTAGGCGGTTCGCGTATAACGGAACAACAGGAAGTCCACGCTGGATTTCCAGAGTAAAAACGGTGATTTCCGCGACGGTAGCGAGCACTATGGAGGAGTTGAACGTTTCGTATTCAGTACCAGCATATTCCGGAAACAAGGGAATATAGCGCCAAATACCCGACTCGAAATTCCGGACATTCCTGGCGAGAGCGTACACCGTGACTGGACTGAATGCGAGTCCATCTGCGAAAGCTCCGGAAAAAGTCAGGGAAAGAGGGACGACGGGGATTAAAAATGAAAGATTTCCCTGCAGTACCGGGGTCGTCTTGCGGTCGGGAAACACATGGGCAAAATACAGGTCGCCCGAGGCCTTCACGCCGGTTGCCGTATGAGCAAAAAGCGGAAATTCCGGAATACGTCTTTTTCTGATGGAAGAAAAACCTACAACTGATTCCACGGATAATGACGAAGCGCGGTACGGCGCGGTGTAGAGGCCGTCGAAATCAGAAATATCGGGGGCGAAGTGGCTTGATGTTGCGGTGAACGAAACATCCAGCAACTTCCATGCCGGCCCGATACTGAAACTCTTTTCGATAGACAAGGCTACTGATGTTTCCCTATACGGCTCGAAAGCGCCGAGAGCTGGTTTGAGGTGATCCGAGACTTCGGCTGCACATATGAAACCATCTGCTTTAAATAGGGGCTGGACAGAAAAGTCGGCAAAGAAGGGGTTTGCCGAAAAGGAAGGATTAATGGAGAGGGCATACCGCTCGGTCGGGTCTCCGGTGATGTAGAGGAATCCGGGAGCCACGTTTTTGATACCCGTATCCACGGGCAAAAAAGCAGGAAGGGGCAAAAATACGCCGTCGAGAAACCAGGGAAGCGGATTATAGAAACGACTTCGGGGCACCAGGGAAGAGGTTGAATCGGCTAGAACGGCGGTAAGCGGCACGGGTGGCGGAACAGATGCAGTCGAAGTGCCGGATGCGGAATCCAGAAATTTAAGAGCATCATGGCCCGAAAAGGAAGCAGCATACAGCACCAAGCCGGAAGCCGGATCGTACACTGGATGAAAAACACCACCCGAGAAGTCCCGATCCTGTAGGCGCAACAGACCGGTATCAGGATGATAAAGGCCATATCGATACAAAGTGTTTTCATTTGCCCAACCGAAAGAAAGAAAGGTCCCCGCCTCGTCCGGTACGGACTCGAGAAAACGGATATTGCGCACTTCTGCAGGCAATTCGGTCACCGAAAGACCTCCCGTTGCGGTGTCAACAAAAAGAAGTTGGCGGTCGAGCCCGTTGGCACCTATACAGGCAAGGCGCCCCGGACCGGCATATACGGGATTGTAGAACGAATAAAATTTTAACCCTGGACCGGCTGAAAGAAGCATCGATCGTTCCCCGCCTTTGGAACGGTCGAGGAAAACAAGTTTCGAAGTCTGCGAAAATGTCTCGATTCCGCATATCAGGCTACTGGAGCCGGAAAACGAGGCATCGCGAAGATTTTGGTACATATCGGGAAGAAAGCGCTTGCGTGCCATGTCATACACCCGGGCTTCGAAGCGAATGGTGGCGCCGCTGACTTTGGCATCCGATACCAGCAAAACCGTACCGTCAGGGGAAAAGGACAACCGGTTGAGCGTTTCATCCATATCGAAAAGCCGCTGGATTGTACCGTCCGCTTTTCGAAAAAAGACAGCACCGACATTTCTATCAAAAAAAGCCATACCATCCGGACCTGAGGCCAATGCAGAATATACGCCTTCGCCTGTCCCCTCGAGAGATTTCTCATTGACGGATACGGCGGGTGGAACCGGAATCGCGCCAAGAAAGGCGGACCAGGCATCAGCAACAGGAAGTCCGTACACCTGGCGGAACCGTGTTTGTAAAAAGCTCATAAAGGGGTTAAAACCCCCACCCCGTTTCCAGAGTTCGGCGTATTTTTCCATTCCGTACGTGTCCTGCAGCCAAGCCGAGAAGGCTCCTCCGTACAGGTACGATGCGGTAGCGCCCGGATAGATGTCGCGGGAACCGGCCACATCTTTCCAGGAAGGAGTTTTTCCCTCTATCTTGTCCTGGATATAAAAATGCCGGGTAAAGGGGTCATTGAGTCTTCCTTCTCCGTCTCTGCTTTCGAAGGAAACAGTTACCCCTTCCAGAAAGGACAGCGGCATCGTGACCACAAAATTGACGGAAAAGATATCGCCGAAAACGGCGGACATCAGTTGCCAGAAAGGCGTCCGTACATTGATGGAAACGGCATGGGTCAACTCGTGGTAAAAAACCTTGAGGATAGCATTGTGGTAACTTCCAAGACTGCCGTCCGTCGGTGTGGTGTCATAAAGGACGATTTTATTGTATGGAAAGGGAGTGTAATACGCGTTCAATTGCTGAATATCGGGATTCAAATAGACTGGAATGCGTCCCTTCATTGAAGTATCAAGTAGAAGGCATATCTCGTCGGCGAGACCGTCAGCGTATTCTGCGAGATAGGCGGCAGTATCTGCCGAAGCTTCCGGATAGATGAAATCAAAATAACCGGTACTGATAACGGAAAGGCGATTCTTTTGTGCAGCGAAGACGTTAGAAAAAAGGAACAGCAAAAAGAGTATACAGTACGTTACACGATGAAGCTTCATAGGGTAACTGTAACTCTTTTTGCCGCCCCTTTCAATCTACTTGGGAAGGAAGGTCAAGGCTTGTCCGGTCTTGCCTGCGCGTCCGGTACGACCGATACGATGGATGTAATCGTCATAGGTGTTCGGCTGCGAAAAATTGATAACGTGGGTGATGTCGGATACATCAATACCACGCGCAGCAACGTCGGTCGCCACGAGAATATTGATTTCGTCGGTCTTGAGCCGCTTGATAGCCCGCGAACGCTGGGACTGGCTTTTGTCACCGTGGATACGGTCGACCTTAAAGCCACGATCCTGCAGTTCCTTGCCGAGCCGTTCTACCGAGCGCTTGGTATCGTCGAAAATGATGGTCTTGCCACAGTTGTTTCCGATGAGGATTTCGTGCAGCTTGTCAATCTTGTCAGACACATTGTTGTACCACACCACGTTTTGGCTGACGCTGTCGATGGTCGCGCCAACCCGGGTGGAAATAGTCTTGGGATTACGGGCGAATTTCTCTATAAGTTTGGAAATCTCGGGTTCCATAGTCGCACTGAAAAAGAGCGACTGGCGCACGGGATTAACCTTCGAGAGGATCGAAGTGATATCTTTAATGAAACCCATGTCGAGCATACGATCCACTTCGTCGAGAACGACCCGGTTAAAGAGGGTCAGATCAAGGGTGTGTTGGCTCAGGTGATCTTTGATACGACCGGGGGTTCCGACAACAACACGGGGATTATACCTAAGGTCACGCTTCTGGAGGTGCATCGAAGCGCCACCGATAAGGAGGGCGATCTTCAGGTTGCAGTTCTTGGAGAACGACAGCATTTCTTCGACGATCTGCTGGGCCAATTCGCGGGTCGGGGCCATGATAAGGAGGCGGTTTTCCATGTGAGTAACGAGGTCGTGAATAAGGGGGACAGCAAAGGCAGCAGTCTTGCCGGTTCCCGTGTTCGCTATACCGACCACATCGTTACCGTCAAGAACCAGCTGTATGGTCTGATCCTGGATCGGGGTGGGTGTTTCGTAGCCTTTTTCCAGAAGGTTGGCGATGATGCGCGGTTGCACCTTAAAGTCGCGAAACTGGTTCCGGGGGATGTACTCGACCTGTTCGATCTTTCGCGCTTCGCTGATGAAACGAGCAGGATCGATATACTGCTTTACACGGTTGCCACGGCCGCTTGCCTGTTTGACAGGTGCCCGGGTATTGCGGAGATGTGGTTGGCTGGAGCGGGAATCGGTCGAGGGACGGGAAGCCGAGTGACTTCGGGGGGCAGAAGGACTATGTGAGGCTGATGAGGTACGTGCTGCAGCCGGGCGGTTGCGCGCAGATCCGGATCCGGCAAATGTGGGGCCGGAAGCCGGCTCGCGACGAGCGGAGGAACCCGCTGTCTGACCGGCAGACCGGGACTGGCCCGGTCGTGAAGAAGTTGCAGAAACTGATGATTGCATGAAAATCCTTTTCCGTTTAACGGAACTTACTACTAAAATCAACTGTATGATACCATCTATCGCAAAG
>JBBRWY010000089.1:0-5057 GCA_038248875.1 Treponematales bacterium
AAATACAATACACCGGTGTATATCGAAAACGACGCACGCTGCGGTTGTCTCGGCGAAATTACCATCAGACACGGAGTCAACCTCGATAACGCCCTCTTCCTGCTCGCAGAAATCCGCCGGATCACCGGAACAACTTCCAGCCCGAAAAACCTGTCGGTCGGCTGCGGTTTCATCTTGAACGGCCAGACCCATTACGGAAAGGATTTTTCGGCCGGGGAATTCCGCAGCATTCTGTGGGAAAGCGGCAACTTGGGCCAGTTTCAGTCAAGCGATATCAGCGGCGACAAAATCGGCTCGGATATGTCAATCACCGCATCGGTGTTTACCGAGCTTGCGCGGCATGTCGCCCTTCTCGTCAATGTCCTCAATTTAAATTATGTGTTTCTCGGAGGACTTCCCGAAGATCTCACCGAAAGACTCGCCGAAAAAATACGTGTCGAGATCAAACACAATTGGCCCTACACCCTGCCGATCAACTGTGAAGTTACTCCGGCTTCCCTCGGAAACAAGGCGGTGGCGTACGGAGCTGCTGGTCATTGCTTGCAGCGATTTTTCTCGCTCCCCAACATATCCCAGCCGTCAGGTAACGGTCCTTCAATCAAGCAAACCCTGTCAGCTATCAAGGATATTTAACCGCTGATGTCCCGCAGCGAGCCGCGTACGATCAGATGAGAGTCGAGCTTCACGGAGGACACCGGCTGTTTTGCAATCAGGGCTACAAGCGCTTTCGCAGCGCTCTCTCCCTTTACAAATCCCGGTTGATGGAGAGTGGTAAGCGGTGGGTTCATGAACACCGAGAAGGGGATATCGTCGAATCCCACCACCGAGATGTCTGTCGGTATCGACAGGCCCTCGATCCTGCATTCTTCATAGACGCCGAAAGCCTGCACGTCGGCAAGACAGATTATCACCGTCGGCTTTCGTTTTTCGGCGAGCACCTCGCGCGCAGCAAGCCGTCCGCTTTCTATAGAAACTTCCGTGGAATAAATGCGTATCCCCGTATGTCCGCCGAACGAAAGCCCGTGCTTCTGCAGCGCCCGGTTAAAGCCGGTCAGTCGTGTTTCGTTCGTCAGGCTGAAATGAGCCCCGTTGTCCCAGAGTGTAACATTCCGCAAAGTAAAAATAGCTATTTCCCGATGTCCCGCGATGAGTACCGCATCCATCAGTTCCTCGGCCGCCGTTTCGTCATCGATCCCCACATTGATTATACCATCATCACTCGCACCGTCGATTGTCACAAACGGGAGTCCCCGCTGATTGAACAGTTCGAGCACACTCATTCCGGGCGCAATGCCAAGGGTGATGATGCCGTCTACGGCCGCGTTTCGTACTGTTTGAGCAAGCACACCCTTGAGAGGCGATAGTACACCGAGGGACAGACCTTCCCAGTCGCAGACAAAACCGATACCGCGCATGATCTCTGCAATGTAGGGATTGAGAAACACTTCCTGGATGGATTGTGGCAGAAGCAGGCCGATCGATTTGGTCTGCTTCATGGCAAGCGTGCGCGCGACAGGATCGGGGACATAGCCCAGTTCCCGGGCAATGTCCATAATTCGCACATGTGTTTCCTTCGATATCTTCGATGGATTATTGAAGGCGAAGGAAACAGTTGTTTTGGAAACTCCGGCTATACGCGCAATATCATTAATTGTTGTTCTCATGTCGGTAACCCTCTATTGCGCTTATACAATACCACTATTTGATCGATCCCGCTAGCATTCCCTTGACGATATATTTTTGGGCCAAAAGGAAACAGATGATTATCGGAATCATCGCAAGCAGTACCGCAGTCATAATGAGGTCCCACTGCTTTACGAAGGCGCCGGCAAAGTTCGAAACGGCCAAGGGAAGGGTCTGAATTGCGTTTCCCTTGCCAAGTATAAGCAACGGCAAAAGATAATCGTTCCAGATCCAAATTCCGTTGAGAACCGCAACCGTCGCGTGAATCGGAGTCAGAAGCGGAAAGATTATCATATAGAAAATTTCGTGTCTCTTGCAGCCGTCAATCGTCGCCGCTTCTTCGAGCTCAAGCGGTATACTCTTGATAAATCCGTGAAACATAAAAATTGAAAGCGAGATACCGAAACCGATGTAGCAGATGATCATGCCGGCATACGTGCGCAGCAGTCTGATCCCGGTAAAATCGGTGATAGTTCGGAGCCAGGTAAGCAGCGGAAACATGACAATTTGGAAGGGAATAACCATCGCTGCCACAAAGATAAAGAAAACAGTATTTGACAGTTTCGTCTTGGTACGCACCAAAACCCAGGCAGCTTGTGCCGACAGAAGATTGAGGAACACAAGGGAGCTTATGGTAATGAAGAACGAGGAAAACAAAGACGACGGATACTGAATGTTATCACTTGTCCAGATGGTCTTGATGTTCTTGATAATATTTCCCCATTCCGCGGGTAGTGCGAGCGGATACTGGGTTACTTCGAACGCGGTTTTTGCGGAGTTGATCAGAACGAGAACGAAGGGAAACAGGAACAAAATAAAGAGGAGTATCGTTACGATCTCTCCCTGGTACCGTCCGATTTTGGCGCTTTTCATAGTTCGAGCTCCTTCTTTTTGTTGATCGATACCTGTATCAGAGAAACAATTGCAAGCACGAGGAAAAACACGACTGCACGGGCCTGGCCCATAGCGAGCTTGTTGGAAAGGAAGGCTGTATTGTAGATGTTGAGGGCAAGGAGTTCGGTACCAAGGATCGGTATACCATTGAACATGGCCGAGGGACCGCCGCTGGTGAGCGAGACGTTCACATCGAACTGCTTGAAGGACTGCACGAGAGTAAGGAACATCGTTACCGTGAAAGCCTGTGCGACCATGGGCAGGACGATGGCCCGGATGCGCTGAAAGGTGCTCGCACCGTCGATCATGGCTTGTTCGTGCAGCTCGGCAGGAACACCTTCGATAGCGGCGATATATATCATCATGATATAGCCGGCGTACTGCCAGGTGCCGACAATAACGAGGGCGATGATGGCGGTGGACTGGTTGGCAAGCATGAGGTTTTCGGGGACGGCAAGTGAAGCGAAAATTTTACTGAAGCCGGCAAGAGAGGGAATGGCATTATTAAAAATGAACTGCCAGACGTAACCAAGGATGAGTCCGCCGATCAGGTTGGGGACGAAAAAGCCTACACGGTATATCTTGCGAAATTTGAGTTTGCTCGTCACGAGCATGGCAAGAATGAAGGCCACCAGGTTGATGAAGATCATGTTGAAGAAGGTATAGATGACGGTAATGCCGAAGGAATACGCAAACGCGGGATCTTTAAAACTGCCAATGTAATTTTCAAACCCGATAAAACGCAGATTATCCCCGACTCTGGAGGACGAAGTCCAGTTGGTAAACGAATAAATGACGCCCAAAAAGAAGGGTATGACAATTACCACGGCAAACGCCAAAAGTGCGGGCGTCAAAAACAGCCAAAAAATCACCGACCTTTCTTTCTTGCTATTCATGTCCTCTCCTTTTACCTGTCAGGTCATAAAAAAACCGGAGCAGTTGCCACAAGGACCGCTGCTCCGGATTATCGCTTACTTCTTGTTGGCGACGAGTGCTTTGGTCATCAGGTCAATGAACGCAGCTTTCTTGATTTTGCCTGCGGCAAACTGGTTGTAGATCGGGGTGAGGGTCTTGTCCCGGAAGTCTCCGGTGAAGTAGTACTGGCTCCAGGAATAGACCTTTCCGGCTGCAGACCAGGCCTGTACGGACTGGGAAAGAGCACCGGCGGGCTGAAGGCTGATACCGGAGAAGGCGGGGATCATACCAGCGTCGGTAACCATGTACTTTGCTCCCTCGGGAGTAGTGGCAAGGTCGGTAAGGAACTTCTTGGCAGCGGCGATATTCTTGGAATCCTTGGTGATTGCATAGAAAGACGGTGCGGCCACAAAGATACCATCGGTGGTAGCTTTCATCGATCCGTGGGGAGCAAAAGCCATCTTGAAGTTCGCTACACCCTTGAGGTTTCCGTCAACCCAGTTACCCTGGTGCAGGAATACAGCTTTTCCGGTTGCGAACGCGCCAACCTGGGAGTCGTAGTTGCCGGTGGTGAGCACGCTCTTGTCGGCATATTTAAACAGCAGTTCGACCCAGTCGGCATATTCGGACAGGCGGGTCGCGTCAACGTTTCCGGCAAGGAGGGCATTAACCACGGAGAGATCTCCATAGGGAAGGCCGTTGGAAAGAAGGGAGTTGAAGTTGTGATGAGCGGTTACCCAGCCCATTTCGACTGCGGCAGCCATGGAAACGACGGAATTGATTCCGAGTTCCTTTTTCATGGAGTCGAGTTTTTCGAAAGCAGTTTTGTAGCCATCGTAGTTTACGAGGGTAGCAGGATCAATACCGGCTTTCGCGAGCATATCGGCATTGTAAGCCATACCCCAACCTTCAACAGCAACGGGGAAACCGAATACCTTGTCGTTGTATTTGAATGCAACGGATGTCTTGGATACCCAGGGCTGGTCAGAAACGTCGAGGATAGATCCTTCCCATTCTTTGTAGCTTTCGATACCGTCAAAGGCGAAAACGTCAGGCATATCGCCTGCAGCGTAGTCAGATTTGAGCTGGGGTCCCATACCGCCGGAAGTTCCACCGATCGATTTGATGGTAACGGTAACGCCATTAGTTGTTCCCCATGCGGCTGCATAGGCTTTGAGCTGGGCATCGATTTCGGGTTTGTTCTGCATCAGGGTAAGGGTGCTTCCCTTGATGGTGTCTTCTGCCTTGGCAGCTTCTTTTTTTGCGCATCCGACGAATCCGACGCTTGCAATCAGTACGAGGCTGAGTGCGGCAACAATAATCTTTTTCATGTGTCTCCTCCATAAAATAAAAGACAAATACTTTTAAAGCAGTTTACTTAACCGCTTTACCACATTATTAAACCGGTTTACTATTTTGTCAAGAACAAATCACCTTTTTTCCCCATATTCTGTTAGTTTACGGGGTTTTAAAAGAAATAAACTCACTTTCCCGGGAATGCGGGCAGGAGGGCAAATCCTGCATACAAGTGAAGCGGAGGATGAAATGGAAATCGTCAGCTTTGC
>JBBRWY010000090.1:0-4831 GCA_038248875.1 Treponematales bacterium
AAAAGATGAAGGCGCTCTGGTGCGAACAGATTTGGCAGATGAAAGAAGAAAATCCACCGATTATTGACTTTACTACAGGGGTAGCATATGAAAAGGGACAGCCGGGGTCGGGATGGAGAGCAAAGCACCTGATTGCCTAACTGGTAGGGATGGTTGTAGAAAAGCCGGTTAGTTTTAGAAGCACAATTTTGAGAGCAGTTTCTAAACTTTGCAGGTGTAATCATCGGCGCTTCCGCTTCCGCCTGAATCGCCTTCACGGTCTCCGTGAGCGGATTCGTACAACCCATGAAAACCAGAGAAGCGGTAAAGACGGCAAGAACTGCATATATCAGTTTGGTACGTTTGTTTTTTATAAGCATAGGATTCCTCTTGCTCATTCTATTTTTCAGAACCATAACATTTCACCTTCTGTAGCTGCAGCGCGGGTGGTGGAGCTTCCGTTTTGTGCCAGATTTGCGTATTGGGCGGCGATTTTTGGATCGAGTTTTTTCACTTGATCGAGGGTGGCTATAATCTCGGTGTTCTTGCCGAGTACCGAGGCGGCTTTGGCGAAATTTATGAGGAGGCGGGTATTATTCGGAATAAGCGAGGCGGCTTGTTTGAAGTAGGTGTAGGCGCCATCAGGATCGGATTTGAGAAGCGAGATATTACCGAGATTTACGCGAGCCGAAGGATACTGACCCTGGGCCGAGGCTTTAAGGTCTTTTTCCGCTTCGGGATACAAACCGTATTTTGCGTAAAGCAAACCGCGGGAATTCAGGAACTTAACAGTTCCGGAAGCGGGAGCCGGACCGAGCAGGGCGATCCGCGTGTTGCGCTCGGCTTGTATGATTTTTGCAACCTCGATATCGAAAGCAGCCTTTCCCTTACTTGTTGAAGGATGGGTCGCGGTGGAACCGTCGACGGGGAGGCCGACCGGAGCAAATGTCAACCAAGCTTCATGGATGGGATAGAAAGCTGCTTTGCCTTTCAGAACAGATTCCATCCATTCGCCGGCAACCTTCCGTCATACCTCGACAAAGCTCGCGTTCTGCTGCGTTGTCCCGACCGGAACCCAAACCTTGCCGGCAGTGACTATGAACTCCCGCTCGTCCAGAGACCGGGCGCGGACCTCTTCGAACGTGAAGCCAGAATCGAACGCCATAAAACTATGGCCGGGTATGGTAACGAATGCAGTTTCAATACCGGCAGCTTCGAAAAATGATGTATATAAAACTGAAAGATCGGCGCAGTCACCCTCCTTGTACCCGAGGGTTTGCCGGGGAATTTCAGACTGTCAACGATTTCGGGATTGACTACTTCCTGAGCCAAGGGCCGGTTAGGACTGAGGATATAGCCCGTGACGTAAGCCCGCAATCCTTCATGGAATGCAATACCGGCTTGCAGATTTTTGGAAACTTCGGAATTCCGTGAATCCTTCGTCGCAGCAATTAAATTACCCGTCAAATCGAGTACCCAGGGGTCCTTGCTCGAAACAAAGGCTGCCGCGTTCCGGTCGTAGACGAGAACGGTCGTAGACGAGAACGGTCGTAGACGAGAACGGTCGTAGACGAGAACGGTCGCAGTCTTGCTTTTGACTGTATCTGCGCCATATTCAACAAGAGCTTCGGCCGTCACTTTTGTCGCCTCCGTCACGCCGAAGTCGTTGAAAAGTCCGTAGCGGGGGAAGGGTGACTGATTTACCCACTTCAATTTTGGTATGACGGCGCTTTCTTTCGGACCGTCCATATATTGTTTGATCAAAAAACTAACGCGCACGGCGGTTGCCTGTTCTGAACTCGTATTGATAATGGTTATCGTTCCAACCGGATTCTTATCCTAATAGGAACGGAATATTGGAAAGATATTTCCGAATTCGAGGTTTTTCAATTCGAGAATCTTGAGCCGTGACGGAGGCGTTCGTGAAGATGCGGCGGGAAGGGTGTAGGCAACTCCCAAGGCCATGCTTCCACCGCTATACAGACCGGTTTTGTACTGCCTAGTTATCGAAGTACCCGCAAGAAACGTCGTTTCGCCGATCGAACCGGGAACGGTTATGTTTGATACCGGAAGGAAGCCTCTGGTTGAATAGCCCACACCCAGAAGCAACGCCAGAGGTAGTGACGTGGGAAGCGCGTATTTCAATCCGATACTGCCGCCCCATGTAGTGGCAAAAAGTTCATTTTTGGAAAAGTCACCTGCGGTAAGGGGCATGTTGAAAGCAGGGGTTGTGGTTACTGTCTATCGTGATGGGGCTTGAAAATCCGCCTGCGCCGACAGAATGCCGACTAAACAAACCGCAGAGCAACATACCGGAATAAAACGCTTCATATTGTCTCCAAGAGCCTTATGCTTTGAGTATATCACAGATTTGCTTCGTATCCGTTCGGTTTTCTTATGTCGTCAACAACCGCAACGCTTCTGCATATTTTGCTTCGGTTGCTTCGATTACCTCGCGCGGTAGGCGGGGAGATGGCGCTTTCTTGTTCCAGTTTTGCTCTTCGAGCCAGTCCCTCACGAACTGCTTGTCGAAGGAGGGTGGCGACATGTCTACCTGATAACTTGATACCGGCCAGAAACGGGATGAATCTGGGGTGAGGACTTCGTCAATCAGATGGACAGTGCCCGTATCATCAAGACCGAATTCAAATTTCGTGTCGGCGATTATGATACCTCTCGTAGCGGCGAATTCGGCGGCTTTTGAATAGATTAGGATCGATGCATCCCGCACCTGGCGGCCGATATCGGCGCCGATGATGAGTTTTGCCTTTTCATACGAGATGTTTTCGTCATGGGCGCCGGCCGGGGCCTTGGTGGACGGGGTAAAAAGCACTTCCGGTAATTTTTGTGCTTCCTTGAGTCCGGCGGGCAACGCATGACCACAAATGGTCCCTGTTTTTTGATAGTCTTTCCAGCCTGAACCGATCAGGTAGCCACGCACGATTGCTTCGATGGCGAGCGGTTTCAGTTTTTTGACAACGATGGAACGGCCTTCAATTTCTGCGCGCTCGTCGGCGGCGACCAGGGAGAGGGGATCAATCCCGGTAACGTGGGTCGGCATGAGGTCGGCGAATTTTTCAAACCAGAAATTCGACATGGCAGTCAAGATTTTGCCCTTGCCGGGGATCGGATCGTCAAGGATCACATCGAATGCCGAAAGTCGATCTGTCTGGACGACCAAAAGCTTGTCGGTACCGACGGCATAAATGTCGCGCACCTTGCCCCGGTGCAATAAAGGAAGGCTTTTCAAGTTTGACTGCAATAATCCGGCCATAGTCACTCCTCGGGATAATTTGTTGGATTTTAGCAAATTAACCCGCCTTGAGCAATGGCGCTTTTTTTGTATTTGTTGCGCCAGGACATTTCGTAGTGCAGCGCCGCTTTTTCTCTGGTGGAAGAAAAACACATCTTTTTAAAGATGCAGTGTTCAGTAATGTATTTTTATAAATAGCTCAGTTTAGGGAGGATCTTGCAAAAGTAATCGACTTTTGCAAGAGGCTCCAGGTATTTATTTACTGACAAAACTTCATTTATCAGAAATCTGTTTTTCTGCAAGTGCATATACCGCATTATCTGACCTAACTGAAATCACGATAATGCTTATTTCTTTTTTTGTTCGTATAAGGCGATACACAACACGTAAACCGGCCTTTTTCAGTTTGATTTTTAGACACCCCGTCAGGTTCGTGTTCTCTTTATTTCCTAACGGTTTTCCATATCCACCTTCAGAAAAGTAATAGTCCAAGACATTATTCTATCTCAACTTCTTCACAATTGGCGATATCAGATTCAGTTAATCCTATAGTTTTTATGAAATCTGCCTCTGAAATATAATCACTAGGGTTAGCGTGAGAAATACGTATAGCAGCTTCAGCTAGTAGCATATTATCTTCATTTAGTTCTACGAGGCGAGTATATTCCTCAGGACTCAATATAACAGCTACAGGGACATTGTTTTTCACAACAATTTTCGTTTTGTCACGAGACAGTTCATCAAAAATCTTACCGGCTTCACCTTTATTGAAGCGGGACACCGGAATCATGGATTGTAGTACTGATATTGTGGTAAGCATTGTTCATCCTTCTTATATAGAGTATATTGTATATTGATAAATATATCAATAAATATATAGATCCTATTGGAAGTGATTGATGGCTTTTTCTCTACCGGAGTTATGCCTACTTAGGGCTTGCTGAAAAAAGGTTTAAGTTGCTGTAGCTGCCCGAATTAATCCTGCGTGTATCAGGAAATATTCCGACATTAAAATATACACATTTTAATAAAAGGAAGAAAAGAATCCGGGTATATTTTGAAGAGTCCACCCGGATTCCAACAAAAAGACAAAGTATTATACCTCGACATAAACAAAGAAGACTATAACCCGCTCATGGGAAAAGCAGCAATTTTATACTTTTTTACCCTTAAACCATGTCCTACCTGCAAGAATTGTTTTGCTTGGGGGCTTCATGCCATGTACTATAAATATCACAACAACGAGATGCTTCCCATCATTCGATTGCGTTGCCTTGAGTGTAAACATACCCATGCGATAATCCCTTCTTTTTCATTGCCCCATACCAGCTTGGATACCGCAATGGTACAGAAATATCTTGAGAGTCGAGATTCCGGCGAATCACGGAAGACATCAGCCAAGACAAGTGGGTTTTCAGACTACTGCAGTCTAGATTTTCTCAGGTCTCTGGAAAAGAGGTTTTCCGCTGCGGTTTTACGGGCTAAAGTGCTGTATCCATCTTGGGGAAACGAACACGAGAGCGGTTATCGCTGGATTAAAGGCGCCACAAAGGAAATGCCAGCACCCCTGTTTGTCCTTAATGAGCGCGCCATCGCTTT
>JBBRWY010000091.1:0-4647 GCA_038248875.1 Treponematales bacterium
CCTTCATATGGCATTTGTCGAGGCGCGCCAGCAGCGTCACGAGTTCATCACAGTCGAGCATCTGTTGCTTGCCTTGCTGGACAACCCCAGTGCGGCTGAAGTGATGCGGGCCTGCTCTGTCAATATTGACGATTTGCGCAAGTCACTGGCAAATTTCATAAAAGACAATACCCCTCAGGTGGCGGGTTCAGACGACGTAGACACGCAGCCCACGCTGGGCTTTCAGCGTGTGATTCAACGTGCCATCATGCACGTGCAATCCACCGGCAGCGGCAAAAAAGAAGTGACCGGTGCCAACGTGTTGGTGGCGATTTTTGGTGAGAAGGATTCTCACGCCGTGTACTACCTGCATCAGCAGGGTGTGACCCGTTTGGATGTGGTGAACTTCATCGCGCACGGCATCAAAAAGACCGAGCCGTTCCTCATAACCGGCAAGGGCTGCAAGAATAGACTTACGGCCATCGCCCTGCGGCTGTTTTGCGGCACCCTTGGTCAGCGACGCAATAACGTCGGCCTGTTTTTCGAGGGCAAAAGACGAAGAGAGAATCTGGCTAACCGCGGGAGAAACGGCCGTCTGGGCAAAAAAGCCCGACAAAACGCCACAGAGAAGAAAGCTGCACAAAACGGTGTGTTTATTCATCGGTTTCATTCAATCAATGTCATAATCACGCGGATATAAACCGGCTTTATTTTTAGCACTGCCGGCAGACTTGCCATTTTTACCCGACATGTTTCCTTTTGAGCCAGTCGAGGACGGCCGGCGGTTCTGCCGGATGCGATGCGCCCAGAAAAAGGGAATGACGGTCAGTGCGCCGACCGCATACGCGAACAACAAGCTGACAAATATCGGTACATCATAAAAAGTATAAAAAATGAATGACACATTACAGCGATTTTCAAGATTGAAGCCGATAAACAGTGTCGCGAGGATCAGCATGAACAGGAACGAGACTAGTTTCCAGGGCATTCAGGGCCTCCCTCGGGTCAGGAAAAATCAGAAATTCTTTTGTCTATTTTCGCACGGAACGTTCGTCCGCGCAAGCCGGTCAGTTCTGCCTCGACAAACTGACCGATGAGGGTCCTATCCAGGGTTCCGCCGAAAACAACCATCTCGCCGAGCTCGGTGTGGCCGAACAGTTCGTCGGGATTGTTGCGCGAGGTGGATTCGACAAGAACCATGACGGTCAAGCCAACCCGCGCGCGCATAAGTTCGGTGCTTATAGCATGCTGGAGCTTGATGACCCGGGCAAGTCGCTCTTTTTTAACTTCGTCTGGAATGCGATTTTGCATATCGAAGGCTTTGGTTCCCTCGCGGGGATTGTAGTGATACATGAAAGCCGCTTCGTAGCGGACGGTGCGCACAATATCGAGCGTTGCTTCCACGTCTTCTTCGGTTTCGCCGGGAAACCCGACCAGGATGTCGGTGGAAAGCGCTACGTCGGGGATACGCTTTTTAATGCGTTCGGCCAGCGCGAGATAGGATTCGCGGGTGTATTTTCGGTTCATGGCTTCGAGAATGCGGTTGGAGCCATGCTGGACCGGCAGATGCAGATACCGGCAAAACACCCGCTCGCGGGCAATAACCTCGATCAGTTCGTCCGATAGATCTTTTGGATGGCTCGAAATAAAACGTACCCAACGAATGCGATTCTTGACTTCGATACGACGGGCAATCCGTGTTAAGAGTTCCGGGAAACCGATGATCGTTGCTGTTTCAGGTTCAACATAGTGATAGGAATTGACGTTCTGACCCAAAAGGGTAACTTCGCGCACGCCCTGATCGGCAAGAGTATCGAATTCGGCAAGAATATCTTCCATATTGCGCGACACTTCCCTACCCCGAACATAGGGGACGATACAATACGAGCAGAAATTGTTGCAGCCGTTCATGATCGGCACATTGGCCTGGAAGGCGCCCTTTTCATAAGAAGACTGCGCAAAATGATAAGAATTGACGGGAGTTTCGTCGGTCGAAACGGAATTTGTGTACGTTCGGCCCGCTCCGATTGCATGGAAAATTTCCACGAACGTATCCCGTTCAAACATCCCGACGACGTAATCAAGCTTGGGATACTTTTTCTTGAGCTCGTCACGAATGCGTTCAGCCATGCAACCCATGACGATGATGGTCAGCTTCCGGGTGCGTTTTTGCGCACAAAAGTGGTAGATGCGGCCAAATACACGGGTTTCCGCAGTAATGCGCACCGAACAGGTATTAAGGATGACAAGGTCTGCGGTGTCGGCCGAATCGGAGGCAGTCCAACCGAGGTCGAGCAGGAGCCGTACGACCGAAGCCGATTCGGCATAGTTCATCTGGCAGCCGTAGGTTTCAAAAAAATAAGTCAACGGGAACCGCCCTCCGCGTACGCGAATGCACTGTGGTTATGTATGCTTTCAAAATTTTCGGTCTCGACACTGTACCAGGGAAAATCGCCGAGGCGGGGAATTGCCAGGTGAACGTCGCGCACCATATCTTCGACGAACTTTGGATTGTCGTAGGCGGCTTCGGTGACGAACTTTTCATCTTCACGCTTTAATAAGGAATAAACGGCGCTCGAAGCGCAACCCTCAATGAGCGTGACGAGATCTTCTATCCAGAAAAAAGGCCCCAGTTCGAGCTTGACCCGGACAATGCCACGCTGGTTGTGGGCACCATAGGCGCTAATAGCTTTGGAGCAGGGGCAGACCGTTTGGACGGGTACAGCGACTGAAACAAAGAAATTTTTCTCTTCGGTGTCGGAAACCATGCCTTCGAAGGCACATTCATAAGACATCAGTGCTAACTGACCGGAAACGGGTGCTGCTTTTTCGATGAAAAAGGGAAAACTCATCTCGCCGTAAGCCCGCGCAGCCTCGAGGGACGTGCGGATCTCCTCGAGCATGCCGAGAAAATGGGGCATCGACAGACTGTCACGATGCTGATGAAACACTTCTATAAACCGACTCATATGAGTCCCTTTGAAATGCCGGGGAAGGTTCACGTAGAGATTGACATTGGCGGTGGTGTACTGACGCTTATGATCGCGGTCAAGGACATGGATGGGATATTTGAGTCCTTTGATGCCGACCTTCTGGAGCGGGATATCGCGGGTGTCCCGCTCGTTCTGGATATCGATCAACAGGACGCCCTTTTCGCCGCAAGAAGGGTATTTTCCATCAGCATGGCGATAGTCATGGGCCCTACTCCGCGAGGTACCGGTGTTATAAAAGAAGCAACTTCGCAGGCACTCTCGAAATCGACATCGCCGACAAGTCGAAAACCACTTTTTTTGGTTGAGTCAGGAATGCGGTTGACGCCGACGTCGATGACGGCTGCTCCCGGTTTGATCATGTCAGCAGTAATGGCGCGGGGCCTACCAATAGCCGCGACGAGAATATCTGCCTGACGGGTGATTGAGGGAAGGTCGCGAGTACCGGTGTGGCATATGGTAACGGTCGAGTTGCAGTCACGGCGGGCGAGCAGGATGGAAAGGGGTTTACCGACGATGTTGGAACGTCCGACAACGACAGCGTGGGCCCCGTTGGTGACGATTCCCGTCTCGCGGAGAAGCACGAGAACTCCGTGCGGGGTGCAGGGCAGAAAGCAGGGACGGTCTATCACCATGTTGCCGATACTGACCGGATGGAAACCGTCAACATCCTTGGCGGGATCTATGGCCATAATGACAAGACTGTCATTTATGTGTTTGGGAAGGGGGAGCTGGACGAGAATGCCGTGAACCGATGGATCGGCATTGAGGGATGCAATCAAGGAAAGGAGTTCATGTTCGGTAGTGGCTGCGGGGAGTCGGTAGCTCCGGTCCGCGATGCCTACTTCGGCAAGGGCTTTCTCCTTACCCGTTACATATGAAACGGAAGCAGGATCCTCCCCGACGAGTACAACCGCCAGGCACGGCACAACACCCGTTACCTTGAGCGCAGCAACCGACTCCGCGACGCGAGCGCGAATCGATGCTGCTACCGAAAAACCATCAATGACAACAGCGCTCATATATACCTCGAATGCGATATTAATTGGCAACGTAACTAGATGACATCTTTCTTTGTTGTAACACGTACTGCCTTTGATAGACAATAGCAGAAAAAATGAGGTATAGTAAAACCATGAAACGTCTGATCACCACCATTGTCCTCACTTTAGCGGGGCTGTCCCTCGCATTCGCGCAAACTGCCGAAGCACCCGCAAAACCGGACTCGAACTTCCAGTACGAACCCATACGCAAGGGTGACCAATTTATTCGCATGGGATTGGGCTTCGGGTTTCCCCTATTTAACCTGACCCCCGACGGGATCGAGGGTGATACCAACATGAAGCTCGGCGGATCCGGAACGGTGGGCTATTCGCGGTTCATCACTTCGAAAATAGCACTCGGAGGAGAAATTGCATTCTCGTTCAATCCTACTTTGGGTGAAAATCTCTATTTCTATCTACCCCTGACATTCAAGGCAACCTATGCGTTTGTCTTTAATCGCATCCATGTTCCGGTATCTCTTTCGACCGGTTTCGCCTTCCAGACCTACAATAACACTAGCTACTTCGGCCCGATCCTAAAACCGGAAGCGGGCGCTTATTTTCAGTATTCGCCTGAATGGTCGTACGGGGCCAGTCTCGGCTGGAACATAATTCCACAATGGTACAAGGACGGC
>JBBRWY010000092.1:0-4560 GCA_038248875.1 Treponematales bacterium
AGGCTTCGCGCCAGATTTATTTTTGTCCTTTTTCTATTCGGTTTTCCAAAACGTAAATTAACAGATATTATTCAAATTTTATCGAAAAATCCTGGAACTATACACAGAAAGGCTGCTTAAACCTTTTTTCAGCAAGCCCTACGTAGCAGCAGGTTCCGCTCAACTACGTCCCGTATTCTTTTTGGCAACCGGTTGCCTTTTTTATTGACACTAAAAACTATCTGCTTCTATACTGAACCCGAACAAGGCTATGCATAGAGGAGCATGTAATGAAAGGATTGACTACAGAACAGCTGCGAAACACACGCTCGGGAAAACCGACGGGTTCGTTTACCCGGTTTCTTGACGAATCCTTCTATAAAATAAGTAACTTCGACGCAATGCCGCCTTTTTTCATGACTATCGTCAGTTCCTCGGATGTTTGGAATTTTCTGTGGTCCAACGGAGGGCTGACGGCCGGACGCATCAACTCCGATAACGCACTATTCCCCTATTACACTGCGGATAAGGTTTCCGACGCACGTTTCTATACCGGACCCTTCACTGCTCTCCGTACAAAAATCGATGGCACCGAATATATCTGGGAGCCTTTTACGGACGCCGAGCGGGGGCTATGGAACATCGAGAGGAACTTGTACAAAAACACCAGCGGCTCGAAAGTGTATTTTGAGGAAATCAACCTGGATCTCGAGCTCACATTCCAGTATGGATGGATGTCCTCGGATAAATATGGTCTCGTACGGCATGCACGGATCATCAATCGTTCAGGCTCAACCCGGCAGATCTTGGTTCTCGACGGTTGCCGGAACATTCTGCCGGCTTGCGTGACCTCGGACTTCCAAAACGACAACAGCGTCCTTCTCGATGCCTATAAGAAAACAGACCTCGACGTCCCAAGCGGTATTGCTGTTTTCTCGGTAACATCTATAGTAACTGACAAAGCAGAGCCGAATGAAGGACTCTTCGCCAATACAGGCTGGTTCAGCTGCCAGGGAAGTCTGCACGTATCACCCTCGACGCCCGATGCATTCCGCTGTGGAGAACTCCTCCCGACAGAGATGGTCCTCAAGGGAGAGCGTGCGTCTTTTTTCATCCAACGGAACATCGAACTCGCCGAAACATCCAAAAAATCCGGTGATATTGCGGAATGGTACCAGGTGTTCGACACCGGCCTTGACCTAACTGATATCGTCAATCTTCGAATAACCCTCAAAGACCGGCCACATGCGCAAAAACTGCTTAAAAAGGATATAGAGGGAGGAGTCTCTCTCCTCGAGCGATACATCCAAGTCGCCGACGGGATGCAGGATACTGCTGATACAGCCACTTGTGTCCACCACGAGGCCAACGTACTGTTTAACATAATGCGTGGCGGTGTATTTGCCGAAAATGACCTAATTCATACCACAGATTTTATCTCTTTTGTTTTGGAACGCAACCGAAAAATTTCTGACGTGGCACAAAAACTCGCTGTTTCACTCGGCGAAAAAACACAGTACCATCTCCTGCAAGAAGCTGTGAAAAAAACAGGCAATCCCCAGTTAGAGCGCCTTTTTCTCGAGTATCTCCCACTCACCTTTTCAAGGCGGCACGGTGACCCGAGCAGGCCTTGGAACCGCTTTTCGATCGAGCTCAAGGATGCGCGCGGCAACCGAAAGCTGAACTACCAGGGTAATTGGCGGGATATATTCCAGAACTGGGAAGCACTCGCCCTCTCCTACCCCCGGTATCTCGACAACATGACCGCCAAATTTCTCAACGCGACGACGGCGGACGGTTTTAATCCATACCGGCTGACGCGTGTAGGTATCGACTGGGAAGTGCAAGAGAGCGATAATCCCTGGTCGAATATCGGCTACTGGGGCGACCACCAAATCATATACCTCGCCAAGCTGCTCGAACTCCAAAACCGTTTCGACCGCGATGGACTGCTTGCCAGCCTTGATGGATGCCGGTACTCGAGCGCTAATGTTCCCTACCGCCTCAAAAAATACGCAGAAATCGTCAGAAACCCCCGTTCCACCATCATCTTTGACGAAAAACTGCACAAGGCCATAGAGGAAGCTGTCCGAAAAAACGGGAGCGATGCGAAACTCGTGCAGGCAGCAGACGGCCAACCGGCTCTCGTAAGCCTCACGACCAAACTGCTCTCAATTTTGTGCGCCAAGATGGCAAACCTCGTTCCCGGCGGTGGGATCTGGCTGAATACTCAGCGCCCTGAATGGAACGACGCGAACAACGCCCTGGCGGGATATGGGCTTTCAATGGTTACCCTCTATTATATGCGTCGTTTTATCGTATTATTGCTTGATCTGTACGAATCGGCCCCCGTTGACGTTTTCAGTGTTCCATCCGAAACAGCCAATTTTTTTATCGCCCTCGCGCTCCAGTATCAGACAGCAGATCCTACAAAGCTTGAAACCCCTGCCCCTCGTCGCGCCTTCATGGACGAAGCCGGAAAGCTCTTTGAAACCCAGAGAGAAGCCCTGTACAAAGACGGCTATTCCCATACGGCACAAAAGGTATCTCGGAATCAAATCCGTGCAGGCCTCGAAGCTTTTCTCTGCCACGCAGAATTCGCAATCAGATCAAACCGCAGGGAGGACGGATTCTTTCACTCCTACAATACCCTATCCATCGCGCCGGACGGCGGCATGCAAATTCAGCGGCTGACCATCATGCTCGAAGGACAGGTTGCAGTCCTTTCATCCGGTATCCTTTCGGGCAGGGAGACCCTTGATCTCTGCCGTGCGCTTAAAACAGGCCCGCTCTTCCGCGCTGACCAGTATTCGTACCTCTTGTATCCTGATAAAGATCTCCCGCTCTTCTGCACTAAAAATACCGTCGATCCTGCCGATGCAGGTGCGATTCCGCTTCTGGCCGAAATGCTCCGTACGGACGACACTTCGATCATCAATACCGATCCAGCAGGGGGATGCCACTTTAATCCCGCGTTCCGAAATGGACTCGCACTCGAGGAAGCGCTTGAAGCCATCCGAAAAAATGGTTCATACTCTTCTGCCCTGTTGGATTTCGGGGGCCCGGCCATCCATGAACTATACGAGAAAACCTTCCTTCACCAGAGCTTTACCGGTCGCTCAGGCACCTTTTACGCCTACGAGGGTCTCGGCAGCATTTACTGGCACATGGTTTCGAAGCTGATGTTGGCCGTACAGGAAATTTTTCTTGCAGAAACGGAGCCATGCACCAGGAAAGAACTTGCCCTCGTTTACTATGACATCCGTAAAGGCATTGGTTTCAACAAAACGCCCGAAGCGTATGGTGCCTTTCCGACCGACCCATATTCACATACCCCCGCAGGACAGGGCGCAAAACAACCGGGCATGACCGGCCAAGTGAAAGAAGAAATCATCACCCGCTGGGGCGAGCTCGGCCTAGTAATTTCAGACGGCTGCCTTTCAATACGGCCGTCCCTCCTCAGACGCGAGGAATTCCATGCGGACAGTACCCTTACCTTCAGCTGGTGCGGAACCCGGTTTGTCTACCATATCGCCGCGGAGAGCGAAAAATTTTCCATTACCGTGACTACTGATGAAAACGGGATCAAAAGTCACACCAGCTCGGGAAATGCCCTGACCCGGGAGGATTCACAGGCTCTGTTTGACCGGAACGGACGTATTACGCTGATCGAAGCTCGGGTTCTGCCCGGCATGTAAAGTGTCCCGTAAATATGGTATAGTTAAGCTATGATACGACATTTACTTCTTGATCTGGACAATACACTATATCCAGCCTCGAGCGGCATGGATGAGGGTATAACTCGCCGAATGCTCGCCTTTATTGCCCAGCATCTTGGCGTTTCACTTGAAGAAGGCACATGCATGCGAGCTGCAGGATTGCCCGCCTACGGCACGACAATGGAATGGCTTACAATGGAACACAATCTGACGGATCAGAACCGATATTTCGAATTTGTCCATCCCGATAGCGAAATAGAGGAACTCCAAAAAGACGAACACCTCCGGCCATATCTACTGTCTCTCGGCCTCCCGATGACCCTCCTCACCAATGCGCCCATGGCCCACGCAAAGCGCCTCCTGAAATTTTTCAATATCGAAGATATCTTCCTCGGGGTGTATGACCTGACCTTTAACAACGGACGCGGCAAACCCCATCCTGACAGCTTCAGGTCGGCCATTGAACCTTCCGGTTATTCCATTGCAGAAACCCTCTTTGTTGATGATCACCCCAAGTATGTGAAAGGCTATAAGAATATCTGCGGGAAAGCAGTGATAGTGGACGAAACAGGGCGCTATCTTGAACTTGCTACTGTTGAGGGTTATGGGCATATCCGGAATATTTATGAACTCGAGGCCTTGCTGGGACTGGACGCCAAAAAGTAATTGTTGATTACTGCTATGAATATTGTTGTTTTTGAAGAAACTAAGCCAAAACCCCCGAAAGCCTTGTATATATATCCTGGAGAGAACACATATCAGTCTCTTTCCAGGAGGAATTATATTGCCCAAACCTGTTACCAAACACCCGTCCATACCGCTCCCCGAGTTCTGTCCGAATCCGGCTTGTCCCTTTCATGAC
>JBBRWY010000093.1:0-3771 GCA_038248875.1 Treponematales bacterium
ACGCCGAGGCCAAGGAATGAAAGAAAAGATTCGCTCATAATGAAACTCGGCAAGGATAGGGAAGCAAAAATGATGATGACACCCATCGTGTTCGGAAGCAGATGCCTGAAAATGATGCGGCCGGACGTAGCACCCATCGAGCGGGCAGCCTCGACGAATTCGGCGCTCTTGAGGCTGATGATCTGGCCGCGGACGACGCGGGCAATCTGCAGCCAGGATACGAGCGCAATTGCGACAAAGAGGATCACGATAGAACTTCGGCCTTCCCGGCGGAACACGGCCATCATGATGATGACGATGAGCATATAGGGCATACCGTACATGATATCAACGAAACGCATGAGATAATTGTCGATTCGTCCGCCCGCGTAACCGGCAATCGCGCCCACGAGAATTCCGAGGAATACCGCAACGAGAGTGCCGACGAGGCCGACCATCATGGAAATCTTGCCGCCGTAAATCGTGCGGGCAAGCATGTCGCGGCCGAGGTTATCGGTACCGAGAATATACACGCGCTTATGGATGGGATTCACTTTGATGTCCGCATTGAGAGCATCAAGATCGCGCTTCACCGTATCATATTCTATTTTGAGGTCGTCGCGGCCGGCACTCACGAGTGCACTGATTTCCTCGAGGCGGTTTTCGGTTTTTTGGCGCGCAACGATACCTGCTGAGCGGAACGAAGGAGGCAGGTTTGCGTGATATAATTCCTGTGCTACATGACTGTTGAGTGGAAGAATCGGGGCCGCTATGGTTATTATCGCGTACAGCACAACAATCCATAGGCCGATAAGGGCCATTCTGTTCTTCCGGAGCCGTTTCCAGGCATCTGCCCACAGAGAAACGGGCTTCACCTGCTGATTGAACTCGTTAGTTTCCGAGTTGGTGGTGGGTTTCATTCCGTTCTCCTATTTGTATGAAATACGCGGATCGAGCAATCCGTAGACTATATCTACGATAAAATTCATGACTACCAGAATAAGGCCGAAAATGACGACTTCGCCCATGATGAGCGGATAGTCGCGATTAAGAGCAGACTGGACGAATACCCTGCCGACGCCGGGAATCGCAAAAACCGATTCGACAACGAGAGAGCCGGTGAGAATCCCCGCAAAGGCGGGTCCAAGGTACGAGACGATCGGGAGCATAGCACCTTTAAGGACGTGTTTTACTATTACTACCGATTCCTTGAGGCCTTTCGCCCGTGCTGTCCGTACATAATCGGAGCGGAGTACTTCAAGAATACTGGCTCGTGAAAGCCGGGCAATATAAGCAAAATAGGGAAATGCAAGGGTAATTACCGGTAGAATAAGTGTCCGCGGCCAGTTGCGGCCAATCCAGCCTGCAACCGGTACCCACTTGAGGTTGAGGGCGAAAACGACTTGCAGTATAGGTCCAATCACGAAAAGAGGCACCGAAATGCCGAGTACTGCAAGTGACATTGCCACGTAATCCTGCCATTTGTTTTGTCTGAGTGCCGATACGATGCCGAAACCAATACCTAGAAACACGGCCAGGCCAAGCGCGAGGGAACCGAGAATTATCGAATTGGGGAATGTCTGGGCTATAAGCTCGTTGACGGATGTTTCCTTGTACTTGAGGGAGGGACCGAAGTCGCCCCGGAGAACATCGCTGAAATAGCGCAAATATTGATTGAAAAGAGGCTCGTCCATATGGTACTTCTTGAGCATATTTTCAATCACCTGCTCGGGCAGGTTCTTTTCGCCGGAGAACGGTCCTCCGGGAGCAAAACGGATCAGGAAAAAGCTGATCGTAATGATGACGAACATGGTCGGTATAAGACTCAACAATCGCCGGATGATAAACTTTGACATACTGCCTTTCCCTTTAATAAAAATCTCTCTGACACCCTTCGGGTATCTACCCGAAAAAGGGTCACCACAGACGCGAATGCGCCGATGGTGACCCCGAAATCAAACGGAGTGACTATTTTTTGAAAATAAACTTCCAGGGATGGAAACCGAGCGGAGTATCGAACCAGCCACCCCACTTGGAGGTGTCGATCAGGTCCTGGTTTGCGTAGTGATACATCGGGATGAGGGCCTGGTCCTTGGTCATCAGAAGTGCATCAGCTTGTTCGAGGAGCTTCATGCGTTCAGCACCGGAAGAGGTGCTGGCCTGCTTGATGAGGGCATCATATTCGGTATTGGAATATAAACCATCATTGTTGCCGCTGCCGGTAACGAAGAGGTCGAGCATGGTGTTGGGATCGAGATAGTCACCAATCCAACCATGGCGGCAGATAGTGAAATCATGCGCTTTGGAACGGAGGTCGATGAAAGTCTTGAATTCCATGTTCTGGAGGGTTACGTCGATGTTGAGGTTGGTTTTCCACTGCTGCTGGATGTACTCAGCGATAGCCTTGTGTCCTTCGTTGGTGTTGTACACGATGGTGAGAACAGGGAAACCCTTTCCGTTCGGGAAGCCGGCTTCGGCAAGATATGCCTGAGCGGCTGCGGGATCGAAGCTGACGCCCTTCTGGGGAGTATAGCCAGCCATCAGAGGAACCCAGGAATCGGTGGGGATCTGACCACCCTTGGTCACTTTTTCTACCATGGTTTTCTTGTCGATTGCAGCGGCAAGAGCCTTGCGTACACGGGCATCGCTTACCGGTGCGCGGGTATTGTTGATGCTGTAATAGTAGGTTCCAACCTGTGCCGAACTCTGATAGTCGGGGCGAAGCTTGATTTCGTCGATCTTGCTTACCGCGATACCATGATTCCAGTCGGTTTCGCCGTTCTTGAACATGTTATAGTTGGTGGTGTCGTTGTCGCTGGCGAGGAGCTTGATGGACTGGATCTTCACATTTTTGACATCCCAGTATTTCGCGTTCTTCTCGAGCAATACGTATTCTTGAGCGTTCCATTCTTTGAGGGTATAGGCACCGTTTGTCACGATGTTGCCCGGTTTGGTCCATTCGTTACCGTATTTTTCGATCGACTGTCTCGGAACCGGTCCGAAGGCGTTGTGAGCGAACATATCGACGGCATAGGGTGCCGGTCCGGTGAGGGTATATTCGAGGGTGTAGTCATCGAGAGCCTTGACTCCGACATCTTCGGCTTTGCCGGTACCTGCGTTGAATTCTGCAGCACCTTTGATAACCATACCAGGCATATAAGCATATTCGGCGCCGGTTGCGGGATCAAGGATGCGGTTCATGCTGTATACGAAATCCTTGGCGGTGACCGGGGTTCCGTCTGACCACTGGGTCTTGCGGAGCTTGAATGTAAGTTTGAGTCCGTCGGGGCTGACGGTCCAGGATTCGGCGACACCGGGCACGCCGAGGTTGGTCTTGGGATCATATTGAACAAGACCTTCAAAAAGTCCGAGGTAGACATTGGTTGATGGAACATCGGTCATGAGGTTCGGATCGAGAGTCGGTTCCGAACCGTTCGACATGACAAATTCCTTGACGGCTTTTGGATCCGAGCAAGATACCAAAAGAGTTGCGGTAAGCGCGACGAGCGCAAAGGTGGCCAACAGGCCCGATCGTAGCATTCGTTTCATGAGTCCTCCTAAAAAAGCATTTGTGCCATTTTACGCAAATAGCCTCGATTACGCAAGAATAATAGTACCTTTTTTGCAAATAATCCTTCTATATTGTAACTCTGCGGTATCTGAACGGCGAAAAAAGGTTAAATTTGTAAAAAATAATACAAATGCTATACTGTTACTAATGAGAAACAGAACCATTACGGCACTTTTCTTTCTTTTTTTATCCTTGCTTTCCGGCGCTGAAGAACCCCGAGT
>JBBRWY010000094.1:0-3285 GCA_038248875.1 Treponematales bacterium
CCCAGTCCCCTTCCAGGAGTGACCGCACGGCCCGCCCGACATCGGCTGCTGTTCCCCAGCGTTTCTGCGGGACCAGGCCCTCTGCGATAAGCGCATCGTACTTCTCTTTTACGGCAGAGGTCATGTCGGTAGCCATGATGCCGGGTCTGACTTCGTAAACGCCAATATCTTCTGCTGCCAGACGTGTTGCCCAGAGCTTTACTGCCATTGCAAGGCCCGCTTTTGAAAGACAGTAGTCTCCCCGATTTATAGAGGCAGTCTCGGCTGAAACAGATGTGATAAATACAATGGACTGCCCTTTCCGTGCATCTGCAATCATTCGACGCGCGACAAGCTGGGTCAGAAAGTAGGGGCCACCAAGGTTAGTGTTGATGATTTCATTAAAGGAAGTTTCGCTGGCTTCCAGAATATCTGCCCTCTGTTTGGGAGCAATGCCTGCATTGTTTACCAGGGCATCTATGCCTCCTGCCTGCGTCCATGCGGTTTCAACCAGACGCTCACGGTCTACGGCCCGGGAAATATCTGCCTGTACGATGATGAATCTCTGGCCCTCATGAATGGCCCGCACCTGGCAGGCTGCAGCACTTTCCTCAGCGGCCTTTTCGTTTCCACAATAGTTTATTACAAGCGACCATCCCCCTGCGGAAAGTTCTTCGGCTATACCCCGACCAATACCTCTGCTTGCTCCGGTAACCAGTGCGACTGGTCTTTTGTCTCTAATTTGTTGCATGCAACTATCTTAAGATGCTTCTGTACATTTGTCTACAATTTTCAGAGTTCTGCATGCTACATAGAATGGAGACCCGTTTGACCGATGACACCCGGTGCGGGTAGAATCATAATGTATCAATTATGGAGGCGAAAAATGAAACATGAAGCCGTTTCTACATTAAAAGCACCGAAGGCAATCGGACCGTATTCCCAAGGGATCAGTGTGGGCGGATTTTCCGCTCCAGGAAATCTCGTATTTGTTTCGGGACAGACTCCGCTTGACCCAGATAGCGGAAAGATCGTGGAGGGTGGTATTCCTGAACAGACAAGCCAGTGCCTCATGAATGTGCAAGCGGTCCTCGAGGCCGCAGGTTCGTCCCTGGATCGTGTCGTCAAGACCACTGTCTTTCTTACCGATATGGCGGACTTCAAGGCAATGAACGCAGTGTATGCCGAATTCTTTCCCGCTCTTCCACCAGCCCGATCGACTGTGGCCGTCGCCGGTCTTCCGTTAGGTGCCCGGGTCGAAATAGAGGCCATCGCCCTAACCTGAAAAAAAACATTTGACGATTTGCCGTTTTGGAGTGATCATAATGTATGCATTCCATTCAAAAAACGGGGATTGAACATGCGCGCAAAACGATTTTTCTTGGTGTGTTTGTGTGTATGCTCGCTGGCTGCCAGTCTGCACAGCGAGCAGTGGTTCCGGGTGTCGGAGACGGAATTGTCGAGACTCGAAACGATATCGCAAAGTTGGGAGACGGACAGACTGACCTGGCTCTCACGGGCCAGCGAATTGAAGGGCAAAGTGCTGACCTTGCAACTGGAATCGAAAACCTTGAACGCGCAATTAGCGATGGAACGGGAGACGACGGCGAATTTGCGGAAATCCTTCGAGCAGTCCGCGAGCGCGCAATTACAGAAGGCCAGTGAGTATGAAACTGAAATTGCATTGCTGAGCGAGATGAAATCAAAGGCTGAAATTGCGCTTCTCAAGGCAAAAAACCAGCGGAATGTGCTGTTTTTGGTTCTTTCAGCTTTTTTGATCAGTGCCGGTTTCTATATTTTCATTAAAGTGAAGTTCTTCTTCCTCAAAAAGGTACGTCTGTAAATCCCGGATTGATAATACGCGGAACATAGGCTATACTCAATCCTTGATGAAATTTATATTGGCGTCTGACCTTCATGCTAATTTGCCTGCGCTCGAATCGTTTTTCAACTATCTCGAAGCCAACAGTCTCAGCCGTGAGCCGGTATATTTCCTTGGTGACTACGTCAATCTTGGCCCCTTTCCCGAAGAAACCATAACAGCGCTGCGGGCCTTTCCCGGGAAAATCTACCTCGGCGGCAATCACGACAGATACATCATCAACGAACGTGCGCTCGACCATAATCCCTATTTCGGTAGTCCCGATGGTGTCATTCATTGTCGCTGGACGAGGGATCAGATTTCGCCCGAAAACCTCGAGTGGCTGCGGGTGTTGACTATCCGCCATCAATTCGAAGCCGAAGGATTTCATGTCGATATGATCCACGGCCGCCACGGCTCGGACGAGGAAACCCTCGATGAATCGAAAATCGAAACCGGACGGAATATTTTGTATATTTGTGGCCATACCCATGTCCCGCGCAACCAGGCGGTAAAAAAGGCACGCATTTTCAATCCGGGAAGTCTCGGCAAGCCTCTCGATCGCGACAATCGAGCATCCTTCGGGATAGTCGAAGTCACCGGTGACACGGTCTCGTTCGAGGTTGTGCGCATTCCCTACGATATCGAACGTACCGTCCGGGCCCTCGACGAACGGCAGGTGCCTTGGCGCAAAGGGATCATCAACAGTCTCAGGACCGCAGTTTATACCGATGAAGAATAATCACATAATCGTTTTTCTGGGCGGCGACATCTTCGGCCCTGTCGGGCTGCGTAGCGTTTCCACCCTTTTACCCGAACTCATACAAAATGAAGACGTCGACTTTACCATCATAAACGGCGAGAACGCGACCGCGGGGATCGGCCTGTCCGAGTCAGACGCTCGTCTTGTCCTCGCTGCAGGCGCCGATGTGATTACCGGTGGCAACCATACTTTCGAAAAGAGGGATTTCTGGCCCGTGCTCGAAACCTTCCCCGAAGTGTTACGGCCGGCAAATTACCCCGATGCGGTCGGTCGCGGTTCTGCTATTTACGAAAAAAACGGTCTTCGTTTTGCCGTGCTCAACCTGCAGGGCAGAGAAGATATGCTTTCCATTGATTGCCCATTCCGTTGTGCCGACGCGCAGCTTGCTGTCTGGAAAGCCGAACTGGAAACAACCGGCGCAGAAACGCCCATAATATTCGTCGATTTTCACGCCGAGTCGAATCAGGAAAAAGAGGCCCTCGGCCTACATCTTGCCGGCCGCGTAGTTTCGGTAACTGGAACGCATACCCATGTGCAAACAGCCGATGAGCGCATCCTTCCCGGCGGCACCGCCTACATGACCGACCTCGGCATGAGTGGCCCCCTGCGGTCCGTCATCGGCGTCGATCCCGAGTTCGCGATCAAGCGGAATATCACCCAGGTACTCTACAAAATGGAAGCC
>JBBRWY010000095.1:0-3087 GCA_038248875.1 Treponematales bacterium
AGCGAGAAGAAAAGCGGTGCAGCCACAGGAAAAAGGAACGAAAGAAGCACGCAGATAATTACTGCAAACATGAGCTTCTGAAATGAAGTGATGTTGGCATCATGAGCTTCTTTGGGCATCGGTGTTCCCCGAATACCTTTCGGTACCATTAGCTTGATCAAGTATGGATAGGCACCATAAGTCAGACCGAGATAGAGGTATGCAACGACCGTAATGGGAACAAACAGTTCGGGAGCGAGTTTGAGACTCGTGAACAGGACCATCGGACCGTCAGCGCCGCCGACCATCGCGATAGCCGCACTCTGCTTGATCGTAAATCCGAAAAGAGTGGAAATCGGAAGCACGAGAATAGTTCCCAGTTCCGCGCACAGGGCAAGAAACATGCTGAGAAACGGATGCATCATGACAAATCCGATATCAAGCAAAGCTCCGATTCCCATGAAAACGAGACAGGCGATAAGACCGTTCGAAAACATGAAGGTATACACGGGCTGCAAAAAGTCGAGCTGCAGGATGGTCATGAGATCCGAGGTGTTTTCTGCAACAGTTCTTGCTGCGACACCGCCGGCACTCGGTTCGAGAAACAGTGTTCCGATCCCACCATGAAGATTCAGGGGATCAAAAAACATCACTGCAGCGTTGACGGTAGCCATTCCGAGACCCATCGGGATCATCAATAGGGGCTCGAGTGTACCTTTCCGGCCGAGGTATACCAGAAGGACACCGAGAATGATGAGACCGACACGCGCAAACGCAAAAGACGGACTCACCGCAAACAAAGTTCCTACTCCCTGAAAAATATCAAGGATAGAATCTAGTGACATAAAATACTCCTTGCTTAATTTAAAAAATCCCTTTTCAAATCAAGTCGGTTGCATAATAGTGTTTTTTTTATTGATTATCAAGTGAAAAACGTTGCAGCATCCTGATTTTTGCTATCGCTGCAGGAAGCGCCTCGTGCAATGAAAGCCGTTCGTTTATCCCGTCTGGCATCAAGGCTGTTACCTGTGCCGAAATATCAGACATCACGGGCGGCACCTTACCGAATTTTTCGAGCATTTCTGTCTCGGTGAACTGACGACTCTGCTCTTCCTTCCCGAAAAATGGAAATTTGCAGGGTTTCCAGCGGGGACGACCATCCCTTCCGCGGTCACACGAGTATCCGAACTGCCGACAGATCATGCTACGCCCGCCATACACGGTACAATGGTTAGAATTTGCAGGATCGAAGAAAAGACACCCGAATTCGGGATCTTCCCGAGGAGAAATGAAAGAACCGTTCATGATAGCATCGGCCCAGTCGCCCTTGTGATACACAATCCAGGCTGCAAGATGGAGAGCCTCGATTTCGAGTACATCGGGTTCGAAGTTCACACAGCAGGAACCACATCCATCGATACAATTATGGGGACTTACCTTTTTCCATTCTACCTGAGCCAACTCGATTTCCACGTACAGGGTATCAAGACTATCAACAAGACGCTGTGCCTGTGTTCCCGCAAAACTATCCGTTTCCCGCATAGATACTCCCTAAAACGTACTGGATGCCGAATACTGCGTCAAACCGCACATTCTTGCATTCCTTTCGGCAAATCAATATACTGTAAAACAACTTACACATACAATAATGGAGGTATGTAATGAAAAAAAATGCACACATGCTGCTCGCTCTGGCCGCACTCGTCCTCGTCGCATCCGTTTCCGGCTGCGCAAAAAAGGCACCGGAAACACGTCTCGATGCCATCAAGAAAGCCGGGAAACTCGTCCTTGGAACTTCCGCGGATTATCCCCCCTACGAATTCCACACCCAAATCGATGGAAAAGACACCATTGTTGGTTTCGACGTGGCGATTGCCGGAGAAGTTGCAAAAGATCTTGGGGTCACCCTCGAAATCAAGGATATGGATTTTGACGGTCTCCTCGCAGCCCTCAGTTCCGGCAATGTGGACGTTGTTATCGCCGGGATGACTCCCACCGCCGAGCGCAAGCAAAATGTCGATTTTTCCGAAATCTATTATCATGCCGAACACGGCGTACTGATCCGCAAAGCCGACAAAGCCAAGTATGAGACATCCGTTGATTCCCTCAAAGAAGCCATGATCGGCGCCCAGCGCGGAGCCATCCAGGTAAAAATGGCCAAGCTCCGCATCAAAGGCGTTGCCGAAGCTGATGCTGATGCACCCCACGCACAGGTCAAGGAACTCGGCAAATTGCCTGACCTCGTGATGGAACTGAAAAACGCCAAAATCGAGGCTATCGTTGCCGAGCTTCCCGTAGCGAAAGCATACCTCGGTGCCAACCCAGATCTCCTCCTTGCAACCTACACCTTCACCGACGATGATGGCGGTTCCGCAGTTGCCGCCAAGAAAGGCGAAACAGCTCTCGTTGCCGAAATCAACAAGACTATCGCACGCCTCTTGGCCGAAGGCAAAGTCGACACCTTCGTTAGCGAAGCAAGCGAAAAAGTAGAATACTAATCCAGCCCCTTCCCGGAAGAACAACCTTTTGCAAAGGTTTTCCTTCCGGGACCATCCTTTCCTAACCTTACTGCTATGAATATTGTTGTTTTAATAAAAAGTAAGCCAAAACCCCGGAAAGCCTTGTATATATATCCTGGAGAGAACACATATCAGTCTCTTTCCAGGAGGAATTATATTGCCCAAACCTGTTACCAAACACCCGTCCATACCGCTCCCCGAGTTCTGTCCGAATCCGGCTTGTCCCTTTCATGACCGGGATCAGGCAAAATCAACCCGCTGGTTCATAAAATACGGATCATTTTTCACCAAAGCCCGTGGATTGATTCACCGTTTTTCCTGTCTCACATGCGGTAAAACATCCTCTACCCAGACTTTTTCACTTCAGTATTGGACTCATTCCGATGTTGACTATAAAGACCTAGATGACCGGATCAATTGTTGCTCGGGCTATCGACAAATGGGGCGTGCCCTTTCTCTCACCTATCCCGTACTCAAAAACCGTTTCCTCAGACTCACCCGAAATTATCTCAATCTTATAGATACAGCTTTAAGCGGCTTTTCGCTTCCCGAAGATATCGCCTTTGACGGTTTCGAATCATACGTTCGA
>JBBRWY010000096.1:0-1847 GCA_038248875.1 Treponematales bacterium
CTGGACTTGCGTGTTTTTTCGTACCGCTCGCCAGGCATAGGTTCCGGGTACGAAGGTGTCGATGCGCATCTCGCCTTCGATACCCACGGTCAAAGGCGTTTTGCCGAAGCCATACAGGATTGTGCCCGGCTCGGCGCGCACACGGATATATGAGTGGCGTTCGGTTGCGGTCATTTTTTCGAGTTCGACGATCAGTGGAATCCAAAACGTTTCGGCCAGTTCATTTATGTACGGGATCGGCCCGGTAATTGTATTTTCGGCCATGACTTTGCGGGATAGGACGTCGACCAGACGGTACTTCGCGCTTGCGGTATCGGAGCCTGTTTCTACCAGTACGGAAACAGAAGCAGTCACCTGAAATCCCGCACGGGTCGCCTGGACAAGCAAGTCACCCTCAGCATCGGCACGTTTAACGGAGCTGACGCGCTTTGATCTACTGATTGCGGAATCAAGAGCCGCCGCCCAGGTTTCAACATCCTTCACGAACGGGATTGCTTCCACAGATCCAGTCAGCGAAAAATCCAGAGCCGTCATGACGCGCATTTGTTTGGGTTCATTATTTCCGTCTGCCGTTTCCTGTGCAAAAAGGTTGAGTGTGCAGACCGCGGATAAAAGCAGTATCGCGAATGTTAAGTTATATTTCATGTTTACCACCAGGTCCTCAGGAGATGCAACTTGCCGGTACGGCCATCATACATAAGCCACTTTTTTCCATCAGGTGAAAAAGTGAATCGGGTATTTTCTGTATCATTCAATACAAACGAGTCAAGTTCCTTGCCCGAATCACTTTCATACCGCACCAACCGCGTCTGGTTGTCATGTGTCAGAATAATCGCTCCGTTCCGTGTCAGCCACCCCGATTGGTCGTCTCCCGAAGGGATTGTGACGACGGTGGTTCCGGTGTATGCAAAAATGTTTGGTGAGCTAAAAGCAGAAATAAAATCAGTGGTATTTTGGAAGGATACAATGTGAGTCGGGCCTTTATTTATTGAATTGAAGAAAAGGCGGATTGTGCTGCCTTCATAATACAGGGATTGTAAGGACCAGTCGCTGTGGGACATTGAGTCAAGAACCTGTGATGCTTGAATTCCTCCACCCCAAGCAGCAGTATAGGGTGAATAATGTAAAGAAAATGTCATGGAATCATACCAGACAAGCCAGCTTGTTAGTCCCTCGGTAAAACCTTGTGGATAGAATTGAAAAGAGGGAGTCTCATTGATTCCAGCTTCAAGAGTTGTGGCATTGATGCGGAGATGGTAATTTTTGTTACCGGTTACAAAATAATTCTCCATATCAATAAAAATCAAATCTCCAATTACAGGATTCTGAAAAACTTTTTTTACACTTAAATCTTCCGCATTCAGAATGAGAAGCCGGGGGGCTTCAGAAATTTTGGAGATTCTTACGAAAATATATTTTGTTCCGGTTGTCGGCGACGTAAGGAATGTCATTGAGGTCACTTTGTACTCTCCCGTCACACCTACACCCCGAAGTTCGGCCTTGAGATCAAGTACTGCTTCCGCACGCGATAGAATTGTCGGGAACATGTCCATGCCGAGAAACTGGCAACTGCCAAGGGTGAACATGGCAAGCACGACGAGGAGGGCGGCGGGAATAAGTAGCGTTAGGCGAAAACCGGACAAGCGGTTAATTGTGTGTGCTACCATTTGTAGAGTACCCCCAGGGAAAAGAAGGTTGGGCCTTTGCCGTCGAGAGTCAGCCAGCCTTTTTCGAGGAATCCGGAGTCGAAGCCGAGGGAATAAGGAATGCGTTCTTCGAGGACAATAGCCCAGGTCGGAAAGTGGTACTCCAGCGTGAACCAGAGTGGCTCCAGTGTAAAGTCAAAA